>CAYJQC010000010.1:0-83443 GCA_964372215.1 uncultured Rhodospirillaceae bacterium
CCGAGACCAAAAGCCTTGGCAAATCGCTTGACCGACAACACAGTCGCTCTCCCGCGTCCGCGGGAGAGGGGACACTGCAGCGGCATCCTGACTCGGTGGCCCCCTCTCCCGCTTGTGGGAGAGGGTGGGGGTGAGGGTCGCTGCGGCCTTACGCCGCCGCCACCGCCTTCTCGATCGCCGCCAGCGCAGCTTCGGCATTGGCCGCGTTGGGGCCGCCGCCCTGGGCCATGTCGGGGCGGCCGCCGCCGCCCTGGCCGCCCAGCTCGGCGACGCCGATCTTCACCAGCTTGACCGCGTCGAAGCGGCCGGTGAGGTCGCTGGTCACCGCCACCACGTTGGCGGCCTTGCCCTCGTGGGTGCCGACGATGGCGATGACGCCGGAGCCGAGCTGCTTCTTGAGGTCGTCGGCGATCGACTTCAGCTCGCGCGCCGGCACGTCATCCAGCTTGCGCGCGACGAAGGCGACGCCGCCGACGGTCTTGGTTTCCGCCGCGACCCCGGCGCGCCCGCCGCCGGTCGCCATCTGCTTGCGGGTCTCGGCCAGCTCGCGCTCGAGCCGGCGCTTGTCCTCCATCAGCGCCGCGACCCGGGCCGGCAGCTCCGCCGGCAGGGCCTTCAGGGCCGCCGCCGCCTTGTGCACGAGGGTTTCCTGCTCGACCACATGCTCCTCGGCCGCGGCCCCGGTCAGCGCCTCGATCCGCCGCACCCCGGCGGCGACCGCGCCCTCGCCGATCAGCTTGAACAGGCCGATATCGCCGGTGCGCGCCACATGGGTGCCGCCGCATAGTTCGGTCGAGAAGCTGCGCTCGCCCTGCTCGGTCGCATCGCGACCGCCCATCGACACCACCCGAACCTCGTCGCCGTATTTCTCGCCGAACAGCGCCAGGGCGCCGGCGGCGACCGCCTCGTCCGGCGTCATGTAGCGGGTGGTGACGTCGGCGTTGCGGCGCACCCGCATGTTGACCTCGGCCTCGACCGCGCGCAGTTCCGCCGGTGTCGGCGCCTTGGGATGGCTGAAGTCGAAGCGCAGCCGGTCGGGCGCCACCAGCGAGCCCTTCTGGGTGACATGCTCGCCGAGCCGGCGGCGCAGCGCCTCGTGCAGCAGATGGGTCGCCGAATGGGCATGGCGCAGCGCGGCGCGGCGGCGGCCCTCGACCCGCATCTCCACGGCGTCGCCGCGCTTCAGCTTGCCCTTGGCCACCTTGCCCACATGGACATGCAGCTCACCGAGTTTTTTCTGGGTGTCGGTGACGTGAAGCTCGCCGCCCTCGGCGGTGAACAGGATACCGGCATCGCCCATCTGGCCGCCGGATTCACCGTAGAACGGCGTCTGGTTCGCGACCAGCATGACCTCGTCCCCGGCCGATACGGAGTCGACGAGTTTGCCGTCCTTGACCAGCGCCAGCACCTGGCCTTCGGCGCTCTCGGTGGCATAGCCGAGGAATTCGGTGGCGCCGTGGCGCTCGCGGATCTCGAACCAGAGCTGCTCGGTCGCCGCCTCGCCGGAGCCGGACCAGGCCTTGCGCGCCGCGGTGCGCTGCCGTTCCATCGCCGCCTCGAAGCCGGCGGAATCCACCGGCCGGCCCTGGCCGCGCAGGATGTCCTGGGTCAGGTCGATCGGGAAGCCGAAGGTGTCGTACAGCTTGAACGCCACCTCGCCGGGCAGCGGCTGCTTGTCGCCCAGCTTCGAGGTCTCCTCCTCCAGCAGCTTGAGGCCGCGCGCCAGCATCTCCTTGAAGCGGGTCTCCTCGAGCTTCAGGGTCTCGGCGATCAGCGCCTGGGCGCGGCCGAGCTCGGGATAGGCCGCGCCCATCTGGCCGATGAGCGCCGGCACCAGGCGCCAGATGATCGGGTCCCGGGCGCCGAGCATGTGGGCATGGCGCATGGCGCGGCGCATGATCCGGCGCAGCACGTAGCCGCGGCCCTCGTTCGACGGCAGCACGCCGTCGGCGATCAGGAAGCTGGTGGCGCGCAGATGGTCGGCGATCACCCGGTGCGACACCGCGTGCGCGCCGTCGGGGTCGCTGCCCGAGGCCTCGGCCGAGGCCTCGATCAGCGCCCGCATCAGGTCGATGTCGTAGTTGTCGTGCTTGCCCTGCAGCACCGCGGCGACGCGCTCCAGCCCCATGCCGGTGTCGATCGAGGGCCGCGGCAGGCTGACGCGCTCGTCCTTGGTCACCTGCTCGAACTGCATGAAGACCAGGTTCCAGATCTCGATGAAGCGGTCGCCGTCCTGGTCGGGGCTGCCCGGCGGGCCGCCGGGAATGTGCGCGCCGTGGTCGTAGAAGATCTCCGAGCACGGGCCGCACGGCCCGGTATCGCCCATCGCCCAGAAATTGTCCGAGGTCGGGATCCGGATGATCCGCGATTCCGGCAGCCCGGCGATCCGCTGCCACAGGCCGAAGGCCTCGTCGTCCTCCGAGTACACGGTGACCAGCAGCCGGTCCTTGTCGAGCCCGAACTCGCGGGTGACCAGGTTCCACGCCAGCTCGATGGCGACATCCTTGAAGTAGTCGCCGAACGAGAAATTCCCGAGCATCTCGAAGAAGGTGTGGTGCCGGGCGGTGTAGCCGACATTCTCCAGGTCGTTGTGCTTGCCGCCGGCGCGCACGCATTTCTGCGCCGTGGCGGCCCGCACATAGGGCCGCTTCTCGACGCCGGTGAAGACGTTCTTGAACTGCACCATGCCGGCATTGGTGAACAGCAGCGTCGGATCGTTGCGCGGCACCAGCGGGCTCGACGCCACGGCTTCGTGGCCGTGGCGCTCGAAATAACCGAGGAAATGGCTGCGGACGTCGTTGGCGCTCTGCATGGTCGGTTCCGGCGTGGTGGGGCCTTGGGCGGGCGGCCGGGCGGCGCGCGAGGCCGGCCCCCCTCGGCGGTCCTTTATAGGAATTCTAAAGTCCTCGAACCGCCTAATTTGGCCCCGGCCCAGGCCGAGCGCAAGCATCGCTTGGCGCCGCCGCAGGACCGCCGGACGATCGCCGCCGGTAGGCCCGGCTCGCGCTGGACCGTCCGCCAGGGATGCCGGCCGCAGCCTCCCCCTGAGGATCAGCCGGGCCGCTTCGGCCCCGGCGCCATGAAGCCCTCGATCTCGCCGAACCCTGCGGCCTCGGCCCGGAAACCGAAGCTGCCGCGCTCGGCCAGTTCGCGGGCCGCCCGCAGGAAGCCGCCGAGCGCCGCCAGGGCGAGCGCCGAGCCGAGGCTGACCCTGGCGACTCCGACGCGGCCCAGCTCGGCGACCGAAAGCGAGCCGCCGCCGAGCACATTGACCGGCCGCTCGAGCGCACCGCAGACCCGGCGGATGTCGTCGAGCTGCCTGAGGCCGGGGGCGTAGAGTACGTCGGCGCCGGCCGCCTCGAAGGCCGCCAGCCGGGCCAGGGTGTCGTCGAGATCGGGCCGACCATGCAGGAAGTTCTCGGCCCGCGCGGTCAGCACGAAGGGTCGCCCGAGCCCGCGCGCCGCCTCGACCGCAGCGGCGATGCGCTCGACCGCCAGCCCGCGGTCGTAGATCGGGTGCGCGGGATCGCCGCTGGAATCCTCGATCGAGGCGCCGGCGAGGCCGACCGCGCCGGCCCGGCGGATGGTCTCGGCAGCATCCTCGGGACGGGGACCGAAGCCGTTTTCCAGGTCGGCAGAGACCGGCAGCTCGGTGGCGGCGGCGATGGCGGCGGCATGGCCGATCGCCTCGTCCCGGCTGACCGCGCCGGCGCCGTCACGCCGGCCCAGGCTGAAGGCCATCCCGGCGCTGGTGGTCGCCAGTGCCGCGAAGCCCAGCCCGGCCAGGATCCGCGCCGTGCCGATGTCCCAGGGGTTCGGCAGCACCAGGGGCATGCCCGGGCGGTGCAGCGCCCGGAACCGCTCGGCCCGCGCCGCGATGTCGGATTGATCGTTCTGCAACGCTCCCTCCCCACGCCTGACGTCACCTCGGGCCGGCGCCATCGACCTTGGCCCGCAGGCAGAAAGAGACACCCGCCGATACCGGCGGGCGTCCCTCCCGGGCTGCAGAGACCGCGGCTCAGTCGTCGTCGGCGGCGGCATCGCTGCCGCCTGGATCCATCATCTGATTGGCGACCAGCCCGGCGTTCTGGCGGACCGCCGCCTCGATGGCCTTGGCCATTTCCGGGTTCTCGCGCAGGAAGTTCTTGGCGTTCTCGCGACCCTGCCCGATGCGCTGGCCGTCATAGGAGAACCAGGCGCCGGACTTCTCGACTACGTTGGCGGCGACGCCGAGATCGAGGATCTCGCCCATCTTGGACACGCCCTCGCCGTACATGATGTCGAACTCGACCACCCGGAACGGCGGCGCCAGCTTGTTCTTGGCCACCTTCACCCGGGTCTGGTTGCCGACCACGACGTCGCGGTCCTTGATCGAGCCGATGCGGCGGATGTCGAGGCGCACCGAGGCATAGAACTTGAGGGCGTTGCCGCCGGTGGTGGTCTCAGGGTTGCCGAACATGACGCCGATCTTCATGCGCAGCTGGTTGATGAAGATGACCATGCAGCGCGAGCGCGAGATCGAGCCGGTGAGCTTCCTGAGCGCCTGGCTCATCAGCCTGGCATGCAGGCCGACATGGGAATCGCCCATCTCGCCCTCGAGCTCGGCCCGCGGCACCAGGGCGGCCACGCTGTCGACCACCAGCACGTCGACGGCGCCGGAGCGCACCAGGGTGTCGCAGATCTCCAGCGCCTGCTCGCCGGCATCCGGCTGGGAGATCAGCAGGTCCTCGATATTGACCCCGAGCTTGGTCGCATAGGACGGGTCGAGGGCATGCTCGGCGTCGATGAAGGCGCAGGTGCCGCCGGCCTTCTGGGCCTCGGCCACCACATGGAGCGCCAGCGTCGTCTTGCCCGAGCTTTCCGGGCCGTAGATCTCGACCACCCGGCCGCGCGGCAGGCCGCCGATGCCGAGCGCGATGTCGAGCCCGAGCGATCCGGTCGACACCACCTCGGTGTCGACGGTCTCGCGCTGGCCGAGGCGCATGATCGAGCCCTTGCCGAAGGCGCGCTCGATCTGGCCGAGCGCGGCATCCAAGGCTTTTCCTTTGTCTATCATATCCTTATCGACGAGTCGGAGGCTGGCGGACATCGCGGGGACCCCTCTTATTCCATGGGCTGTGGCGGCGTGCAATGGCGATATCTGTACATAGTTTGTTCTCACGGGCAAGCACAAAATGAGAACAAACGCAGGTGAAGCCGGATCACCGCCGGCACCGTCCGCGGCGTCACGGCGGGCCGGCGCCCGGTCCCGTGGCGGGGTTTGCCGGGGGGCATCCGCTGTTCCGGGCATGACAGCCATGCTGCACCGCCGATTGCGCCGACCCGACCCGCCCGGCGACGCTCGGACCTCATCGGCATGGGGGGAACGGCGATGTCCGCAGCAGGGCCATCGGCAGCGGGAACACCCGACTGGTATTACGACGACCTGCGCCAGGTCGGCACCGATTTCGAGGACGCGGCGGCGGTCGCCGCCTATGACCGCAACCAGGGCACCAGCGCGGCCGAGGACGCGGCCCTGCTCGACGCCCTAGGCGTCGGCGCCGGCACGGTCATGATCGACCTCGGCACCGGCACGGGCAGCCTCCCGCGCGCCGCCGCAAGGGCCGGGGCGCGGGCCTTCGCGGTCGACGTCTCGGCCACCATGCTGGCCTACGCCGAGGACCGGGCGCGGGCCGACAATCTGTCCGGCATCACGTTCCACCGGGCCGGGTTCCTGACCTACGCCCATGACGGCCCGCCGGCCGATCTCGTCACCAGCAAGTACGCGTTCCACCACCTGCCGGATTTCTGGAAGGCGGTGACCCTTACCCGCATCCACGGAATGCTCAAGCCGGGCGGTCGCTTCTTCCTGCGCGATGTCGTGTTCTCGTTCGCGGCGCGCGACTACGCGGCCGGCGCCGAGGGCTGGATCAGCCGCATGGCGAGCGCCGAGGGCCATGGCTTCAGCCGCGCCGATTTCGCCACCCACGTGCGCGACGAGCACTCGACCTTCGCCTGGATCATCGAGGGCCTGATCGAGCGCACGGGATTCCGGATCGTCGCGGCCGAGAAGGAAGACGACGCCTACGCGGACTATCTCTGCGTGAAGGAAACTCGGCCCTAGCGAAGCCGGCCCTGGAAAAGATTGTCATCGCCGGGTGAAGCCCACGGCTGTCCGGTTTAGGCTATTGCGAGTTCGAGGCTCATTTGTCGGTGATCTCTTACGATTGGCTTCGGGGTGTCGAGGAGGCGGTCGACGGGCCTTCTGTGCATGAGATTGATGCGCACGAGACGGGCGAAGGCGAGCGGGCTGGATACGGCCTTCTGGGTGGCCTGGGCCAGGCGCAGCAGCAGGAAAGCGATGAGTGCGACAGCGATCTGGATGCGCACAGCGTTCTCGGAAGTGCCGAGGAACTTGGTGATTTTGAGGGTCTGCTTGACCCAGCGGAAGAACAGCTCGATTGCCCAGCGGCGCTTGTAGAGATCGGCGATCTCCTGGGCGGAGGCATCGAGGTCGTTGCACAGGATGCGCAGCACCCTGCCGGTCTCTGTCGCCACCCGTACCTCGCGGACTGGGTCCTGGAGGGGGTTGATGCGGCTCCTGGCCTGGCGCGCCGGCAGATGGCCGACGCGGTCGGAGAGGATGGCGCCGCCTTTGGGCACTGGGTTCTCGGCGACGAGGGTGAGCGGCGTATTGGCCTTGAATCGGGTGACGATACGGCAGCCCGCTTGGTCCATCCTGGCCCACCAGCCGTAGTCGTAGTAGCCGAGATCAAAGACATAGGTGGCACCGGGCTCGATCGGCATGTCATGGGCGGCCGTGATGTCGGTGACCTTGGCCGGCGTGACGGCGGCGTAGATCGGCCGGTCGGCATCGGGATCGTAGATCACGTGCAGCTTCGCCCCGCACACCCCGGCGCTGAAGCGAGCCCAGCCGGCGCTCAGATCGGAGAGCCGCAGACCGGTGGCATCGATCAGGTAGGTGGTCTCGGCGATCTTGCGGCGCAGGCCGCGATGGGCCTGCTTGATCATCAGGGCGAGCAGCTCGCCGAACAGCGCGCTCGGCCGCGTGGCGTTGGCGTCGGACAGGGTCGAGCGTGCCACCGTGTCCCCACCCAGATGATAGAGCCGCGCCGCGTGGCTCTCCAGTCCGCCCTCGATCTCCCGCAGGCTCGTGGCCCCAGAAAGCTGGCCGTACAGCAGCGCGATGAACTGGCTCTTCGTCGTCAGCCGCCGCACCCGGGCATCCGCGCCATGCTCGCTTACCAGCCGGTCGAAATCGGCCCAGCGAACATGCTTCAGAAGCCCATGAAACACGCTATTCTGATGTTGCATGACGTTGCCTTCCTTCTATGTCCCGAAACGTCGCCAAACGCTCGCGATATAGAAGAATCAACGTCATGCGCCCTGTCCAGAAAATCTAAACCGGACAGCCGTGGGTCGAGCCCGCGCATGACACCCCCGGAGCGTCGGGAGTCCTCGATCTCGCCCCTCACGCGTTCCCTTCGCGCATCACTTCCTTCACCTTGCCGGCGAGCTGCTTCAAGGAGAACGGCTTGGGCAGGAAGTGGATGTCGGCGTTCTCGTCGAGCCGGCGGCGGAACGAATCCTCGGCATAGCCGGAGATGAAGATCACCTTCATGTCCGGACGCTGGACGCGGACCTCGCGGATCAGGGTCGGCCCGTCCATGCGCGGCATGACGACATCGGTGATCAAAAGGTCGATCTCGCCGGCATGGGCGTTCATCATCTCCAGCGCGGCGTCGCCGCTCCTCGCCTCGAGCACGCTGTAGCCTTTGTTGCGGAGCGCCCGGGCACTGAACAGCCGGACCGCGTCCTCGTCCTCGACCAGCAGCACGGTGCCGATCCCGGTCAGGTCGCCGGGGCCGATCTCGCCGCCCTCGCGGCGCTGGGTGTCGCTCGCCGGGGCGGCGGCATGGCGCGGCAGGTAGATGCTGAAGGCCGCGCCCGCGCCCAGCTTCGAATCGACGAACACGAAGCCGCCGGTCTGCTTGACGATGCCATAGACGGTGGCGAGCCCGAGGCCGGTGCCGGAGCCGACCTCCTTGGTCGAGAAGAACGGCTCGAAGATGCGGTCGACGATTTCCGGCGCGATGCCGGTGCCGGTGTCGGCGACCTCGATCAGCACGTAGTCGCCATGGGGCATGGTCTCGGCGCCGCGGGCGACCGGCGAGGTCACCGTCACGTTCTTGGTGCGGATGATCAGCGTGCCGCCCTCGGCGGCCATGGCGTCGCGGGCATTGACCGCCAGGTTGATGATGACCTGCTCGAGCTGGCCGTGGTCGACCTTGACCGGATGCAGGTCGCGGCCGTGGATCATCTCGAGCTCGATGTTCTCGCCGATCAGCCGGCGCAGCAGATGCGACAGCTCGGCCACCACGTCGGTGACGTTGAGCACGCGCGGCTGCAGGGTCTGCTGGCGCGAGAACGCCAGGAGCTGGCGCACCAGGTTGGCGGCGCGGTTGGCGTTCTGCTTGATCTGCATGATGTCGGCGAAGGACTGGTCGCCGGCGCGGTGGCGCAGCAGCAGGAGGTCGCAGAAGCCGATCATCGCGGTCAGCAGGTTGTTGAAATCATGGGCGATGCCGCCGGCGAGCTGACCGACCGCCTGCATCTTCTGCGACTGGGTGAACTGCTGCTCGAGCCGCTTCTGGTCGGTGGTGTCGATGAAATGCGCGATCAGGCCGGCCGGCTTGCCGGCCTCCTGCTCGCGGCGCGAGGCGTAGAGCGTGGCGACATGGCCGTTCGGGCCGACCATGCGCACGTCGAGCGGCTGGCGCTGCTCGCGCCCGGCACGCACGCTCTCGAGCCGCTCGCGCACCTTGTCCCGGTCCTCGTCGACGATCAGCTCGGCCAGCGGCAGGCCCTTGATCCCGGCCCCGTCGGACCCGGCCCCCTCGCGGCCGCAGAGCGCGCGGAAGGCGGTGTTGCAGTCCTCGAGCCGGCCCTCGCCGTCGATCAACGCGATGCCGGCCGGCGCGCCCTCGAACAGCCGGCGGAAATGCTGCTCGGTCACCGCCAGCGCGATCTCCAGGTCGCGCTCGCGCGACAGGTCGTGCACCACCGAGCGGGTGCGCAAGCCGACCCCGGTCTCGCCGGGCACCACCTCCTGCCGGATATAGGCTTGGAAGGCGCGGCCGGCCGGCCCGCGCAGCGTGACCTCGCCGGACAAGGCCGATTCGCCGCCGAACGGGTCATAGGGCTTGGTGCCGGGGGGCAAGGGCGTCGCCACCACCTGGTGCAACCGCACCTCGCCGCCGGTCACCTGCTCGGCGGAAAGCCCGAGCCAGGCCGCCAGGGTGGCGTTGACGAACAGGAAGCGCCCCTCCTCGTCCACGGAATAGAAGCCGATCGGCGCGTATTCCACGAGGTCGGTGAAGCGCTCCTGCTCCTGGCGCATGATCTGCTCGACCTGGCGGCGCGGAGTCACGTCCTCGACCCCCCAGACCACGAAGCCGGCCAGGCCGGGCAGCGGATGGGCGCTGACGCTGTGCCACTCGACCTCGCCCGCGTCGCCCTGGACGGTGAACTCGCCATGGCCGGCCACGCCCGCCGCGGCCCCGTCGCGCAGGCGGGACAGGCGCTCCTGCTCCTCGCCGCCGCCGATCAGCCGGGCGGCCAGCGCGTCGGGTGCCGACTCGGGACCGGCGAACAGCTGCCGCCAGGCGCGATTGCTCATCAGCACGGCGCCGTTCTGACCGACCAGCTGGCGGGCGACGGGCAGCGCGTCGAACCCGGCATGAAGCAGGCGCCGCTCGGCGGCGGCGCGGCGACGCGCCAACGCGGTGCCGATCGCCAGGCCGGTGGCGAGCCCGGCCAGCGCGGCGACGCCCCACAGGGCGGTCGCGGTTCCGCCGCCATCGGCGGCCAGCGCCGGGCGCGGCAGCGCGACACCGGCCGTGACGCCCAGCGCCCCGGCGACCAGGGCGCCGGCGCGGCGCAGGACTCGATTCCCCATCATGGGCGCCATTATTACTCCCCCGCACGCCCTGCTGTTAATGGGCGCTCGTTGCCTTCGGCGCCCTGATCCGGTCCCGCCCTATCTGCCGGGTGGGCTCGGCGCCGGACCGCCGCGCGCCGATGCCAGCCCGCGCTTCAGCTTCATGACGTAGCTGATGACCTCGGCCACCGCCTTGTAGTGCTCGGGCGGGACCTCCTGGTCGAGTTCGACCGCCGCATAGAGGCCGCGGGCGAGCGGCGGGTTCTCGACGATCGGCACGTCGTTCTCCTCCGCCACCTCGCGGATCCGCAGCGCCACCAGGTCGACGCCCTTGGCGATCAGGCGCGGCGCCGACATGCTGAACTGCTCGTATTTCAGCGCCACCGCAAAATGGGTCGGGTTGGTGATCACCACGTCGGCCTGGGGCACCGCCGCCATCATGCGCCGGCGCGCCCGCTCCATGCGGATCTGCCGCAACCGGTTCTTCACCAGGGGGTCGCCTTCCGACTGGCGGAACTCGTCCTTCATGTCCTGCCGGCTCATCCTGAGCTTCTTCAGATGCTCGAACTTCTGGTACAGGAAGTCGAGCGCGGCGATCGCGGTCATCACCGAGAGCACCCCGATCATCAGCCGGATCGCCAGCGAATTCGCCACCGCCAGCACCTGTATCGGCTCGAGCGTCGTGAGCCCGGCGAGCTGCCCCATCATCGGCGACAGCAGCAGCGTCCCGACCGTGCCGACCAGCGCGAGCTTGCCGATGCCCTTGATGAAATCCGTGATCGAGCGCGCCGAAAACAGCCGCTTGGCGCCGGCCATCGGCGAGATCTTCTGCAGGCTCGGCTTGATCTGCTCGGCCGACAGCACGAAGCCGTGCTGGACCGCCCCGGCGGCGATCGCCGCCACCACCAGGATCGCCAGCGGCAGCGCCGACGACGCCAGCAGCTCGCCGAACACGTCCAGCATGACCCGGCGCAGGTGGTCGATGTCGGTGGCGATCGCATCCGGCGATTCGATGAACGGGCTCAGCGCCCGCGCCATGTCGCCCATCGTCTGCGGCGCAAAGCTGATCAGCAGCAGCGTGCCGGCGCCGATCATGAACCAGTGGTTGATCTCGCGCGAACTGGCGACCTGGCCCTTCTGGCGCGCCTCGTCGAGCCGCTTTTGAGTCGGTTCTTCGGTTTTTTGTGAGTCGTCTTGATCGTCGGCCATCGGCTCTCCCGCCCGCTTCCCGGCTCAACCCGGCGCGAGAAAGCCGCCGAGGGTCGCCTCGAACCGGTCGAGGAACCACAGCATGGCGGCGGAGATCGTCAGCGTCATGACGAAGAAGCTGAGGATGAGCTGCAAGGGAATCGCGATGAAGAACACCTGGACCTGCGGCATCAGCCGGGCCAGCAGGCCGAGGCCCAGATAGAATACCAGGCCGACGACGATGTAGGGCGCGGCGATCTGCATCGCCATGGTGAAGCTTTCGGCGACGATCCGGGTAATCATCTCCGCCATGTCGCCGGCCGCCGGCATCGTGCCGGGCACGAACAGGCTGTAGGTGTCGGCCAGGGCGCGCAGCATGAGGTGATGCAGGTCGGTGACGAAGATCAGGACCACGCCGAGCGCCATCATGAAGTTGCCGATGATCGAGCCCTGCTGCGCCGAGGCCGGATCGTTGATCAGCGCGCTCGCCAGGCTGGTCTGGAAGGCGATGATCATGCCGCCGATCTGCAGGCCGACCAGCAGCAGCCGGGCGATGCCGCCGAAGAACAGGCCGATGATCGCCTCGCCGGCGACCAGCAGGAACACCGCCCAGACCGACTCGGGCAGCGCCGGCAAGCCGGGGCGGACCAGGGGCGTCAGCACGACGGTGATCCCGAGGGCGACGATCAGCCGGGTGCGCGGCGAGACATAGGCTTCGCCGAATCCCGGCAACAGCGTGATCGCACCGCCGATCCGGGCGAAGACCAGCATGTAGGCGAAGATGCCGGTGGAAAGAACCTGCTCGAGCATGCGCCGCTAGCCGACGCCGGCGATGCGATCCATCAGCCGTTGGGTGAAATCGGCGAGGGTGCTGAGCATGTACGGCATGAACAGGAGGAGCGACACGAAGATCACCAGGATCTTCGGTATGAAGGTCAGGGTCATTTCCTGGATCTGAGTCAGCGCCTGGACCAGCGAGATGCCCAGGCCGATCAGCAGGGCGAGGATCATCGTCGGCCCGCCGACCTTGATGGAGACGATGATCGCGTCGCGCGCGATATCGAGGACGTCAGCCTCGTTCACGGGCCGCCTCCCCCCGCCGGAAAATCCGCCGCGCGGCGGCCGCCGTCAAATCGGCATCCGCATGATTTCCTGATAGGCGGCGATCACCCGGTCGCGGATCGCCACCACGGTCTGCAGCGTGACCTCGGCGTTGCTGACCGCCGTGATCACGTCGGCGAGTTCCGCCTTGCCGGCGGCGGCGGCGATGGTCTGCTGGTCGCCGGCCTTGCCGACGTCGACGGCGCCGGAGGCGGCGTCCTTCAGCATGTCGGCGAAGGAGGGGCCGGCCTGGTCGCGGGCATCGATACCGCTGCCGCCCAGGCGCTTGGCGGCGTCGTTGTAGGCCGCGATGGCATCGGCGGCGATGGGCTTCATCATGACAGGGGGTCCTCGTTACCGGTGCTGCGGCTCAGCGCAGGATGTCGATGGTGCGCATGATCATGGTGCGCGACGCTTCGATCACCTTCAGGTTGGCTTCGTAGCTGCGCTGCGCCTCGCGCATGTCGGAAAGCTCGATCAGCGTGTTGACGTTGGGCAGCTTGACATAGCCCTTGTCGTCGGCGGCGGGGTGCTCGGGCTCGTAGCGCAGCTCGAACTCGCCGGGATCGCCGATGATGCGATCGACCTTGACGGTATCGACGCCGAGCGCGCGGTCGAGGGTATTCTTGAAGGTCATCACCTGGCGGCGATAGGGATCGCCGCCCGGTGTCTTGGACAGCGAATCTGCGTTCGCCATGTTCTCGGCGATGACGCGCAGGCGACTACCCTGCGCCTTCATCCCCGCCGCGGAAATGCGGAGGGATTCAACGAGATCCATCGTTCCGTGTCTCCGTCACCTGCCTGGCCTGGCTACCCCCGCTACCTGCGGAGGGCGACCCGGCCCTCAGGTGCGGCCGATCGCGGTTTTGATCATGTCGACGTGCTTGCGATACAGGTTGGTGATGAGCTGGTAGTCCATCTGCGTCTCGGCCACCTTCATCATCTGCTCCTCGAGGACGACCGAGTTGCCGTCGGGGGCGACCTCGTAGCTCTTGCGCTGCTCCTCGGCGCGGAACGGCGTCGGCCGGCGGGTGGCGGTCCCGGCCATGTGCAGGGCGCTGGTGAGCGCCGGTTCCACCGGGGCGACCCGCTTCAGGGTCTCGCCGAAGCCCATCGGCTTCAGGTCCTGCGGCGTGTAGTCCGGCGTATTGGCGTTGGCGATGTTCTGCGACAGCACGTCCTGGCGCTGGCCGAGCCAGGACATGCGGCGCGTCAGAAGATCG
The DNA here is from genome assembly GCA_964372215.1 of uncultured Rhodospirillaceae bacterium. Classification (GTDB taxonomy): domain Bacteria; phylum Pseudomonadota; class Alphaproteobacteria; order Dongiales; family Dongiaceae; genus DAIMFL01. The sequence goes on from CAYJQC010000010.1 coordinate 13,453, forward strand.
AAGATGGGAAGCTTGCCGAGGTCCATGCGCGGGCCGCCTCTGCGCCGAATCGCACGCTCGGCCGGCCCGGCGGCGACGGTTGCAGCAGCCGGCAGTATCCATGTGCGCTTGTTAATAATCCGTAAAAACGCTAAATACACCCGAGGATCGGCGGCCCGGCCAGGGGACGGGGCGGGACGGGACGGCCGAGGGGGGCGGGAGCGGATATGCTCTATTTGACGCGCAAGGTCGGCGAGTCGGTCATCATCAATGACAACATCGAAGTGACCGTCATCGAGGTGCGCGGCAAGTCCATAAAGCTGGGATTCACCTTTCCGCCGGAGGCGACCGTGCTGCGGCGCGAAATCCACGAGCGGATCCAGGCCGAGAACCGGGCCGCGCTGGAGGCCGCCCAGCTGGTCAGCGCCCTGGGCGACAAGCCCGAGAGCTGAAGCCCGGCGCCACGCTGCCCAGCAGCCGGCAAAGGCGCTTAAACGATTATTAATCATGAGCCTGGAAACTGCGGTCTGGATAGTCCGGAACCGCAGGATCAGGACGCCTTGACCGATCGCCGGCCGAACGTTGCCGCCCTCCAGGCGGCCGGATATGCAGTCGCGGCGCCGCCCGCCTCCCCTGCCGACGGCGTCCACGGGCGAGGCGCGCTCGCCGAGCATCTCGAAAATCTCGACCAGCGCCGGCGCCAGATCGCCGTCGCGCTGCACTACGACCAGCGCGGCTCCGACTTGCCGCGGGTGGTCGCCACCGGAACCGGCGGGGTCGCCGCGCAGATCCTGGAAGCGGCCTTCGCCGCCGGGGTCAAGGTGCGCGAGGACGCCGATCTCGCCGAGATTCTCGCCGCCGTCGACGTCGACCGCGAGATCCCGCTCGAGGCGCTCGCCGCGGTCGCCGAGATCCTGTCCTACGTCTATCGCGCCAATGGCGGCGGCGAGCCGGCGCAGCGTCCCGCCCCGTCGGCGGCGCCCGGCGGAACCGGCGCGCCCGCCGCAGGAAGCTGAGGAATCCGACATGTCCGAGATCGCCACCATTCGCGCCGGCATCGAGCAGATTTCGACCATGGTCGACGCCGCCCGCCGCCTGGTCGCCGACGGCCATCTCGTCGACCTGCGCACCCTCGAGGCGCGGGTCGAGACCTTCTGCACCGCCTTGCGCAATACCTCTGCCGACGCTGCCCGGGAGCTGCGTCCGGCGATGCTCGGCATGATCGACGAGCTCGGCCGGCTCGACCAGGCGGTCCGCACCAGCCAGACCGAGACCGCGGCCAAGCTGGGCGAGACCCTGGCCCGGCGGCGCGCCGCCTCCGCCTATACCGGTTCGCCGGCCGCCGAGCCGCCCAAGCCGGCCGGCTAGCGCGCCCCGTCCCCTAGCCCTCCAATAGGGCCGCGCCCGGCCGGGCCGCGCCCCACAGATCGGCGTCCATGGATCTCGACATAATCCTCCGTTTCCTGCTGGCCCTGGTGTTCGTCCTGGCCCTGATCGGCCTGTTCGCCTGGGCGGCGCGGCGCTTCGGCCTGACCGGCCGGCTCGGCGCGGTGGTCGGCAAGAGCCGCCGCCTGCGCATCGTCGAGGTGGAGCCGCTCGACCCGAAGACCCGGCTGGTGCTGCTGCGCCGCGACGAGGTCGAGCACCTGGTGCTGCTCGGGCCGGGCGGCGGGCTGGTGATCGAGGCGGGCATCCGCGACGGCGGCGGCTTCGCCGCGGCCATGAGCGACGCCGCGGCGGCGACCCCGGACGGCCCGGCGCCATGACGGCTGCGACCGCGCCGAAGATCGTTCGGGACGCGCCGGCACCCGGCCAACGTCCCGCCCTCCACCGCCTATGGCGCGGCCTGCTGGCCGCCGCCCCGATAGTGCTCGCCACCCTGCCGGCGGCGGCGCAGTCGGTCACCCTCGACCTCGGCGACGAGGGCGGCACCACCGGACGGATCGTCGAGATCATCGCCCTGTTCACCGTGCTCAGCCTGGCGCCGGGCATCCTGGTGACGGTGACCTCGTTCACCCGGATCGTCGTGGTCCTTTCGTTCCTGCGCGGCGCGCTCGGCATCCAGCAGACCCCGCCCAACATCGTGATGATCAGCCTGGCGCTGTTCCTCTCCGCCTTCGTCATGGCGCCGACCCTGGAGCGCTCCTACAACGACGGCATCCTGCCGCTGATCAACGAACAGATCGACCAGGCGACGGCGCTGCAGCGCGCGATCGTGCCGATCCACGAATTCATGATGAGCCAGGTGCGGGAAAAGGACCTGGCGCTGTTCATGGACATGGCCGGGGTCGGCGAGGTCGCGACGCCCGAGGACACGCCGCTCCAGGCACTGATCCCGGCCTTCATGATCAGCGAGCTGCACCGCGCGTTCGAGATCGGCTTCCTGATCTACGTGCCGTTCCTGATCATCGACATGGTGGTGGCCTCGATCCTGATGTCGATGGGCATGATGATGCTGCCCCCGGTGATGATCTCGCTGCCGTTCAAGTTGATCTTCTTCGTGCTGATCGACGGCTGGTTCCTGATCTCCGGCAGCCTGGTCAGGAGCTTTGGCGTCGGATAGAGCACGATCCGATCAGGTTGGCCCAACCTGATCGGTGAATCACCCTCTAGACGCGGCCGCCTACAGGTGGCTCTTGAACCAGTCGCGCTGGGCCGCCGAGGAGATCTCGAACGGCGTTGGCGCGAGGCGCGCGATGCAGCTCGAGGGCTCGTACGCGGTGAGCAGCTCCAGCGAGTGCAGCGTCGCCTCGTTCTTCCAGTTGGTTTCGTGGCTCCGCCTTCGCGCGGCTCACGCGGTCGGCGGGAAAGCTACGTGCGCTCCAACAGCCGTTCCCGTGCTTCGAGGTCGCACAGGTGATAGTCGATCAGCTCGCCGAGCCGGCCGCGGCCGGCCGAAGCGGCGCTGGCGCCTCGCCGAGGCGACGCGGGGGCGCTTTCCCGACACCCATGCCGAGCTGGCGGTCGACCTGATCGAGGCGGCGCGCGCCGAACTCGGCGACGGCGCGCTCGACCGGCTGATCGCGCGGCGCGAACGGGCGACCGTCGAGCGCTACGGCAAGGCCCTGGCGGCGTGCCGCCGGCTCGACCTCAAGGTGGCGAAGCTGGCCGAGCTGCGCAGCGCCGAAGGCTACATGGCCGAGATGAAACCTGCCGAGGATGGCCGCGACTACCTGCTGATCGAGAACCACTGCCCGATCTGTGCCGCGGCGCGCGCCTGCCAGGGCTTCTGCCGGGCCGAGCTGGAAGTGTTCCAGATGGCGCTGGGTCCCGGCGCCACGATCGAGCGCAGCGAGCACCTGCTCGCCGGCGCGCGATGCTGCAGCTACCGCATCACGCCGCGCCACCGGAGCGCCGCGCGAGGCGTGGCCTAGAATCGCGTCTCCGACCGAAGCGTCCAGATACGAATAGCTGCGCCCGCCGTCGACGTGGCGCGCGCCTTGCGGACCACGCGGTTACCGCGCCGTCGGGCGATTTCCCGGCTTGTTGCCCTCGCCATCGTCAGTCAAGATGCTCGATAGGACACCAAACTAGACGCTGGCGGAACTGCGGCCAGAATGCGGCCCAGACGCCGCAAGCCGGCGGCGCCCGGTCCACCCGCGTTCACAGTGTCGTCGAGAGCAGAGAGCAGACCATGGCCACGGCCGATGCAAGCCTCTTGATTCCGGCGGCTCTGGTCGTGGTCGTCGCGTTGATGTACCTGCGGGCAGCGCGCGCTAGCAGGCGCGCCAACGCGCAGCTCGATCGGCTGCGCGAATCCCTCGAGGAGCAGCAATGGATCCTGCGGGCGGTGCTGGACACGGTTCCCGCGGCCATCAACCTCAAGGACTCGCGTGGCCGCTACCGGTTCGTCAACAAGTTCCTGGCGGATCTCTACGGCACCACCCCCGAGGAGGCGGCCACGCAATGGAACCGCGTCCAGGATGAACAGGATGCCGGAATGCAACCGAGCGTGATCCTTCCCAAGGATCCCTATGACTACGAGATCGTCGCCGCCGCGGACCGTCAGGTGCTGGAGACGGGATTGCGGCGGGATTTCGTGGATACCCGCTACGACATCGACTGTCGCGGCGAGATCTGGTTTTCCAGCAAGCTTCCGCTGGTCGACCAAAGATCCGGCGCCAAGTACGTCCTGACCGTCGCCTTCGACGTGACCGGCCAGAGAGAGACCGAGGACAAGCTCCGGCAATCGCAGAAAATGGAGGCGATCGGGCAGTTGACCGGGGGCATCGCCCATGACTTCAACAATCTGCTGACCATCATCATCGGAAACACCGAGCTGGTCCTGGAGAACCCGCCGGAAGACCCGCGCCACGATGAACGCATCCGCACCGCATTGGAGGCCGCGGAGCGCGGCGCCGGGCTGACCCACAGGCTGCTGGCGTTCGCGCGGCAGCAGCCGCTCCGTCCCGTCAGCATGGACTTGAACGAAATCATTCTGGGCGTGCGTACGCTGCTGGCGCGCGCACTGGGTGAGCAGATCGAGATCGAGATTTTCGCCACCCCCGGGCTCTGGCGATGCGTCGCCGACCCGTCGCAGGTCGAGAACGCGGTTCTCAACCTGGCGATCAACGCCCGCGATGCCATGCCGGAAGGCGGCAAGCTGACCATCGAAACGGCAAATGTTCGGATGGAGGAGGATGAGGCCGCGCAGATCGCGATGACGCCCGGGCAGTATGTCTTGCTCGCGGTGACCGACAATGGCGCCGGCATGACGGAGGAGGTGAAGCGCAAGGCGTTCGAGCCGTTCTTCACCACCAAGGAATTCGGCAAGGGCAGCGGACTGGGCCTCGCCATGATCTACGGCTTCGCCCAGCAGTCCGGTGGTCATGTGAAGATCTACAGTGAGCTGGACCTAGGCACCTCGGTGAAGATCTACTTGCCGCGGTCGCACGAGGAACAGCAACCGGCCATGCCCGAGGACCCGAGCGATGCCCTGCCCGCGGGCAAGGGTCAGCTCGTCCTGGTGGTCGAGGACGACGCGAACCTGCGTCAGCTTGCGGTCACCTATCTCGACAGTCTCGGCTTTCGGGTCATCGAGGCCGCCAGCGGGCCGGAGGCGATCGCCCTGGCCGGGCGGTGCCAGCAGGTCGAGCTGCTGTTGACCGATGTGGCGCTTCCCGGCGGCATGAATGGCCAGCAGCTCTCGGCGATCCTGAACACGAAGCTGCCGGGCCTCCGCACGCTGTTCATGTCGGGATACACGAACAACGCCATCTTTCATCACGGACGCCTGGACTCCGGCGTCCAGTTGCTGCAGAAGCCGTTCCGCAAGAGCGACCTGGCAAGAGCCGTCGAGAAGGCGCTCGAAGACTGAAGGCGTGCTGAAGCCACCCCGGGCGGTCAGTTGGCGGCGGGCGCCGCCACAGCCGCCGGCGGGGCCGACCCATCGGGCGTCATAGCCGCCGTCTGCAGCTTGGCACGGTAGTCGGTGATGAAGCCTTCCAGCCGGTTCACGGCGGCAAGCTGCTCAGCGATCGAGCGCGTCACCATGTCGTCACCGGCATTGTCGCTAAGCAGCTTGAACGGCTCGGCGTAGTCGGTCCCGGCCATCGCCTCGCCGTATCGCGCGGCGAGTTCGCCGAGGGCGGCGCCGTCGCCCGACAGGGTCAAGGCGATCGCCTGGTTGAGCACGAAGCCGGCGCGCTCCGGATCGAGCTTGCCGTCTGCCGCCGGCGCGGCGCCGTCGAGGAGTTCGGCCATCGCCGCGGCGACGGCGGGCCATTCCTGCAGGCGCCACAGCATGTCGGCGCGCTGCACCGTCGCCGCGCGCGAATGGTCGCCCTCGAGCATCGCCAGCGCCTCGGCCGTCTGGCCGGCCTCGAACAGCGCGCGGACCTGGATCCGCAGCCGGTCGTCGGTCAGTCCCTCGGGCAGGCCGGGCGAGGCGCTGATCTCGAGCGCCTGAAGCGCATCGCCGGGACGCCGGTCCAGCAGGCGGATCTCGGCCAGCCGCGCGCCGATCTCGGCCCGCGCCGGGCCGCGCAGCCGGAAGCGGATCTGGTCGTCGAGCAGCTTGTCTGCGCGATCGAGCAGATCGACCTCGACCAGCCGCTCGGCGAGGCCGGCGATCATCCGGTCGCCGTCATCCCCTGGCGGAGTCAATTCGCGGAACTGATCGAACATCGACACCGCAACCAGGGGCGACACCTTGGACGCGCCGGCGCCCAGGTAGATCTCCTTGAAGGCGTCGGCCATCACGCCGGCGACCGCCTGCGCGTCGCGATGGTTCGGATAGGTGGTGACGGCCTGGCGCAGCATGGTGAGGCCTTCGCGCGGCTTGCCGTCCGCGAGATACAGCTCGCCCAGGCGGCGCTGCACGTCGAACTCGAACGGACCGCCGCGCCACAGAAAGCGCAGCCGCTCGAAGCGTTCGATCGCCTCCGCGGTGGTGATCTTGGCGTCGCGCAGCATCAGCTCGGTGAGTTCGAAGATGGCGCGGGCCCGGGTCGGCTGATGGCTGCTCTCGGTCAGCCGTTGCCAGATCCGTTCCGCCTCGCCCGCCTGGCCGCCGCGCTCGGCGCGCAGGCCTTCGAGGAAGGCGACCTGCGCCGCCTCGTCGGGGGTCGGCGCGTCGGCGCGCAGGGCATCGAGTTCGTCGAGCGCCCCCTGGAGGTCGCCGGACTCGATCCGGGCCTCGGCCCCGAGCAGTTGCAGCCGCGCGCGGATCACATGGGGGTAGGCCGGAACCAGCGGCGCGGACCTGCGGAACCCGGCTGACGCCGCGTCCCAGGTCCCGCCTTCCGCGGCCAGCGCCGCGCGCCACAGCTCCGCCTCGGACTCGCCGTCGAGCATGCGGCCGTTCAACTCTTCGCCGGCCTTGGCCAGGTCGCCCTGAAGCAGGTGGCTGGCGCCGCCGAGCAGCTTCAGTTCGGGATCATCGCGCGGCGCGTTGATATCGCGCGCGATCAACTCGAACAGCCCGTTGGCCTCGGCCGCCAGGCCATGGGCGAAGTAGAAGCGCGCCAGGTCGAGACGCGCGATGCCCAGGCGTTCGGGCGTGGCCGCGACGATGGCCTGCTGCAGTTCCTGCCGCGCGGTGGCGAAGTCGGTGCCGTCGTGACGCCAGGCCGCCAGGTCGAACAGCCGGTTCGGCACCGGCACCGGCGACGCGGTCGCGGCCACCGTCGATGCCGGGTCGGATGGTGCGGACTCGCTCGAGATCAGCAGCCCCCCGGCGCGCGAGACCACGACGCCGCGTGGCGTCGATTCGACGGTGATGCCCTCGCTCAGCGGCTGGATCGCGATGCCCTGCTGGGTCGGCAGCAGCACGACCTCGGGCCACTGCCGGCCCTCGGCGACGCCGGTGCCGGCCGCGCGCACGGGCACCACGACCAGGCGGTCGCCGACTTCGGGATCGCGCAGTTCGATCGGCGGCGCCGGATCGGTAACGGCCAGCAGCAGCCTGCCGCCGAGCGTGCCGGTCATTTCGCTCTGCTGGGGAATCTCGGCGAGCGGGCCTTCGGCCCGCGGCCGGAAGTCGATCGCCCAGTCGTTGCCGTCCGCGCGCAGCCGCGGCGTCACCACGCCATCGCCCGAGAACTGCAGAATGCTGGCGCTGTCATGCTGAACCTGCCGGACCTGCCCGAGCACCGGGTGCTGCGCCGCTTCGACCTGCTGCAGGTCGAAGCGCGTCTGCCGGTCGAACACCAGCCACACGACCCCGGCGCGCCGGAAGGCGGCGGCGGCAACCGGCGCGGGCCAGCCGACATGCAGGGTGGCGCCGCCGTCGTCGATATCGATGCGCACCGGCGTGATCGCGCCGGCAGCGTCTGCACTGGTCGCGGCTTTCGCCGGCGGCGCGGCGGCGGTCGCGGCGGCGCCCTGCGTCGGCGCGGCGGCTGGCGTATCGCTCTTGGCGGGTACGGCCGGCGGCGGCGCAGCGGCGGCGGTCGCCGCGGCGTCCGGAATGGTGGCCGATACGGTCGCCTGTGTAGTAGTCGGCGCAGCAGCGGGAGCCACGAGCGGGGTCGGCGCGGCAGGTGCCGGCGCGGCGACCGGCGGCACCAGCTGAATCGGTGCGCCGGGCGAGGACGGTGGTGGCGGATTGCCGGCGGGCGACGGCGGCGCCGACGCATAGCCGGGCGCGGCTTCGGACGCCGCATCCGCCGCTGGGCTCGGCGCCGAAGCGGGGCTGCCCGTGGCGATGGCGATGTCGATGACGATGCTGTTGCCATTGCGGAAATCGCGCAGGGTGGCGCCGGGCGGCAGCACCAGCCGCGCGATCACCCGGTCGGCCATCGGCGAGATCTCGATCGACGTCAGGCCCTTCGGCGGATCGCCGGCGACAGCGCCGAGATCGATCCGGGCCGGCTGGCCGAAACTCACCAGCGCGACGTCGCCCTGGCGGCTGATTTCGTAGGGCACCTGCTGCGGCCAGTCGAACACCAGGCGGCTGTAGCCCTGGTGCTCGCCGGCCCGCACCGGCACCGGTGCGTCGGGCGCGGCGGGTGCGGCGGGTGCGCCGGCGGCGGCCGGCGCTTGCGCGGTCGCGCCCGCCGCCGGGGCGACGGACTCCGGCGACGTCGCCTCCGGGGAAGCTGCCACCGGGGCGGCTGCCGCGGTATCGGCGATCAGGTCGACGACCACCTTGGGGCCGTCGGTGAAGGTCTTGAGTCGGGCGGCGCGCGCCAGCGTGAACACCGCGCTGCGGCCATCGGCCCCGGGCGCGGCGGCGGAAACGTAGGACCCGAGATGGGGCAGCGCCTGCTCGAAGCTGAAGCTGGCCGGCCGCTCGAAGTCGACGATCAGCCGGCCGTCCTCGACACGGGCGGTGTAGCCGACCGGCCGGTCCCAGTCGAACACCAGGCGCCCGAATCCGTCATGGCTCCAGCCGCGGATCCTCACCGCCTCGGTCGCTGCCGCGGCGTCGCCGAGCGTCACGGCAAGCCAGATCGACAGCGCGGCAACCGCGACGGCGATCAGGGCAAGGACCGGCAGGGAGCGGTCGCGGCGGCGGCGCATGGTGGTCAATTCGCGTCCTCGTAAACGATCACGTCGACCCGCCGCGCCAGCGCCTGGCGCTCGGGTGCAGGCAGGCCGGCGGCGATCTCGTCGAAGCGTGACGCGGCACGGCCGCGGGCAACGACGAGCTGGCGATAGCCGGCCTTCTCCAGGCGCAGCGCCACCGCGGCGGCGCGCGCCAGCGACAGTTCCCAGTTGGACGCGAAGCCGCCGGCGCTCGGCGGATTCGGGTCGGCATGTCCCTCGATCTCGATCCGGTTCGGCAGGTTGCGCAGCAGCCCGACCAGGGCGAACAGCGCGCGGGCGCCGGTGCGGCTCGGCTGTGCGCCATTCGGCTCGAACAGCAACTCGGCCGGCAGCGAGAGCACGATCTGGGTGCCCTCCTGCCTGACCAAGGTCTTGACCAGGGTCGGCTCGCGGCTCACCTGCTCGCGCAACAGCGCCCCGAGATACCCGACGTCGCGTCCGAGCTCGATCTCGCTCTGCGGCGCGTTGCGCTCGTCGAGGACTGCCGCTTCGCTGGCGCTCGGCAGGTTCGGCCGGCCGAAATCGGCGGCGGTGGCCAGTTCGCGGTAGCGATGTTCGTCGACGCTCGACATGGCGAAGATCATGACGAAGAAGGCCAGCAGCAGGCCGACCAGGTCGGTGAAAGTGATCAGCCAGATCGGCCGCGGCGAGGGCGGATCGGCTACCGCCACCAGGACCGGACCGGCGAACTGACGGCTCATTGCGACGTCTCGCTCGCGCTCGGGGCCGCGCTGCCGAACAGGCCCTGCGCCCGTGGCTGCTGGATCAGGCGGATGACGACCCGCAGCTTGTCGGAAGCCCCGGGCAGCAAGCCGGACGACAACCCGGACGGCGTGGCGCCGGCCTCGACCAGGGCGCGGGCAAGCGCTCCGGCACGGTCGATTTCGAGCGCCGGCAGCGGCGCTGCGTCGCCGGCGCCGGCTCCGGCTGCGGCTGCGGCGCGCCCGACCAGGATGTCGAGTTCGTAGCGATAGCCGGACGGCCGCCGGTCGAGCGCGACCACGATGCGGCGCAGAACATCGGCGTGGCCCGGCGCGATCTGCGCGCTACCGGCAGCGAACAGGCTGTCGGACGACAGGTCGAACACGACGTCGCCGTCGCCCACGCGCGACACGCGGTCGAGCTGCAGCGCAGTGCTCATCACGCCCTCGACCGCGTCGACGACGGCGGACAGCACGATCGAGTCGGCCTGCATCTCGGCATCGTTGCTGTCCGCGTTCCCTGTCACGTCGGAGAACGCTTCCTGCACGCTGCCGAGCACGGAGCGCACCCGGCTCTCGTCGAAGGTGGAGATGGTCGACAGCAGAATGAAAAAAGCCAGCAGCAGGAGCTGCAGGCTCAGCAACCCGACGAGATTCGGATCCTGACCGACCTCGCGATGCTGCTCCCCCGGATCGAGCATGGCCGCTCAGCCGAAGTCGGCGAGCAGCTTGTCGATCGCGTCCTGGGTGCTGGCGTCGTCGGGAAGCTGCGGCCCGTTGAGAAGCTTCTTGTCCGCTTCGGCTTCGGTCATTTCTTCGTCCGGGTCGACCTCGGACTGATGGCGCTCGGCCACGTCCGAGCCGAACACGGCAAGCAGCCCGTCGACCTTCTGCTCGATGTGCTGCAGCGCCTTCACCACCTTGGTGATGCGCTGCCCGGTGATGTCCTGGAAGTTGCAGGCCTCGTAGACCTTGGTCACCGCCTCGGTGATCTTCTCGCCGAACTCCGGCGTCGTCTCGCCGACCAGTCCTTCGAGGACCTCCATCGCTTCGAGAATGCCGTTGGTCGCCGTCTCGGTGGCACCGACGATGGCATCGAGTTCGTCGGTCGCCGTCGGCAGATGACGGCTGCGGATCTCGTCGGGACGCAGCGCCGCAATTTCGGACTTCGCCTCCGAGATGTAGTGGGCGAGCGAATCGATTTCCGAGTACAATTTGAGATTGGCCTGCGACAAATCGCCTTCCATGCTCGACAGGATTCCCTCGACGATCGCGACGATGTCTTCCGACGCGACCGCGGTGCCGGGCTGCTCTTGCAGCGTGGAGAGTCGTTCCCGCAGCGCCGGGCTGATCGCTGAAGCGGCCATGATGTTGCTCCGGTCGGGGGTCAGAAGCTGCCGATGATCGACGTGAGCTTCAGCTTGAGGGTGGCCGCGTTGAACGGCTTCACGATGTAGTTGCTGACGCCGGCTTCCTTCGCCGCGATCACGTTCTCGGTCTTGCTTTCCGCGGTGATCATGATGAACGGCATGTCCTTCAGCTTCGCGTCGGCACGAACCTCGCGCAGCAGCTGGATTCCGGTCATCGGCTCCATGTTCCAGTCGGAGATGACCAGGCCGTAGGTCTTGTCGCGCAGCTTGTGGAGCGCGGCACTGCCGTCCGTCGCCTCGTCGACGTTGTTAAAGCCGAGCTGCTTCAGCAGATTGCGGATGATGCGCAGCATCGTCTTGTAGTCGTCAACGATCAGGATCTGCATGTTCATGTCGACAGCCATTCTTAGCTCTCCTACGGTCGGCACCGGCTTGCCGCGCCCTCTACACGATGGCCGGAGCCTAGCAACGCTCGGTTAAACCGAGGTAAATGGAACCTATTCCGCACCAGTATCATTGCGGCAACGGCAGCTTTCGCCGTTGGGCCAGTTCCAGGGTCACTTCCCGGGCCTTTTCCGGATTCATCAGGGCGAGAACCGGGGCGACCTTGCGCTCCTTCATCCGGTCGACGACATCGAGCAGGACCTCCATCTCCAAATTCTCGAAGATCTGGGCGGCGTCCTTCGGCTTCATGTTCTCGTAGATCTTCACCAGGCTGGCGAGCTGGCCCTCCTGGTCGGCGTCGTGCTGCTTGACGACCCCCTCGATGGTGGCCTGGAGCTGCTTCAGCTCGGCGAGCTTGTCGGCAATCCGCTTCTCGGTGGCGGCGAGCATCGCCACCTGCTCGTCGAGACCGCGCTCGCGGCTGTCGAGCTCGTCGCGCCGCTTGGCCAGGGACTGCAGGAGCTCCAGCTCCTGGTCGGTGTAAGACAGGGGGTCGCTGGCGCTGCCCGGCGCCAGCAGGTCGCTGCCGGCGGCAGACTCGCCCGCGGGCGCGCCTTCGGCCGGCGCCTCCCCGATTGCGGCCGCGCCGGGGGAAGCGGGCGCAACCGGATCGCCACCGGCGGGCGCAGGCGGCTGGCCGGCGGCGGTTTGGGCGATGCTGTCGCGGCCGGCGTCGAACGACAGATCCTGCCACAGACCGCCGGCCTTGACGGTCAGCAGCAGGCCGCCGGCGAACAGAACGACAGGCAGCAGGCGAACCCGCATCAATGGTCTCCGGATCGCATCGGGTGGAGCGCGGCGCTTCAGCGCAGCGTCGAGAGCCGCCGCAGCAGCTCGTTCTCGCCGCTGGACAACGGCAGCACGGGGTCGGGGCCGGCGCCCGCACCGGAATCGACGGAGCGTGCCCCAGCGATGCCGGCGCGCGGCTCGTCGGCACGGGCGGTCATGCGGGTGACGTTGGCCGCGCCAAATCCGCCGGCAGACGGCGCGCGCGAGCGCGAAACCGCTGCCTCGAGCTGGTCGGCGAGCTGGTTGGCCCGCTCGACCAGGAATGTCAGGTCGTCGCGCAGGCCGCGCGCCCGGTCGATCTCCAGCTGCAGATTCTTGCCGGTGCCGTCGGCCGCGGCGCGCATCGCGCCAACGTTGCTTTGCGCCTGCTCGGTGGCCGCGCTGAAGCGCTTCACCAGCGCCTCGAACTCCTCGCGACCGCTGCGCAGCGTATCGAGCCGGCGGTTGAGCCGCGCCATGTAGATGAGCGCCGCCACCAGCAGGCCGGCGAACAGGACGTCGAGAATCAGGCTGTAGGGCATGGATCTCTCCGTCACTTGATGACGCGATCGGTGACGCGGACCGCGATGAAACCGTTCTTGCGACCCATCTGGCCGCGGAACGCCACGACCTCGCCGCAGCGCAAGGTCACCGAAGAGGTCGGCAGGACGTTGAGCTCGACAAAATCGCCGACCTTCAGGTTGATGACCGCACCGAGCCTCATCTCGAATTCGTCGAGCACGGCGTCGATCTCGATATCGGTCTGCCACAGCTCGGCGGTCAGATGGCTCTCCCAGATCGAATCGCGGCCGAACTTCTCGCCCATGAACATCTGCAGCAGCAGCTCGCGAACCGGCTCCAGGGTCGCATACGGCAGCAGCAGCTCGAGCCGGCCGCCGCGGTCCTCCATGTCGACCCGGAGCCGCGCCAGCACTGCGGCGTTGGCGTGCCGGACGATGGTCGCAAAGCGCGGGTTGGTCTCCAGCCGCTCGAAGCGGAAGTTGACCGGCGACAAGGGATCGAAGGTCGCGGACAGGTCGTTGAGCACGACCGCAACCAGCCGCTCCACCAGATTGCGCTCGATCGTGGTGTAGGGCCGGCCCTCGATGCGCATCGCCGCGGTGCCGCGGCGACCGCCGAGCAGCACGTCGACGATCGAGTAGGTGAGCGAGCTGTCGACGGTCAGCAGTCCGGAATTGTCCCATTCCTCGGCCTTGAAGACGCTGAGCATGGCCGGCAGCGGGACCGAATTCAGGTAGTCGCCGAAGCGGATCGAGGTGATGCTGTCGAGGGATACCTCGACATTGTCCGAGGTGAAGTTGCGCAGGCTCGTCGACATCATCCGGACCAGGCGGTCGAACACGACCTCGAGCATCGGCAGTCGCTCGTAGGACACGAGCGCGCTGTTGATGATCGCCTGGATGCCCGATTTTTCGTCGCCGCCGCCGTCGCCGCCGGACAGGCCGAGCAGGCTGTCGATCTCATCCTGATCGAGGACGCGGGTGGAGCCGCCGATTTCCGGCTCGGCCGACTCCTCATCGGAGCCCGCCATCGCCTCCCATTCGGCGGCGGCGGCGGCCTCCTCGGCGCTGAGTACTTCGTTTTCCGCGAGGTCAGACATCACCTGGCCCCCTACTGGACCAGCATTTCCTTGAACAGGACGTCCCTGACCTTGACCGGCGCGACCGCCGCATTGACCCGCAGCAGCAGTTCCTCGCGCAGGCGATACAGGCCGGCCGAACCGCGCAGATCCTCGATCCTGAGCTCACGCAGATAGACCTGGAAGGAGTCGACGACGCGCGGCAGAACCGCCTCGACCTCGTGCTGCGCCTCCGGGCTTTCGAGCTCGAGGCTCACCAGGATCTTCAGGAAATTCGCCTTCTTGCCGGTCGAGTTGAGGTTAACGAGCATTTGCGGCAGTTCGTAGAAGACGCTCGGCCCGGTTGCCTCCGGTGCCGCTTCCTCGCCATGGGCCTCGCCCTCGGCGGGATGCTCGATGCCCAGCAGCGGGTCGAGAAAGCCCAGGAAAAATGTCGCAGCGCCGCCACCGCCGACCAGCAGCAGTGGCAGCACGATGAACAGGATCAGCTTCTTGCCGTTGAGACCGCGGCGCGGCTTGACTTCGATCTCGACCCCGCCTTCCGGTACCTCATCCGCGTCTGCTGCCGCCTGGCTCGCCATCTACATGCCTTTTTGATTGGTCGTCTCCGCCGCGTGCGGATCGCCGCAGAAGATAGCCGGCGACAGTTAATATCTGGTTGAGCCGGCCGGCATGACCGGCAGGAAATGCCGGGCAGTCCCTGCCCGTCCGCGACCGATCGCGGCACGGGCACCGTCCGGCGGCGGCGAAAAACCCTGCCGCGGCGGCGGTTCGGCGCATGGCACGGCCGGTGCAAGGACCTGGAGCGACCGAGCCCCGTCGGCCCGGACGCGCCCGTGGAACCATTGGACGCTGGCCCGAGATGGAGAACACCGCCTATATCGCGCTGTCGCGCCAGCTCGTGCTGACCCGCCAGCTCGACATCATCGCCAACAACCTGGCGAACGCGAACACCGCGTCCTTCAAGCGCTCGGATCTCGCCTTCGTCGAGTACCTGGTGAAGCCGGACGCCAACGGCAACCCGACCTTCGTGAAGGCCGACGGCAAGGTGGCGATGGTTCAGGACCTGGGCATGGTGCGGGACACCGGCCAGGGCTCCTTGACCCAGACTGGCGCACCGCTCGACCTGGCGATCAGCGGCGACGCCTATTTCGAGGTAAAAACGCCCGATGGCGCGCGCTACACCCGCCTCGGCCGCTTCCAGGTCGATTCCGGAAGCCAGCTCGTGACCAGCGACGGCTTCGCCGTGCAGGGCGAGGGCGGGCCGATCTTCGTACCGCCGGACGACGGCGAGATCAAGATCGCCCGCGACGGCACCATTTCCAGCAATGGCGGCATCCTCGGCAAGCTGCGGCTGCTCCACTTCGCCGACGAGCAGGGCCTGCGCCACGACAATGCCGGCCTCTACATCGCCACCACGGCGCCGACCTCGGCCACCGATTCCGAGGTCGTCCAGGGCATGGTCGAGGAATCGAACGTGCAGCCGGTGGTCGAGATCACCCAGTTGATAGCCGTCATGCGGAACTTCGAGGCGGCGCAGAAGATGGTGGAAGCCCAGGACGACTTGACGCGACGGGTGATCAACACCGTCGTCTCCTCGTCCTGAGCGCCGCCGACAAGACCGGAAGGAAGCCAATCATGAGATCGCTGAGCATCGCCGCCACCGGAATGCTGGCTCAACAGCTGAACGTCGACGTGATCTCCAACAACATCGCCAACATGAACACCACCGGCTTCAAGCGCCGCCGGGCGGAGTTCGCCGACCTGCTGTACCAGGACCAGCGGCGCGTCGGCTCGGCCTCGTCGGATACCGGCACCATCGTTCCCGCCGGCGTGCAGATCGGGGTCGGCGTCAAGCCGACCGCGATCTACCGGATCACCGAGCAGGGCAGCCTGCAGATCACCGACAATCCGCTCGACATCGCGATCCAGGGCAAGGGCTACTTCGAGGTCGAGCTGCCGAACGGCGACATCGGCTACACCCGGGCCGGCGCGCTCAGCCGCAGCGCAGACGGCACCATCGTCACCCCGGACGGCTACATCGTGATGCCCGGCATCACCATTCCCGAGGATGCCATCTCGGTGACCATCAACGCGACCGGCGAAGTCTATGTGAAGCTCGACGGCCAGGTCGCGCCGCAGAACGTCGGCCAGTTCGAGCTCGCCACCTTCGTCAACGAAGGCGGCCTGCAGGCGATCGGCGACAACTACCTCCTGGAGACCTCGGCATCGGGCGCGCCGATCGTCAGCACCCCGGGTTCCGCCGGGTTCGGCACCGTCCAGCAGGGCTTTCTCGAGGTCTCGAACGTCAATGTCGTGTCCGAGATCACCAACCTGATCACCGCCCAGCGCGCCTACGAGATGAACTCGAAGGTCATCAAGGCGTCCGACGACATGATGGGCGCCGTGACCCAGCTGCGCTAGGGATAGCCATCGCCATGAACCGCATTGTCCATCTCATGATCCTCATGCTCGGCCTCGCCGCCCTGCCGGCGACCGCGGGCGCCACAGCGGACCTGCCACAGGCGCCGGTGCTGCTGCGCGCCGCCGTGATCGTGGACGACGCGGTCATCCGCGTCGCCGACCTGTTCGACGGCGCGCAACAGCACGCCGCGATCGCCGTGGCCCGGGCCCCGGCGCCGGGCGACAGCGTCGTGCTCGATGCGCGCTGGCTGTCGGCGGTGGCCCGCGCCTACGGGCTGGCCTGGCGCCCGAGTTCCCAGTTCGAGCAGGCGGTCGTGACCCGGTCCAGCCAGCTCGTCGGCACCGAGGCGGTGCGCGGCGCGCTGGCGGACAGCCTGATCGCGCGCGGCATCGACGGCGCGTACGACCTGCAGTTCGACGGCATCGCCCCGGTGCTGAAGCTGCCGGTCGACATCGCCCCCAGCCTGGCCGTGCAGCAGTTCAACCTCGACTCCCAGAGCGGCCGCTTCTCGGCGGTCGTGGTCGCCCCGGCCGAGGGCCCGGTGGCCGCCCGCACAGTGGTGGCGGGACGCATCTTCACGCTGACCGAGGTCCCGGTTCCCGTGCGCCGCCTGTTGCCCGGCGAAGTCATCGTCGACTCCGACATCCAGTGGGTCGAGGTTCACGCCGACCGCGTCGGCACTGCCATCGTCCTCGATCCCGCGCAAATGGTCGGCCGCACGCCGCGCCGTCCGATCCGCGCCGGCGAGCCGGTGCGCGCCAACGACCTGGAAGTCGCGACCATGATCAAGAAGGGCGCCATGGTGACCATGGTGCTCGAATCGCCGCAGATGCTGATCACCACCCAGGGCCGCGCGATGGAAAGCGGCGCCGCCGGCGACCTCGTCCGCGTCATGAACACGACCAGCAACCGCATCATCCAGGCGATCGTGCTCGACCCTACCACCGTCTCCGTGGTCGCCGCGATGGCGCCGCTCAGCAACTAGGGAAAGCCCCGATGAACGCAACCCCGCGCCGCCTTCTCCCGCTCGCCGCCGTGCTGCTGATCGGCACCGCGCTCAGCGGCTGCAACGCCCTGACCCGGCTATCCCAGGTCGGCGAGGAGCCGCCGTTGACCAACATCCAGAACCCGCTCGCGACCCCGGCCTACCAGCCGGTGAGCATGCCGATGCCGGCCCCGGTCACCGAGGAGCGCCAGGCCAACTCGCTGTGGCGCACCGGCAGCCGAGCCTTCTTCAAGGACCAGCGGGCGAGCGAGGTCGGCGATATCCTGACGGTGGTGATCGAAATCGCCGACG
The DNA here is from genome assembly GCA_964372215.1 of uncultured Rhodospirillaceae bacterium. Lineage (GTDB taxonomy): Bacteria > Pseudomonadota > Alphaproteobacteria > Dongiales > Dongiaceae > DAIMFL01. Next base: position 31,028 of record CAYJQC010000010.1, read on the forward strand.
ATGCCAAGCTGAAGAACTCGACCGCGCGCGACCGTACCGCCGGCGAAGGCGCCTCGGTCGATGCCTTCATGGGCTTCGAGAGCCAGCTCAGCAAGGTGCTGCCCAACGCCGTGGATCCGACCAACCTGGTGGAGGCCGGCAGCACCAGCAACACCAACGGCACCGGCACCGTCGACCGCCAGGAGGACATCAATCTGCGGGTCGCCGCGGTGGTCACCCAGGTGCTGCCGAACGGCAACCTGGTGCTGACCGGCAGCCAGGAGGTGCGGGTCAACTACGAGGTGCGCGAACTGACGGTGGCCGGCGTGATCCGGCCGGAGGACATCACCTCCACCAATACCGTCGGCTACGACAAGATCGCCGAGGCCCGGATCTCCTATGGCGGTCGCGGCCAGCTCTCGGATCTGCAGCAGCCGCGCTACGGCCAGCAGATCTACGACATCCTGTTCCCGTTCTGAGCCCCAGGCCGACGCCGGGATTCGGGCACCGGATTCATGAGCGAAGCCGGATCCCGGGGCGAGGATCGCGCGGGGCGCTCAGTCGTCGCGGTGGGTCCGCTCCATCCGCTCGTGGCGCTCCTGCGCCTCGAGGCTGAGAGTCGCGATCGGCCGGGCCTCGAGCCGCCGCAGGCTGATCGGCTCGCTGGTCTCTTCGCAGTAGCCGTAGCTGCCGTCGTCGATGCGGCGCAGCGCCTCGTCGATCTTGGCGATCAGCTTGCGCTCGCGGTCGCGGGTCCGGAGTTCCAGCGAGCGGTCGGTTTCGAGCGACGCGCGATCGGCGACATCGGGTTCGGAAAGGCTCTCCTCCTGCAGATGCTGGAGGGTTTCGGTCGATTCCTGCAGCAGCTCGCTGCGCCAGGCGAGCAACTTCTGGCGGAAGTACTCGCGCTGCATCGGGTTCATGAACGGCTCTTCGTCCGTCGGTCGATAGTCGGGCGGCAGCAGTGGCTTCATATCCTCGCTCTAGCGTAAAACGAACCAGGGTCGAGACGCCGCGGAGTATATGAATTTTCCGGGTCGCTGCAAGCCTGACAACATCACCTTGCCGATCCGTAACTTATTGAAATAGAAAGATAACTTGTTGAGCCCTTAGGTCGGGCTGCCCAGCTTGGCGAGTTCGACCGCGGCGCGGAGCTCGATTTCGTCGAGGATCTCGCCGAGCCGCGGATCGTCGATCTGGGCGCGCTGGCTGCGCACCAGCTGGGTGAGATCGGCGAGCTGGGACTGGGGAATCGCTCCCGCCAGCAGGCCGAGCCGGATGCGATCCAGCAGCGCTAGCATCTGTTCGCCGCGGCGCCGGGCCCGGCCCCGCGGATCGCTGGCGTCGGGGACCTCCTGCAGGGCCAGCATGGCGCCGAGCGCGCCGATCGGTCCGCCGCCACTGATCGAGGCGGACGCGCCGTTCTCGGCCAGCGCCTTGGAAAAGCCGTCGGACCGTACGCCGCCACCGGTGCCGGCGCGCCGCAGGGACGCCGGACGCTGCGGCGCCGTCGGATCGATCTTCATGCCGCCCTGGACTCATCTCGGATCATGAAAAATCCTTATACTACTGAGAGTTAACAAGCCATTAAGGGAACCGGCCCGGGGCGGCAATCCGTGCCTCCAGGGCGGCAGGAATTGCCGGGCAAGTGGCGAGACCGGTTACCCATCGGACCGCGGTCCGGCAACAATCTCCAGGCAAACCATAGGCTTAACCTCGGCGGCCGGGTTGGCACGCGCCGCGCTAGTACTTCGGTGGACCGAACCGATTCCCGAAGCAGCAGCGGCCAGCCGATGTCCCCATCGATTCCCAGTTTCCGCCTCCTCCGGCCGCGCCTGGCCGCGGCGCTCGGCGCCTGCGCCCTGGCGCTCGCCCTGGCGCTGCCGCAGCCGGCGGCCGCCTCGCGGATCAAGGACATCGCCGATTTCGAGGGGGTGCGCGACAACCAGCTGGTCGGCTATGGCCTGGTCGTCGGACTCAACGGCACCGGCGACAGCCTCGGCAAGGCGGTGTTCACGCGCGAGAGCCTGATCGGCATGCTCGACCGCCTCGGGGTGAACGCCCGCGACAAGAATCTCGACACCAAGAACGTGGCGGCGGTGATGGTGACCGCCAGCCTGGCGCCCTTCTCCCGCCAGGGCGCCACCGTCGACGTCAGCATTTCCGCCCTCGGCGACTCCAAGAGCCTGCTCGGCGGCACCCTGCTGGTGACCCCGATGCTGGGCGCCGACGGCGAGGTCTATGCGGTCGCGCAGGGGCCGATCGCGGTCGGCGGCTTCAGTGCCGAGGGCCAGGGCCAGTCGGTCACCAAGGGCGTGCCGACCAACGGCCGAATCGCCGGCGGCGCCATCATCGAACGTGAAATCGGCTTCCAGATGGCGAGCATGCAGACCGTCAAGATCGCGCTGCGCAACCCCGATTTCACCACCGCACGACGGATCGCCGACGCGATCAACGGGTTCCTGCGCCAGCCGGCGGCACAGTCGACCGACCCGGGCACCGTGCGCCTGGTGGTGCCCGAGACCTATCGCAACAACGTCGTCGCCCTGCTCACCGACATCGAGCAGCTGCCGGTCGACCCCGACCAGATTGCCCGCGTCGTCATCGACGAGCAGTCCGGCATCATCGTGATGGGCGAGAACGTGCGGATCAGCACAGTGGCGATCGCCCAGGGCAACCTGACCATCCGCATCACCGAGACTCCGCAGGTGTCGCAGCCGGCGCCGCTCTCCAACACCGGCACCACCACCACGGTCCCGCGCACCAACATCCAGGTCGACGAGCAGAGCGGCAATCGCCTGGCGGTGATGCCGGCCGGCATCAGCCTGCAGGAGCTGGTCAACAGCCTGAATGCGCTCGGCATCGGGCCGCGCGACATGATCTCGATCCTGCAGTCGATCAAGGCGGCCGGCGCGCTGCAGGCCGAGATCGAGGTGATGTGATGGAGTTCATCAGCAGCCCGATCGACGCGAGCGCCCTGCTCGGCGCGGCCAAGGCGCCCGCTCTCGCCAAGACGTCCGATCCGGCGGCCGCGTCGCGGACCGCCCAGGACTTCGAGGCGTTCTTCCTGTCGCAGATGTTCGAGCAGATGTTCGCCGGCATCGAGCCGGACGCCCTGTTCGGCGGCGGTGAAGGCGAGGCGATCTACCGTTCGATGCTGTTCCAGGAATACGGCAAGGCGGTCGCCAAGCAGGGCGGCGTCGGCCTGTCCGACTCGGTTCGGACTGAAATTCTCAAGTTGCAGGAGATTCAGCGGCCATGACCAAGACCGAACGCGTCCGCGACCTGCTCGCCACCACCGCCCGGCTGATCGCCTGCATGGACCAGGAAATCAAGCTGCTGCGGGCGATGCGCCCTCAGGACATCAAGCTCCTGCAACTCGACAAGATGGCGCTCGCCGACGCCTACGAGGCGCATTTCATGGCGCTGCGGGAATCCAAGGACGTCGACGACAACGTCACCGACGCGCTGATCGCCGAGCTTACCGAGGCGACCGAGCGCTTCCAGTCGATCCTGGCCGAGAACGCCCGGGCGCTGCGGGCCGTGCGGGAGGTCAACGACCGCGTGCTCAAGGCGATCGTCGAGGCGGTCGAGCGCACCCGGGTGCAGCCGGCCGGCTACACCCGCGGCGGCGGCGCGCCGGTGCATCGCCGGCACGCGGCGCAGCCGACGACCGTCTCCGTCAACGAGCGCCTGTGAGCCGCCCACCGGGCGAATGACCAACGGATCGCAGGCACATGAGCCTCAACGTTTCACTCTTCAACGCCCTCACCGGCCTGCAGACCAACCAGTCGGCGCTGCAGGTGACGTCGAACAACGTCACCAACGCCAACACGCCCGGCTACACGCGCAAGTCCGCGCAGCAGGAAAGCATCGTCATCGGCGGCAGCGGCGCCGGCGTCAAGCTCTCGAACGTGACCCGGTTGGTCGACGACTTCTTGGTCAAGCAGTTGCGCAGCGCCAGCTCCGAGGTCGGCAACTACAAGGCGCAGAACGATTTCCTGCAATACGTCCAGGACCTGTTCGGCTCGCTGAACTCGCAGAGCTCGATCGGCGCGTCGATCAGCAACTTCGCCGCCAAGTCCGAGTCGCTCGCCGCCACCCCGGAAAGCGCCTCGGCGCGGGCCAGCGTGGTCAGCGCCGCGGACGCCGTCGCCCGCCAGCTCAACTCCATGTCGCGCGAAATCCAGCAGCTGCGGTCCCAGGCCGACCAGGAGATCTCCAAGTCCGTCGACATCGTCAATCAGCAGCTCGGCGAGATCGACAGGCTGAACGGCGAGATCGCCCGCAACAAGGTGCAGGGGCAGCCGACCGGGGATCTCGAGGACAAGCGCGACCTGGCGGTCAACAAGCTCACCGAGCAGATCGACGTCAACTACTTCACGCGCAGCACCGGCGAGCTGGTGATCTTCACCAGGAACGGCCGCACCCTGTTGAGCGGCGATCCGCTGATGGTCAGCCACGCGCCGGTGGCCGCGACCTCGGCCGCGACCGTCTATCCGGGCGGGATCGACGGCATCATGGTCGGCAGCTACGACATCACCAACGAGATCGGGTCCGGCCGGCTGGCGGCGCTGGTGCAGATGCGCGACAGCAACCTGCCGGCACTCACCGCGGAGATCAGCACCCTGGCCGCGACGCTGCGGGACGAGATGAACCGGATCCACAACGACGGCTCCGGGTTTCCCGCGGCGACGACGCTGACCGGCAGCCGGGCGCAGACCGGAACCGCCGTGTCCCTGACCGGCACGGTCGAAATCACCCTGCTGAACGCCGACGGCACCCAGGCCTACACCGCGACGGTCGCGGCGCCGGGAACGCTCGACGCCGCCGGCTTCGCCACCGAGATCAACACCGCGCTGGCCGGCTTCGGCGGCTCGCTGGCGACCGAGTCGGGCGGCGTCGTCAGCATCAACGGCGGCGGCACCTATGGCGTGGTGATCAGCGGCGGCGTGGTCGACCCGGGCGGCGGCCAGCAGACCACCAGCGTCTCGGACTTCCTGCACCTCAACGACTTCTTCGTCGGCGACGACCCGACCGGCACGGACTATGCGGCGACGCTCGCGGTGCGCGGCGACATTCTGAGCGATCCGGCCCGGATGTCGCGCGGCGTGCTGCGCCTGGATGCAGTCTCCGGCGAATACTACGTCTCGCCCGGCGACAACGAGATCGCCCAGCGGCTGGCCGCGCGGTTCCAGGATCAGATCAGCTTCGGCCAGGCCGGCGAGCTGACCAGCATCTCCACCACCTTCGCCGGCTATGGCGCCGAGATCCTGTCGGTCGCGACCGCCCGCTACAACCGGGCGCAGGACAGCCTGGATTTCCAGACCACGGTCGCCCAGGACCTCGACTACCGCGCGAGCTCGATGAGCGGCGTCAACGTCGACGAGGAAATGAGCAACCTCGTGCTCTACCAGAACGCCTACGCCGCCTCCGCCCGGCTCGTGACCGTGGTGTCCGACATGTACGACGTCCTCTTGCAGATGGGCTGATAGCAGGAACCGAAGATGATCCGCGTCTCGACATTTGCCAGCCAGCAGCTGACGCTCGCGCAGACCCTCAATGCGCAGCGCAACATCTACGACCTGCAGGCACAGGCCTCGTCCGGCATGGTGTCGCGCGACTACAGCGGGGTCGGCGCCAACAGCCATCGCCTGGTCAATCTGCAGTCGTCGTTGACCCGCACCGACCAGTACATCGCCAACAACGACATCGTCACCCACCGCCTGACCGCGATGGAAACCTCGGTGTCGCAGATCTACGAGGCGACCACCAAGTTCCGCACCCTCCTGGTCAACGCCCTGAATGCCGAGAACGCGCAGGAGGTCGGGATCGCGGACGAGGCGGCCAACTTCAAGCAGGAGATCGCCAAGCTGTTGAACGTCGAGCAGGACGGCCGCTTCCTGTTCGCCGGCTCGCGCACCTCGACCCAGCCGGTCGACCTCGCCGCGTTGACCCTGCCGACCTTTCCGCTGACCCCGCCGCTGACCGCGATCGGTGGCGAGTACTACAAGGGCGACGCCGTGGTGCTGTCGACCGATTCCGACGTCAACACCACTATCTCCTATGGCGCGACCGCCGATGCGGGCGCCTTCGAGTACCTGATCCGGGCGGCGCACTACGTCGAATCGCTCGGCAGCGCCCCCGACCGCGCCACGCTGGAGACCGCGCTCGCGCTGGTCAACGCCTCGCTCGGCACCGAGACGCTGAACGCCCCGCTGGGCGTGGCACCGCTGACTCTCGACCTCGCCGATCTGCGCACCCGGATCGGTATCTCGCTGGGTGCGCTGGAATCCGCCAACACCCATCACGAGGACTTCAAGCTCTACAGCGAACAGGCGGTCAGCGACATCGAGAACGTCGACGTGGCGGCGGTGATGTCGCAGCTGAGCATGTCGCAGACCCTGCTCGAGGCCTCGTACATGACGATCTCCCGATTGAGCCAGATGAACCTGGCCCAGTACCTGCGATGACCGCACGACGCACCGTGAACCCACACGGCTATCCGCGCAAACTCCTGCAGAAGGAACGACCGCAATGACTTCCGCACACGGCCTGTTGATCGCCGCCGAGGATTCGGCGGCGCTGTCGCCGGAGGCGCCCGAGCAGGGGGAGTCGATCACGGTGGAAACCCGCCTGGGCCCGGTGGTCACCCATCGCTGCGCGGTGATCGAGATGTCCCAGGGGCCGCTCGGCTTCGCCGGCCACACGCGCTTTGCGCTCGCCGACCTGCCCAATCCGACCCTGTCGCGCTTCAAGCTGCTGCAGAGCCTGAGCGACTCCCAGGTGACCTTCGTGGTCGCCCCGGTCGATCCGGACAGCGGCCCGATCCAGCGCGCCGATCTCGACGATGCCTGCATGAATGCCGGCCTGGCGCCGGGCAACCTGCTGGTCTTGCTGATCGTCACCGTGCGGACCCTGGCCGAGGGGGTAAGCCTGACCGCCAACCTGCGCGCGCCGGTGATCATAGACGTGGCGCGGCGGGCCGGCCGCCAGGTGGTTCTGGGGAACCCGGAATACTCGGTCCGGCACCCGCTCTAGGGCGGCCCGGGCGGAAAAAACGGCGGCGCAGCAGCGCCAAACCGGCCCTCGGGCCGGAAGCTTAACGAACGTCGTTAAATCCTTGTTAAGCCAGCGAGGTGAACATGGCCGAGACAACGCGACCAGGAAGCGCCTCCGACATGCCGGATGACAAAGTCGACCGTCTCGAGCTCCTCGACCGGCCCGGACCGCGGCTGCACGAGATGACGGCGGTCATCCTGTGCGGCGGCATGGGGACCCGGCTGCGCGAGGAAACCGAATTCAAGCCGAAACCGATGGTCGAGATCGGCGGCAAGCCGATCCTCTGGCACATCATGAAGCACTACCACCACCATGGGGTGCGCAATTTCGTGCTCTGCCTGGGCTATCGCGGCGACGCGATCCGCGACTATTTCCTGAATTATCAGACCCATATCAGCGATGTCGCGGTCGATCTGCGGTCCGGCGGCGTCGAGACGCTGTCGAACCGCGATGCCGAGGACTGGCGCGTGGTGCTGGCGGAGACCGGCGCCGAGACGCTGACCGGCTCGCGCATCCGCCAGGCGCTGCGCTACGTCCGCGGCAACACCTTCTTCGCGACCTATGGCGACGGCGTGTCCGACGTCGACCTGGCCGCACTGCTGGCGCATCACCGGCGCTCCGGCCGTTCCGCCACCGTCACCGCGGTCCATCCATCCTCGCGCTATGGCGAGCTGTCGATCGACGGCGGCATCGTCAAGACGTTCCGCGAGAAGCCGCAGGTCAATGATGGCTGGATCAACGGCGGCTTCCTGGTGTTCGAGCGCGCCGCCTTCGCCGATCTGCAGGCCAGCTCCGACGTATCCCTGGAGCAGGGCGTGCTCGAGAAGCTGGCGGCGCGGGAGGAACTCGCGGTCTATCAGCACGGCGGCTTCTGGCAGTCGATGGATACCTATCGCGAGATGTGCCTGCTCAACGAAATGTGGTCCAGCGGGAAAGCGCCGTGGCGAATCTGGGAACCGTGCCGACTGTCGGCGTAGATGCTTCGTTCTGGCGCGACCGCCGTGTCCTCGTCACCGGCCACACCGGTTTCAAGGGCGGCTGGCTGAGCCTGTGGCTGGCGCGCCTGGGCGCGCGGGTGAGCGGCTATTCGCTCGAGCCGCCGACCCGGCCCAACCTGTTCGACGCGGTCGGCCTGGCTGGCGACCTGTCCTCGACCATCGCCGACATCCGCGATGCCGGGCGGCTGGAGCGGGCGGTCGCCGAAGCCCGGCCGGAGATCGTGTTCCACATGGCGGCGCAGCCCCTGGTGCGGCGCGCCCATGCCGAGCCGGTCGAGACCTTTGCCACCAATGTCATGGGCACCGTCAATCTGCTCGACGCCCTGCGTCGGCAGGACGGGGTCATCGCCGTCGTGGTGATCACCTCGGACAAGGTCTACGACAACCGCGAATGGGTCTGGGCCTATCGCGAGACCGACCGCCTGGGCGGTCATGAACCCTACGGCGCCAGCAAGGCCTGCACCGAGATCGCGGTCGAGGCCTTCCGTCGCTCCTATTTCGGCGGGCGCCGCCCGACCGGGCTGGCCACGGCGCGCGCCGGCAACGTGATCGGCGGCGGCGACTGGGCCGAGGACCGCCTGGTGCCCGACGCCATGCGCGCGTTCTCCGCCGGCGAGGCGCTGCGCCTGAGGAATCCCCTCGCCCACCGTCCGTGGCAACACGTGCTGGAGCCTGTGGCCGGCTACATGCGCCTGGCCGAGCGGCTGGCGGTCGAGCCGGAAAGCCTGTCCGGCGCCTGGAATTTCGGCCCGGCCGGCGGCGACAGCCGGCAGGTCCAGTGGGTCGTCGACGAGCTGGTGCGGCTGTGGGGCGACGGCGCGCGCTGGACCCTCGACAACGGCGCCAATCCCTATGAAGCGCGGCTGCTCGCGGTCGATTCGAGCCGGGCCGAGGCCGAGCTCGGCTGGCGTGCCGCCTGGAACACCGAGCACGCGCTCGCGCGCACCGTCGCCTGGTACCGGGCGCACCGGCGCGATGGCGACGTGCGCCGGCTCAGCTTCGATCAGATCGAGGAGTATGCCCATGCTGCCTAAGCACACGGCGAGCGGTGCGGCCCACGGCCATTCCGCGGCGGCCCATCCGGACGCCGCAGCACCGCGCTGCCGGTTCTGCAGCGCCGCCCTGCAGGTGAGCGTCGCCGATCTCGGCATGTCGCCGCCGTCGAACGCCTATCTGCGGGCCGAGGATCTCAACCGGATGGAGCCGTTCTTTCCGCTCCACGCCTATGTCTGCGGGCAGTGCTTCCTGGTGCAGCTCGAGCAGTTCCAGGCGCCCGCCGAGATCTTCGGCGACTATGCCTATTTCTCGTCCTATTCGAAGAGCTGGCTCGAGCACGCCCGGCGCTACGCCGAGATGGCGGTCGGCCGCTTCGGCCTCGGCGCCGACAGCCAGGTGGTCGAGATCGCCAGCAACGACGGCTATCTCCTGCAGTACTTCCAGGGCGCCGGCATTCCGGTGCTGGGCGTCGAGCCGGCGGCCAACGTCGCGGCCATCGCCAGCGGTCGCGGCATCCCGAACCTGGTGCGCTTCTTCGGCATCGAGACCGCGCGCGAACTGGCGGCCGAGGGGCGCCAGGCCGACCTGCTGATCGGCAACAACGTGCTGGCCCACGTGCCCGACATCAACGACTTCGTCGCCGGCCTCGCCATCGCGCTGAAGCCGCAGGGCACCATCACCCTGGAATTCCCCCACCTGCTGCAGCTGATGCGCCAGGTGCAGTTCGACACCATCTATCACGAGCATTTCTCGTACCTGTCCTTCGTCGCCGCCGAGCGGATCTTCGGCGCGCACGGGCTGGAGCTCTACGACGTCGAGGAACTGCCGACCCATGGCGGGTCGATCAGGATCTATGCCCGCCACCGCGGCGCCGTCGGGCCGATCGGCCACGCGATCGGCGACATGCGCGCGCGCGAGCGCGCCGCCGGGCTCGAGGACGTCGCCACCTTCCGCGGCCTTGCCGAACGGGTGAAGACGGTGAAGCGCGGCCTGCTCAGCTTCCTGATCGAGGCCAAGTTCGCCGGCAAGCGGATCGCCGCATACGGTGCCGCCGCCAAGGGCAATACCCTGCTCAACTATTGCGGCATCCGCGGCGACTTCGTCGACTACGTGGTCGACCTGTCCCCGCACAAGCAGGGCCTGTTCCTGCCGGGGACGCACATTCCGATCCACCATCCCGACCACGTGGCCGAGACCCGGCCCGACTATCTGTTGATCCTGCCCTGGAATCTCAAGGACGAGATCATCGCCCAGATGGCGCATGTCCGAAGCTGGGGCGGCAAGTTCGTGGTGCCGATCCCGGCCACCCGGGTCTACGCATGAACTTCCAGGAGACCGGCCTGTCCGGCGCGTTTCTGATCGAGATCGAGCGCCTGGAGGACGAACGCGGCCACTTCGCCCGCACCTGGTCGGCCGAGGAGTTCACCCGGCACGGGCTGAGCCCGCGCCTGGCACAGTGCAGCGTCTCCTGGAACCGCCGGCACGGCACCCTGCGCGGCCTGCACTACCAGCAGGCGCCGCATGCCGAGTCGAAACTGGTGCGGGTCACCCGCGGCCGCATCTTCGACGTCATCGTCGATCTGCGCCCCGCCTCGCCGACCCGCCACCGCTGGTTCGCGACCGAGCTCGGCGCCCGCAGCGGGTTGATGATGTACGTGCCCGAAGGCTTCGCCCACGGCTTCCAGACCCTCGAGGACGACACCGAAGTGTTCTACCAGATCTCGGTGCCCTACCGGCCCGAGAGCGCCACCGGCATCAGGTGGGACGACCCAGCCCTCGCCATCGACTGGCCGGCCTGCGCCGACCGCGTGATCTCGGTGCGAGATCTCAGCTTTCCGTTGCTGGAGAAGGTGTCATGCTGATCATCTCGGACAAGGCAAAGATCTCGAAGCTGGCCGACATCGAGGATTCGGTGCGCGGCAGCAAGATCGTCATCGCAGACGGTGCCGTCATTGACTCCTTCGTCAAGATCAAGCCGGCCGGCGGCACGGGCGACCTCCTGATCGGCGAGAACTGCTCGATCAACTCCGGCGTCGTTCTGTATGTCGGCAACGGGATCACCATCGGCAAAGACTGTGCCATCGGCGCCAACACCACCTTCGCCCCGACCAACCACGAGATCGACGACCGCAGCCGGCCGATCCGCGAGCAGCGCTTCATGGAGAGCCGCGGCGGCATCGTTCTCGAGGATGACGTCTGGGTCGCGGCGAACTGCGTCCTGCTGGACGGCGCGATCCTGCGCAAGGGCTGCGTGGTCGGCGCCGGCTCGCTGGTACGCGGCGAACTGCCGGCCTATTCGGTCAATGTCGGATCCCCGGCACGCACCATCGGCTATCGCGGCGGCAGCCGCGGCGCCGAGATCGTCGACGTCGCCGCCCGCCGCGCGCACTCCTGAAACCGCCTTCCCCACTCCTAGCCGCCAATCGAGGTCGAACATGATCCAGGTTCCCGTCTTCAAGCCGCTTCTCGAGCAGCAAGAAAGAGAGGCAGCGGTCGCCGCCATCGATCTCGGCTGGCTCGGCATGGGCAGCTACGTCGCCGAGTTCGAGAAGCAGCTTTCGGCCTATCTCGGCCTCCAGGACCGCCACCTGGCCGCGGTCAACACCGGGCATTCGGCCCTGCATCTCGCCATGGTGGTCGCCAATCTCGGCCCCGGCGACGAGGTCATCACGCCGTCGTTCAATTGCGTCTCCGACTTTCAGGCGATACTGCAGGCCGGCGCCACGCCGGTGCTGTGCGACGCGCGCGACGACAATCTGACCATCGACATCGCCAAGGCCGAGGCGCTGGTCACGCCGCGGACCAAGGCCATATGCATCATGGATTATGGCAACGGCCTGTGCGACTTCGACGCGGTGCAGAAATTTGCCGACCGCCACAAGCTCCGCGTCATCCATGACGCGGCCCACTCCATGGCCTGCCGCCACGACGGCCGGATGATCGGCAGCTTCTCCGACATCACCATGCTGAGCTTCGATCCGGTGAAGACCGTCACCTGTCTCGACGGCGGCGCCATCATCGTGAGCAGCGAGGAGGAACTGCATCGCATCCACGAGCTGCGCATCCTGGGGATGGGGCAGCCGCCGGCGGTGATGTATCAGAACAAGCGGGCCTGGACCTTTCACGTCAACGACATCGGCTTTCGCTACCACATGATCAACATGCACGGTGCGATCGGGCTGAGCCAACTCGCCAAGATCGACCGCATCAGCAAGTCGCGGCGCGAAACCTGCCGATACTACATGGAGCGGCTGTCCGGAATCGCCGATCTGCGCTTCCCCACCATCGATCTGGAGAACATCACTCCCTTCATCTTCTACGTCCGCGTGCCGGCCGAGGAACGCGATGCGTTCCGAACCTACATGCATGAACACGGGGTGGATACCGGCGTGCATTGGATGCCGGGTCACAGCTTCGGTGTGCTCGAGGGCTGTCCGAGGGGCGATCTCTCGGTAACCCGCAAGGCGGCCGCCGAAATCGTCACCCTGCCGCTGCATTCATGCATGGCTGCGGAGGCGCAAACCAAGGTGGCCGACACCGTCGTCGCCTACTTCCGCGACGGCCGGGCGGCACACGCCGGCGATGTCCGGTTGCGCAAGGTCAGCTGACCGCCTTCCGCGATGGCTGGGCTAGCGCTGAAGGACTTCAGCCGCAATGCACTGATCGGATATGTCTCCGATCAGGCTCGCCACCTGTTTCCCGATGCCTATCGCGAGGACGTGCGCCCCGCGGTGGCGTCGGTGATCGATGCCGCGCTGGCCCGCCTGGAACATTGCATCGGCGGGGTGCGAATGTGGCGGCCGGGAGAGTTCAATCCGCTGCACTCCAGCCAGTACACGACGTTCCTGTACTACCTGGCCAACACATTGTGGCGCGAGCGGCAGGACGAGCGGGTCTGTACCAAGCTCTTCTACCTGAACAAGGCGCTCAACGGGTTCGAATGCTTCTACGATACCGAGCTGCCGGAGATCTTCTTCGTCGGGCACTCGGTCGGCATCGTGCTGGCGCGCACGACCTATTCCAACCATTTCGCGGTCTACCAGAATTCGACCGTCGGCAAGAGCCACGGCGATGCCCCGGTGCTGGGCGAAGGGGTGGTGATGTATCCCAATACGGCCATCCTCGGCCGCAGCAATATCGGCCCGCGCACCTACCTCGCCCAGGGCGCGTCGATCGTGAATCAGGACACGCCCGGCAACTGCATCGTGTTCGAGAACGCGCGCCAGTTGACGTTCCGCGAACCGGACCGCGACATTCTGGCTGACCTGTTCCGTCTCTGAGCGCCGCCGTCTCGGCGCCTGCCCGGGGGTGGTCCCGCGGTCGGCGGATCAGATTAGCCCGTGCTCCTTGCCCACCCGGGTCATCGCGGCGCCGAAGCGCTCGGCGAAGGGCTGGCCCTGACACAAGGGCGACGACGCCATGCGGTCCCTGAGGGTACGGCGATACTCGGCGATGCGCCCGCGGTCGCGCGCCAGATCGAGGGCGATCTGCACGTACTCATCCTCGGTTTCGGCGCAGAGCTCGCCGACTCCGCAGTGATTGAGGATGGCATAGCAGATCCGGTTGTTGAAGGCGGGCCCGTTCAGGCCGACCACCGGCATCCCCATCCACAGGGCATCAAGAGTGGTGTTGCCGCCGGTCGCCGGATAGGTGTCCAGGCTGAGGTCGAACAGGTTGTAATAGGCGAGATGACTGTCGGTGCCGCGCGTGTTGTCCATGAACTCGAGGCGACCGGGGTCGACGCCGTTGCGGGCGAACTCCTCCATGATGTTCTTTCGCAGCAGGAGCGAACGCGATTCCGGGCGAACGATGATGAACCGCGCGTCCTCGAACTCGCGCAACACCTCGCTCCAGCGCGCGATCATGCGTCGCGTGAACTTGTAGACGTTGTTGAGCGTGCCGAAAGTGAGATGCCCGTTCCGTTCGAAGGGGGACGGACCGACCTCGACATCGTCGAAGCCGGCGAAGCATACCCACGAACCCTCGAGCTCCAGCGGCTTCTCGAGCAGAAGCCCGTCGACCGTGGGACGGGTCAGCGAGTCCATCAGGAAGTAGTCGATGCTCGACAGGCCCGTGGTCAACGGCCAGCCGAGCCATGTCGCCTGCACTGGCGCCGGTCGATAGCAGAACATGGCCAGGCGCGACATGCCGGTCCAGCCGTTGAGGTCGATCAGTATGTCGATGTTGTCGTCGCGGATCTTTTCCGCGGCTTCGCGGTCGCCGATGGAGTGAATCGGGGAGAAGGAATCCACCTTTCCAGCCACCAGCGCCTGCTGGGCATCGCTGGCGCCGGGCCAGGAACTGTAGCAGTGGACCTCAAAGCGATCGCGATCGTAGTAGTGGAACAGCGGCAGCACGCACTTCGTCACCGAGTGATTCCGGAAATCGGAAGAGACGAACCCGATCCGCAGCTTTTCGGTCCGCGCACGGGATGGCCGGGGCTGCAGCGGGGCGGCCTCTGCGCGGCGCGCGTCCGCTTCGCCCAGGCGTTGCGCCAGGCCGACCAGCTTGCGCTGCTTGTCCAGGTCATCGGCGAGCGACAGCAGGGTCAGCATGCTCATCGACAGGTCGTTGCGGCTGAACTGCTGCGCCGTGTCCCAGATGTCGTCGAGCTCGATCAGCGTATCGAAGTCGCAGGCTTCGTTGATGACCTGCACGAACCGGGAGTTGAAGTACTTCGGATCGTAGCACTTCAGCGTACGCAGCCCGTGCGCGTAGACCAGCGCCTCGTCCAGCCGCTTCATGCGCTGCAGCGCCTGACACTGGCTGACCTGGGCCGCGACCTGCTCGGGATCGATCTGGGTCACCCGCCGGAAGGTTTCGAATCCGTCCTGGAAGCGTGTGAGATTTATGTATGAAACGCCCAAGTTGGTGAGAATCGCCGTCGAATCAGGCTCGATTTCCAGGCCCTTCTTGTAGGCCGCGACGGCATCCACATGGCGGCCGAGGACGCTGTACACCGCCCCCAGGTCGTTCCAGACCAGGGAATCGGTCGGTCGTTCCTCGGCGACCTCGTCGAACAGCGCCTTGCCCTCGTCGATGCGGCCGGTCTCCATCAGGACCCGGGCCAGGGACAGCTTGGCCTGCCACTTGTCGGGATGCTCCTTCAGCTCCTCCCGCAGGCAGAGTTCCGCCTCATCCATGCGGCCCAGGCGAGCCAGACTCTGCGCCACCTTGGTACGATCGAGACCGGGCGGCATCTCGTCCAGCAGCTCGAGGATGATCTCCTTGGCCTCGGCGTTCTCGCGCACATGCATCAGCATCTCGGCGAGGTTGAGCCGCAAATCCCAGCGCCCCGGATTGACTTCCAGACCATGGCGCAGGCGGTCGACCGCGTCGGACAGCCGGCCCTGACCCAGCCGGGCCATCGCCATGCCGCGGTAGTACTTGCTGACCGTCGGATTGAGCCGGGAGGCGGCCTCGTAGTGCGCGTAGGCTTCCCCTGGACGGCCCTGGTTTGCGCGCACGTCGCCCAGGTTGGCGAGTGCCTCCTCGCTGCTCGGAAGACGCTTGAGCGCCCTTTCCAGATAGGGGGCCGCCTGGTCGAAGCGGCCGAGATTGGTCAGCGTGGCACCCAGGTTGACCAGGGCCGGGACACTGCTCTTGTCCAGCTTGATCGCGCTCTCGAGTTCGGCGATCGCCTCGTCGTGGCGGCCGAGTTGGTGGCAGAGCACGCCGTAGAGATTGTGGGCGTCGCTGCTGCGGGGAAAGCGTCGCAGAACCAGACGGTAAGCCTCCGCCGCGGCCTCGTAGTCGCCGGACTTGTGGATGGCCAGGGCATGCTGGAGCATGCCGTCATGGCCGACCGGCACGGCGGCCGGACCGCCCATCGGCAAGCCGGCGACCCGTGCGGCTTCCGGCGCCGCCATGAATGGCAGATTGGCGTTCGCCGCCCTCGCCTTGCGCCCCATGCTCGACCCGACCTCCCGTCGACAGGTTACCCACTGCGGCGCCACGCCGCAGGGTTTCGCATCGCGCTGCACTCCCGAGCGAATCGCCGGCGAGTTCAGCGCTGCCCAGACTGCCGATCCATGGTTGACATTCGCTTAATCCGTCCGGCCGCGGCGGCCTGGTCGGCCGGCATTCGGGGCCTGGGACCGGCAGGACTTGCCGGACGGCAAAGGCGGCTCGGCAGGATTTGCCGGACCCGCGGCCGAAGCGGCAATTTTTGCCGGGCCGCGGCGATGCCCCCACGCCATCGCCTACCGCACAATCCCGGCCTTAACGCTTTCTCAAGCCCTTGGCACCAGAGTTGCGAGGATCGTAGCGCTGAGTCTGTCCGGTGGGCGGCACAGCGCGATGGAGGCCATGAAGGCCTTGCAGGCAGGTAGCCGCATTACAACCATCCATGTAGGAGTTATCGATGGCTCTAACAGTTCTCTCCAACTACGCCGCCAACGTTGCCCATCGCAATTTGACGATGGCCGACGGTGCGGTGACCTCCTCGCTTGCGAAGCTGTCCTCGGGCAGCCGCGTCGTGTCCGCGAAGGACGACGCCGCGTCGCTGGCGATCGGTTCGCGCTTGAATCTGACCGTCAACGCCCTCAAGCAGGCGAGCGTGAACGCCGGCCAGGGCGTGTCGATGCTGCAGATCGCCGACGGCGCCATGGCCAAGGTCAACGACGTTCTCGTTCGTATGAAGACCCTGGCGGTGCAGTCCGGTTCGGGCCAGCTTTCCGGCACCGAGCGCAGCATGCTCGACACCGAGTACCAGGCCCTGCTCTCGGAAGTGACGCGAATTGCCGCGTCGACCGAGTTCAACGGCCAGGCCCTGGTGAACGGCTCGCTGACCACCAACCTGCCGTCGGTTTCCACCCCGTCGGCGACCCTGGCCTCGACCACCAACGCCAGCCTGGGCACCAACTCCGCCGGTGACATCAGCGGTACGGTCGGCGCCTTCGCCGCCGACACCAGCGGCAGCATCACGGTCACCGTCGGCACCGACAACTTCACCGCCTCGGTGACCCCGGTGACGACCTCGACCGGCCTGCTCGCCAGCACCACCAACTTCCTGCTCGCTGGCGTCAGCGGCTCGGTCCAGGGCACGGCCAGCGGCTTCTCCCATGCCGCCGGCGTGATCACCGTCGACGTCGGCGGTGTCACCTTCAGCGACACCAACTTCGTCACCACCGGCGATACCAACAGCGACATCGTCGCCGGCAACGCCTACACCTTCGCCGACTCCGGCGGCAACCAGTTCGTCCTGGTCGCGCGCACCAGCTACGACGTCGACGCCGCCACGACCGCGCTCACGGATCTGGGAACGGCGCTCGGCACCAATGCCTTCCTGACCTCGTCGGACCTGGACAGCAACAGCACGCTGACCTTCTCCGCCGCCGGCGGCAAGAGCTTCGAGCTCACGCTGAACGGCGCTACCCAGTACGACCTCAACCTGGCCGGCACCGGTTCGCTGACCCAGGGAACGACCACGCTCTCCGGTCGTAGCGTGCTGACGGACAACCTCGACGCGGCCTTCGCTGCCGTGACCTTCAGCTCCACGGCCAGCACGGGTGCAGGACCGTTCGGTGCCAACAATGGCGTGACCAGCATCACCGGTCGAGGCCTGGACACGTCGGCAGTGGACAACTACACGCTGAGCTACGGGGGGTCGAGCGACTACACGTTCACGCTGACCGACGGCTCCACGAGCTTCACGGGCGCCATCGACGCGACCGCCGTCAATACCGACGGCTCGATGGCCACCGGCACGTCTCTGAAGCTCTCCAACTCTACCAGCTCGGCCGAGCTGGTGCTGGCGCTCAACACCTCGTTCGTGTCGCAGACGGCCGTTCCGTCGGCTTCGACCGGCGGGCTGCACTTCTCGGGCAGCGACTCCGCGTCGTTCAGCTTCAAGGTCGGTGTCGGCACCGACGCCACGAAGGACATCATCTCGGTGTCCCTGAGCGGCGCCAATGCCGATAACCTGGGTCTGACCAACTCGGACATCACCACGGTCGCCACGTCGGACGCGGCGTCGTCCCTGCTGACCACCGCAGTCGACACGCTGAACACGGCCAGGTCCCGCATCGGTGCCTACCAGAACCGTCTCGAGTTCGCCGCGGCGAACATCTCGACGGCGGTGGAAAACACCGAAGCCGCGCGGAGCAGCCTGATGGACCTCGATATTGCTCAAGAGATGACCATGTTCACCTCGAAGCAGATCCTGGTCCAGGCCGGCGTCTCGATGCTGGCTCAGGCGAACCAGATGCCGCAGAACCTGCTGCGTCTGTTCCAGTAGGCTGACTACCGGGTACCGGAGAGGGCAAAAAACCCTCTCCGGGCCCGCCCAGCTAACCGGATCTTAAAAGGATTCGTGCCATGGACATCACATTGGTTTCGCATCTCGGGTCGGCGGCGCAGAGCGTCGACACCGGACGAACGTCGATGGCCCGGGGACCGCAGCCGGTCGCGAAGGCACCGGTCGCAGACGTCGGAAAGGTGATGGTGGAGAAGGCCGTGGCGGTTGCCGCGGTGGAGATTGCACAAGCGGTCAAGGCGCTCGACAAGGCCGAGCTGCCGATACCAATGGTGGTGCGCTCCGAGCTCAACGTCGACGACAGCAGCCACCGGGTCTTTGCCCGGACGGTCGACCGCGAGACGGGTGAGACCGTGCGCCAGATACCGGACGAGGAGACGCTGCGTCTCATTCGCCGGAACCGCGAGCAGTTCGAGAGACTGCTCAACAAGAACGTTTGACGGCCACGCACCGCCGTCGGGAACGGAGTCGATGGTCGACGCACTGAATCTGACGGGTCTCAACGTCGACAACTCGGGCCGAGTGAGCTTCTCGGGCCTGTCCTCGGGCATCGACTACAAGACCGCGATCGACAACATCATCGCCGCCCGCCGGATCCCGGTGGACAGCATCGAGACCAAGATCTCCGCCAACAAGACCAAGGCGGCCGCATACCAGGGCCTTCAGTCCCTGCTCGGCACACTGCAAAGCTCGGTCAGCACCCTGCGCGGCGCCGTCACCTTCGGCGACACCGGCAACGCCTTCAAGGCGAAGCAGGCCTTCGCCTCGGTCAGCCGCGCGGACGGCGGCACGCCCTCGGCGGCCAGCAACCTGCTGGGTGTCTCGGTCACCAACGGCGCCGCGGTCGGCAGCCATACGATCGAGGTGAAGCAGGTTGCCACCGCCCACAAGCTCGGCAGCCGCAACTTCAGCAGCCAGACCAGCGATCTCGGCACCGCGTCCGGCGCCGCCGCCGGCTCGGTGTCCGGCAGCTTCAGCATCAACGGCAAGACCATCGATGTCTTGGCGACCGATACGCTGCTCGAGCTGCGCGACCGGATCAACGCCGCCAACAGCGGTACCTCGGCGACCGGGGTGACCGCCAGCATCGTGTCGACCTCGAGCAACCAACACATCCTGGTGCTGACGGCGGACCAGACGGCGACCCAGATCAGCATCGCCGACGAGGTCGGCGGCGTGCTCGCCAAGCTCGGCATCTCGGCCGATGGCGGCGCCACCTTCGCCAACCAGCTGCAGGCGCCGCAGGAGGCGCAGTTCTATGCCGACGGGCTGCTCGACGCCTCGAAGTGGCAGTCCG
Source organism: uncultured Rhodospirillaceae bacterium (assembly GCA_964372215.1). Taxonomy (GTDB): domain Bacteria; phylum Pseudomonadota; class Alphaproteobacteria; order Dongiales; family Dongiaceae; genus DAIMFL01. Next base: position 50,616 of record CAYJQC010000010.1, read on the forward strand.
GCCTGGCGGCCAGCGGAAGCGCCGCGGTCGGCGCCTGGGCCGGCGTCAGCGCCGGCAGCCACAGCTTCGACATCACCGACGCCGGCGGCGCCGTCATCAAGACGATCTCCTACGACGACACCGATACGCTGCAGACGCTGGCGACCCAGATCACCGATGCCGGGCTCGGCCTCAGCGCCAGCGTGGTGGCCGACGGTACGCAGTTCCGCCTGAGCGTCAGCCGCACCGGCCAGTCCGACAACTCGATCGGCTTCGGCGGCGACACCGACAACCTGCTCACCGGCCTGGGGCTCGCCAAGGAGCGCCTGGTTCTCGAGCGCACCACCAATACGGTCAACGACCTGTTCGCCGGCGTGACGCTCAGCCTGTACGGCGCGGAAGCCGGCACCACGGTCAAGATCGACGTGGACCGCAACCTCGCCGGCGTCAAGACCGCGATCGGCAGCTTCGTCGACGCCTACAACGCGGTCCGCCAGTTCATCAACGAGCAGCAGGCGACCGACCCCTCGACCGGCGCGCGCAGCGAGGAGTCCGGACCGCTGTTCGGCTCGCGCACCCTGGCCGACGTCACCGGCCAGCTCAGCCGCATCCTCGGCACCGGCGTTTCCGGCGTCGACAGCGCCTACTCCGTGCTGGCGCAGATCGGCATCACCTTCGTCGACAACAGCACCCTGGCCGATACGACTTTCTCCGACACTCTGGAGATCGACGAGACCAAGCTCGACGAGGCCCTGCTCAACAGCCCGACCGACCTGCAGCGCCTGTTCAGCTTCGATTTCTCGACCTCGGACCCGCGGGTCAGTCTGCTCGGCTTCGACGGCCGGACCACCTTCGACTCCTCCGGCTATGTCTTGGACGTCACCCATGACGGCACCAAGATCACCGGGGCCACCATCAATGGCATCGCGGGCTCGGTCACGATCAGCGGCAACACGCTGACCATGACCGACAAGACCGGTGCCGAGGGACTGAAGCTGGCCTTCAACGGCAACAGCTCGGTCTCCGGCATCCAGCTCGACTTCACGGTCGGGCTCGGCGCCGAGATGTATTACTCGCTCGGTTCCATGCTCGATCCGGATACCGGCTCGCTGCAGGCGGAAATCGACGGCCTGAACGACCAGAACACCCAGGCGCAGCAGCGCGCCGACGAGATGATGACCCGTCTCGACTATCAGCGCGAGCAGCTCACCGCCCGGTTCATCGCGATGGAAACCGCCCTGTCGCGGATGAACCAGATCCTGGACAGCATCAAACAGACCACCGATGCCTGGTTCTCGAACGGGAACAATTGACCCAAGCGGCATCTAGGAAGTTCACCGGCCCCCGGCGACCCATCATCCGACCGGCCGAAGACAGAAGCGAGACGAAGACCGCAAGGCCCGATTGATGATTCCCTCGACCAATGCGTACCTCTCCCAGCAGCTCGCCGGCGCCTCTCCCGCGAAGCGGGTGGCCATGCTGCACGATCGTGCCATCAGCGCCCTGCGCGAGGCGGTCGAGGCGATCGCCCAGGGCGACATCCAGCGACGCTGGAAGGCCAACAACAAGGCGGGAGAGATCATCGAGGCGCTGTGGATGACGCTCGACACCGAGCGCGGCGGCGAGATTGCCGCCAACCTGGACCGCCTCTACAGCTTCATGCTGCGCCAGCTCGCCAACGTCGATCTGCGCAACGACCCCAAGCCGGCCGAAGAGGTCATCGGGCTGCTCGAGCCGCTGCGCCGCTCCTGGCACGAGCTGGTGCACAACGAGGAGACGACCGCCGCCTCGGCGGCGCCCCGCGGCGCGGGCAGGCCGGGTGACGACCGGCCTGATTCCGGCCCCGGCGGCGAACCGATGCGGAGCATCGTCCTCTCCGCCTGATCTGCCGCAACGCGTCGCCATAGCCATCCCGCTTTGCCGCCCGGGCCAATCGCCCGGGCGGTTTTCCGTTGCGCGAAGCCGAAATAGCCGCGTAGCGGATCAGGCAGAGACCCGGTCGCCGGTCCTCCCCGCTTGAACAAGGCGTGACGTCAGAAGCAGGCGGCTTCGACGTGCTTCGAACTTGCCCTGGCCGGCAACCCCCGGCGCCCGGCCGCGCCATTCCTGCCGCCGGATCGGCAGGAAGCTCCATGGCGGCCGAGAAAACTTTGCCTAATTGCCGCCCTTCCGGCTGCGGCCTGTTTCCGCCAAAAATCCAATTTTCCCCATGTCTCCCGCAACTTAGACAAATTTTCCGCAGTTGGCCCGCGGCTTGCCATGTCCTGAGTGGAACCAAAGGACCCTCGGCAGGCACCAGGACTGCGCTTGTCGGGTTTGCCACCGCCCTCTGGGCCGAACTGTTGCAAGGAGCAACTCTCCGCCGGTCAGCGATCGGGCCGCCACAGGCCCCGGGGCACCGGAGGATGCAGGAGACGAGAACATGGCTCTCAATGCTATCTCCAATTACGCGGCCAACGTCGCGCATCGCAATCTTCAGATCTCCGACGCGGCGGCGACGTCGTCGCTGGCAAAGCTGTCCTCGGGCAGCCGCGTCGTGTCGGCGCGCGACGACGCCGCTTCGATGGCGATCGGCTCCCGACTCAACGCCCAGGTCATGGCGCTGAGGCAGGCGAGCGTGAACGCCGGCCAGGGCGTGTCGATGCTGCAGATCGCCGACGGCGCCATGGCCAAGGCCAATGACGTTCTCGTCCGCATGAAGATCCTCGCGGTCCAGGCGGGCTCGGGCCAGCTCTCCGGCACCGAGCGCAATATGCTCAACACCGAGTATCAGCTGCTACTCGAGGAAGTGACGCGAATTGCCGCCTCGACCGAGTTCAACGGCAATCAGCTGGTCAACGGCTCGCTGACGACCAGCCTGGCGCCGGTAGCGGTACCGGCGACGACGCTGGCTTCGACCACCAACTTCAGCATCGGTACCGCCGCGACTGGCAATGTCAGCGGCACGGTCGGCGCCTTCGCTTCCGACACCAGCGGCAACGTCACGGTCACCATCGGCACCGACAGCTTCACCGCCGCCGTGACCCCGGTGACGACCTCGACCGGGCTGCTCGCCGACACCACCGACTTCCTGCTCGGCGGCGTCAGCGGCTCGGTCCAGGGCACGGCCAGCGGCTTCTCCCATGCCGCCGGCGTGATCACCGTCGACGTCGGCGGTGTCACCTTCAGCGACACCAACTTCGTCACCACCGGCGATACCAACAGCGACATCGTCGCCGGCAACGCCTACACCTTCGCCGACTCCGGCGGCAACCAGTTCGTCCTGGTCGCGCGCACCAGCTACGACGTCGACGCCGCCACGACCGCGCTCACGGATCTGGGAACGGCGCTCGGCACCAATGCCTTCCTGACCTCGTCGGACCTGAGCAGCAGCAGCACGCTGACCTTCTCCAACGGCAGCGGAAACAGCTTCTCGCTGACGCTGAACGGATCGACGCAGTACGACTTCAACCAGGCCGGCACCGGTTCGCTGACCCAAGGCACGACCACGCTCTACGGCCGTGGTCTCCTGGAAGACAACCTCGACGCGGCTTTCGTCGCCGTCACCTTCGCCACCACGCAGAGCCCGGCTGCGGGACCGTTCGGCGCCGACCACGGCGTGACCAGCATCACCGGCCGCGGCCTGACGTCGGCCACCGCCGCCAACTACACCCTGAGCTATGGCGGCACGACCGACTACACCTTCACCCTAACGGACGGCACCAACAACTACTCCGCTGCGATCAACGCGGGAGTGGTCGACGCCAACGGCGCGATGCTGACCGGCACGTCGCTCAAGCTCACCAGCACGACGGCGAGCGGCGAGCTGATCATCGCGCTCAACACCTCGTTCCAGTCGAATACCGCGGTCGTGGCCAGCGCCGCCGATGGCGGCATCTACTTCACCGGCGCCGACGCCGTTACCTTCACGTTCAAGGTCGGCACCGGCACCGATGCGACCAAGGACTCGATCGACGTCATTATCGACGGCGTCAACGCCAGCAATCTGGGCATGGTCGGATCGGACATCACGACGGTTGCCACCGCCGATACCGCCTCCGACCTGATCACCCTCGGCATCGACTCGCTCAACACCGCGCGCGCCCGGATCGGCGCGTTTCAGAACCGGCTGGACTTCGCCGCGGCGAACATCGCGACCGCGGTCGAGAACACCGAAGCCGCACGCAGCAGCCTGCTCGACCTGGACATGGCTTCGGAGATGACGACGTTCACCTCCAAGCAGATCCTGGTCCAGGCCGGTGTCGCGATGCTGGCCCAGGCCAACCAGATGCCGCAGAACCTGCTGCGCCTGTTCCAGTAGGCCGCCGCAGGCGAAGGAGACAAGCCATGAAGATCATCGTCCGTCACCGTCTCGAGGAGATGATGGCCGCCACGCCGAGCCGCCTTGTCGTGATGCTCTACGACGAGGCGATCGGAGCCTTGCAGGCCGCCATCGCCGCGGCGACGCGCGGCGACATCGAGACGCGCTGCAACTCGGTCACCGCGGCCACCGAGATCGTCGGCTACCTCTACATGAACCTGGACCTCGAGCAGGGCGGCGAAGTGGCCGACAATCTCGGCGCCATCTACGCGCACATCATGCACCGTCTGCCGCGCGTCAATCTGTACAACGATGCCGAGACGGCGGAAGAGGCCATCTCCCTGCTGGAGCCGCTGCGGGAGTCCTGGAACGAACTCGACAGCCGCATCGTCGCCGGCATCCCCGACGAGATGATGCCGCTGCCGACTGCCCGATCGATGCGGACGAAAGTCCACGCCGAACCGACCATCTAAGCCCTTTCCGGAACAGCCAAGTAGGCGCTGTACACCATGCAGGCGATCTCCAGCGACGCGATCCGCGGCAATCCCGCGCCCATGACGGCTCCGGCTCCGTCGGTCGGTGCCGGACTGTTCGCGGATCTGCTCCGCAACTTCCTCGACAGCCCGGCCAGCCAGCGCGTTCAGGCGCCGCCGAGCCCGCGGGTCGAGGCGCCACAGCGCAGCACGCCGCCGTCCCGGACGCCGGCGGATGCGCCGCGCGAAACCGCGCCTGACAGTCTCGACGAGGTCGATGCAGAGGCCCGCGCCGACCCGGCGAACGACGCGCCTGCCCCGATCGAACGCGACCGGGCGCGCTCGCCATCCCCGGACGACAACGGCCGCGATGGAACAGCAATCCTCGCCGACGGCGCGGAGCCGGATCCAGATGGCATCGCCCAGCCGGCACCGGCCGTCGCGATTCCCGTCGTGCCGATTGCCGCGCCCCGGATCGCCGCCAAGGCCGACGGCCCGACCGATCAGCTCGTCGCGGCATCGCCTGCCCTGCCGGCCGACGCCGGCGCCGAGACACCAGTGCCAACTCAGACCGGCGCCGCCACCCCCGGCGACGGTGGAGTCGCCACCGATCCGATCCCGGATGCCGCCTTGGCTTCGGCCGCATTGGCCGCCGGCGGCGCCCCACTACCCGGAACCGGCGCAAAGCCGGCGCCCGCCACCAGGCCGGCCCCGACTTCGCGAGCCGGGATTGCACCGGCCGGCCCGACACCTGCGAGCGACGCCGCTGTCGTAGCGGCCGGAGCGGGCGCGCCGACCACCGCCCCGATTGCCACGCCGGTGTCCGGCGCTGCCGCCACCGCGCAGCCGGATCCCCTGGCGGTCGCAACGACCACCCTGGACTCGCTCGCAGATCCGGCGGAGTCCGCACCGAACCCGCGCGGCGCCGCCACGACCACCGCGCAAGCCGCCGGCGCGCCGCCGACGGCCCCCGGTTTCGCTGCGGCGGTCGCGGCCCAGCAGGTACAGGCCGACATGCCGGCGGCCGCAGTTGCAGGCACCGCGCCGGTCCTCGACGGAGACGCGCCACAGACAGACGGCCTGTCGACCGCGGTGCCGACCGGCCCCGCCGCTGGCAGCAACGACGCCACAGCGGACAGCGATGCCGGCAGCCAGCCCGGCCAGGCCCGGATCGCACCCGCGGCCCCCGGCGGCGCAACGCCGGTGCCGGCCCCGAATGCGCAAGTGGCGCTCGCGACAGCCGCCGCGGCCGAGGCGCCCTCGGCCGCCGATGCCCCGAATGCCGGCGGGGCGCGGCTGGAGCCCGCAGTGGCCGCGTTCGGCCGGGGTGGCACTGGCAGCACTGGCGGCACGGCCGCCGGCGCGTCGGCCACCGCCGGACTGGCCGCCAAGACCGCCGCCGCCCAGCCGATCGAGCAGCAGGTCGCGCTGCACGTCCAGAAGGCCGTGCGCGACGGCGTCGACCGCATCCGCATCCAGCTCACGCCGCAGGATCTCGGCCGCGTCGAGGTGCGCCTGGAGTTCCACGACGATGGCAAGTTCCACGCCCGCATCTCCGCCGAGCGCAGCGAAACCCTCGATCTGCTGCAGCGCGACGTGCGCAGCCTGGAGCGCGCATTGCAGGACGCCGGCGTCAAGACCGACAGCGGCAGCCTGAGCTTCGATTTCCGCGGCCGCGGCCAGCAGGACGGACCGGCGCAGGGCACCCGCCCGGCAGCCCTGGTTCCGGACGCGGCCGGCGACGCCGCCGCTGACGCGACAGACGCCTCGAGCCTGGCGCCGCGATACGGCACCAGCAATCGCGCCCTCGACATCCAGGTCTAGCCAGAGCGCCGGAAGGATACGGACATGCAGGTCAACGGAACCACATCGAGCGCCGCAGCCGGCCAATCGGCCGCCGCAGCCAAGCTCTCGGAAACCTTCGACACCTTCCTGACGCTGCTGACCAAGCAGCTGCAGTACCAGGACCCGCTGGCGCCGATGGATTCGACCGAGTTCACGTCGCAGCTGGTCCAGTACAGCGGCGTCGAGCAGCAGCTCGCCACCAACACCAAGCTCGACAGCCTGATCGCGATGCAGTCTGCAAATCAGACGTCGGACGGCCTCATGTATCTCGGCACCACGGTCGAGGCGGCGAGCGACGCGATCGAGCTCACCGACGGCGGCGCCTGGGTGACCTACAGCACCGACGAGACGCTGACCAATGTCAGCCTGACCATCCTCGACAGCACCGGCAAGCCGGTCCGGACCGCCAAGGCCGAAGGCACGGTCGGCGATCACCGCATCGGATGGGACGGCGCCGACAACGACGGCAACGCGCTGCCGCTCGGCACCTACACGGTCCAGATGACCGGCCTCGACGCCGACGGCAATCCGGTGGTCATCGGCACCGGCACGATCGGCCGCGTCGACGGCGTGAAGGTGATCGGCGGCGAGACCGTGCTCACCATCGGCGGCGTGTCGCTGCCGCTCAACTCCGTCGTGTCGGTGTCGCTCCCCAGTTCGTCATCTGGCTCGGCCGGGAATGCCGCCGACGGAACGGACAGCACCGACACGACCGACACCGAGTCGACCGACCAAGGGTAGTACAGCTCGATCGGCTGACCGATAGGGCGTCACGCCACAACCGGCACAAGGCATGCGATGGGCCCGTTCGACGGGTCCCTCAACAAGGAGCGAAGAGATGAGTATCTACGGCGCAATGTTCTCGGGAGTTACCGGTCTGGCCGCGCAGAGCCAGGCGCTCGGCATGATTTCCGACAACATCTCGAACGTGAACACCATCGGATATAAGGGTACCGTCGCGCGCTTCCAGACCCTGGTCACCGAGGCCTCGAGCACGACGACCTACTCGCCCGGTGGCGTGCGCTCGACGCCGTTCCAGAAGATCGACCGCCAGGGCCTGCTCCAGGGCTCGTCCTCGCCCTACGATCTCGCCATCATCGGCAACGGCATGTTCGTGGTGAACGAGGATGCCGCGCCCGGCATCGGTGACGACTATCTGTTCACCCGCGCCGGCAACTTCGCGCCCAACCAGAACGGCGACCTGGTGTCGTCTTCCGGCTACTACCTGCAGGGCTGGCGCCTCGATACCAACGGCAACCTGCCGACCAACACGACGACGCTGAACAGCCTGAACACCGTCAACATCTCCAACCTGACCGGCTCGGCGCGGTCGACGTCGGCGATCACCATCGCGGCCAACCTGCCCGGCAGTACCGCCGCCGGCGACACCCACTCGATCACCGCCCAGGTCTACGACAAGCAGGGCAGCACCGAGAACCTGACCTTCACCTGGGTGAAGACCTCGAAGGACAACTGGGCATTGATGGCCGACCTGCCAGGCAACGGCCAGTTCGCCACCGACGACACCACCGGCGCCACGCTGTCGGGCAGCACGACGACCTATTTCCCGATGGCGACCCTGGCGGACACCACCGATTTCTCGCTGGCGAGCGCGACCGGCAACGTGAGCGGCGCCGCCGGCACCTTCACTGTCGGCACGCCGGTCGCAGGCGTCAGCACGATCACGACGGTCATCGGCGGCATCACCTATACCGGCACGGTCCCGACCGACAGCGGCACCGGCAACGACCTGACCGGCGCCAGTTCGATCACCTTCACGGGCTCCAACGGCTCGACCTTCGTCCTCGATCTCAATGGCGCCACGACCTACGACATCGACCCGACCACGACCTACACCCCGACCGTCACCCTGGTCGGCACCGAATTCACCTTTGCCGCGCCGAGCAACACCACCAACAACATCAGCGGCGTCGCGACGGCGGCGACGGTCAACGCCCCGGCCGCCGGCGTCTGCCAGATCGACGTGGTCATCGGCGGCGTCACCTACACCGCCAACGTGCCGACCGACAGCGGCGGCGGCAACGACTTGGCACCGGCCTCGGTCATCAGCTTCACCGCCGTCGGCGGCCGATCGATGACGCTGACCTTGGGCGGCGGCGCCGCCAGCTACGATCTCGATGGCGCCGGCCAGGCCGCGCTGCAGACCGCCTTGCAGACCGCCCTCGACACCGGCGGCGGCACGGTCACCTTCGCCAACGGTGCCGTGGTCACCAATCCCGACCTCGCCACCCTGCAGACCAACCTGGACGATGCCTTCACGGGCGTGGTGTTCGCCAACAATTCGACCTCGGGCACCCAGATCGGCACCATCAGCTTCAACGCCGACGGTTCGCTGCAGGCGATCACCGCCGTGGGTGCCTATGCCACGATCAACGCCGCGGATCAGTTCGAGTTCTACGTCGACTACGACAGCAGCGCCCTGACCACCTCGACCTCCGATCGCCAGCTGGTCTCGCTCGACCTCGGCACCCTGGGCTTCTCTGACGGATTGACCCAGTACTCCGGCGCGTTCTATCCTTCGGTGCTGCAGCAGGACGGCCTCAGCTTCGGTTCGTTCACCGGCATCACCATCGACGAGAACGGCATCGTGACGGCGCTGTTCGACAACGGCCAGCAGCGCGACATCTACAAACTGCCGCTCGCCACCTTCCCGAACCCGAACGGGCTGCAGGCGCGCAACGGCAACGCCTATCTGCAGACCAACCAGTCCGGCAACGTTCTGCTGCTCGAGGCGAATACCGGCGGCTCCGGCGAGATTGCTCCCAACTCGCTGGAATCCTCGACCGTCGACCTGGCCGAGGAATTCACCAACATGATCATCACCCAGCGCGCCTATTCGGCCTCCGCCAAGGTGATCACCACCGCCGACGAGATGCTCGACGAGCTGATCCGGATCCGCCGCTAGTCCGCGGGCGGCGTAACCCGGCATTAACCATGTTTCGGGCCGGTCCGGGCGCTGCCGGGGCCGGCCCAAACCATTAATTTTGCGGCCTAATTCGGCTCCAATGCCGACGATCCGTTAACCCTGCGACTTAGGGCTTCCTTAAGCGCCGAACCGTAAGCTCCGAAGGCCTGGGACAAGGATCTGGTCCCAGCATCGTTGACGGAGGACTGCGTATGACGTCCGAGCGTCCAGGTAGGTCGGATGCCGTTATCGGCCCGGAGGGGGCGCCGATGACGTTGAATGATCTTCCGCCCCCTGGCACCAAGCGATGGGTGATCCGCCGCAAGGCCGAGGTCGTGGCCGGCGTACGCGCCGGCCTGATCAGTCTCGAGGAGGCCTGCGAGCGCTATACGCTCTCGGTCGAGGAGTTCCTGTCGTGGCAGAAGCTCATCGATCGCCATGGCCTGCGCGGGCTGCGGGTGACCCGTCTGCAGGACTATCGCGGCGGCGAGCGGGTCCCGGTGCATGAGCGGCCCGTTTCGGGCGGTGCGCGGCGCACCAGCTCGGACTACCCGCTGCGCAATCCCCTGCTGTCCTGATCCGTCGGGCCGACCCCGGCGCTGGTCCGGACCGAAGACCCGTCGAACCCACATCTCATCTCCGTCGCTCCATCCGCGACGCCGCCGGCGCGCTTCGTGTGCCGGCGATGTTGCGCGTTCCGCGTCGGCGGCCGCCCGCCGACGCATGCGGAAATTCTTGCCGGGAATCTAGGCAAGAATTGCCGCCCGTTAACGGCTTTTTCACCGCGTCGGCCATAGTTTCCCTTCACGCCCTCAGCGCCCCTCGGTAATCGCTCGACAGCGCGCGACCCAACAGCCAGGCAGGTCTTTGCGTGAACCCTCTGCTTCAGACCCTGCGCAGCCTCGGTCCGGTGCGACTTGCTGCCCTCGCCGGCGTCGCCCTGGCCCTGATTGCCTTCTTCGTCTTCGTCACGACCCGGCTGTCCAGCCCGGACATGTCGCTGCTCTATGCCGAGCTGGCGGCCAATGACAGCTCGCAGATCATCGAGCGCCTGGAGTCGATGGGCGTGCCCTATGAGCTGAAGGCCGACGGCAGCCAGATTCGGGTGCCGGCCGATCAGGTGGCCCGCCTGCGCCTCTCGATGGCGAGCGAAGGGCTGCCCACCGGCGGCTCCATCGGCTACGAGATCTTCGACCGCCAGGACGCGCTCGGCACCACCAACTTCGTCCAGCAGGTAAACCACCTGCGCGCGCTCGAGGGCGAACTGGCCCGCACCATCGGCTCGATCTCCCAGGTGAAGTCGGCCCGGGTCCACTTGGTCATCCCGCAGCGCGAGCTGTTCACCCGCGAAAAGCCGGAGCCGAGCGCCTCTATCATCCTGGTCCAGCGCGGCGGCCTCGACCACGCCCAGGTGGTCGCCATCCAACACCTGGTGGCCGCGGCAGTGCCCGGGCTGAAGCCTTCCGCCGTCTCGGTGGTCGACGAGCAAGGCACCCTGCTGGCCCGCGGCAGCGACGAGGACGGCAACTCCGGCACCGCCGAGGAGATGCGCGCCGCCTACGAGAGCCGCATGCGTGGCGCGCTCGAGGAACTGCTGCAACGCTCGCTCGGCTACGGCAAGGTTCGCGCCGAGGTCACCGCGGAGATGAATTTCGACCGCGTCACCACCAACTCCGAAACCTTCGATCCCGATGGCCAGGTGGTGCGCTCGACCCAGACGGTCGAGGAGCAGGCGGACGCCTCCGAAGGCGGGGCCGACGCGGTGACGGTGGCGAACAACGTCCCCGACCCCTCGCTGCCCGGCGGCAACAGCCAGAACCGCAACACCTCGGCGCGCACAGAGGAGACGGTCAACTACGAGATCACCAAGACGATCGAGACTCATGTCCGCGAAGCCGGGACGGTGAAGCGCCTGTCGGTCGCCGTACTGGTCGACGGAATGTACACCTCCGCCGCCGACGGAACGGTCGCCTATCAGCCGCGCAGCGCCGAGGAACTCGACCAGATCGCCAAGCTGGTGCGTTCGGCGGTCGGCTTCGACGAAACGCGCGGCGATACCGTCGAAGTCGTGAACATGCCGTTCGTCGACAACACCACGGAGACGATCGATTCCAACGCCCTGCCCTTCGGCCTCGAGAAGAACGACCTGATCCGGGTCGGTGAAATGCTGGTGCTGGGAATCGTCGCCATCCTGGTGATGCTGTTGGTGGTGCGTCCGATCATCGGCCGCCTGCTCGACGTCTCGGCGGCCAGCGCCAAGAGCCCGGGCCTGCTGAGCGACCAGAGCGCGATGGCGCCCGCCCTTGCCGGCCCGGCCGGGGGCCAGGGCGAGCTGCCGGCGCCGAGCGACGTACCCGACACCAATGCCGAGATCGAAAAGATGATCGACATGAACCAGGTCGAGGGACGGGTGCGCGAGTCGTCGCTGAGGAAGATCGGCGAACTGGTCGACCGTCATCCCGAACAGGCGGTGAACATCATGCGCTCCTGGATGTACCAGGAAACCTGAGCGCTCCCCTCTGATCCCAAATCACCGGACCGAACGGAACCATGCGTAGCCGCGACGACTATCGTTCACTGACCGGGCCCGAGAAGGCCGCCCTGATGCTGTTGTCCGTCGGCGAGGACAACGCCACCAAGCTGTTCGCGCTGATGGCCGATGACGAAATCAAGGAGATTTCGCAGACCATGGCCAATCTCGGCACGGTCAGCGCGGCCCTGGTCGAGCGCCTGTTCGTCGAGTTCGCCGACCAGATCTCCTCGACCGGCTCCCTAACCGGCACGTTCGAAAGCACCGAACGCCTGCTCCTCAAGGTTCTCGACCCGAGCAAGGTCGACAACATCATGGAGGAGATCCGCGGCCCCGCCGGTCGGACGATGTGGGACAAGCTCGGCAACGTCAACGAGAGCCTGCTCGCCAACTACCTCAAGAACGAGTACCCGCAGACCGTCGCCGTGGTGCTCTCCAAGATCAAGCCCGAGCATGCCGCACGGGTGCTGGGCGTGCTGCCCGAGGCCTTCGCCATGGAAGTCGTGCTGCGCATGCTCCGCATGGAGTCGGTGCAGAAGGAGGTGCTCGAGGACGTCGAGCGCACGCTCCGGACCGAATTCATGAGCAACCTCGCGCGCACCAACCGGCGAGACGCCCACGAGATGATGGCGGAAATCTTCAACAACCTGGACCGCAATACCGAAGCGCGGTTCATGACGGCGCTGGAGGAGCGCAACCGCGACGCTTCCGAACGCATCCGCGCCCTGATGTTCACGTTCGAGGATCTGGCGAAGCTCGATCCCGGCGCGGTCCAGACTCTGCTGCGGAACTTCGACAAGGCGAAGCTGCCGATCTGCCTCAAGGGCGCGTCCGAGGCGCTGCGGGACCTGTTCTTCGCCAACATGTCGGAACGCGCCGGCAAGATGCTGCGCGAAGACATGGCGGCGATGGGGCCGGTCCGGCTGCGCGACGTCGACGAGGCCCAGATGAGCATGGTGGTCATGGCCAAGGACCTCGCGGCACGCGGCGAGATCGTGATCTCCGACAAGAAGGGCGAGGACGAACTTGTCTACTAGCGGGACCACCAGCGCATGAAGCCGGCAGCCAAGTTCCTGTTCAGCACCAGCTTCGACGTCGACCATGGGTCGGCGCCGGCGACCCCGCGCGCCGGTACGTCGGCGCCGGCCGCCGCGGCGCGGAAGCCAGCCACCTATGGCGAACCCGACCTCGCGGCGGCGCGCGAGCAAGGCCACGCGGCAGGCCGCGCCGAAGGCGAGGCCGCGGCCGTCAGGGCCGCGCAGAACACCTCGGCCAGCGCCCTCGGCGCGCTCCAGGCCGCCCTGCCAGGGCTGACCCGAAAGATCGACGACGGGCTGGCAGGCGCCAGCCGCCTGATGCTCGAGACCGCGCTCGCCGGACTGCAGCGGCTGATGCCGGAACTGTCGCGGCGCGGCGGCCTTGTCGAGGTCGAGGGACTGCTTGCGCAGGCCATCGCCGATCTGCGCGACGAGGCACGGATCGTCGTCAGGATTCACGACTCCCTGCTCGACGAGCTGCGGGCCACGCTCGACGACGTCGCCAGAGACGCGGCGTTCGAAGGGCGACTGGTCCTGCTCGCCGACGAGGAGATTGCCCCCGGCGACTGCCGCATCGAATGGGCCGAAGGCGGCGTCGAGCGCGTCGTCGCACGGGTCTGGAGCGACTTCGAAGCCGTGGTGATGCGCGCCCTGGCCGCCGCGCCCTCTTCCAACCCTGGACCGGGCGGTCAGCCGCCACAGGAGACCTGACATGACCGACAAGGACAACCTGCAGCTCTCGGAGCTCGACGATGTGCCGGACGACGGTGGCTCGAGCCATCAGGTGCCGCCCGACAACTCCAGGCCGCCGACCAACGCCAAGGAGCTCGAGGCCGTCTACGACATTCCCGTGCAGGTCTCGGCGGTTCTCGGCACCGCCACCATGCAGGTCAGCCAGCTGCTCAAGCTCGGCCGCGGCGCGGTGGTCGAGCTCGAGCGCAAGGTCGGCGAGGCGATCGACATCTACGTCAACAACCGGCTGGTCGCCCGCGGCGAGGTCGTGGTGGTCGACGACCGCCTCGGGGTGACCATGACCGAAATCATCAAGACGGACCGGTCTTAGGGCCGCGGCAATCAGAGGGCACCCAAGATGGCCGATTTTTCCCAGAGCGATCCGCGACTTGGCCGGCAGGCGCCGGCCGTCCGGTTCGACCGGCGCGGCGGCGCGACCGATCTCGCCACGCTGGTCGGGCTGATCGGCGCCGTGGTCATGGTCGCCGGCGCGATCATCCTGGGCGGGCGCCCGACGTCGTTCATCGACCTGCCGTCGATCCTGATCGTGCTCGGCGGCACCGCGGCGATCACCAGCATGTCCTATTCGCTGGCCGAGGTGTCGCGCGCCCAGCGGGCGATGCTGAAGGCCCTGGTGCACCGGCCGGTCGACGCCACCGCCGCGGCGGCGGAGGCGATCAGCCTGGCCGAGGCGGCCCGCGAGCGTGGCCCGATGCAGCTGCAGAATCGGCTTCCCGAACTGCAGGATCGCCCGTTCCTGCTGCGCGCGCTCTCGATCGTGATCGACGGCGCGCCGCCCGAGGAGGTCGAGCGCACCATGGGCACCGAGATCCAGGCGACCGCCGCCCGCCATGCCCGCTCGTCGGGCGTGCTGCGCCGCGCCTCGGAGGTTTCGCCGGCAATGGGATTGATCGGCACCCTCGTCGGTCTGGTGCAGATGCTGGGCAATCTCGACGATCCTGGAACCATCGGCCCGAGCATGGCGGTGGCGCTGCTCACCACCTTCTATGGCGCGCTGCTGGCCAACCTGGTGTTCGCGCCGCTTGCCGCCAAGCTGGACCGCAATGCCGCCGCCGAGGCCCTGGCCAGCCAGGTCTATCTGCTGGGTGCGCTGTCGATCTGCCGGCAGGAGAACCCGCGTCGGCTCGAGATGATGATCAATACCGTGCTGCCGCCGACCCAACGCGTCCGCTACTTCGACTGACGAACAAGACGGTCCGACCGACCGCTTACGGGAGATTCTCCATGCGACTGCTCATCGTCGGCTCTCTCGACGGCCACATCGTCACCGCGGGCAAGATTGCGCTCGCGCGCGGCGCCAAGGTGGCACATGTCGACGACATCGACGCGGCGCTCAACGCTCTGCGCTCGGGTCAGGGGGCGGATCTGCTGCTGTTCGACGTCAAGCTCGATGTCGGCAGCATGATCCAGCAGCTCAAGACGGAACGCATCAGCCTGCCGCTGGTGGCCTGCGGAATCGGCACCAACGCCGAGATCGCGGTGCGCGCGATTCGCGCCGGCGCCAAGGAATACATCCCGCTGCCGCCCGACCCCGAGCTGATCGCGGCCGTGCTCGCCGCGGTTTCCGAGGAAAGCTCCGCCCTGATCTGCCGCGACCCGGTGATGCAGCGGGCGATCAAGTTCGCCGAGCAGATCGCGCCGTCCGACGCCAGCGTGATGATCACCGGCGAATCCGGCACCGGCAAGGAAGTCATGGCGCGCTTCCTGCACGGCCACAGCAAGCGGGCCGGCCGGAGCTTCATTTCGGTCAATTGCGCGGCGATTCCCGAGAACCTGCTGGAGTCCGAGCTGTTCGGCCACGAGAAGGGCGCGTTCACCGGCGCCGTCGCCCGCCGCGTCGGCAAGTTCGAGGAAGCGAACGGCGGCACCCTGCTGCTCGACGAGATCAGCGAGATGCATCCGCGCCTGCAGGCCAAGCTGCTGCGCGCCATCCAGGAGCGCGAGATCGACCGGGTCGGCGGCACCCAGCCGATCAAGGTGGACATCCGTCTGCTCGCCACGTCCAACCGCGACCTCGAAACGGAGGTGCAGGAAGGGCGCTTCCGCGAAGATCTCTATTTCCGGCTCAACGTGGTGTCGCTCGAGCTGCCACCGCTGCGCCAGCGTCCCGGCGACATCCAGCCCCTGGCCGAGTACTTCGCCCGCAAGTATGCCGACGCCAACGGCCTGCCGGCGGCGCCGATCAGCGACGAGGCGATCGCGATGCTGCGGGCCCACGCGTGGCGCGGCAATGTCCGCGAGCTCGAGAACACCATGCACCGCGCGGTGCTGTTGGCCCAAGGCCCGGCGATCGGGCCGGAGGCGATCCTGCTGAACGGCATGCGTGCCGCCGCCGATACGGGCCGCCACGGCGCCGGCGAGCCCGCCCTCGCGACCGCGGCAGCCGTCGCCGTCGAGGCCGGCGGCCTGGCCGCGCCGCTGGTCGGGCGTACCGTCGCCGACGTCGAGCGCGGCCTGATCATCGAGACACTGAACCATTGCCTGGGCAACCGCACCCATGCGGCCAACATTCTGGGAATCTCGATCCGCACCCTGCGCAACAAGCTGAAGCTGTACAGCGAGGGGGGCTTGGCCATCCCGGGCCGCAGCGAAGCAGAGCGGGCGATGGTCTAAGGTCGGCCGCCCCGACACGGATCGATGATGTCCGAGACAGTGACCGAACAGTCCCCCACCGCACGGCTGGGCCAGTCCGCCCTCTTTGGCCGCTTGCGGGACGTGCTGCAGCGCGGCGAGATCGCACTCGCGCTCGGCGTGATCGCCATCCTGGTGGTGCTGATCCTGCCGATGCCGCCGTGGCTGCTCGACATGGCGCTGGCGCTGTCGATCACCTTCTCGGTGCTGATTCTGATGACCGCGCTGTTCATCTCGCGGCCGTTGGAGTTCAGCACGTTCCCCACCGTGCTGCTGATCGCCACGATGCTGCGGCTCTCGCTCAACCTCGCGTCGACCCGCCTGATTCTCGCCAACGGGCACGAGGGCACCGCCGCCGCCGGCCACGTGATCGAGGCGTTTGGCAGCTTCGTGATGAGCGGCAATTTCGTCATCGGCATCGTCGTCTTCGGCATCCTGGTGCTGGTGAACTTCGTGGTCATCACCAAGGGCTCGGGGCGTATCGCCGAGGTGTCGGCGCGGTTCAGCCTGGATGCCATGCCGGGCAAGCAGATGGCGATCGACGCCGACCTTTCCGCCGGACTGATCGACGAATCCGAAGCGCGCACCCGGCGCAAGTCGCTCGAGGACGAGAGCACCTTCTTCGGCGCCATGGACGGCGCTGCCAAGTTCGTCCGCGGCGATGCCGTGGCCGGCCTGCTGATCACCATGATCAACATCGTCGGCGGCATCATCATCGGCGTCGCCCAGCAGGACCTGACCCTGGCCGAGGCGGCGCATTCCTACACCGCGCTGACCGTCGGCGACGGCCTGGTCTCCCAGGTGCCGGCGCTGATCGTCTCCACCGCCGCCGGCATGCTGGTCTCAAAGGCCGGCGTCGCCGGGTCGGCCGACAAGGCGCTGTTCGCCCAGCTCGGCGGCTATCCCAGTGCGCTCGGCATGTCGTCGTTCCTGATGGGCTCGCTGGCGCTCCTGCCCGGCGTGCCGATGATCCCGTTCCTCACCATCGCCGGGCTCACCGGTGCCGCCGCCTGGCATCTCGGCAAGCGCCAGGTCGCGCAGGCCAGCGAGGTCGCGGCGCAGGCGCAGATCGCGGCCCAGCCGCCCGTGCTGGAGGAGCCGATCTCGTCGGTGCTGCAGATCGACACCATCCGGCTCGAGCTCGGCTACGGCCTGCTGGCGCTGATCAACAGCGAGCGCGGCCAGCGGCTCACCGACCAGATCAAGGCGCTGCGGCGCCAGCTCGCCGCCGAGCTCGGCTTCGTGCTGCCGTCGGTGCGGATCCAGGACAATCTGCAGCTCTCGGCCAATAGCTACGCGGTGCGGATCAAGGAAATCGAGGCCGGCCAAGGCGAGTTGCGGCCCAACATGATCCTGGTCATGGACCCGCGCGGCGACAAGATCGCGCTGGCCGGCGAGGAGACGGTCGAGCCGACCTTCGGCCTGCCGGCGATGTGGGTCGACCCGAGCCAGCGCGAGGAGGCGCTGTTCCGCGGCTACACCGTGGTCGATCCGGCGACCGTCATTACCACCCACCTGACCGAGATCGCCAAGGAGAACATGGCCGACCTGCTGTCGCACGCCGAGACGCAGAAGCTGCTCGACGAGCTGCCGAAGGAGCATCAGAAGCTGATCGCGGACATGGTGCCGACCCAGATCCCGGTCGGCGGCCTGCAGCGGGTGCTGCAGAACCTGCTCAGCGAGCGGGTCTCGATCCGCGACCTGCCGACCATCCTCGAGGGCATCTCGGAAGCCTGCGGCTACACCCGCAACATCTCCGCCATCACCGAGCATGTACGCGCCCGGCTGGCACGCCAGATCAGCGATTCGGCCGCCGATTCCGCGGGGATCATTCCGCTGGTCGCGCTGTCGCCGGCCTGGGAGCAGGCGTTTGCCGAGGCGCTCGCCGGCGACGGCGATGAGCGCCAGCTGGCGATGGCGCCCAGCAAGCTGCAGCAATTCATCGCCGCGGTGCGCCAGACCTTCGAGCGCCACGCCATGTTGGGCGAGACGCCCGCCCTGCTGACCAGTCCGGGGCTCAGGCCCTATGTGCGCACCATCGTCGAGCGATTCCGCCCGTCGACCATGGTGATCTCGCAGAACGAGATCCATGCCCGGGCGAAAATCAAGACGCTCGGCCAGTTGTGAGCTGACCGATGCGGCTGCGCAGTTTCACCGCCCCCACCATCGCCGACGCCATGCAGCTCGTCCGCACCGAGCTCGGGGCCGACGCCGTCATCTTGTCGACCCAGCGGCTCGGCGCCGGCAAGGGCGTGCAGGTCACCGCCGGGCTGGAGACGCCGGAGCGCCTGGCCGGTCCGCTGGTCGCCGGCGCCGACGGCGCGATCGAGGCGATCGACGCGGTCGGCAGCACCCTCGAGTTCCACGGCGTTCCGCCGCTGATCGCCGACCGCCTGCTGAGCGTCGCCGCCGATCTGCTGGCCGACGAGCCGGTAATGGCCTTGGCCGGTGCGCTCGACGCCAAGTTCGGGTTCGTCCCGCTCGCTTCGATCTGCGGCCGCGAGCCGGTGATGCTGATCGGCAGCCCCGGGGCGGGCAAGACCTCGACCATCGCCAAGCTCGCGGCGCGGGCCCGGCTCGCCAAGCGCGATGTGGTCGCCGTCACCTGCGACGTGCTCCGGGCCGGCGCGGTCGAGCAGCTCGCCACCTACGCCAAGCTGCTGGAGATCCCGGCCTACCGAGCCAAGGACGTCGCCGCCCTCCGCAATGCGGTGGACGGTGCGCCGGACGGTGCGCTGGTGCTGATCGACACGGTCGGCAGCAACCCGTTCGACGGCGGCGAGATGACGCACCTGGCGGAATTCATCGCGGCGGCCAAGGCCGAGCCGATCCTGGTTCAGGCGGCGGGCGGCGACGTCGTCGAATCGGCCGAATCCGCCTGCGCCTTCGCCGAATTCGGGGCGCGCCGGCTGATCGCCACGCGGGTCGACGCGGTGCGCCGCCTGGGCGGCGTGCTGTCGGCGGCCCAGGTCGGCAAGCTGGCGCTGGCCGGGCTCGGCACGTCGCCGCGGATCGCGGACGGCCTGAGCCCGGTCAACCCGGTCTCCCTGGCCCGGCTGATGATGTCGGCAACCGGCACCGCTGCGGCCAAGCCGGCCGGCCCGCGCGCGTCCGCCGGCGCGGATCCCACACGCATAGCGACGACGGGAACACACGCATGATCGAGGCGACGCAGCTTTCGGTTCCGCCGCGCGGACACGTCGTGGCGCAGAATGCGATCGCCATCGCGTCCGGCAAGGGCGGCGTCGGCAAGACCTGGCTGTCGGTCACCCTGGCCCAGGCTCTCGCGGGCGAAGGCCGCCGGGTCCTGCTGTTCGACGGCGATCTCGGCCTCGCCAATGTCGACATCCAGCTCGGGCTCACCCCCGCGGTCGACCTGAGCAGCGTGCTCGAAAGCGACCTGCCGATGGAGCGCGCGGTGGTCGCCTATGCGGCCGGCGGATTCGACGTGATCGCCGGGCGTTCGGGCAGCGGCAGCCTGGCGACGATTCCGGGACAGCGTCTCAAGCGGCTGAGCGACGGCCTGTTCCAGCTGGCCCCGGGATACGATCACGTCATCGTCGACCTCGGCGCCGGGGTCGAGCGCAACGTGCGCCATCTGGCGGCGCAGTGCGGCACCTGCCTGGTGGTCACCACCGACGAGCCGACGGCGCTGACCGATGCCTATGCCTTCATCAAGCTGACGGCGCAGCAGTCGCGCGGCCACGACCTTCGCATCATCGTCAACGCGGTCGGGTCGCCGGCCGAGGGCGAGCGCACCTACGGGACCCTGCTCAAGGCCTGCCAGTCTTTCCTCAAGCTGTCGCCACCGCTCGCCGGGATCGTGCGCCGCGACACCCACGTCAAGGACAGCATCCGCGCGCAGACGCCGATCCTCACCCGCTACCCGACTTCGACGGCGAGCCAGGACGTGCTGGCGATCGCCCGCCGCCTCGTCGCCGGACCCTGAGCCATGACGCCGGTGATTCTCCCGCCCGGCGGCAGTGCCGTGGTTTCGGCGGTCTCATCGACGAGCCACCCGACCGTGTTCGCCACGGTCCCCGATTCACGCGCCGCCGGCGCCCAGCTCGAGGCCGGCAGCATCGTCACCGGCACCGTGCTCGGGCGCGACGCCCAGGGCCAGGTCGTTCTCCGTACCGACAAGGGACTGCTGTCCCTGTCCACCCACATCCAATTGCCGGTCGGGAGCACGGTCTCGCTCGAGGTCCGGGTCGCCGGCGCCCGGCTGCAGCTGGTTATTCTCTCGGTCGAGCCGCCGGCGGGCGAGGCCGCCCGCCTCAGCCCGGCCGCCCTGGCCGGTGGCGGTACCGCCGGCGCCACCGCGACGCCGACCCCGGCGGCCACGCCGGCGACGATGCTCGCCGCGGCGCTCACCGGCGGCAGCCTGGTTATGGCCACGGTGGTGCATGCCGCCCTGCCGGCAATGGCGGGCCGTCCCATCGCCGCGCCGCCCGGCGCGGCCCAGACACCGCCCGCCCCGGGCGGCGCCGGATCGCCCGCCACGGGCGCCGCACCGATCAGCGCACCGGCCGCCGCCACCGCGACACCGCCGCCCGCCGCCGGTGCCGGCGGGTTGCCCGGGCAGATCGCCGGCGGCATGCCGCCCGCCGGCCAGACCGCCAGCGAGCAACTGCTCGCGCTGCAGATCGCCGCCGCCAATCCCGCCGCGCCGGCCTCGGGCGGCGGCGCCGGCAGCGCCGCTGCGCTCGCGGCGAACCTGATTCAGAGCGTCACGGCGCCGGACGAGACCGCCGGCGCTGTGCCCAAGCCGCCGCCCGGGTCGGCCGGTCAGCCGCCCGGCCCGACGCCCGGTTCCAGCATGGCTCCCGGTTCCGGCGCCGCCGTGCCCGCTGGCGCCCCGGCCGCGCTGCCGCCGGCGCCGCTTGCGGGCACCAGCGCCCCGCTGCTCGGCGCCGCACCGCCACCGACCGCTTCCAGCCCGCCGCTGGCCACCGGCCTGCACGGCCCGGCGCAAGCGCCGCTGACGCCGGGAACCGAGGTCGGGGTCCGCATCCTGGCCGCCGCCCTGCCCGGCGAGCCGCCGCCCGCCGCCGGCGCCCGGCCGGCCGGCGCTCCGCCCGTGACCGCGGCCCAGGTGATCGGCCAGACCCCGTCGGGACATCCGATCGTCGACACGCCGGCCGGCCGGCTGATTCTGGCGGTCAAGGCCGCGCTGCCCGCCGGCGCCACCCTGCTGCTCGAGCTGCCGCTGCCGGGCCAGATCCCGGCGCCGGCGCCGGGCGCACCGGTCAGCAGCCCGCAGCAGGCGCTGCTGCGCCTGGCGCAGGGCTGGCCGGCCCTCGGCGAGGCCCTGGCGACGCTCGCGGCGCACGGCGAACTGGCCGCCGCCCAGGCCCTGGCCGCGCGGCTTCCGGGCACCGGTTCCGGATTGGCCGCCGGCATCCGCGCCATGATCAATCAGTTGGCCGCGGGGGGGGGGGGGGTGGGGCGCGCGCGGGCGCGGCGCGCCGCCTTGGGACGCAGCGGCCGGCGCGACCTGGCCGACAGCCTGTCGAGCGAATTCCGCCAGGCCTCGCGGCTGGCCGGCGAGCCGGCGAGCGGCGACTGGCGGGTGATGTTCCTGCCGCTGCGCCACGAGGGCGAACTGCACCAGATCAATCTCTATCTGCGCGGGCGGCGCAAGGGCGACAAGGACGATCCGGACACCGGCACCCGCTTCGTCGTCGAGATCGACATGACCCGGCTCGGCCCGATCCAGCTCGACGGGCTGGTGCATGGCCGGCGCTTCGACCTGATGCTGAGAAGCCGGGGGCCGCTGTCGCCGGCAATGCGCCGCGACATCGAGGCGATCTTCGACGAGGCGCGCGGCATCGGCGGCTATGCCGGCGCCATCGGTTTTCAGGTCGCCGCGAGCTTTCCCGTGCAGCCGCTGGAACAGGCCAAGGGCCAAGCCCCGGCCAACGCCGTGGTGGTGTAGGGCCGCGGCGGCGCGCCTACACGCAGCTCAGCCGCCGTGCTGGCTCTTTCGGCGGAACATCTCGATCCCCATCTCGTCGCCCGCGATCTGCTCGCGGCGTTGACGCACCTGGGCCTCGCGCGCCTTGCGGTTGGCGAGCGCCTGCTCGTAGCGCTTGAGTTCCTGGAAGGCCTCGGTCACCTCCTCGTGGGCGCGCTCGATTTCCTGGTCGACATCGGCGATCGAGCCATTGAGACGCTCGCGCCGCTTGCGCGCGACCCCGGCATAGGCGGCGAAGGCGGCCTGCAGCTCGGGCGATCCGCTCGCGGTCCTGCCCTCGCGTTCCAGTTCGCCGTCGATGCGCGCCAGGTCGGCGCGCAGCCGTTCCGCCAGCTGCTCGAGATCGGCGGCCTTGCGCCGCCGCTCGTTGAGGGTCCAGCCGTGCAGGCGGACCAGCTGATCCAGCGCGCTCACGTGCCGGCCTTCGCGCCAGCCGCGGACGTGGCGGCGAGAATTTCGGCCAGCCGTCCATAGCCGGCGGCGAGATCGGTGCGCTCGTCCTTGTCCTGGCCCAGGAACGCCTCGAGCGGCCCGTTGAGGGCGATCGCCTCGTCGACCGTGGGATCGCTGCCTTTCTTGTAGGCGCCGAGCCGGATCAGCTCGGCCATGTCGTCATAGGCGGCGAGCAGGCTGCGGGCGCGCCGCACCAGCGTGTTCTCGTCATCGTTGTTGCAGGCCGGCATGGTGCGCGAGACGCTGCGCAGGATGTTGATCGCGGGATAGCGGCCGCGCTCGGCGATGGCGCGGTCGAGCCAGATGTGGCCGTCCAGGATACCGCGCACCGCGTCGGCGATCGGCTCGTTGTGATCGTCGCCTTCGACCAGCACGGTGAACAGGCCGGTGATGGTGCCGTCCCCGGTGCCCGGCCCGGCGCGCTCGAGCAGGCGCGGCAGTTCGGCGAAGACCGACGGCGTGTAGCCCTTGCTGGCCGGCGGCTCGCCGGCCGACAGCCCGATCTCGCGCTGCGCCATCGCGAAGCGGGTGATCGAATCGATCAGGCAGAGCACCTGGTCGCCCTGGTCGCGGAAGTACTCGGCCAGCGTCATGGTGAGCTGTGCGGCTTGGCGGCGCATCAGCGGCGATTCGTCCGAGGTCGCGACGACGACGATGCTGCGCGCCAGGCCCTCGGTGCCGAGATCGTCGGCGATGAACTCCTGGACCTCGCGGCCGCGCTCGCCGATCAGGCCGATGACGTTCACGTCGGAGGCGGTGTAGCGCGCGAGCATCGACAGCAGGACCGACTTGCCGACGCCGGAGCCGGCAAAGATGCCCATGCGCTGGCCGCGGCAGCAGGTGAGGAAGCTGTTGATCGCGCGCACGCCGAGGTCGAGCTTGCCGCCGACCCGCCGACGCGCATGGGCCGGCGGCGGCGTGGCCCGCAGGCGGCAGGCGAGTGCGTCGCTCGGCAATGGCCCCTTGCCGTCGATCGGCTCGCCGAAGGCGTTCACCACCCGGCCGAGCCAGGCCCGGCTCGGGCGGATCACCGGTTCGCTCTCGACCAGCTCGGCCCGGCAGCCGAGGCCGACCCCCTCGAGCGAGCCGAAGGCCATGGCCAGCGCCCGGCCGGTCCGGAATCCGACCACTTCGCAGGGGATGCACTGGCCCGCCCGGCTGATGACGTCGCAGCGCGAGCCGACCGACAGATGGCGTTCGAGACCCGCCACCTCGACCAACATGCCAAGAACGGTTGCGACGCGCCCGTAATGTCGGGACTGTGGAATTCTCTCGATTTCGCCGACGAGGCCGTCCAGCGACCGGGGAGCTGCCGACATGAGCGGATAAAAGCCTGTTATTTCAGTTGCTTGTCGAATTATGTCAGAGCTCGATTAAACATCGGTGAATCGCGGCCGTCGGAGCCCTCATGGGCAAGAGAAAGTGAAAGAAGGGCGCGACGCTAAAGGTTTGTTAACCGGCTTCACCGAGAATGGTTAATGAGTTAATCTTGGCTCTTGAGAAGTGACCAGAGGTGCCAATGCGCGTTCTGTTGGTGGAAGACGATTCGAACACGGCGCAGAGCATCGAGCTGATGCTCAAGTCCGAAGGGTTCATCGTCGACTCGACGGATCTCGGCGAGGACGGTCTCGAGATCGGCAAGCTGTATGATTACGACATCATCCTGCTCGATCTCATGCTGCCGGACATCGACGGGTACGAGGTTCTGCGCCGGCTGCGCAGCGCCCGGGTCAACACGCCGATCCTGATCCTGTCCGGCCTGTCCGAGCTCGACAGCAAGATCAAGGGGCTCGGCTTCGGCGCCGACGACTACCTGACCAAGCCATTCGATCGGCGCGAGCTGATCGCCCGGATCCAGGCGATCGTCCGGCGCTCCAAGGGGCATTCGGACTCGATCATCCGGACCGGCAAGCTGGCGGTCAATCTCGATGCCCGGACCGTCGAGGTCGAGAGCCAGCCCTTGCACCTGACCGGCAAGGAGTACGGGATCCTGGAGCTGCTCTCCCTGCGCAAGGGGACGACCCTGACCAAGGAGATGTTCCTCAACCATCTCTACGGCGGGATGGACGAGCCGGAGCTCAAGATCATCGACGTCTTCGTGTGCAAGCTGCGCAAGAAGCTGTCGACCGCGACCGGCGGCGACAACTACATCGAGACCGTCTGGGGCCGCGGCTACGTGCTGCGCGACCCGATCGACGGCGGCACCGAAGGCCAGGTGCGCCAGGACGCCGCCGTGGGCTGATCCGCCCTCCCGAACGAACCGACGATCCCAAGACGAAAGGCCCGGGGGCACTCCCCGGGCCTTCTCGCCTTAGCCCCGTTGGCGTTCGCCCGCGCGACGACAGGCCCGCGCTCGCGGTGACGGCCCGCGCGCCGTGGCGATCCGCGAACCGACCATATCAGGTCGGGCGGGCATCCCCGGGGCGGTTCATTCGGCAGCCATCGGGCACTGCAGCCTCGCAGACTCAGCGTCTTGGCGGAGCTTCAACGGATCATCTGTTGAACACTCACAGCAAGAACGTGAGCCGATCGAACCTGCCCGGTTCGCTCGGCGAAACCTGCTCTGCTCGGCTGAAAGAGGGCCGCGATCGCCGACCGCGATTTGGCTTCCGCGCTGCCGGGTCCGACCGGCGGGTCGGGCCTGGCCGCTCGCTTGCGGGACGATCCCGATCCGGCGATCGGCCCGGATCAGGCGGCCCGGATCAGGCGGCCCGGATCAGGCGGCCCGGATCAGGCGGATCGTGGCTTAGCCGACCGCCTTGGCGCGGGCCGGCGCGGCGCCCTGGACGCCGTACATGCCGCGCTGCCCTTCGATGAGCCGGAACCGCTCGGTGACGCCGAGGACGGTCTCGGCGCCGCCGAGATAGAGGAAGCCGTCATCCGTCATCTGGCTCGCGATGTTGTTCAGCACCTTGGCCTTGGTCGGCTGGTCGAAATAGATCAGCACGTTGCGGCAGTACACGACGTCGAAGCGGCCGAGCGGCGCCATCGGCTGCAGCAGGTTGAAGGGACGGTACTGCACCATGTCGCGGATCGGCTTGTTGATTTGCCAGCGGTCGCCGACCTGCTGGAAGTACTTGACCAGGAGCTGGATCGGCAGGCCGCGCTGCACTTCGAACTGCGAGTAGAAGCCCTCGCGCGCCTTCGACAGGATCTCGGTCGACAGATCGGTAGCGACGATCTCGATCTTCCAGCCGGCGAGCTTCGCCGCCTGCTCGCTCAGCACCATGGCGAGCGTGTAGGGCTCCTGTCCGCTCGAGCACGCAGCGCTCCAGATGCGGATGCTCTTCTGCTGCGCCCGCGCCTTCAGCATGTGCGGCAGCACGATGTCGCGAAACTGGTCGAACGGCTTGATGTCGCGGAAGAAGAACGACTCGTTGGTGGTCATCGCCTCGGTGATGTCGCGCAGCAGCGCTTCGTCCGGCTTGGTGCGGATGACCCGCGCCAGCTCCTCGAAGTTGGTGAACTTCCACTTGCGCGCGACAGGCAGCAGCCGGCTCTCCAGCAGGTAAGCCTTGTCTTTCGCCAGCGTCAGGCCGGACCGCTCTTTCAGTATCCGGCAGATGAGATCAAAATCGTTCACGTTCATGCCGCCGTCCTTAGGACCAACTTACGGATGAAGGGCGAGATGCCCTGCAGCGGCAGGACCGCGCTGCAGATCCCGGCCGCCGCTGCGGCGCCGGGCATACCCCAAACCACGCTGGTCGCCTCGTCCTGCGCAATCACTGTGCCGCCGGCGGCCGTCAGCACCTGTCCGCCGCGCATGCCGTCCGCGCCCATTCCGGTCAGGATGACCGCCAGCGCGCCGCGGCCGTACACGGCCGCAATGCTGCGCAACATGGTATCGACCGCGGGCCGGCAGAAGTTTTCCGGCGGTTCCTTCGACAGCCGGATGACCTTGTTGCTGCCTTCCAGCGCAACCTTCATGTGGAAGTCGCCGGGCGCCACGTAGATGCGGCCGCCGACGATCACCTCGCCGTCGCGCCCCTCGGCCGACGGCATGCCGCTGCTCTGGGCCAGATGCTCGGCGAGAATCGTGGTGAAGGTGGCCGGCATGTGCTGGGTGATCAGCACCGGCACCTTGATCGCCTCGACCATGCGCGCCATGACCGTGAACAGCGCCTGGGGCCCGCCGGTCGAACTGCCGATGGCGAGCACCTGCGGCGGGCTGATCGGCGCGTCGCGCAGGCGGATCGGCTTCGGCGCCTCGGCCTTGCGGGCGACCGCGGGGAGCGCAGCCATCGTGCCGAGCCGCTTGGCGATCGCACCGCCGCTCGCGCTCTTGCGGGCGGCGAGGCCCAGCGTCTTGACCTTCTCGGTCAGGTCGCGCTGGAATTCGGTGGCAGACATCAGTCCGCCGGTCGACCCCGGCTTGGTGACGTAGTCCGCGGCCCCGTGCTCGAGCGCCTTGAGGCTGATCGCGGCGTTCTTGTGGGTCAACGTCGAGGCCATGATGACTTGAAGCCCGGGACGTGCGGCGATCAGCTTCGGCAACGCGGTCATGCCATCCATCACGGGCATCTCGATATCGAGAATGGCGACCTCGACGTCCATGCGCTGCAGCGTATTCAGCGCGGACTGGCCGTTGCCGACCGACGCGACGACCCGGACCATCGGATCGGCCTCGAGCGTACGGGTGAGCAATCCGCGGATGACCGCAGAATCGTCCACCACCATCACGTGGACCCGCTTGTCCACGGCGCCGCCGACCGCTGCCGAACCGACTTCCGGCGTTGCCATCAGATCAGTCCGGCCTGGGCGAACTTCGCTTCGATGATCTCGCTGTCGAACGGCTTCATGATGTACTCGTTCGCGCCGGCGCCAATCGCCTCGCGAATGTGCTTGATGTCGTTCTCGGTCGTGCAGAACACCACGATGGGGCCGCCGCCATTGTCCATCTTGCGCAGATCGCGCAGAAAATCGATGCCGTTCATCACCGGCATGTTCCAGTCGAGCAGGATCGCGTCGGGCATTTGGCGCCGACAGGCGTCGATGGCCACCTGGCCGTTCTCGGCCTCCTCGATGGCGAAGTTCAGGCCTTCGAGGATCTTGCGCGCGACCATGCGCACGACCTTAGAGTCGTCGACGATGAGGCACTGCTTCATTGTGCCGCTCCACTCCGCAGAGTTAATGTCCGATCACCCGCGCGTCGCTCGAGTCAGGCCGCTTCGGCGCGGCCGAACTGCAGTAGCTGAGGGACGTCGAGAACGATGAGAAGTTGACCGTTGAGACGATAGATGCCGTCTGAGAAATCACGCCAGCGCGCATCGAGCGTCGGTGGGTTGCGCTCGTAGTCGCTCGCCTTCAGGCTGAGCACTTCGCCGACCGCATCGACCAGCAGGCTGTACGACTCGCCGCCCTGGTCGACGACCACGCTCATCGGCTTCGCGTCCGCCGCGCGCGGCGTCATTCCGAGACGCAGCCGGACATCGACCGCGGTCACGATACGGCCGCGCAGATTGAGCGACCCGGCGACTTCGGGCGGCGCCAGCGGGATGCGCGTGATCTTCTGCTGGCCCAGGATGTCCTGCACGGTGAGGACCGGGATACCGAACAGCTGCCCGAGGATCGTCATGGTGACGAAATCCTGGGTCTCCCCGGCAGATTCGGCGCCAGCACCCTGACGCGCGCCCTTCGACTTCTTCGGCGTTGCCATGGCTTAAGCGGCTCCTCGCATGTCGGACAGGGTGTCGTGAAGCGTCTGTAGCAGACCGTCTCGGTCGAACTTCGCCACGTAGTCGTCGAAGCCGACCGACCGGCCGCGATCGAGATCCTTGGCCGAGGCATGGGACGACAGGGCGACGATCGGCGTCTTCTGCCACCGAATGCTCTTCTTGACCGCCTCGGCGAACTGGAAGCCGTTCATGCCGGGCATCTCGATGTCGCTGATGATGACGTCGAAGTCCTCGCCGGCCTCATAGAAGCCGAGGGCCTTGTCGGCATCCTCGGCGGTCGTGACCTCGTAGCCGGCGACCGACAGGAGCGGCGCCAGCAGATTGCGGAAGAACGGGCTGTCGTCGACCAGCAGCACGCGCTTCGGCTGACCTTCGCCGCCCTCGACCGGACCCTCCGACTTGAACCAGTCCTGGAAGGCCTGGGTCAGATAGTAGCCGGCGTCGACCAGGTCGGTGGCGTGGCCCGCCACGACGGCGCTGCCGAGGCGACCCGGGCGGTCGCTGGACAGTTCCACCTGCAGGCGGTCCTCGACGATGTCGACGATCTCGTCGACGATCAGGCCCATGGAGCGATCGCGATCGGAGAACACCAGCACCGGCTGGCGCCCGGTCTCGCGGATCTGGTAGCCACCGTCGAGCGGCACCAGCGGCATCAGCTGGCCGCGGTATTGCACGACCATCTGGCCGTTCGACTGTTCGATCGTCTTGGCATCGACCTCTTCCAGCCGGGCTACCAGGCCGAGCGGCACCGCCTTCGGGGTGGCGTCGCCGGCACGGAACAGCAGCAGGGGCACGCGCTCGCCGGCCTTGCCGTCGCGATGGGCCGACTTCTCGGACGCATCGGACTCGGGGGCGTTCATCTCGCCGCTCGCTGCGGCAATGCCGTTGGGATCGAGGATCATGATGACGCTGCCGTCGCCGAGAATGGTGTTCCCGGAGAACATGGCGATGTTGCGCAGGATCGGCGCGACCGGCTTCACCACGATTTCCTCGGTGTCGAACACGCGATCGACCATGATGCCGAAGGTGTAGGTTCCGACCTGGCTGACCACCACGAAGCTGTCGCTGATGTCGATCTCGGCGCGCGAGCTCTCGTCGCCGAGCAGCAGCAGGTGGCGCAAGGAGACCAGCGGCAGCAGGCGGTTGCGCAGGCGCAGGACCGGTGCGTCCTTGATGCGTTCGATCTTGTGCTCGGAGTTGGCGGACACCCGCACCAGCTCGACCACGCTGATCTGCGGAATTGCGAAACGCTCCTGCGCGCACTCGACGATCAGCGCCGAGACGATGGCAAGCGTGAGCGGGATCTTGATGACGAAGGTCGAGCCCTTGCCCTCGGTCGAGCGCAGTTCGACCGTGCCGCCGATCCGCTCGATGTTGGTCCGCACGACATCCATGCCGACGCCGCGGCCGGAGACGCTGGTGACCTTCGCGGCGGTGGAGAACCCGGCCTTGAAGATGAACTGCTGGATCTGCAGGATGCTCATCTGCTCCAGCTCGTTCTCGGTGGCGAGCCCGTTGTCCAGCACCTTCTTCTTGATCTTGTCGATCGGCAGGCCGCGGCCGTCGTCGGCGATCTCGATGATGATGTGGCCGCCCTCGTGATAGGCGTTGAGGGTGACCTTGCCGGTTTCCGGCTTGCCGGCTTGCCGGCGCTCCGCCACGGTCTCGAGACCGTGATCCGCCGAGTTGCGCACCATGTGCGTCAGCGGGTCCTTGATCATCTCGAGGACCTGGCGGTCGAGCTCGGTGTCGGCGCCGATCATCTGCAGGTCGATCTTCTTGTCGAGCTCCTGCGCCAGATCGCGCACGATGCGCGGCAGCTTCGACCAGGCGTTGCCGATCGGCTGCATGCGCGTCTTCATCACCCCTTCCTGAAGCTCGGAGGTGATGTGATTGAGGCGCTGCAGCGGCGCCGCGAACTCGCTGTCCTTCTGGGTGCGCAGGATCTGCAGCACCTGGTTGCGGGTGAGCACCAGCTCGCTCACCATGGTCATCAGGTTTTCCAGCAGATCGACGTTGACCCGGATCGACTGGTTCGCGACCGCGGACTCCTTCGGCCCGTCGCTGGCGGCCGATGCCTTGGCTTCGCTCTTGCCAGCCTTGGCCGCGGCCTTGCCTGGCTTCGCCGTCTCTGCCGTCACCGCGTCGTCGGCCGCGTTCTTGCCGAGGAAGAGGCCGCGATGGTCGCCGAGCAAGGCCATGATTTCCGCGGTCGTCTCGTCGGTGACCTCGAGGGTCTTGAAGGCCGCCTGCAGATGGCCGGCATATGCGTCGAGATGGCTGTCGGAGAAGCCCGGCGTGAACGCCAGGTCGACGCCGCCGCCGACATCGCCCTTGAACTCGTCCGGGCCACCCAGGATCTTGCTGAAGAACGCACGCTGCTTGCCCTGCATGATGTCCAGGTTGGCGCCCTGGAACAGGTCCTTGAGCGCCGCATCCTCCATGACGTGCTGGAACGCGACTTCGACGACCGCGTCGATCACCGACAGGCCGCCGATCTTCTCGTAGACCGACCCGACGACGGCGGGCTTTGCCGCGCCCGGCTTGGGGGCGGCCGCCTTGCTCGGGGCCGGCGCCTCGGGCGGCGCGGCGGCCACGGCTACTTCGGCGACCGGCACGTCGTCGATCAGTTCGTCGGCAGAGTCCTCATTCGACACCGGCGTAGCAGCGCCGACATCGGCGCCATCGGCGAAGGCGTTCAGGCGGTCGATCAGCTCCTGATCATTGCCGTCCGGCTCGGCTTCGTTCTGCTCGAGCGAGGAAAGCAGGCTGCGCACGCAATCGAGGCAGGCGAGAATCAGCGTGACCGCGGTCGGGCTGACCTCGATCTCGCCGTCGCGCAGCTTGCCGAGCACGTTCTCGCCGGCATGCGCCACGGACTCGAGTCGCGGCAGGCCGAGGAACCCGCAGGTGCCCTTGATGGTATGAACCAGACGAAAGATGCTGGAGAGCAGATTGGGGTCGTTCGGGTTCTGCTCGAGCTTGATCAGCTCGACGTCCAGAACCGCCAGACTCTCGGACGTTTCGGTCAGGAACTCACTTAGCAAGTCATCCATGGGGGGCCCCGCCGGTGCAAATCCAAAGCTGCGACGCGGCCTACACCCCGGATTTCCGGGTATTTCCGCACGCCTGCTACGAACGGCGAGTTTCCGGGAAAGTGATTAAGAAGCCGTGAAGCGGAAGCCGTCCTAATTGCTAGGCGGCAGGAAGAACAGCCCGCAACGTGACCGAGTCCTGAGCCGCCTCGGGAGACTTCAACCCGCCGCCCAAGGACTCGGCAAGTCGAACCGTGAAATGGCCCTGGACGGTCTTCGGCGACAGCTCGGCCACATCGACCTGCGGATCGAGCGCCGCCAGAAGCTCGGGCGCGATGCGCGCGCCCTGGCCGGACACCGTGACCCGCGCCTCGATCCCGCCACCCGTGCCGGCCACCGCGACCGCGATGCCGCCGCCGCGCGGCAGGCATTCGACGGCGACCATGACCAGGTTCAGCACCAGCTTGGCCGCCCCCGGGGGCGCCGCCAGGGCGTCCTGATCGGCCGGCCAGTCGAGCCGGATCTTGCCGCCTTCGAGGATGCTTGCGGCCAGGGCCCGGGCATCGGCCAGGCGAAAGGACGGCTGGTTGCCGGCGCCGCCCAGGGCGGCGCGGTAGGTCTGCAGCAGGTCGGCGGCGCGCCTGGCGCTCTTGATCGACAGCTCGAGCGCATCCTCGCCCATGCCCGAGCCCTCGTCCTCGAGCAGCTCGAGGCCGTTGTTGACCGCGCCGATCGGGCTGATGAGATCGTGACAGAGGCGCGACGCGAGCAGCTCCAGCACCCTGAAATCGACCTTTGCGCCCATCCGTCCCCCCCGATCCCCGAAAAGCTGTAAAGGAAATCCCGCACCGGGCCGGATCTCGAGCCGATGACGCGAATCGCACCGGCGACGTCGCCCTTGCGATTCACCGGCTGTTTTGTTTCCTTATACGATAAAGCTTGGTAACGGGAGTGATTTTGGCGCTTGCCGCCGGGACGGGCCGACATGGTACAGCAACTGGCCCCCGGCATGCTGGTCAGTCACCCGCAGCAGCCGGACTGGGGCATCGGCCAGGTCCAGTCGGTGATCGGCAGCCGCATCACGGTGAATTTCGAGAACGCAGGCAAGCTGCTCATCAACGGCGACGCGGTCACCCTCAGCATCCTCGATCGGGATTCGCTGGGTTGAACCGCCGAGGACGCGCGGCCGGGCCCAGGTCCGGCCGTCGGCGCCC
>CAYJQC010000010.1:83453-119629 GCA_964372215.1 uncultured Rhodospirillaceae bacterium
CTCCTCCGTCGTGGGTTTTTGGGTGGGTTTCCCCCCCTCGGCGGCGGGGGCGGGCCGGGGCCCGGCCGTCGACGACGGCTGGCCCCGGGCCGCGATTCGGGTGGCGGGATTGAGAGAACAGGCGAATTCGATGCAGCACGCGGCAATCGGGAAGCAGAAGACCGGCAGGCTCCATCCGGGGGCCGGCCGTCGCCAGACCGTCCCCTTCCCCAAGGGCCGCCAGGTCGATCCTGAAGCCTTGGCCGAGGTCGAGGCCCTGCTGGCCGACCGGCCGCGCCGGCGCGACCTGCTGATCGAGCATCTGCACCTGATCCAGGACCGCCATGGCTGCCTGTCGGCGAGGCATCTGGCAGCGCTCGCCCAGGCCATGGCCCTGGCGCTCACCGAAGTCTACGAGGTCGCCACGTTCTATGCCCATTTCGACGTGGTGCGGGAGGACGAGGCGCCGCCCCCGGCCCTGACCATCCGGGTCTGCGACAGCCTGACCTGCGAGCTGATGGGCGGCCAGGCGCTGCTCGCCGGGCTGCAGGCCAAGTACGGCGACAAGGTGCGGGTGGTGCGGGCGCCGTGCATGGGCCGCTGCGACGCCGCGCCGGTGGCCGAGGTCGGGCATTGCCACGTCGACCACGCCACGGTGGCGCAGGTCTCGGCCGCCGCCGATGGCGGTCACACCCACCCGGCGATCCCCGACCATGAGGGCTTCGACGATTACGTCGCGGGCGACGGCTACACGCTGCTGGAGGCCTGCCGCTCGGGCCGCAAGCGGCCGGACCAGCTGATCGACGTGATGGAGAAGTCCGGCCTGCGCGGATTGGGCGGGGCAGGCTTCCCGTCGGGTCGCAAATGGCGCTTCGTGCGGGCCGAGCCGGGGCCGCGCCTGATGGCGGTCAACGCCGACGAGGGCGAACCCGGCACCTTCAAGGACCGGTTCTATCTCGAACACAGCCCGCACCGCTTCCTGGAGGGCATGCTGGTCGCCGCCTGGGTGGTCGAGGCCACCGACGTCTATGTCTACCTGCGCGACGAGTATCCGGCGGTGCGCGCGATCCTGCTCGAGGCGATCGCCGCGCTCGAGGCCGCCGGCCTCGCCGGCGCGACCCGGATCCATTTGCGGCGCGGCGCCGGCGCCTATATCTGCGGCGAGGAATCGGCGATGCTGGAGAGCATCGAGGGCAAGCGCGGCCTGCCGCGCCACAAGCCGCCCTATCCGTCCCAGGTCGGACTGTTCGGGCGCCCGACCCTGATCCACAACGTCGAGACCCTGTACTGGGTGCGCGACATCGTCGAGAAAGGTCCGGAGTGGCTGCAGGGCGAAGGCCGCAACGGCCGCAAGGGACTGCGCAGCTTCTCGGTCTCCGGCCGGGTCAAGAGCCCGGGCGTGAAGCTGGCGCCGGCCGGCATCACCATGGGCGAGCTGCTCGGCGAGTATTGCGGCGGCATGGCCGACGGCCACGTCTTCAAGGGCTATTTGCCGGGCGGCGCCTCGGGCGGCATCCTGCCGGCGGCGATGGCCGACATCCCGCTCGACTTCGGAACCCTGGAGCCCCACGGCTGCCTGATCGGCTCGGCCGCCATCGTGGTGCTGTCCGACCAGGACGACATGAAGGCGGTGGCGCTCAACCTGATGCGCTTCTTCGAGGACGAGAGCTGCGGGCAATGCACGCCCTGCCGGGTCGGCACAGAGAAGGCGGTGAAGCTGATGATGCAGCCGAACTGGGACCGCGACCTGCTGAACGAACTGGCGGCGGCGATGACCGACGCCTCGATCTGCGGACTGGGCCAGGCCGCCTGCAATCCGCTCAAGTCCGCCATGACGCATTTCCCCGACGACATGGCCTGAGGATCGCGCTGGCATGACCGACAAGATCACCTTCGTCCTCGACGGCCAGGAAGTCACCGCCGCGCCCGACGAGACCATCTGGCAGGTCGCCAACCGCCGCGGCCACGAGATCCCGCATCTCTGCTGGCAGCCCTATCCGGACTATCGCGCCGACGGCAACTGCCGCGCCTGCATGGTGGAGATCAAGGGCGAGCGGGTGCTCGCCGCCTCCTGCATCCGCAAGCCGGCGCCGGGCATGGAGGTCACTACCGACAACGAGCGCGCCAGGACGGCGCGGCGGATGGTGATGGAGCTGCTGGTCGCCGACCAGCCGAAGGCCGAGGCGGCGCGCGACCCGCAGGCCGAGTTCTGGCGATGGGCCAAGGCCATGGAGGTGTCGACCAGCCGCTTCCCGGCGCGCGGCATGGCCGGCCCAGGCAATCCGGGGGGCCAACCGGCGGCGGACCGCAGCCACCCGGCGATGGCGGTCAATCTCGACGCCTGCATCCACTGCAACCTGTGCGTCCGCGCCTGCCGCGAGGTCCAGGTCAACGACGTGATCGGCATGGCCTATCGCGGCCACGGCGCCAAGATCGTGTTCGACTTCGACGATCCTATGGGTGAGAGCACCTGCGTCGGCTGCGGCGAATGCGTGCAGGCCTGCCCGACCGGCGCGCTGATGCCGGCGACCCTGATGAGCAAGGACAACCGGCGCACCGGCTACGCCGACCGGCAGGTCGAGTCGCTGTGCCCGTATTGCGGCGTCGGCTGCCAGCTCACCTTCAACATCAAGGACGACAAGATCCTGTCGGTGGACGGGCGCAACGGCCCGGCCAATCACGGCCGGCTCTGCGTCAAGGGCCGCTACGGCTTCGACTACATCCACCATCCGCACCGCCTGACCAAGCCGCTGATCCGCAAGGACGGTGTCGGCAAGCGCTTCGACGACCAGGTCGACCCGGCCAACCCGTGGAACCATTTCCGCGAGGCGACGTGGGAAGAGGCGCTGGACAAGGCGGCTTCGGGCCTGGCCCGGGTGCGCGACCGCGACGGCGGCCAGGCGCTGGCCGGGTTCGGCTCGGCCAAGGGCTCGAACGAGGAAGCCTATCTGTTCCAGAAACTGGTCCGCACCGGCTTCGGCACCAACAATGTCGACCACTGCACCCGGCTGTGCCACGCCTCCTCGGTCGCCGCGCTGATGGAAGGCCTCAACTCCGGCGCCGTCACCGCGCCGTTCGCGGCGGCGATGGACGCCGAGGTGATCATCGTGATCGGCGCGCGGCCGGCCCAGAACCACCCGGTCGCGGCGACCTTCATCAAGAACGCGGTGAAGAAGGGCGCCAAGCTGATCGTCGCCGATCCGCGCGGCCAGGGATTGAGCCGGCACGCGACCCACAAGCTGCGCTTCAAGCCGGGCATGGACGTGCCGATGCTGAACGCGATGATCAACACGATCATCGCGGAAGGGTTGGTCGACCAGCAATATGTCGACGGCTACACCGAGGGCTTCGCGGCGCTCGAGGAGAAGGTCAAGGAGTTCACGCCGGAGAAGATGGCGCCGCTCTGCGGCATCGACGCCGAGACCCTGAAGACCGTCGCCCGGCTCTACGCCACCTCGCGGGCCTCGATCATCTTCTGGGGCATGGGCATCTCCCAGCACGTCCACGGCACCGACAACGCGCGCTGCCTGATCTCCCTCGCCCTCATCACCGGCCAGATCGGCCGGCCGGGCACCGGACTGCACCCCTTGCGCGGCCAGAACAACGTCCAGGGCGCCTCGGACGCCGGCCTGATCCCGATGGTCTATCCCGACTATCAGTCGGTCGAGAACGATGCGATCCGCGAGGCCTTCGAAGTGTTCTGGGGCAAGGAGCTCGACCGCAAGCGCGGCCTGACCGTGGTCGAGATCATGCAGGCCGTCCATGCCGGCCGGATCAAGGGCATGTATGTCGAGGGCGAGAATCCGGCGATGTCAGACCCCGACGTGAACCATGCCCGGCAGGCCCTGGCCGAGCTCGAGCATCTGGTGGTGCAGGACATTTTCCTGACCGAGACCGCGTGGCACGCCGACGTGGTGCTGCCGGCCTCCGCCTTCGCCGAGAAGGACGGCACTTTCACCAACACCGACCGGCGGGTCCAGATCGGCCGGGCCGCAGTCCCCTCGCCGGGCGACGCGCGCCAGGACTGGTGGATCATCCAGGAGATCGCGCGGCGCATGGGCTGCGACTGGAAGTACAGCCATCCGCGCGAGGCGTTCGCCGAGATGGCAAAGATGATGCCGTCGTTCAACAACATCACCTGGGAGCGGCTGGAGCGCGAGGGGGCGGTGACTTACCCCTGCGACGCGCCGGATCGCCCCGGCAACGAGATCATCTTCGCGTCCGGCTTCCCGACGGCGAGCGGCCGCGGCCGCCTCGTCCCCACCGACATCGTGCCGCCGGACGAGCTGCCCGACGCCGAGTATCCGATGGTGCTGACCACCGGCCGCCTGCTCGAGCATTGGCACACCGGCGCGATGACGCGGCGGGCCAGCAATCTCGACGCGATCGAGCCCGAGGCGGTCGCCCACCTGTCGCCCGGGGATCTCGGACGGCTGGGACTGGCGCCCGGCGAGAAGGTGCGCGTCACCACCCGGCGCGGCGAGATCGAGCTGAAGACCCGGAGCGACCGCGACGTGCCGGACGGCATGGTGTTCATCCCGTTCTGCTTCGCCGAGGCCCCGGCCAACGAGCTCACCAATCCGCAGCTCGATCCCTTCGGCAAGATCCCCGAGTTCAAGTTCTGCGCGGCCAAGGTGGTGGCGGCGGCGACCCGGATCGCGGCGGCGGAGTAGACAAGGCGCTTACCGGAGCGTCTTCCGCATCAGCGTGGCCGGCCGCCGCTCGTCGGGCACCTGCTCGAAGGCTTGCCAGCCGAGCCGCTCACACCGTGGCGCGGCATTCTCCGTGTAGAGGTGGAGACTCGCAAAGCCGAGGCGCCGTGCCTCCGCTTCCGCGCTCACGCCAACAGGCGCTCCGCCTCGGCCAAGTCGTCGGGCCGGTTGACGTTGAGGAACGGGTCGACCGGCAGCGCCGGGAACTCGACCGTCACCAGCCGGTGGCGCGCGGTCCAGACGTCGACTTTGCGGATCTCCTCGGCGGTCATGGCGCGACGCAGGTCGTCGCGCAGCCGCACCGGCCACAGCCCGACCACCGGATGGGCCTGGCCGTTCGAGGCGGCGCAGGCGAGATCGGCGCCCTCCAGCCGCACCGCCTGCCACAGGCTCTCCACCAGATCGTCGGGCAGGAACGGCGCATCGGTCGGCGCGGTCACGACGACCGGGCAGTCCGGCGCGTGCTGCGCCGCCCAGTCGAGGCCGGCAAGCACCCCGGCGAGCGGCCCGGCGAAGCCCGCGACGCTGTCCGCCACCACCGGCAGGTCGTAGCCGGCGAAGCGCGCGGGATCGCCGTTGGCGTTCAGGATCAGGCGGCGCACCTGGGGCTGCACGCGCTCGACGATGCGGGTCAGGATCGGCTTGCCGCCGAGCGGGCGCAGGCACTTGTCGCCGCCGCCCATGCGGCGCGACTGGCCGCCGGCCAGCAGCACGCCAACGACGGGGAGCGGTGGCTTCATGGCGCGCGGCCCTACTCCCCCGCCTCGGCGAGCGAGCCCTTGCGCTGGTGTCGGGCGGATTCCTCGAACGCGGCGGACGGATCGGCGTCGAACACGATCCGCGCTTCGCCGGCGAGCGCGACGAAGCGCCTGCCCTTGGCGCGGCCGATCAGGGTCAGGTTCGCCTGGCGCGCCAGCTCGACGCCCCAGGCGGTGAAGCCGGAGCGCGAAATCAGGATCGGAATCCCCATCTGCACGGTCTTGATCACCATCTCGGAGGTGAGGCGCCCGGTGGTGTAGAAGATCTTGCCGTCGGGCCCGATGCCGTTCATCCGCATGTAGCCGGCGATCTTGTCGATCGCGTTGTGGCGGCCGACATCCTCCATGTAGACCAGCGGGCGATCGGCGGCGCACAGCACGCAGCCGTGGATCGCGCCGGCCTCGAGATACAGGCTGTCGGTGTTGTTGATCTTGCGGCTGAGCGCATAGAGCCACGAGGTCCTGAGTCGGGCCTCGGGGTCGAGGCGGACGGTCTCGAACTTCTCCATGACGTCGCCGAACACGGTTCCCTGGGCGCAGCCCGAGGTAAGGGTCTTCTTCCTGAGCTTGGCCTCGAAATCGGTCTGCGCCGGGGTGCGCACCACCACCACGCCGAGATCCGCGTCATGCTCGACCGCGGAAATCTCGTCCGCCGGCCGCAGCATGTTCTGGTTCAAGAGATAGCCCACCGCCAGGAACTCGGGATGATCGCCGATCGTCATCATGGTGACGATCTCGCGCCCGTTCAGGAACAGGGTGAGCGGTCGCTCCTCCACCACCGAGGTCTCGACCGCGGCACCGTCCTGGTCGATGCCCTGGACCCGCCGGGTCAACCTGACATCGGCGGGGTCGGGACGCAGCAGATAGTCACCGGTGTAGCGCTCGGCCATGACCCGACTATGGGGTCGGCGACGGTCCGGGACAAGCGCGCCGGCCGGGCCGATGGCGCCGAGCGAACCGACGCCAGGAATACCCTTTTCCCTGTATGGATATGCAAACTTTGCGGTTCAATGCGGAATCATGTTTAATTTCGACAGAAACTGCAGCGCCTGCCCGTGTCGCGATCCCACGCGGGTTGCGCGCCGGGAGCGTCCGGGAGCAATCCAGGCAGACCGATGGAAACCTTTGCCGCCGCCTTTGCCGCCGCCCTCGGGCTGGTGGTGTCGCTCGACCCGGAGCTGGTCGCCATCGTCGGGCTGTCGCTGCGGGTCAGCCTGACCGCGGTGGCGATCGCCGCCGCGATCGGGCTGCCGCTCGGCGCCGCCGTGGCGCTGTTCCGCTTTCCCGGCCGGCGCGCCGTGGCGGTGCTGCTCAACGGCCTGATGGGCCTGCCGCCGGTGGTGGTCGGCCTGGTGGTCTACCTGTTCCTGTCGCGCTCCGGCCCGCTCGGCGTGCTCGGCCTGCTGTTCACCCCGACCGCCATGGTGATCGCCCAGGTGGTGCTGGTGACGCCGATCGTCGCCGCCCTGGCGCGCCAGGTGGTCGAGGATCTCTGGGCCGAATACGAGGAGCAGCTGCGCTCGCTCGGGGCGCGGCCGGCGAGCGCGGTGTGGACCCTGCTGTGGGACGGCCGCTTCAGCCTGGTGACCGCGATCCTGGCTGGGTTCGGCCGCGCCAGCGCCGAGGTCGGCGCAGTCATGATCGTCGGCGGCAATATCGATCACGTCACCCGGGTGATGACCACGGCGATCGCGCTCGAGACCAGCAAGGGCGACCTGCCGCTGGCACTCGGCCTCGGGCTGATCCTGATCGTGCTGTCGCTGGCGGTGAACGCCGCGGCCTTCCTGCTGCGCGACGCGACCCGGACCGCGACGGCATGAGGGACGGGCCGGACATGGCATCGCCCGCCACCATCCTGCCGCTGCGGCTGGAGAACGTGAGCTACGAGGCCGGCGGCCGGCGGCTGATCGACGGCGTGACCCTGACCCTCGAGGCCGGGCCGCGCACCGTGGTCCTGGGGCCGAACGGCGCCGGCAAGAGCCTGCTGCTGCGGCTCTGCCATGGCCTGATCCGCCCGACCGGCGGCCGCATTTCCTGGCACGGGCCGGCCGCGCAGAACGGCCACGCCACGGCGGCCGGGCAACGCCAGGCCATGGTGTTCCAGCGCCCGGTGCTGCTGCGCCGCTCGGCCGCCGCCAATGTCGCCTATGCCCTGAAGCTGCGCCGCGTGCCGCGCAGCGCGCGCGCGGCCGCGATCGTCGAGGCGCTGGAACGCACCGGCCTCGCCGCGCAGGCAGGCCAGCCGGCCCGCAGCCTGTCCGGCGGCGAACAGCAACGGCTGGCCCTGGCGCGCGCCTGGGCGACCGATCCGCAGGTGCTGTTCCTCGATGAATCGACCGCCAGCCTCGACCCGGCGGCGACCGGCGCGGTCGAGGCCATCATGGCGCAGATGCACCACGCCGGCATGAAGATCGTGATGACGACCCACGACCTCGGCCAGGCACGGCGCCTGGCCGACGAGATCCTGTTCCTGCATCGCGGCCGTCTGCTGGAGCAGCGACCGGCGCGCGAGTTCTTCGCCCGTCCGGCGACGGAAGAGGCGGCCGCCTTCATCGAGGGGCGGCTGCACTGGTGATCGACAACGAAATCAGACGAGGAGGATCGACGATGCGAAATACGTCCCTGACACGGCGCCGGTGGCTCGGGGCCGCCGCGGCGGCCGCCGCCGTGGTGCTGATCGGCAGCCCGGCCACCGCCGAGGACCGGTTCATCACCGTGGCTTCCACCACCTCGACCCAGGATTCCGGCCTGTTCGACTACATCCTGCCGATCTTCAAGGCGAAGACCGGCATCGAGGTGCGGGTGGTCGCCAAGGGCACGGGAGCCGCGATCAAGCTGGCCGAGGCCGGCGACGCCGACGTGCTGTTCGTGCACGACCAGAAGTCGGAGGAGAAGTTCGTCGCCGACGGCTTCGGTGTGAAGCGCTTCCCGGTGATGTACAACGACTTCGTGATGGTCGGGCCGATGGACGATCCGGCCGGCGTCAAGGGCATGGCGGACATCGCCGCGGCCTTGAAGGCGATCGCCGGCAAACAGGCGATCTTCGCCTCGCGCGGCGACGACAGCGGCACCAACAAGGCCGAGCTGCGGCTGTGGAAGGTGGCCGATATCGACGCCAAGGCGGCCTCGGGCAGCTGGTACCGCGAGACCGGCGCGGGCATGGGGCCGACCCTCAACACCGCCGCCGGCATGGGCGCCTACACCCTGACCGATCGCGGCACCTGGCTCGCCTTCCAGAACAAGGAT
The DNA here is from genome assembly GCA_964372215.1 of uncultured Rhodospirillaceae bacterium. GTDB lineage: Bacteria > Pseudomonadota > Alphaproteobacteria > Dongiales > Dongiaceae > DAIMFL01. The sequence continues at coordinate 92,149 of CAYJQC010000010.1, forward strand.
GCGCTCGAGATCGTGGTCGAGGGCGACAGCCGGCTGTTCAACCAGTACGGCGTCATGCTGGTGAACTCGGAGAAGTACCCGAGCGTGAAAGCCGCGGACGGCCAGGCCTTCGTGGACTGGCTGGTCTCGCCGGAGGGGCAGCAGGAGATCGCCAACTTCAAAATCAACGGCCAGCAGCTATTCTTCCCGAACTACCAGCCGACCTCCTGACCCGAACCGGCGATCTCCCACATCCTTCGGCCGGCTCAGGATGAGGGAAATCCGGCGCGGGACGCGACCTCGCCCGGAGCCCGTCGACGGGCGGGGTCGCGCCGCTCCCGATTGGCCTGCCGGGGCGGCGGCCGCGGCTTGACGGCACCGATCCGCCCCGGCATGTTCGCCGCCAATCCGGGGGCGCCCACAGCCGGCGGAAATCGGCAGCTTCGAACCGCGGGTCCCCCCTTATTCCTGACGGGAGGACTCCATGAATTTCAAGCGTTTGGGCCTGCTGGCCTGCGCCGCGACCCTGACCGCCGGCTTGATCGGCGCGACGAATGCCCGGGCGGCCGACATGAGCGTCGCCGTCACCGCCATCGTCGAGCATCCGGCGCTCGACGCCTGCCGCGACGGCATCCGCGACGAGCTGGCGGCAGCCGGCTTCAAGGACGGCGAGAACTTCACCTTCACCTACGAGAGCGCCCAGGGCAATCCGGGCACCGCGGTGCAGATCGCCCGCAAGTTCGTCGGCGAGGCACCGAGCGTGATCGTGCCGATCTCGACCCCCTCGGCCCAGGCGGTGGTCTCCGCCACGTCGGACATTCCCGTCGTGTTCACCGCGGTGACCGATCCGGTCGGCGCACAGCTCGTCGCCAGCATGGAGCATCCCGGCGGCAACGTGACCGGGATGAGCGACCTGTCGCCGATCGCCAAGCATCTCGGGCTGATCCACGAGATCACGCCCGACGCCAGGAGGCTCGGCGTGCCCTACAACCCCGGCGAGGCCAACGCGGTCACCCTGCTGGAGCTGATCAAGGCGCTGGCCCCGGCCGCCGGCTTCGAGATCGTCGAGGCCGCAGCGCCGAAATCGTCCGACGTGCTGGCCGCGGCGCAGAGCCTGGTGGGCAAGGTCGACGCGATCTACGTGCCGACCGACAACACCATCGTCACGGCGCTCGAGGCGGTCATCAAGGTCGGCATCGAGAACCAGATCCCGGTCTATGCCGGCGACACCGATTCGGTGCCGCGCGGCGCCATCGCCGCGCTCGGCTTCAACTACTACGACGTCGGACGGCAGACCGGGAAGATCGTGGTCCGCGTGCTGAACGGCGAAAACCCCGGCGACATTCCGGTCGAAGGCGTCGAGATCACCGAGCTCTACGTCAACCCGGGCGCCGCCGCGAAGATGGGCGTGACCATCCCCCAATCGGTGATCGACCGCGCCAAGGAAGTCGTGAAGTAGGTGACCGCGCCGCGGTCGCGCTGCCACCGGCGGCCTCGCCCTTCGACAAGCTCAGGACGAGGCCTCCTGCTGCGATTGCCCCTCCCGATCCTCATGCTGAGCCTGTCGAAGCATGAGGATCGGGGCCGAGTGATCGCCCCATGAACATCGTCGCCTTCCTCGGCGCCATCGAGATCGGGCTGGTCTTCGGGCTGGTGGCGCTCGGGGTCTATCTGTCGTTCCGGGTGCTGAACTTCCCCGACCTGACCGTCGACGGCAGCTTCCCGCTGGGCGCGGCAACCGCCGCCACCCTGATCGTCGCCGATGTCGATCCGTTCGTCGCCACGCTGGTCGCCGCGGTCGCCGGGGCCTGCGCCGGCCTCGTCACCGCCTTCCTCAACCTGCGTTTCAACATCCTGCATCTCCTGGCCAGCATCCTCACGATGATCGCGCTCTACTCGATCAACCTCAGGATCATGGGCAAGCCCAACGTCGCCATCATCAACGACCCGACCGTGCTGAAGCCGTTCGAGGGGCTGGGCCTCGCCAATCTGTACCTGAAGCCGATCCTGGCCGGGGTGGTGGCGCTCGCCGCCGCGTTCCTGCTGATCCGCTTCCTCGGTTCCGACTACGGGCTCGCCATGCGCGCGACCGGGGCCAATCCGCGCATGGCGCGCGCCCAGGGCATCGACACCGCGGCGATGACCTATGTCGGCATGGCCATCAGCAACGCCCTGGTCGGCGTCGCCGGCGCGCTGTTCGCGCAGATGAACGGCTTCGCCGACGTCACCATCGGCACCGGCACCATCGTGGTCGGCCTGGCGGCGGTGATCGTCGGCGAGGCGCTGTTCGGCACCAGGAGCGTCGCGGTCTGGGTGATCGGCTGCGTCGCCGGTTCGGTGATCTACCGGCTGGTGATCGCGCTCGCCCTCAACACCGATGCGCTCGGCCTCTCCAGCTCCGACCTCAACCTGGTGACCGCCGTGCTGGTGGCGGTCGCCCTGATCCTGCCGGGCGCGCGCAATCCGATCCGCGCGATCCTGGCCGGGCGCAAGGGCGGGCCGGCGCCATGATCAAGCTGCGCGGGATCGAGGTCACCTTCAACCGCGGCACGCCGATGGAGACCAGGGCGCTGCGCGGCATCGACCTCGACATCCCGGCCGGGCAGTTCGTCACCGTCATCGGCTCCAACGGCGCCGGCAAGTCGACCGTGCTCAACGCGCTGACCGGCGACGTGGCGCTGCAATCCGGCAGCGTGGTGGTGGACGGCATCGACGTGACCCCGTGGGCTCCGCCACGCCGCGCCGCGCTGCTTGCCCGGGTGTTCCAGGATCCGATGGCCGGCACCTGCGAGGCGCTCACCATCGAGGAGAACCTGGCGCTCGCCGCGTCGCGCGGGCGCGCCCGCGGCTTGCGGCTCGCGCTCGGCGGCGGCGTGCGCGACGCCTTCCGGAAGCGGCTCGGCGAGCTCGGTCTCGGTCTCGAAGCGAGACTCGCCGACAAGATGGGGCTGCTCTCGGGCGGCCAGCGCCAAGCTGTGTCGCTGCTGATGGCGACGCTGCGGCCGATGAAGATCCTGCTGCTCGACGAGCACACCGCGGCGCTCGACCCGAAGACCGCCGAGTTCGTGCTGCGGCTCACCGACCAGATCGTCAGGGCGCAGGGACTGACCACGATGATGGTCACCCATTCGATGCGCCAGGCGCTCGATCACGGCCACCGCACCGTCATGCTGCACGAAGGCCGGATCGCTTTCGACATCGCCGGCGAGACCCGCGCCGGGCTCGACGTGCCCGACCTGCTGGCGCTGTTCTCGCAGGTCCGAGGCGAGGCGCTCGCCGACGACAGCCTGCTGCTCGGCTGACGCAATTGGATTGACCGGGCGGCCGCCCTGCCGTTTCATCCCGGGCTGTCCGGCAGGGGAGCAGAATCATGGACGCCAAGGATTACATCGAAGCCAACCGGCAGTCCTGGGACGAGGCGGCACCGATCCACGCCAAGGCGAAGCTGGCCGAGCTGATCGAAAACTTCCGCAAGCCCGGCTATTCCTGCCTCGACGAAACCGAGACCGCGATTCTCGAGCGGATCGGCGTCAAGGGCAAGGCGGTGGCGCAGCTCTGCTGCAACAACGGCCGCGAGATCCTGAGCGTCAAGAACCTGGGCGCGGCGCGCGCCGTCGGCTTCGACCAGGCCGACAAGTTTCTCGACCAGGGCCGCCAGATGGCCGCTGCCGGCGGCATCGACTGCGAGCTGGTGGCGTGCAACGTCTTCGAAATCCCCGCGGCCTTCGACGGCCAGTTCGACCTGGTCACCGTCACCATCGGCGCGGTCGGCTGGCTGCCCGACATCGGCGGCTTCTTCGCCGTGGTGGCGCGGTTGCTCGAGCCCGGCGGGCGCCTGTTCATGTACGAACAGCATCCGATCGCCAACATGTTCGAGCCTGGGGACAGCGAGGACTCGCTCAAGCTGCGCTACTCCTATTTCCGCACCGAGCCGTTCCGCGACGAACAGGGACTCGACTACTGGGGCGGCGAGCGCTACGCCTCGAAGCCGATGTACTGGTTCCCGCACAAGCTGTCGGACGTGATCGGTGGCTGCCTCGGCAACGGGCTCGCCCTCGAATCCTATGTCGAGTACGACTTCGACATCTCGAATACCTTGGGCGCGCTGGCCGCCAGCGAGATCCGGCCGCCGCTCTGCTATACCCTGGTGGCCCGCAAGAGCGGCTGACGGTCAGGCGTTCGCGTCGCCGCCGCCGGCGCCGCGGTCCCGCGATTCCGCACTGGCGGGCACCAGAACCCGCTTCGCCGCTTCGGCAATCCGGGACCAGTGCGCGGCGTCGACCGCGATGCCCTCGGTCAGGGTGCGTTGCAATGTCGCCGCCAGCGTGTCGGCATCGATCACCCGCGCGCCGTCATCGCGATCCTGGGCCCGGACCGCGCTCGCCGGCCGTTCGAGCACGACCTCGACCGGCGCCGGGTCGAGGAAGGCGGCAGCCAGATCGATCCCCGTTCCTTCGCCGACGATGCGACAGGCGCCATCGCGCCCGGCGACACAGGTGACCGTCCCGCCGCCCGCGGTCCAGTTGAGCCGGATGTTCTGACGGCCCGCCGCACGGCGCGCTGCCGGCGGCAGCAGGAACAACGGCCAGCGGCAGGCGGCAAGCCTGACCTCGTGCGCCCCACGATCCAGCAGCAGTTCAACGCAATCGATCAGGGTTCCCGTCCAGGCGATCGCGGGGCGGTCCGCCACGTCGAGCACGCCGGAGCCGCCATTCCGGCGCGGCGGCGCCAGCGGGGCGAAGGCGCCGTCCATGCGATCGAGGGAAGCCGCCAGCATCGCGACGCCGGGCAGGCCGCGCGCCGCCAGCCAGGCGACCGCCTGGGCGCCGTCGCGATCGATGCCGTTGCCGGCACCGGCGCCTTCGAGCGCCCGCTGGGCGATGCGATAGACCTCGTTCTGCGAAACGCGCATCATCGCGACCGGCTCAGACCGCAAAGGTCGGAAACAGCCAGTCGTCGGCGTCGGGCCGTCCCAGCTCGGCGATCAGCGGCGCGCCCTGGAACAGCGTGATGCGGGTCCAGCGATCCGACTTGGGATCGAACTTGCCGGCGCCGAAGATCGACAGCTTGCAGCGCAGCAGGTCGATCGGCCGGCAGCCGGCCCCGATCAGATTGTCGCGGATCTCCGCATAGGGCAGATCGGCCAGCCCCTGAACCCGGCGCAGGATGCCGCGCCGCTGCGGGTGCGACAGCAGGAACAGCGCGACCGGTTCGTCCGGTGCGACGGCGGCGCGAACGGCCACCGCCTGATGCAGCTCGGCCACCATCGCGCCGATGCCGATCGGCAGTTCCTTGTCGGCGCCGGGTTCGCCGAAGCGTTCGCCGAGGCGCGGCTCGTCCTTCTCCTCCGAGCGGTACCAGAAGAAGCGGCGCGATGCGTCGCTGTCGTAGCGCTCGGCCAGCGCCCAGTCGTAGCGCCGCTCGATCAAGGCCTGGAGATCGGCGAGCCGCATCGCCGGGTCGAGATCGTCGCGCTCGTCGACGCCGGTCGACAGCTCGAGATCGTCGACCAGCTCGGGATGGAGCTCGATCAGCAGGCTTGCCAGCATCTCCTGGGTTTCGAAGCTGAACCGTCCACAAGCGCGCCGGAACAGGAAATCCCAGGGCCGCTGCGCCGTGAGGAAGGCGGGGTCGCCGAGATCGCGCTGCAGGCCGATCAGCTCGACCCGCAAGGTCTCGATGCGCGCCGCCTGCGTCGCGTCGTCGGTCACCCACTGCTCGGCATGGCGGCCCGCCCTGCCGAGCAGCTCGGCGAAGCGCGCGCAGCAGGCCGCCTCCGTGACGTCGGCCGCGCGCACCCGGGCCAGGGCCGTTTCGCGCGCGGTGATCCAGGCGTTGAGCAGCTTGGGATGGCCGACCAGGAACGGCGCCATGCCGAGGCCGGTGGCATTGCCGACGCCGAGCGCGCGCCGACACGGCGCCGACAGCCGGGCCGCAGCGGCATTGCGGCTGCGGGCGACATGCTCGACCAGGTCGAAGCTGAACTGCCGCGCCAGATAGACCGTGAGCATCTCCGCCTGATAGGGCAGCGCGAACACGCCATGGTGCCAGACCCGGTCGAGATCGGCGATGCCGAACTTGCCATTGCCGTAGACCGCGGTGGTGCGCATGAGGTAGCCGACCTTCAGCAGCGCGGCGAGATCGGGCTGGCACCCGGCGGCGAGGCTGTCGACCACGTGATCGAACAACCGCACGCTGCGGTTGGCGCGGGAGAGCACCAGCTCGGCGGCGCTGAACCGACCGGCCTCCTGGAGCGGCAGGGACTGGCGCAGCCGGGCCACCTCGTCGTCGCCGACCGGCCCGGCGACCAGGGCGAAGGCGGCATCCCACTTTTCGGCGATCACCCGGTCGGTGCGCTCGTCGGGCGCCAGATAGCTGGAGACGGCGACGAAGCTGAGCGGGCCTGCCGGGGTATCGATGCGATAGACGATGACGCCATAGCCGTCCGCGTCGAGATCGGCGCGCGCGACCGAGACCCGCCAGGCCTCGCGGCCCATGCGCCGCAGCAGCGTGCGCGCGAAGGACAGCCGGGTCTGGTGGAACGCGCCGATCCGCGCCAGGCGCATCACCTCCTGCGGCCGGCGCATCAGCCGGATGGCGTCGTCGAGCCTTGCAGCGGGAAGGTTCATGCGCGGCACCTTCGGCTCAGGCCTGCGGCCGGAAGGCATCGGCGAAGAAGCGCAGCCAGTTGCCGCCCATCACCTGTGCCACGTCCGCCGCACCCATGCCGATCTCGCGCAGGCCGGCGGCGATCTCCGGCATCTGCGCCGGGGTCCGGAACCAGGCCGGCTGCGCCGGCCAGTCGGGCTTCGCCGCCGAGCCTTCGCCGAAGTCGGTCTCGATGGTCCAGCGCCCGCTGCGCATCCAGGCGAGCTCGGCATAGCCCCAGTTGCGGCAGGTATCGCTGCCGATGCCGATACGCTCGATGCCGATGAGATCGGCGGTGCGCGCGACCATTTCGCAGAACGACTGCGGGGTGCAGTCGCTTCCGCCCCTGAGATGCAGGGGATACAGGCTGAAGCCCAGCATGCCGCCACGCGCCGCAAGCGCCTTCAGAAGATCGTCGCTCTTGTTGCGCAGCGCGGCATGGAAACTCTTCGGATTGGCGTGGGTGATGGCCACGGGCCGCGCCGACAGCTCGATCGCCTCGCGGCTGGTGCGCTCGGCCGAATGCGAGAGATCGATGACCATGCCGACCCGGTTCATCTCGGCGATCACCTGCTTTCCGAAGCGCGAGATTCCGGGATCGTCCGACTCGTAGCAGCCGGCGCCGATCAGGCTCTGGTTGTTGTAGGTGAGCTGCATGATCATCAGTCCGGCCGCACGGAACACCGAGACCAGCGACAGGTCGTCCTCGATCGGCGAGCAGTTCTGGGCGCCGAGGATGACCGCGGTGCGCCCCTCCGCCTTGGCGGCCAGGATGTCCTCGGCAGAGCCTGCCGGCCGGATCAAATCGGCATGCTGGCGGAACCGCTGGTGCCAGGCACCGAGGCGCGACAACGTATCGCGCGCCGTCTCCCAATAGGCGACGGTGACGTGCACCGCATCGATGCCGCCGGCGCGCCATTCCTCGAACAGCGCGCGGTCCCAGTTGGAATATTGCAGCGCGTCGATGACAACGCCGCTGCCCGCAGACTCAGCCATGCCGTGCCCGTCGCCCCTGCTGACGCCTTTCTACCGGGATCGCCAGCATGGCGCGCCGGAAGCTGCAGGCCAACAGGATATCACCGGCGCCCTCACCCGTCCTAGAAAGGTTGATAGGTGCCGACGCTCCAGACATGGCCCTCCGGGTCGCGGGCCATCTACTCGCGCGCGCCGTATTCGGTATCGGCCAGGTCGCGGATGATCTCGCCGGGCGGATGCGCGCGGCGGCCCGTCACGGCGCGTTGTAGCTGACCCGCCCGAGGCCCGAGACGTCGTAGCCGCCGAGCTCGGCGGCGCGGGCGCGGAACGTCTCGGTGCGCGCGAACTCCAGCAGCTTCTGGAACGGCGGCTCGAAATAGTCGCGCCGGTGCAGCACGATGTCGAAGCGCTCGGTGGCGAGCGGCAGGAAATCCAGGCGCAGCTGCCGGGCCACGGCGCGCAGGCCGATCCCGGCCGCGGCCTTGCCCTCGAGGATGGCGAGCCCGACCTCCTGCCCAGTCATGGCGATCTGCCCGATATAGGCGATCTGCCGGTCGGCGAGCCCGGCCTGCGCCACCAGGTGATCTAACAGCACCCGAGCACCGGCGCCGGGCTGGCGGCGCACCACCTTGGTCGCGCTGCGGGCCAGGTCGGCGACCCCGCGAATGCCCTGCGAGTTGCCGGCCGGGAGCAGGAGCCCCTCCTCGCGCCAGGCCCACTCGATCGCGACCACGCCGAGATGCGCGACCGTGGCGGCGATCGCCGCGGCGTTGTAGCTGCCGGTCTCCGGGTCGAGCAGATGGATGCCCGCCGCCATCGCCGCGCCGGCGGCCAGGCGGCGCAGCCCGTCCTCGCTGCCGCCGGCCATCAGCGCCAAGCCGGAGCCGGATTCCCGCACCGCCCAGTCGAGCAGCGGGTCGCGGCTGCCGGCCACCACCGGCGGGGCAGCCGGCGCCTCCGCCGCGACGCTGGCGGTGCTGCCGGCCATCCAGCGGTCGATCAGGCCCCTCGGAAACAGCAGCTTGCCGGTCACCCGGGTACAGGGGATGCGGTTGAGGCGCACGAGGTCGTAGACCTTGCGCTCCTTGATCCGCAGGTACTCCGCCACCTCGCGGGTGGTCATCATGTCGCTGGCGGGCTTGGTCGGACCGGTCATCGCTTCAACTTGGGGAGAGGAGACCCCATATCCCTAGCCAGTTTGGGGACGAAACGCCACCGGCGGGTGACTAGAATCCGGGCCGTCGGCGTATCCCGCCGGGCGGGTTGCCGTCCCGGTCGGCCCGCCGGTAGACTGGCCCCGTGGAGAAAGCGCTCGCCAAGATGATCGATCCGTTCGGCCGCCAGATCACCTATCTCCGCGTGTCGGTGACCGACCGCTGCGACTTCCGCTGCGTCTATTGCATGGCGGAGGACATGACCTTCCTGCCGAAGGCGGAGATCCTGACGCTGGAGGAGCTCGACCGGCTGTGCAGCGCCTTCGTGCGCATGGGCGTGCGCAAGCTGCGCCTGACCGGCGGCGAGCCGCTGGTGCGCCGCGGCATCATGAACCTGATCGGCAGCCTGTCGCGCCATCTCGACAGCGGCGCGCTCGACGAGCTGACCATCACCACCAATGGCAGCCAGCTCGCCAAGCACGCCGCCGAGCTGGCGCGGCTCGGCATCCGCCGCGTCAACGTCTCGATCGACACCCTCGACCCGGACAAGTTCGCCAGGATCACCCGCTGGGGCCGCCTGCCCCAGGTGCTCGACGGGGTCGCCGCGGCCAAGGACGCCGGCATCCACGTCAAGCTCAACGCGGTCGCGCTCAAGGGCGTCAACGACGACGAGTTCGATCGCCTGGTGGAGTGGTGCGGCGCGCAAGGCCACGACCTCACCTTCATCGAGGTGATGCCGATGGGCGACATCGGCGAGGTCAGCCGGCTCGACCAGTACATGCCGCTGTCGATGGTGCGGGCCCAGCTCGCCAAGCGCTGGACGCTCGACGAGATCGATTATCGGACGGGCGGCCCGGCGCGCTATGTGCGGGTCGCGGAGACCGGCGGGCGGCTCGGCTTCATCACGCCGCTTACCCATAATTTCTGCGAGAGCTGCAACCGGGTGCGGCTGACCTGCACCGGCATGCTCTACATGTGCCTGGGGCAGAACGACGAGGCCGACCTGCGCGCGCCGCTGCGCCAGAGCGAAGGCGACGAATTGCTCGAGGCGGCGATCCGCGAGGCGATCACCCGCAAGCCCAAGGGCCACGACTTCGTCATCGACCGCCGCCACCAGGGCCCTGCCGTCGGCCGCCACATGAGCGTGACCGGCGGCTGAGTTCCGCGGGAGTCTTCGGCCGGCAGCGGAGACGGTTACTGGATCACGACCTGATGGGTGATCGAGACGCCGTCGGTCACCGTGAGCTGGACGAAGCCGAGCAGCTTCAGCAGGTCGAAGAAGGTGGCGTATTCCGGCAGGGTGTTCTCGCGGAAGAACGGCGTCACCCGCGATACCGCGGTCAGGTTGGCGAGCAGCGCGCGCATCCGGTAGATCGAGTTGAGCTGGCCGTCGACCAGGCCGACGATGATCAGCTTCTCCGCCTCCTCGCCCTTGGCGAACACGGCATAGGTCGGCGCGTACTTGCCGGCGAGCAGCTGCTGGGTCATGCCGGTGACGAAGCCGATGCGCCGCTCGCGGTCGCTCTCGGACAGGGTGACGACCCGGGCGGTATAGGTTTCGGTGGTCTGCGGCGCCGGGTAGTAGTAGCCCTCGTGACGGTCGTCCAATGCTGCCGCCGGCGTCACGGTCCAGGGTCCGGACAGGGCTGCCCCCAGGACCAGCGCGCCCCCCAGCATTGCGGCACGGTAGAATCGACGCAACTCACCCTCCCCCTCGGTTCCAGGCCCGCAATCCCGCGGCCCGCGCCCGAGAGTGCGGGCCGCGGCGCCGATTGGCAAGCGCCGCGGCCGGCCCCGGCTGGCGGGCCGGTTCCGCTCGGCTATACTCGGGGCCCGTGCGGCCGGCGGCCGGCACGTCCGGGCGCCCCGCGGCGCCGCAACCCTGGGGATCGCCTGCCCGTGACCGTGACCAGCTTCGCCTTCGTCGCCGCCGAAACCGACGAGGCCCGCAGCGCGCTGCGGCGACTGCAGGACCGCTACGGGCGGCGCACGCCCGCGGATGCCGAGATCATCGTGGCGCTGGGCGGCGACGGCTTCATGCTGGAGACCCTGCACGAGCATCTGGAACGGCGGGTACCGATCTTCGGCATGAATTGCGGCACGGTCGGCTTCCTGATGAACCGGTTTTCCGAGGACGAGCTCCCGGACCGGCTCGCCGCCGCGCAGCGGGTCGAGTTGCATCCCCTGCTGATGGTCGCCCGCGCCAGCGACCGGCGCGAGGTCCGCGCCCACGCCTTCAACGAGGTGGCGCTGCTGCGCGAAACCCGCCAGGCCGCCAAGATCGCCATCAGCGTCGACGGCAAGGTGCGGCTCGACGAGCTGATCTGCGACGGCGTGCTGGTGGCGACCCCGGCGGGCAGCACCGCCTACAACCTGTCGGCGCACGGCCCGATCCTGCCGCTCGGCTCCGGCATCCTGGCGCTCACCCCGATCAGCGCCTTCCGGCCGCGGCGCTGGCGCGGCGCGCTGCTGTCCCATAACGCCGAGGTGCAGTTCTCGATCTGCGAGCATGGCAAGCGGCCGGTCTCGGCGGTCGCCGACTACACCGAGCTGCGCGACGTGGTCGAAGTGACCGTGCGCGAGGACCGCTCGGCCGCGGTCGCCCTGCTGTTCGATCCCGAGCACAATCTCGAGGAGCGCATCCTGATGGAACAGTTCCTGCCCTGAGGCCGGACGCGGCTCACCCTGCGGAGACCGGCAGCTCCAAACATTCGAAGTCGAAAGTTGCGCGGTCGGGCGCGACCCAGACCCGCCGCGCCTCGACCGAGAACAGCCGTTCCCTGGAATAGTAGTCGAGCGGGAAATCGCGCGCGCCGAAGCGCGACGCCAGGACCAGGTTGCAGATCTCGAACAATTTCAGGTCCGCGGGCATGCGGGCCAGGAACGCGGCGAGCGCCCGCAGGTAGAACCGCGTGATGGTCTCGTGATAGTCGCCGCTGTCGGTGTTGGCGGTGCCCGACGCCTCGTTGTAGCGCCAGATGATGCCGGGCAGGTCACCGCCGACGTCGATATCCCGGCATTCGCGCAACAGATAGAGGGTCGCGACGCAATGCGCCGCGTGGGTCCATTCGGGCTCGGGTAGAGTGCGATCGAGCAGGCGCCGGCCGATCGAGCGGATCGCCTCATCCGAGGCGAAGACCGGGAAATCGGCGGTCAAGTTGGTGCTCTGAACTGGTGACAGGACGCGACGGCAGGCGAAGCCGGCGGGTCGCTCTATCCGTCGGGATACGAGATCGCCACCACTTCGAGGGAGTCGATCCCGGTCGGCGTCCGCACCTTCACCACGTCGCCTTCCCGCGCCTTCATCAGGGCGCGGGCGACCGGCGAGATCCAGCTGATCTCGCCGTCGTCGTGGCGCGCCTCGTCGACCCCGACGATCCGGATCGTGCGTTCCTCGTCCCGGGAATCGGCATAGGTGACGGTGGCGCCGAAGAACACCCGGTCGCGCGTCGTCTGGCGCATCGGATCGACCACCTCGGCGATCTCCAGCCGTTTCACCAGATGGCGGATCCGGCGGTCGATCTCGCGCAGCCGGCGCTTGCCGTAGATGTAGTCGCCGTTCTCGGAGCGGTCGCCGTTGCCGGCCGCCCAGGACACCACCTCGACCACCTTGGGCCGCTCGACCCGGGTGAGCTGCTTCAGCTCCGCCTCCAGGCGCGCCAAACCTTCCGGCGTGATGTAGTTCTTCACGCCATCAGCCGGCGCGGTGCCAGTCGCGGGTGCGGGTCTGCCGGTCCGGCTCATCTCTGGAGGGTTGGTGCTGGTCGCGCCATGGGCTCATCTATCCCGCCCGGCCGCGGCGGCGCAAGCCCGGTCCCGCCCGGCAGGTGCCGCGGGCGACGGGCCGAGGTCAATCGGCCGCTGCGGTCGAGACCGTGGCGAGCAACTCAGACAGAATCACGGGGTGCCGAAATCGCCTCGGCGACTCCAGTGCCCGATTGTCGTCGAACCCATGGCAGCCCTGTCGGCGGCGGCGCCTGGGATTGCACCGGTTGCCTGACACAGCGGATCAATCGGAGCGGATCGACTCCTCGTTGGCACCCATCAGGCGCGCAACGCTGTCCGCCCGGATCGGCAGGTGGCGTCGGACGTGTCTAGCGCCCCCGGGCCGAGGTCGACCCCGACCGCGAGCCCTGGCCCATCGCGTAGCCGCCGCTTCGCCAGGCGTCGCTGCCCTTGCAGCGTCGGCAAACCCGCTCGCCGACCCATTCGCTGTCGAACGTGGTACTGCATCGCAGGCATCTTCGCGCCCGGCGCTCTTGATTCTGGGAAACTTGGACCGCGTTTTCTGTCATTTGCATTAAATAGGCACTCTTCGACCGAAAAGTAACCCCGCGACAGCCGCCGGCGGCTCAATAAATCCACGCGCAATGCATCTGGCGCGACAAATTGTCCAATTCTGCGATCTCCGGCCACTCCGCCAGAAGGCGAACTCGGCCGCAGATGTCGCGCGGCCGGTCGGATCGAGCTTGCCCGTCACGCCGCCTGCAGCTCGCCCAGCACGGTGGGCAGGAGCTCGGACACCGTCGGGTGGATGTGCATGGCGCGCCGCACCACGTCGTAGGGCGCCCTGGCGTACATGACGTCCAGCAGGCTGTGGACCGCCTCGTCGCAGCCGGTGCCGAGCAGCGCCGCCCCCAGGATCTGCCGGCTGTCGGCATCGACGGTGATCTTCAGGAAGCCCTCGGTCTCGCCCTTCTCCACGGCGCGGCCGACCCGGGTCATCGGCCGCTTGCCGGTGAGCAGGCGCTTGCCGGTGGCGCGCGCCTCGGTCTCGCTCATCCCGACGCGCCCCAGCGGCGGGTCGGTGTAGAGGGCGTAAGCCGGAATGCGATCGCTCACCCGGCGCGCATCGCCGTCGAGCAAGTTGGCGGCGACGATCTCGAAATCGTTGTAGGCGGTGTGGGTGAAGGCGCCCCTGCCGTTGCAGTCGCCGAGCGCCCAGATGCCCGGCGCGCTGGTTCGCAACTCGTCGTCCACCGTGACGTAGCCGCGCGCGTCGGTCGCCACGCCGGCCGCCTCCAGGCCGAGATCGTCGGTGTTCGGCCGGCGCCCGACCGCCAGCAGCAGGTGGGAGCCGTCGATCTCCGGCGCGCCGCCGGCACAGTCGAGGCTCATGGCGATGCGCTCGCCCTGCCGGGCGACGCTCAGGCACTTGGCGCCGGTGCGGATCGCGATGCCCTCGCGCCCCAGGAAGCCGGTCACGGCCTCGGAGACGTCCTCGTCCTCGCGCGCGATCAGCCGCGGCGCCATCTCGATCACCGTCACCGCCGCGCCGAAGCGGCGATACATCTGGGCGAACTCGAGGCCGATATAGCTGCCGCCCACCACCAGCAGGTGCTCGGGCACGAAGTCGACATCCATCATCGTGCTGTTGGTGAGGTACGGCACGGAGTCGATGCCGAGCATCGGCGGCACCGAGGCGCGGCCGCCGACATTGATGAAGATGCGCTCGGCGCTGAGCGTCGCGCCGTCGACGCTGACCTCGTGCGGGCCGGTGAAGCGGGCATGGCCTGCGATCACCGTGCAGTTCGCCATGCCGCGCAGCCAGGATTCCACCCCGGCGCTCGACTTGCCGGCGATCGCATCCTTGCGTGCCTTGACCCGCTTCATGTCGACGCCGACCGGTCCGTCGATCACGACGCCGTACTCGGCGGCGCGGCGCGCCACGTGCGCGGCATAGGCGCTCGCCACCAGGGTCTTGGTCGGGATGCAGCCGGTGTTGACGCAGGTGCCGCCGAAATGCCGGCGCTCGACGACGGCCACCTTCATGCCGGCGCGGGTCAGCCGATCGGCGAGCGCCGGCCCGGCCTGGCCGGTCCCGACGATGATCGCGTCAAACGAATCCATGGGTGCCTCCTGGAGTGGTGCAATCGACGCTAACGCTCCGCAAGCTGCGCCCTTACATACCCGGCGATATCAGCGATCAGGCGCTCGACATCGGCCTTGAACGAGTCGAAGCCCGCCGATTTCTCGACCGCGCGCTCGTCCATGTAGAGCCGGCGGTTGATCTCGATCTGCAGGGAATGGCGTCCCGCCCCGGGGTCGCTGTAGCGGGTCACCAGCTCGGCGCCCCGGAACGGCTTGTTGAGCGCGACCCGGTAGCCCATGTCCCGCAGCGCGCCGTGGACCGCATCGCGGAAATCGGGATCGCAGGCCTCGCCGTCGAGATCGCCGAGCACCACGTCGGTACGCGCCACCCCCTTGCCGCCGAACGGCGGGTCGCCGGGCCTGCGCCCGAGCGAGCGCATCGAGTGGCAGTTGACGTGCCAGACCTGGCCCCAACGGCCATGAGCGGCGTCGAGCATGGCCTCGAGCTCGGCGTGGTAGGGCCGGTAGTAGTTGTCGATCCGCGCCCGGACCTCGGCGACCGACAACAGGCGCCGGTAGACCGGCAGGTCCGGCCGCAGGATCCGGCGGATCAGGCCGAGGCCGCGCGCGCTCTTCTCGCTGGGCGCGAGCGGATACGGCCAGTCGGCGTCGAGCAGCGTCGCGTCGAGGTCGGCCTCGTGCCGGTTGGGATCGATATAGCTGCGCGGGAACAGGGCGGCCAGGAACCCGGCGCCATGGTCGGGGGCGGCGGCGAACAGCTCGTCGACGAAGGCGTCCTCGGCCCGGCGCAGGATGTCGAACGGCGCGGCATAGCCGAAATCCCGCGGGTAGGCGGCGCCGCTATGGGGCGAATCGAACACCAGCGGCAGGGCCGCGCCGGAGCCCGGCGCCACCGGATCGCGGCGCAGCAGCACGTCCGGCACTTCGCGCCGGCCGTCGCCCGCCCGCACCGGCGCCGCCCGTTCCGAATCGGCCATGGTCATGCCACCGGTTGCCCGGCCTCCGCGGGCCTGCAGTTGCGAGTGGTTTGCGGTCCGGCCCTGGGCCATATTAGCGTCCTCGACACGCCCGGCCAGCAGATCGATCAGGTGGCGGGGCGATTTCGCCGATGGCGGGGAACTCGGCCCGCGTCACGGCATCTCCAGCCCGTTTCACGAGGATATCTTGGCGCCATCTTCCGTCAGCATGGACATGATCCGCCGCCTGGTGGCCTTCGACACCACCAGCCGCAATTCCAATCTCGAACTCATCGAGTTCGTCCGCGACCATCTGCGGAAGCTCGGCGTCGAGTCCCGGCTGGTGCCCGACGGCAGCGGCGCCAAGGCCAATCTCTATGCCACGCTGGGGCCGACCGACCGGCCGGGCATCGCGCTCTCCGGCCATACCGACGTGGTGCCGGTCGACGGCCAGGACTGGGCGAGCGACCCCTGGGCGATCGCCGAGCGCGGCGGCCGGCTGTATGGCCGCGGCACCTGCGACATGAAGAGCTTCATCGCCATCGCGCTCGCCTTCGCGCCGGAGTTCCTGCGCCGCGGGCTGGAGACGCCGATCCACCTGGTGCTGTCGCACGACGAGGAGATCGGCTGCATCGGCGTGCGCAGCCTGATCGAAGTGCTCAAGGGCATGGAGATCCGGCCCAAGGCCTGCATCGTCGGCGAGCCGACCGACATGAAGGTGATGGTCGCGCACAAGGGCAAGAAGAGCGTGCGCTGCAACGTGCACGGCTTCGAATGCCATTCGTCGCTGGCGCCGACCGGGGTCAACGCCATCGAATACGCCGCCGAGGTGATCGTCCATCTGCGCGGCATGGCCCGGCGCATCGCCGCGAGCGGGCCGTTCGACGCCGCCTACGACGTGCCACACACCACGGTCCACACCGGCATCGTCCGTGGCGGCACCGCGCTCAACATCGTGCCCAAGGACTGCCACTTCGATTTCGAGTTCCGCCACATCGCCGAGGACGACCCGGAGGCGCTGTTCGACGAGGTGCGGCGTTTCGCCGAGGAGACCCTGCAGCCGCAGATGCGCAAGAACTTCGCCGATGCCGGCTTTTCCTGGCGCGAACTGTCGCGCATCCCCGGCCTCGCCACCCGCGAGGACTCGGAGATCGTCGAGCTGGCCAAGGCGCTGTCGGGCAGCAACTCCACCGGCAAGGTGGCGTTCGCCACCGAGGCCGGCCTGTTCCACGAGATCGCCATCCCGACCATCATCTGCGGACCGGGCAGCATCGACCAGGCGCACAAGCCCGACGAGTATGTCAGCCTCGACCAGCTGGCGCAGTGCGAGGCCTTCATGCGGCGCCTGATGGATCGGGTCTGCGCCACGGCCGCCTGAGCCGGCCGCCGGGCGGATGAGCCAATCCGGGCAGCGGCCGGGCCCCGGCGAGGGCCAGGGCGGCGATTCCGGAAAGACCGGGCCGGCGCTGCATCTGCCGCTCCACCTCAAGGCCAGGGCACGGCTGCCCGGGCTGATCCTGGCGCTCGTCATCGGCACCGGCGGCGGCACCCTGTTCCACTGGCTCCAGCTGCCGCTCGCCTGGATGATCGGGGCGATGGTGTCCGTCACCGTGGTCGCGGCGGCGGGTCTGCCGGTCGGCATGTCCCAGCGCCTGCGCAGCAGCATGATCGCGGTGCTCGGGGTCATGCTGGGCAGCGCCTTCACCCCGGACATCGTCGAGCACATGGCGCGCTGGAGCGGCAGCCTGCTGGCGCTGGTCGCCTATGTCGCGGTCGCCACCGGACTGTGCATGGCCTATTACCGGCGGGTCGCCGGCTACGATCCGGTCACCGCCTATTTCGCCGCCGCGCCCGGCGGACTGTCCGAGATGATCCTGATGGGCAACGCCATGGGCGGCGACGAGCGCGCGATCTCGCTCAGCCACGGCGCGCGGATCCTGCTGATCGTGCTGATCGTGCCGATCGGCTTCAGGATCCTCGGCAGCTATCAGCCGGGCGCCTCGGTCGGACTGCCGGCGGGATCGGTGCCGCCTGCCGATCTCGCGATCCTGGTCGCCTGCGCCGTCGCCGGGGCCCTCGCCGCGCGCGCGCTCAGGCTGCCCGCGGCGGCGCTGGTCGGGCCGATGGCGTTCTCCGGCGCCGCCCATCTGCTGGGGCTGACCGTGTCGCGGCCGCCGGCCGAGGCGATCGCCCTGGCGCAGATCGTCGTGGGCACCGGGGTCGGCTGCCGATTCGCCGGGATCGCGCCGCTGCGCATCCTCAAGGCGTTGTGGCTCGCGGTCGGCGCGACCGCGATCCTGCTGGCGGTGAGCGCCGGCTTCGCCGCTGTCCTCTCCGGCCTGGTTGCCGTGCCCACACCCGGCGTCTTCCTCGCCTTCGCGCCCGGCGGCCTGGCCGAGATGAGCCTGATCGCGCTGGCGCTCGGCGTCGACGTCGCGTTCGTCTCGACCCACCACGTGATCCGCATCTTCCTGATCGTGACCCTGGCGCCAGCCGCGTTCCGCCTGCTGCGCCGCCGCAGGAACGCCTGAAAACCGCCGGGCTGGCGGGGTTGGCTGGCCACCGCCGAACCGCTACCATGGACGGGCCGAGAGATGAGGCTCGCCTGCGGAAAGAGGTGTCCGCGATGCGCCTGCCGATCCTGGCTCTGCTGTTCCTGCTCCTGTGCTCGGCGGACGCCGCCGCGGTTCCGCCGATCCGCGATGTGGTGCGCACCTGGGACGGCGCCTCGATCTTCGTGCGGATCGAGGACCCCGACTACCGGCTCATCGTGCTCGACGGCCG
This sequence comes from uncultured Rhodospirillaceae bacterium, assembly GCA_964372215.1. GTDB lineage: Bacteria > Pseudomonadota > Alphaproteobacteria > Dongiales > Dongiaceae > DAIMFL01. The sequence goes on from CAYJQC010000010.1 coordinate 110,477, forward strand.
CATCAGCGCGCCCTACATGCAGCGCGCCATGGCCCGGCTCGACGCGCGATCGCTGCGCGGGGTGATCGTGCATCTGCATGGCTGCACCTTCCGCAGCCGCGACATGGACGTGCGCAGCCAGGCGCGCTTCATGGCCTCGCTCGGCTATGTCGTGGTGGTGCCCGACAGCTTCCGCCGCCTGCACCGTCCGGCGACCTGCGACCCCAGCCGATTCGTCGGCCTGCCGGGCGCGCCGTATCTCGACGTGCACCGCATGCGCCAGGAGGAGCTGAGCTACGCCATCGACCGGGTGCTCGCGTTTTCCTGGGCGCGGCCGGACCGGCTCTACGTCTCCGGCTTCAGCGAGGGCGGCGATGCGGTGGTCGACTTCGCCGACCCCCGGGTGCGCGGACGCATCGCCATCGGCTCGAGCTGCTGGCTCGGCGCGACCGCCGATCCGACGGCGCCGACCCTGGTCATCACCGCGCGCGACGACCTCTGGTACAGCGCCGACACCTGGCCGGAAGCCCGGGGCCTGTGCCGGCGCCAGCTCGCCGGCGATCCGACGGTCGAGGTGCTGGAGCCCGACGGCACGCTGCACAACGCCCTGATCTACTGGGAATCGCAGATCGCGCTGTGGAATTTCCTGGTGCGCAGCGCCTATTGATCGCCGGGCGGAGGGCCGCAGACACGCCGGAAAACCGCCGGCGCCGGGCCTGCAGCGGCTGCGGCAAACCGCCGAAAAATCGCGGCAAATCCGCCATTTAGCGATTTCTTAGGCGATTCGCCCTTTGATTGTGCCGGAGTCCGGCCGGGACCGCCGCAGCGCGTCGCGGCCCCCGGCACCGACAGGAAGGACAATCATGGCGGTCGGATCCGGACAGCCATCCGGAGGCGCTGGCATCAAGGGCGCACGGCTCGATCAATCGACGCTGGAGAAGCTGCACGCCCTGCATCTGCGCTTCGTCAAGACACTGCCGCATGGCCGGCGGACGGTGCTGCGTAGCTGCGACCTGAGCGGGCTCAACCTGAACGGCTTCGACTTCTCGGTCGCCGAGTTCGTCGCCTGCGACTTCACCGGCACCTCGGTGCGCGGCGCCGTATTTCGCAATGCCAACATCTTCAGCGCGCGCTTCAATGACGCCGATCTGTCGGGCGCCGATTTCGAGCGGGCCGATCTGCGCGGCGCCAGCTTCGAGCGCGCCGACCTGACCGACACCACGCTCAAGGGCGCCGATCTGCGCGACGGGATCGTGCTCACCAACGAAGCGCCAAGCACCGGCGGCAGCGCCGGCAGCACCTTCATCAGCGCCACCTTGCGCGGCACCAGCCTGTCCGGGTGCAAGCTCAAGAACGCGAATTTCTCCGGCGCGCTGCTCGACGGCGCCGATCTCTCGTCCGCCGATCTCCGCGCGACGCAGTTCTGCGGGGCCGAGCTCATCGACGCCAATCTGCGCGGCGCCCTGCTGACGGACGCCGATCTGCGCGGCGCTTCGATTGCCGGCGCCACGCTCGCCGGCATCGACCTCAGTCTCGCCCTCACCGACCGCACGGTGACGGCCGACGCCGCGATGCTGCAACAGAGACTGGCGGATCACCTGCGCTGGGTGGAAAGCGGCGGACGCGACGGCCAGCGCGCGAATCTTGGCGGGTGGGATCTGAGCGGCCAGGATCTCGCCGGCTGCAACCTGTCCGCCGCCCAGCTCGATCGAGCGGTGCTGGCCGGTGCCCGGCTTTCCGGCGCCTTCCTGCTGGCGGCCGACCTGCGCGGCGCCAATCTGATCCGCGCCGATCTGACCGCGGCCGATCTGCGCGGCGCCGATCTGGAAGGCGCCAACCTGCGCGACGCGACCATGACGGGCGCGCGCACCGGCACCCTGCCCGCCGCCGGCCTCGGCGCGTTGATGGCGCGCTGAGCTTCCGGCGGCCGGCCGCGGCGGTTCATCCAGGCGCGGCCGGCAGGTCGAGGGTCGCCGCGAGACCGCCGAGCGCCGCCTCGTCGAGCGTGACCTGGCCGCCGTAGAGGTCGGCGATGTCGCGCACGATGGCGAGGCCGAGCCCGCTGCCCGGCACCGCCTGGTCCAGGCGGCGACCGCGCTCGAACACCGCATCGCGTTCTTCGGCGGCCAATCCCGGGCCATCGTCCTCGACCAGAACGCGCAGGCGCTCGCCGTACCGCGCGATGCTCACGCGCACCCGGGCGTGCGCCCATTTGCAGGCATTGTCGATCAGGTTGCCGAGCATCTCCTCGAGATCCTGACGCTCGCCGCGGAAATCGACGCCGGCCTCACCTTGCAGCTCCAGGGTCAGCCCGCGGCCGGCATGGATGCGCGCCAGGGCCCGGCGCAGGTCCTCGGCCACCGGCATCGCCTCGGTGCGCGCGCCCAGCACCTGCCCGGCGGCGGCGGCGCGCGCCCGCGACAGATAGTGGTCGATATGACGCCGCATCACCGCGGTCTGCCGCTGCACCGCCTCGGCCAGCGGGCCGCTCGCCGCATCGGCCTCGTTGACCAGGACCGAGAGCGGCGTCTTCAGGCCGTGCGCCAGGTTGCTGACATGGGTGCGGGCGCGTTCGACCACCGCGGCGTTGTGGGCGAGCAGGTTATTGAGCTCGTCGGAAAGCGGCGTGATCTCGGTCGGAAAGTCGCCTTCGAGCCGGGTCGCCTGGCCGGTCCGCACCGCGACCAGCGCGCTGCCGATGCGCCGCAACGGCTGCAGCCCGAAGCGCACCTGGATGAAGACGGCGGCCAGCAGCCCGACGCCGAGCCCGCCCAGCGCCCAGAACAGGGTGGCGTCGAAGGTCGCGATCTCGGCGTCGATCTCGCCACGCTCGGACGCCACGCTGTAGAGCAGCGCCTGCGCGCGGCCGGGCAGCAGGATGTCGCGCGAGATCATGCGCAGGCGCTGGCCGTCGGGGCCGTCGATTTCCCGACGCAGCAGCCCGCCGCCGGGCGGCGGGACTTGCTTCGGCAGAACCTGGTCCCACAACGAGCGCGAGCGCAGCGGCGCGGCGCCGGCGCCGTCGATCTGCCAGTACCAGCCGGAATAGACCTGATCGAAGCGCGGCTCGCCGATCGGGCCGTTCAGGGTGAGCGTGCCGTCCCGCGCCACCTCGCTGGCGATCACCAGGGTCTCCAGGAGCACCACGAGGCGCGCATCGAAGCTGCGCTCGACCGACTCGCGGAACAGCGACGACAGCACCACGCCGCCGGCGACCAGCGCCGCGGCGATCCACAGCGCCGCCCCGAGGACGAGGCGCAGCGCCAGCGAGCGCGGCCGCATTGCCAGCTTGCCGCCCGCGATGCGCATCGGCTCAGGCGGCATCGTCCGGCGCGGCGAGCCGGTAGCCGAGGCCGCGCACGGTGTGGATCACGTCGCTGCCGAGCTTCTTGCGCAGGCGCCCGACGAACACCTCGATGGTGTTCGAATCGCGGTCGAAGTCCTGCTCGTAGATGTGCTCGGTCAGCTCGGTGCGCGAGACCACGCGCCCCTGGTGGTGCATCAGGTAGGCGAGCAGGCGGTACTCCTGGGCGGTCAGCTTGACCGGCACGCCGTCGGCCGTGACCCGCCCGGTGCGGGTGTCGAGGCGGATGCCGGCGCATTCGATGTCGGCCGAGGCGTGGCCGGCGGCCCGGCGGATCAGCGCCCGCAGCCGCGCCAGGACCTCCTCCATGCGGAACGGTTTGGCGACGTAGTCATCGGCGCCGGCATCGATCCCGGCCACCTTGTCGCTCCAGCGGTCGCGCGCGGTCAGCACCAGCACCGGCATGCTGCGCCCGGCGCGGCGCCAACGGTCGAGCACGCTCAGGCCGTCGACCACCGGGAGGCCGAGATCGAGCACCACGGCGTCATAGGACTCGGTATCGCCGAGATGGTGCCCCTCCTCGCCATCGGCCGCCAGATCGACGGCGTAGCCGGCCTCGCCCAGCGCCGCGCGCAGTTGCTTCGCCAGATCCGCGTCGTCCTCGACCACCAGTACGCGCATGGCTCACCGGCGGCGGGCTAGCCGCCGCCCTCCAATACCTGCAGGACTTTGCCGCTCAGCGCGTCGACCCCGAGCACGCGCACCCGGCCATCCGAGCCGAGCACCTTGATCCGGTAGACCCAGCGACCGCCGGCCTGGTCGAGGCTGGCGTCGAGCACCCGTCCGTCGACCTTCAGTTGCCGGAGAATGTCCTTGAGCGACCGGGCTTCGCCGGATTCGACCGCCTGGCGCGCCTGTTCCTGCTCGTCGCCGCTGAAGGCCGGGGCCGGCGGCGACGCGGCGAGAACGGCGACCAGCGCCAGGGCGAATGGAGCAATCCGCATGAGCCCGATCATCCGCGCTTCCGATGAACCGGCACTGAACGGACGGTTCCGCAGCGGTTCAGGCCGGCCGGCGCAACCTGCACGGCGTCATGGCGGTGCCGGCCTGGACGGCACCGCGCAGAACGGAGGATGCGACTCATGTCCAACTCGACTCGTGCCTTTGCGCTTGGCGCCCTGCTCGCCGTCCTGCCGGCGGCGGCGCCGGCGCTCGCCCAGGGTGCCGCCATCATGCCGCCGCCACCCTATCACCACGACGGCAACTCCGGCCACGGGCCGGTGCAGACGGCCCATTGGCCCAGCGGCGATGCCGATCGGCACCGCCACGGCCTGCAGCCGCAATACCGCTGGGCACCGCCCCATGACCGCCCGCAGCACGCGGTGCGGCCGCTGCCGCCGCGCGAGATCGTGCGCCTCTTGCGCCGCCAGCACGTCCAGCCGATCGGCCGCATCACGCTGCGCCACGGCGTCTACTGGGTGCCGGTACTCGACCACCGCGGCCGGCAGGTCCTGCTGCTGGTCGACCCGGCAACCGCGGCCATCCTCGGCCGCCAGCGCCGGCACTGAGATGCGAGACGCCGTCGCGGGGACGGACCGCGACGGCGCCCGCGGCGGTTCGGCCGAGCGGTCAATACTCGACCGCGACCTGTCCGCCGACGAACTTCAGATGATTGAGCAGCGCCGGCGACGGCTGGCCGTCCACCGGCAGGCCGACATCGGACTGGTAGCGCCGGATCGCCGCGCGGGTGCGCGCGCCGGCGACCCCGTCGATCGGGCCGGGGCGATAGCCGCGCGCCGCCAGGCCCTCCTGAATGCCGACGACGTAGATGCGGCGCAGGCCGGGGTCGAGGCTGTCGAGCGGGCCGGGCAGGCGGTCCCGGACCGGCGTCGCGTGACGCGGTCCGGATGCCGGCGTCGTCGCCGCCGAATTGCGCACCGCCGGCACGGTGAACTGCAGATGATCGAGCAGCGACCGGCTCGGCTGCCCGTCCACGGCCAGCCCGGCATCGGCCTGGTAGTGCCGCACCGCCGCCACGGTTCGCGGGCCGGCGCGGCCGTCGGCCGGACCGGGATCGTAGCCATGCAGCGCGAGCTGCCATTGCAGGTCGACCAGCTCCTGGCCCCCGAGCCCTGGTGGCGCCGGGGCGGCCTCGGCATCGGCGACGGCGATGGCCGTGCCGCCGGCCGCCGGGGCCGCCGACCAGGCGGCGGCCAGGTGCTGTGCCTCGGCCACCTGCTCCGGCGTCATCCGGTTCGCCAGCTCGTCGCGCGCCGCCGCCGCGCCATCGGCGCCGGCCGCCGCCGCCAGGTTGAACAGGACATGGGCGCGGACATAGTCCTGCAGCACCCCCTGCCCGGCCGCGTGCATCCGCCCCAGCAGGAGCCAGGCGCGCGCGTCTCCAGCGGCCGCGAGCGGCTCCAGCTCGACGCGCGCGGCCGCGAAGTCGCCGCGCTCATGGGCGCTGACCGCGTCGTAGTAGTCGGCCGCCGCCTGACCGGTAGCGCCCAGAAGCAGCACCACCGACGCCAGCGCCAGCCGGCGCGCGCGCGCCGGTGCGTTGCGAATCCCCATGGTGGCCTCCCGCCGTCTAGCTGGTGATTTCCCAGGTGCCGTCGGGCTGGCGGCAGGCGGTGCCATGGGCCGATTGGGTGCGCCCGTCGATCACCACGGCGGTCTGGTACTCGCGGCAATACCGGCCGGGCGCGGTCTGGTAGGTGCTGGTCGGCACGGTGTAGCCGGAATTGCCGGTGTTCGGGTTTTGCCAGTTCGAGTACTGGCCGTCCGGATTGCGCTCCAGCGCCTGATGCGCGGTCTGCTCGACGCGCATCTGGTCGACACTGTCGAGCGAACGGCCGATCTGGTTGCCGATCAGGCCGCCGAGCAGCGTGCCGGCGGCCGTCGCCACGATCCGGCCGGTGCCGTGGCCGATGGTGGACCCGGCCCAGGCGCCACCGGCGGCGCCGATCACGGTGCCGATGCCTTCCTTGGGTCCGATGCCGGAGTTGGTGCAGGCGGCCAGCGCCAGCGCAACCGCGGTCACCACGCCGAGCTTTGCAGTCTTCATGTCCGTCCTCCATGAATGGCCGTCCGGGACGCGGGGATCCGCGAGCGGACGGCACGAGTGACGGCAGGAGACTGTCAGGTCGGCGCTGAACCGCCGATGAGCGGTCCGTTCATCGGGCGTTCAGCTGGGCGGGCTGGAAAACGGCTCAGACCGGCGGCAGCTCGCGGATGATCCGCTGGCGCGGGAAGACGGCGGTGACGCTGGTGCCCTCGCCGAGCGCGCTGCGGAACTCCAGGCGCCCGCCATGCAGTTCGGTCAGCGCCCGGGTGAGCGGCAGGCCGAGGCCGGTTCCTTCATACTTGCGGCTGAGCGAGCTGTCGATCTGGCCGAAAGCCTCGAGCGCCTTCTTCAGCCCTTCGGCGGTCATGCCGATTCCGGTGTCCTCGACGGTGAGCCGGAACGCGTCATCGTCGACCGAGGCGCCGATGACGATGCGCCCGCCCGAAGGCGTGAACTTGATGGCGTTCGAGACCAGGTTGAGCAGAATCTGCTTGAGGCTGCGCGCGTCGGCCCGCAGCAGCGGCAGCCGGTCGGGAAAGCGCTGCTCGATCCGCAGGTCGCTGGCATGCGCACGCTCGTTCATCAGCCGCAGCGACGATGCCAGCAGCTCCGGCACGTCGCAGTCTTCCTCGTGCAGCTCCAGCCGCCCGGCCTCGATCTTCGAGAGATCGAGGATGTCGTTGATGAGGTCGAGCAGGTGCTTGCCGCTCTGGTGGATATCCGCCGCATAGTCGCGATAGTGGTCGGCGCCGAGCGGACCCAGAAGCTCGTCGCGCATGATCTCGGCGAAACCGATGACCGCGTTCAACGGGGTCCTGAGTTCGTGGCTCATATTGGCGAGAAAGGCCGATTTGGTGCGGTTCGCCGCTTCCGCTTCGTCCTTGGCGCGCCGCAGCGCCAGCTCGGTGTTGCGATGATCGGTGATGTCCACCAGCGAACAGACCACGCTGTAGGGCCGCGTTTCGCCGGGGTGGAACAGGGGCTGGCAGTTCGCCGTGACCCAGATGGCCCGCTTGCCGGGCTGCCGGACCCCGAAGACGGCGCCGGTGCAAGGCTCGCCGGTGCGCAGCGAGACGGCCGGCGGCAGCTCGTCCTGCGGGAACGGCACGCCATTCTCGCGGATGATCTGGATCGGCTGGCTGCCGATGTTGCGGCCGCGCAGCTCGTCGATGCCGCGGCCCAGGATCTCTTCGGCGCGCCCATTGCATTCGACGATGTTGCCATCGGCATCGATGAACAGGACGCCGTCGCCCAGCGCGCCGATGATCGACCGATAGCGTTGCTGACTCTGGCGCAACGCGTCCTCGGATTGCTTGCGCTGGGTGATCTCGATGGTGGCGCCGACATGCCCGAGGAACGCCCCCGTGACGTCGAACTGCGGCTTGGCCTGAGACAGGACCCAGAGCTCCTGGCCGTCGGGGAACACCACCCGGTACTCGAGGCTGAAATGGCTCCGATCGCGGATCGCCGTCGCCCAGGCCGACTCCACCGCCGCGCGATCGCCGGGATGCAAATAGCCCTCCCAGCGCTTCCCCCACGGCCCGGCGCCCGCGAGACCGGCACGCTGGAACAGCCGGCCGCCGGCATAGATCACGTTTCCGTCCGGCCCGCTGCGATACACGCCGGCCGGCGACTCGTCGAGCAGCAACGCGATCTCGTCGACGTCGACCGGCCTCGCCGGCGACTCCGGTGCAGCGCCATCATCGCGGGAAACGGCGGGGCGGCCCGGCCCGATGAACTGAGGTTTGATGCTGCCGCTCACGATGTTCCCTCGCGATCCCCGCGGCACGTGGAAGCGCCGCGTCTCCGCGCGACGACTGAATGTCGGGTTTCCAGCCTCGCCAGCCGCGAGGCTGCGGATACCGGTCTAGCCGACTGCGGTCGCAGCACCGGCACTGTGCGGCGCGCGGAAATCCGTGGCCATGTCCTCATCACCATAGAGCAGCACGGTCGCGCATTGCAGGGCGTGCTCGCGGGTCTGTGCCGGCACCCGGAAGCGGATCCCCATTTCGTTGCCGCGACGCCAGCTCGGCGAGGCGAAGAACAGTCCGGCCATCTGATGCTGCAACACGACATCCCGGTCGGCGGGAACGCCGGGGTCGACGCGTAGCCGGGCGCCCCCCAGGGACAGGTCCAGCAGTTCGCAGCCATAGGCGCTTCCGCCCGAGGCCAGGGTCACCGAAGTATGGCCGTCAGGGCTGTAGCGGTCCCATTGGCGACGGTCGCTCGCCTCGGATTCGCCGTCGGTCCAGAGCACAACCATATTGCGTTTTCCCATCAAGTCCGCACGGTCATGGGCGGATTATCGACTGCCGCAGGTTAACGCATTGTTTACAGAGATCGCCAGTTACTCGCCTTAACAAGGCCGCGCAAGCTCCAGAAACTGCCGTCCAATTGCCCGACCTGGGGCGACGCGGCAGAGGCGTCCGACTCCGGTTCCGGCGCGACGATCCCTGGGTTCCGGCTGCATCCCGGCGGCGAGAGCCGTCCGCCCCCGCACAACCGCCGCCCCCCCTCGATGCGCGGTCCACGGGCGACACCGGCTGCAGGATCGCCGGCTTGTCCAACCAGGACATGTTCGACGGTTGCGATACCCACGCCGCGACGCCACTGGGGGCTGTCGTTCGCGTTGGATCGAACAACGGTCCGAACCATCAGCGCCACGCGTGTACAAGTGATTCTGCATTAACGTTTCGTTCTCGCATGGTAGCCTCCGTTATACGAGTCGCGGGGGCCGCGGGGTGGGGGCGCCCGCGCCGGGGATGCCAGTGGGTTTTTTGGGTCGGGAGGGCAGGGCAAGTGG
>CAYJQC010000010.1:119639-149150 GCA_964372215.1 uncultured Rhodospirillaceae bacterium
CCCCGATTGTACCCCCCTTTTATCGTTGGCGGGGCCGCGGGGGGGGGGGGCCCCCCGCGACTCGTATGCCAGTCGTTTTTTGGAAGCGGAAGGCAAGGACAAGTGGTGAAGGAGTTCAAGTCCGAACGCCTGCGCACGGAAAGCGGGATGACGGTCGCCCTGCCCGGGCCATACCGACGGACGACCGACCTCGCCTTTCTCGAGACCTGCCACCCCCGCATTGCCGAGATGTATCGCTACTGGGACAGCAAGAAGGCTGGCCGGCACTTTCCCTCGCGCGCCGACATCGACCCATCCGAGCTGAAGGGCTTCCTGCCCGGCATGAGCATCGTCGACGTCGTGCAGGGCGATCCGATCGCCTTCATCTATCGCCTGGTCGGCACCCGCGACGTCGAGGCGCGCGGCGGCGACCCGACCGGCCGGCGGGTCGGCGAGGACTGGTTCGGCATCACCGCGGAGGAGGTGCTCACCAACTACCGCACCGTGGCCGAGCAGGGAACGGTGCTGCTCGACACCGAATGCACCAACGTGCCGGAGCTGCGCGTGCGCGAAGCGGGATCGCTGTACCTGCCGCTGTCGGACGACGGCGAAACCGTTTCCAAGATTCTGATTTATACGGAGTTCGTGCGCTACTGACCGGGCGGGGCCCGGATGGAGGCCCGATGCGCCTCTTGATCGCGGCGATCGTTCTGCTGGCCGCCGGGACCAGTGCGGCGGCGGGAGCAGAGCCTGCCGGGCTGAAGGAAGGGCTGGCGGCCTACCGGGCCGGCGATTTCGACCGGGCGGCGGCGGTGCTGATGGACGCGGCCGAGGCCGGCGAACCGGCGGCACAGTACAATCTTGGACGCCTCTACTTCGCCGGCCAGGGTGTCCCGCAGGACGCGGCGGCGGCGCTACACTGGTATCTGCGCGCGGCGGAGCAGGGCTACGCTGCCGCGCAGTATCAGGTCGGCGTCTGGCACGAGTCCGGCTGGGTGGTTCCGGTCGACGGCCGCCAAGCGGCGGAATGGTATCGCCGAGCCGCACGCCAAGGCCATTCCGGCGCCATGATCAATCTCGGTTTTCTCTACGCCATGGGACGGCTGATCGAGCGCGACCGGGTCGAAGCCTATATGTGGTTCGAACGGGTCGCGGCGACCGGCCTCTCGGCCGGCCGCAAGGCGCGGGACTGGCTCGTGTTCGTCATGCCGGAGGCCGAGTTCGCCGAGGCGCAGCGCCGGGCGCCCGACTGGCAGCCTTGAAACGGCCGGTTCCCGAGGCGGCGCGGCCGGGGCAGCGCCGTCACCGTCGCCGGACCGCGGCCCGCCACCAGCCTCGCAGCACCGGCAGCACAGCCGCCAGTCCGCGCCGCGGCAGCTGCTCGGGATCGAGTTCGATTCCGACCTTGACGATGCGTTCCTCCGCCATCGCCCGCACGATCAGATCGATCGTCCCGACATGGACCCGGTCACCTTCCACGGGCCGGCGGCCGATCCGCCGGCGCAGCAATTCTCCCAGCGTCAGCGCCAGCTCCGCGGGCTCGGCGGCGAGATCGTACAGGGCGACGACCGCCGGCACCGCGACCTCGCCGCCGACTTCGAACACGCCGAGCAGGTCCGCCGTCGATGCCGCGGCGGGGGTGCGCGCCGCGAACAGGCGATCGAGCGCGCTCGCCTGATCCGGCGGCGCGATCGCCAGCAGGTAGTCGCCCTCCTCGAGGCGATGGCCGTCCGCCGGCACCAGCCGCCGGTCGCCGCGGAAACTGGAAAGCAGCTCGCTTTGCGGCGGCAGCGCCAACCCGTCGAGCGGCCGGCCGATGGCGCGCGCGTCAGCCCCGATGGTGTAGCCGGTGACATTGCGGCCGATCGCCGGCGGCAGGTCGATCTCGGTGCGGGCCGGCGTCTCCGGCTCCGGCGGCAGATCGAGATCGAGCGTGCGCGCCGAAACCGCCACGGTCCAGCCCTGCAGCACCAGCGAGGCGAGCACGACCACGAAGGCGACGTCGAAGAAGACGCGCCCGCCGGGCAGGCCCGCCAGCACCGGAAGGGTCGCGAGGAAGATCGGCACCGCGCCGCGCAGCCCGACCCAGGAGACGAATGCCAGCTCCGCCGGCTTGAAGCGGAACGGCACCAGGCACAGCAGCACCGCGAGCGGCCGGCCGAGCAGCATCAGCACCGCGGCGATGGCGAGGGCCGGCTCGAGCGCCTGCAGCAGCCGCGCCGGCGTCACCAGCATCCCCAGCATCAGGAACATCACGATCTGCGCCAGCCAGGCCATGCCGTCGTGAAAGCGGCTGATGCCCTGTTTGGCGCGATGCGGCCGGTTGCCCAGGATGAGGCCGGCCAGGTAGACCGCGAGAAAGCCGCTGGCGCCCAGCGTCTGGGCGCCGCCGAACAGGAACAGCGCGCCGGCCAGGACCAGAATCGGATAGAGCCCGGGCGCCACCGACAGCCGGTTGACCATGGCGGCGAGCGCATGACCGCCGGCGAAGCCGATCGCGCCGCCGCCCAGCATCTGGATCACGAAGTCGCGCGCCAGCAGCCAGCCATATGCCGTGTCTGGCGCGCCCGCGCCGCTGGCCAGCAGCTCGACACAGGCGATCGTGAGAAACACCGCCATCGGGTCGTTGATGCCCGACTCGATTTCGAGCGTGGCGCGCACGCGCCGCTGCAGCCCCATGCCGTTCAGGTGCAGCAGGAGAAACACCGCCGCCGCGTCGGTCGATGCCACGACCGAGCCGACCAGCAGCGACTGCAGCCAGCCGAACCCGGCGAAAACATGGGCGGCGACCGCGGTGATCGCCGCGGTGACCACCACCCCGACGGTCGCCAGCAGCAGCGCCGGCCAGAGCGCGACGCGGAAGCTCGCATAGCGCGTGCGCAGGCCGCCGTCGAACAGGATCACGGCGAGCGAGACGCTGCCGATCAGATAGGCGGATCGGAAGTTGTCGAACTGGATTCCGCCGGGACCGTCCTCGCCGGCCAGCATGCCGAGGCCGAGGAACACCAGCAGCAAGGGCGCGCCGACGCGCGACGACACCAGCCCGGCGACGATGCTGAGCAGAACCAGCGCGGCACCGACGAGGATCAGTTGGTTCCCGATCTCCACCGAGGGCCCTCCGCGACCTTCAACGTGCGTCCAGGCATAGATGCCTCGGGCCGAACCGGGTCGCAAGGGGCAACCGACGCCGGGGCACGGTACGGCCACGCGCCATCGCCCGGTCGGGGCGCTGCGCTCAAGTGATGGGCCGACGGCGCAGGATCCACACCCCCACAGGCTCGTTGCGTCCGCGGATCGCCTGCGGCGCGACCGCCTCGAAGCCGGCCAGCAGATCGCCGCCCCCGAGCGCGCGCACCGCCTCCGCCAGCGCTTCGGAGACGACCACGAGCGCCTGATGGCTGCGAGTCAGCGCCTCCAGGCGGCTCGCCAGGTTGACGGTGTCGCCGGCGGCGGTGAGCTGGTGCTGGGCGTCGCCGCCGAGCCGAGCGATCACCACGGGCCCGTAGTGGATGCCGACCCCGATATCCACCGGCGGCTGACCGGCGGCAGCCAGCTCGCGGTTCCAGATCTCGACCGCGGCCACCAGATCGCGCCCGCAGCCGAGCGCGGCGACGGCGTCCCGCGGTCCTGGAAGCGGCACCCCGAAGATCACCATGGCGCCGTCGCCGGCGAACTGCTCGAGCACGCCGCCGTGGCGCAGTACCACCTGCTCGACCCGGGCATGAAAGTCGCGCAGGAAACCGGCGGTGCCGGCCGGCCCGAGCCGCTCGCTGCGCGCGGTGAAACCGGCGATGTCGATGAACAGGATTGCCGCCGGCTGCTCGTCGCCGACGAGCGCCGCGGATTTCCCCTCCGCGAGAAAGTCGGCGATCAGCGGCGAGTGATAGCGCGACAAGTTGCTGCGCTGCCACTCGGCCAGTCCGCGCAACCGGCGCTCGAACACCAGCCGGCCGACCGCGACCCAGGCGCCGTTGAGCAGCACGGCGAGGCTGGGGAAGGTGACGTTGAGCCAGAGCTGATGGCTGGCGAAGGCGTATTGCGCGACGACGCTCCAGCCGACCAGCAGGCCGAGCCCGGCCGCGACCGCCGCCACCGGCGCGGGCAGCTGGGCCAGCAGGAAGGCGGCAAGACCGAGCAGCAGAATGGCGGCGATGTCGATGCCCGCGGTCCGCGCGGAGCGGTCGAGCTGCTGTCCGGCGATCAGATTGGCGGTCGCCGCCGCCAGGGCCTCGACCCCCGGCAGGCCGGTGCTGAACGGCGTCGCCAGCGTGTCGCCGGCGCCAAGCCCGGTCGCGCCGATGAGAACCGCGCGCCCGGCGAGCGCTTCCGGCGGCAGCCGGTCCTCCAGCAGATCGAGCAACGAGAAAGTCGGCATGGTGCCGGTCGGGCCGTAGTGGTTCAGCACCATCCGGAGCATCGGATCGGTCGCCACCAGGCGGGGACCGAGCTCGACGCCCTCGCCCAGGCGCAGCACCATCTGCTCCGGCGCCAGCTCGAGAAATCGCGCCGCCAGCGCCAGCGGAAACGCCGGCAGATAGCTCTCGCCGACGGCGATGGCGAGCGCCAGACGGTGCAGCGTCGCCCCCTCGTCGACCGGCACGTTGACATGGCCGAGCCGCGCCACCTGCCGGAACGGCGCCAGCGGCACCAGCGCCCCGGTGGCGCGCTGGATCGCGTCGGCGGAGATCCCGGCCGCCAGGCTCACGATCCGGAAGCCCGACCGCTCGATGGCCTCGCGCACTGCCGGGCTCAAGCGGTCGGCCGGGCCGAAGGTGAGCGCCGCGCCCAGCACCGGCCTGTCGATCCCGGCCAGGGCCGCGTGCAGCGCCCGATCCCCCGGACCGGGAGTGAGCCCGTCGCTCGGCGGTTCGAGTTCCAGCAGCAGCAGGTCGAGCCCGATCGCCTTGGCGCCGGCAGCCTCGGTGCGCGCCACCGCGTCGGCCAGCATGCGGCGCGGCAAGGGCCAGGTGTTGGCAGAGGCGATGGTGCGGTCGTCGATCGCCAGGATCGCGATCATGTCGGGCGGCGATACCGGCCCCCGGATCTGGAAGCGCCAGTCCAGGGTCTGCCGTTCGATGGTGGCGAACGGCGGAACGTCGTGCAGCCGCAGGAAGTAGCCGGCGGCGACCAGCGCGCTGATCGCCACTGCGATGGCGGCATGGCGCCACCGAAGCTGGCGCTGCGCCGACGGACGCCGGGACCGCCGCAGGGCAGGCATGGCTTGCCCGCGGCGCGCCGTCAATTGATCGTCGTGCGCGCGAGGGCGCCGTCGATCCGCGCCTGGCCCCAGGCCTTCGGCGGGGTCGGCGCCATGCCGGACAGGACGTCGGTGCCCTCGCCGCCCGTCAGGGTCACCTCGCCGGCGCCGGCGCGGCTCGCCACGACGACCCGCCCGTCGACCACGAACACGCCGGTCTTGACCCGGCTGGCATCGACGATCCAGTCGGTCGAGCGCACCGAGGCGACCGCCGTCGCGCTGCGCACCTCGAAGGATTGCCAGGGCGTACGGCCCGACAGGGTGATCCGCAGGATGCCGGCGATCAGGTCGAGCAGGGCGCGGCCGGGGCCGGCCGGGGCCGGCTGGTAGTCGGCGAGCGATACCGTGCTGTCCGGTCCGACGACGATGGTCGAGCCGTCGACGGTGCGGATCTCCGCGCGCGCCTCGGGCCCGGTGACGACGCCATCGCCCGCGCGGATTTCGGTCCCCGCGATCGCGGCAAGGCGCTCGACGCCGCGCAACACCAGCACCTCGCCGACGACGCGGCCGATCTGACCAAGCGCGGCCGCCTCCGCGGCGGCGGCCGGCCGGGGGCCGAGGGCCAGGAGCAGCGCCGGCAGCATTGCCGCAGCGCCGAGCAGGCGGCGGCGCAGCGGGTCGATCCGCCGCGCGCCGGCATGCGAGTTCGTCATTGTCGCCTCCGGCTGGTTCAGAGCCGGTCCGACTCTAGGGTGCCGGCATCTCCGTCACAACCGGCGCGCCTCGGCCTATGCGGCGTGCTTCCACATCTTCCGGCGGTGCAACTGCCCGCCGGCGGCGAGCCGCACCGTGATTCCGCCGGTCTCGCGATAGCCGAGCGCGGCGAAGGTGCCGGCCACCGAAGCCGCCACCGGCGCCAGGATGACGCCGTATCCGGCGGTCACCGCCGCGTCCTCGGCGATCTCCACCAGCCGGCTGCTGATCCCGCTTTCGCCATGGACGCTGTGGACGTAGACGCTGCGGATGAAGGCGACGTCGCCGAGCGTGTCCTGCGGCGCCCAGCCGGCACCGGCGACGATCTCACCGTCCGCCTCGGCGACGAAGTAGTGGCCGGCGGCAATCAGCCGGTCCAGATCGAGTACCGGTTCTTCGAGCATCGCCTCGATCAGCGCGGCATCGTCGATGTCGGCATCGGTCAGCGCCTGGGATTCCAGCGCCAGAATCCGGGCGCGATCGCTCGGACGAGCGCGGCGAACATGGTAGATTGTCGAGTAGATCGCAGACATTTTAACGGCCTCCGTAACTTGATGGACGTAGGGGTACGCCCGGGCCGCAGGGGCAACTATGAACGGGATCACAGCCGGCGAGGCACCCTGTGGTCGCGCGCACAGGCGATCCGACGGTGGCGCCGGAACGGGTGCGCGGCGGGCTTCCGATCCGCCTCCCGGACAAGCCGAAAAGGCGCAAATAAGGCCATGAATTAACTAGATGATTCTCTGGGTGTGTGGCAGAAGTGCCGAGGATCGGGGGAGTTTCGATGTCATCTGCGGAACGCGCGAAGCCGAACGTCGCCGCCGCGCTCGACGACGCCGAGAAAGCGCGGCTGCTGCGCCGCAGCTTCATCTTTCGCGACCTCGACGAGACCCTGCTCGGGCGGCTGGCGCGGCTGTCGCAGACCCGTCGGTTGGCAGCCGGCAACCTGCTGTTCCAGCAGGGCGAGGAAGGCGATGCGCTGTATGGCATCGCCGAGGGGCTGATCCGGATCTGGGTCAGCGGCGAGAACGGCAAGGAGCTGACCCTGCTGCTGCTCGAGCCCGGCGACGTGTTCGGCGAGATCGCGCTGCTCGACGGGCTGCCGCGTTCCGCCTCCGCCGAGGCGATCGAGGACAGCCTGCTGGTGATGGTGCGGCGCGATGCGTTCCTGCCGCTGCTGGAGGCCGAGAGCGGCCTGGCCCGGCACGTCATCGAGCTGCTGTGCGAACGCGTGCGCCAGAGCACCGACCGCGCCAGCGAGTTCGCATTCCTGGGGCTGCCGGCCCGGCTGGCCCGCAAGCTGCAGTCGCTCGCCATCGCCCACGGCCATGACGAGGCCGACGGCAGCATCCGCATCGCCCTGAAGCTGTCCCAGAGCGAGCTGGCCCAGATGCTGGGAGTCACCCGGGAGGCGGTGAACAAGCAGCTCAAGACCTGGACCACCCAGGGCCTGGTGCGCCACACCCACGGCCAGATCTCGATCATCGACCGCAAGCGCCTGGCGGCGCTGGCGGAAGCCGCCGAGGACTGACGCCCGCGGCCGCGGATCAGCCGATCCGGATGTCGTACTCCGCCCACAGCCTTCCGCAGACCGGGTCGGCGCGCACCCGCTCGACCAGCCCGCCGATCGCCGGCAGCGTCGTCGCCTCGGCCCACCAGCCGGCCAGCATGGCGGCGTAAATGTCGAGCGCGCTCATGCGCGTCCCCGACATCCACTTCCGGCCGCCCTGGGCGGCCGCGTAGATCGCCCACAGCCGGGCCTTGTCGGCCTGGGCCTGCGCCCGCACCCCGGCGGCGCCGGCGGGATCGACGGTGTAGCGTTCGGGATAGGCGTCGCGCAGCACCGCCGGATAGACATTGGCGGCCAGGAACAGCAGCCAGCGCTGGAACCCGGCGCGGCCGGCCGCGCCCGGCGCCGGCGCCAGCCCGGCTGCCGGAAACGCCTCGGTCAGGTGCAGCAGCATGGCCGCCGATTCCGTCATGACAGTGCCGTCGGGCAGCACCAGGGTCGGGATCTGCGCCAGCGGGTTGAGCGCGAGATAGGCGTCGGTCCGGGTCTCGCCCTTTCGGCTGTCGACATGGACGCGCTCGAACCTCGCACCGGCCAGCTCGAGCACCGCGTTGGGCGCGTATGAGCCGCTGTCGTAGCGCCAGTAGAGCTTGTACATCGTCCCCTCCTTCGGTCCGGTCAAACGATCCGCGTCAGCCGCCCTGCCCCGCCGGCGCCGGCGCCGCCAGCGCCGGCTTGCGCAGCGACAGCCAGGTGGCGGCGAGCAGCACGCCCATGCCGGCGAGTTCCGGCGGGCCGAAGCGCTCGCCCAGCACCGCCGCGCCGCTGATGGCGGCGACGATCGGCGTGACGAAGGCATACATGCCGGCGCGCGCCGCGCCCCAGTCGTGCAGCAGGCGCAGATAGGTGGTGAACCCGACCAGCGAGCCGAACAGCGTGAGATAGGCCCAGGCGGCGAACACCCCGGGCCGCAGGTAGATCACGAGCGTCGCCGCCGACACCGGCTCGAACGCCAGCGCCAGCACGATCAGCAGCCCGCCGCCGACGAAGGTGGTCAGCCCGGCGACCTGCAGCGCCGAATGGCGCCGCATCAGCGGGCGGCCGATCACCGAGCCCCAGCAATAGCCGACGGTGCCGGCGATGATGGCGACGAGGCCCATGACCTCGGCGTCGAGCCCGTCGCCCAGCTTGGGGCCGAACAGCAAGCCGAGGCCGACGAAGCCGAGCAGGATCGCCGCCGCCTGTCGGCCGCTCCAGCGCTCCGAGCCGTGCAGCAGCCCGATGGCGAACAGCCCGACCGGGGTCAGCGCCAAGTTCAGGATGGCGGCGAGACCCGACGGCACGCTGCGCACGCCCCAGAAGAGAAAGCCGTAGGTGACGGCGGTGAGCAACACGGCGGTGACCAGCATGCGCAGCCGGTCGCCCCGGGCCGGCAGCACCGGGCGCCCGCTGAGGCCGAGCCAGAGCAGCAGCGCCGCGCCGGCGACCACGAAGCGCGAGCCGGCGAAGAACATCGGCGGCAGCGCGGAGACGCCGGTCTTGATGGCGATCCAGGTGAGGCCCCAGATCAGGCACATCAGGGCGAACAGCAGATGCTGGCGGGTCATGCCATCACCGGTAAAACCTATTTTGGAGGTTATAGGGCATCATAGACTCCCGGCCGCCGGCGCGGCAAGCCGAGCAATCCCTCGCGCGGGGCAATGTCGGGAGACGTCTTGGTGCGGCCGGCGGGACTCGAACCCGCACCTTCTTGCGAAGAGCAGATTTTAAGTCTGCTGCGTCTGCCAGTTTCGCCACGGCCGCGTCGGCTGCACGGTAGCCGCCGGGCCCCGGGCCCGCAACCGAACCAAGCGGCATTCCACGGGCGGCCTGCCCCGGCGACCGGCCGGCGGTCTAGACTGGCGCCGATGATCCCGCGCCGCACCTCTCCGCGCCTCGCTGCCGCAACGGCAGTTCTGCTGTTCGCGACAGGCCCGCTGCTCTCCGGCTGCGCGGTCGGACGCGGCATCGAGGCGCTGGATTTCCTGCTCGACATCGCCGCCGGTCCGGACACGACTCTCGCCGGCGTCACGCGGATCGAGATCTCCAGCGGCCCGGGGGTCGAGTTCGAGATCTCGCCGGAGCGGCTCGGCCCTTCGGGCATCGTCGTCGGGCCAGGCGCGCTACGCGCCGACCTCTACCTGCCGTCCCAGGGAGACGGCGGTGCGGCCTCGGCCGTCCCCGCCCGCGCGGCGCTGGTGCTGGTGCCGGGCCTGGCCGAGACCGGCAAGGACGATGCCCGGCTGGTCGGGCTGGCGGTGGCGTTCGCCCGGGTCGGGATCGCCGTGCTGGTGCCCGACCTGGCCTCGCTCAAGAAGCTGCGCGCTGGGCCGGAGAACATCGGCGAGATCGCCAATTCATTGCGTTTCCTCGCCGGCGGCGGGCAGCGCCTGTGCACGACGTGGCGGAACCGTGGAGCGGTCGAGACCGACGCGGCGCCCTGCCCGATCGGCGTCGCCGCGATCTCCTACGCGGTCGGCCCGGCGCTGCTGGCGACGCTCGAACCGGACCTTGTCGGCAAGGTCGGCTTCCTGGTCGGCGTCGGCGGCTATCACGACATCGCGGCGTCGCTGACCTACATCACGACAGGCTGGTATCGCGACGCCGACGGCGGGTGGCGCCGGGGCACGCCCAACGCCTATGGCAAGTGGGCCTTCGTGCTGGCCAACGCCGCGCGGGTCGCGGATCCGGCCGACCGCACCAGCCTCGACGCCATGGCGCGGCGGCGGCTCGCCGATCTCGACGCCGAGATCGACGACCTCGCCGCGCAGCTTGGGCCGGAGGGCCGCGCCATCCATGCGCTCGTCACCAATACCGAGCGCGACCGCGTGGCGGCGCTGATCGCCGCGCTGCCGGAATCGATCCGCGCCGACCTGGCGGCGCTCGACCTCGCCGCCCGCGACCTGTCGGCGGCACCGCCGGCGCTGCTGCTGCACGGCAGCGACGACACGATCATCCCGGCCAGCGAGAGCGTCGCATTGGCCGCCGCATTGGGTCCGGATCGCGTGCGGCTCGTTCTGCTCGACCGCCTGGCCCACGCCGATCTCGAGCAGGTCTCGCTCGGCGACGCATTCCGCCTGTGGCGGGCCTGCTACTGGCTGCTGGCGGCGCGCGACGGCGCGCTGTGAGCGACCCCGGCTCAGTCCGGCTCGCTGTCGAGCGGCTCGGCGCCCAGTTCGCGGATCAGGGTGCGGAGCTCGACGGCGGCGCGCGCCAGCATCTCCGCATCGGTGCCGCGCAGCACCAGGCTGGTGCCGAACTTGCCGCCGCGAAAGAACGGATAGCTGCCGATGTCGAGTTCGGGAAAGCGCGCCTGCAGCGCGCCGAGATCCTTGGCAATGGCGCCTTCGGCCAGAAAGGCCGGCACGGTCACGGCCTGCACCGGCGCGCCGCCGACCAGCCCGGCCTTGATGCCGTCGAACATCGCCCGCATGATCGCCGGCACCCCGGCCATGACGAAGACGTTGCCGATCCGGAAGCCCGGCGCGATCGAGACCGGGTTGCCGATCAGCGTGGCGCCGTCGGGCGTGTTGGCCATGCGCAGCCGCGCCTCGTTGATCTTGTCGGGATCGTAATGGGCGCGCAGCCGGGCCTCGGCCTCGGGATGGCGGATCAGCGGCACATCAAATGCCTTGGCGATGCATTCGGCGGTGATGTCGTCATGGGTCGGCCCGATGCCGCCGGTGGTGAAGACGTAGTCGCAGCGCGCCCGGAGCTCGTTCACCGCGGCGACGATGTCGGATTCGACGTCGGCGATCACCCGCGCCTCGCGCAGCCTGATCCCGATCTCGCCCAGCGACTTGCCCAGGAAGGCCAGGTTCACGTCCTGGGTGCGGCCCGACAGGATCTCGTTGCCGATGATCACGACCGCGGCGGTGAAGATGCGCTCGGCGCACATGCGCGGGGCCCGGCGGGACGGCTAGTCCTTCGCCGGCACGTAGCCGAGGCCGCGCATGCAATCCTCGAAGATGCGGTGATAGCGCTGGCGCGCCTCGTACTCGTTCATGTTCTGGGTGAGTTCCGGCGCCTGGTTCTGAAACGCGCCCTGGTTGTCGCGCGAGGCGATGTCGGCGGAGATCGACTGCTCCTGGCGCAGCACGGCGCGCGCCTGCTCGCGGCAGGAATCGACGTCGCTCTGGCGCTGCGGCTCGCTGGTCGCCGGCTGGCTCCAGTCCTCGGTCGCCACCGGCTCGGTGCCGGCCGGCTTCTTCTCCGGCCCGAACAGCCCGCAGCTGGACAGCAGGACGGCAAGGACGAGGGCGGCCGGAACCACCTGGAAGACATTCATGCGGGGGCCACTTTCTCTGGGAGGACGGGCGGCAGACTCAGGGAATGCGCCCGCCTAACTTGCCCCTCGACGGGGCAAGTTTCAACCGGCCGCGACAGTCCGCGCTGGTGACCCTTTGGTGGCCCGCCGGCGGCTCAGCCGAGGGCGAGGCGCAGGATGTCGTTGAGGGTGGCGGCGAGCGACAGGCCGAGCACCGCAGTCAGCCCGCACAGCACGCTGATGCGCTGCAGCCGCGGCCCGAGCGGCCGGCCGCGCAGGCGCTCGACCGCCAGGAACACCAGATGCCCGCCATCGAGCACCGGGATCGGCAGCAGGTTGAGGATGCCAATATTGACCGAGATCAGGGCGGTCAGCAGCAGCACGGCGCCGATGCCATAGGTCGCGGCGCTCTGGCCGCTCACCGCGGCGACCCGGATCGGGCCCAGCACCTCGCCGGCGGCGGTCCCGCCGCTGACCAGCCCGGCCAGGACCGACAGATTGTCGGCCGCGAAGGCCAGGGCGTGGTCGAGACCGTAGCCGAGCGCGCCGAGCGCGCCGGCCTGGCCGGTCGCCAGGCCGATGGCGGCGATCAGCAGCACCGCGAAGACCAGGTTGGCGAGCGGCCCGGCAAGCACGATGGCGGCGCGCGCGCCCACGCTCTTGTGGCCGTAGGTCTCGGCCCGCTCAGCCGCGCTCGCCGGCCGGATGCCGCCGTCCGGCAGCCTGACCCGGCCGTCCTCGGCGAACATCTTGACGTAGCCGCCAAGCGGCAGCAGGCAGAGCTTCCAGCGGGTGCCGCGGGCGTCGGTGACGCCCAGGAGTTCGCGCCCGAAGCCGACGGCGAAGGCCTCGACCCGCACCCCGAGCCAGCGCGCCACCAGGAAATGCCCGAACTCGTGCACGAAGGCGATGACGGTCACCATCGCCAGGAAAATGGGCACCGCCAGAAGAAACTCCGTGAAGTCGCCCAACTCGAGCCTCCGCCGTCGAACTGAAAGCCAAGCATCTTTTTGGCTCGGCGACAGGCTATGGTTATCAAATGGTTAATGGCAAGAGTTTTATTGATTACAATTAAGTATAGTTAATTCGGATAGTTAATTTTTGCGGGCCATGATCTTGTCGACGGCCGGCGGTTGCCGGGTCAGCCCGGCGGTTCTACGCTGCGCCCCGCATCGTCAGAACGGCCAATTCATGCAATTCCCAACGCCGCTGTTCCCGGCCCGGCTGGTCCGCCGCTACAAGCGCTTCCTGGCCGACGTGACCCTGGCCGACGGCAGCGCGACCACGGTCCATTGCGCCAATCCGGGAGCGATGACCGGGCTCGACGCCGCCGGCTCGGAGATCTGGCTGTCGCGCTCGGCCAACCCGGCCCGCAAGCTGCCGCTGTCCTGGGAGCTGATTCGGATCGGCGAGCACTTGGTCGGGATCAATACCGGCCATCCCAACCGGCTGGTCGCCGAGGCGATCGCCGCCGGGCAAATCCCCGAGCTGGCCGGCTATGCCGGGCTGCGGCGCGAGGTGCCCTATGGCCGCAATTCGCGCATCGACATGCTGCTGGAGGACCCGGCCGGCGATCCGTCAGGGCGGCCGCCCTGCTATGTCGAAGTCAAGAACGTCCATTTGAAGCGCGGGCGCGCCGCCGAGTTTCCGGATTCGGTGACCGCGCGCGGCGCCAAGCACTTGGCCGAGATGTCGGCGATGGTGGCGCAGGGCGCCCGCGCGGTCATGGTCTATCTGGTGCAGCGCGGCGATTGCGACCGCTTCCGGATCGCCGCCGACATCGACCCGGCCTATGCCCGGGCCCTGGACGCGGCCCGGGACGCCGGGGTCGAGGCGCTGTGCTACGCCTGCGCGATCACCACCGAGGAGATCGAGGTGGCGGCGCCGCTGCCGCTCGAACTCTGAAGGCGGCGGTCCTGCGGGCTTGCAATCGGCTACACGAAGTCACTATTTAGGGTCTCAATCTCCACCATTCCGGCCGCCCCGACACGGTCGCCACGACGATGCGCAGGATGAAGAGCAACCCCGAACCGGCCCACGACTGGAGCTACGAAGCCCGGCGCATCAAGCTGCACGACGCGGCCGAGTTCGCCGCCATGCGCAAGGCCGGGCGGCTGGCGGCGGAAACGCTCGACCATGTGACGCCCCTGGTCCGCCCCGGCGTCTCCACCGACGAACTCGACCGCTCCTGCCACGAATTCATCGTCGGCCACGGGGCGATTCCGGCGCCGCTCAACTATCGCGGCTTCCCGAAATCGATCTGCACCTCGATCAACCACGTGGTCTGCCACGGCATCCCCGGCGACAAGCGGCTCGCCGACGGCGACACCCTCAACATCGACGTGACCGTCATCGTCGACGGCTGGCATGGCGACACCAGCCGGATGTTCACCGTCGGCAAGGTCGGGGTGAAGGCGCAGAAGCTGATCGACGTGACCTACGAGGCGATGATGCGCGGCATCGCCGAGGTGAAGCCCGGCGCCCGCCTCGGCGACATCGGCGAGGCGATCCAGAGCTTCGCCGAGGAGAACCGCTTCTCGGTGGTGCGCGATTTCTGCGGCCACGGCATCGGCCGGGTGTTCCACGACAGCCCAAGCGTGCTGCATTTCGGCAATGCCGGCACCGGGCCGGTGCTGAAGGAGGGCATGTTCTTCACCGTCGAGCCGATGGTCAATGCCGGCCGCTACGAGGTGAAGGTGCTGGACGACGGCTGGACCGCGGTAACCCGCGACCGCTCGCTCTCGGCCCAGTTCGAGCACACCATCGGCGTCACCGCCGACGGCTACGAGATCTTCACCCTGTCGCCCGCCGGCCTCGACCGCCCGCCCTACCCCGACTGACGGCGCCGCTTTCGGGAGGGCGCAATGGCCGGGGGTGGCAAGGCGGACGGGGACGACGGCAAGCCCCACTATCTCGGCCACCGGCAGCGCCTGCGCGAGCGCTTCCTGGCCGGCGGGCCCGATGCGTTGCCCGACTACGAGCTGCTCGAGCTGCTGTTGTTCCAGGCCCGGCCGCGCGGCGACGTGAAGCCGCTGGCCAAGGCGCTGATCGCCCGCTTCAAGAGCTTCGCCGGGGTGATGGCGGCCAGCCCCGGCGAGCTCGAGTTCGTGCCCGGCGTCGGCGAGGCGGCAGTCGCCGCCATCAAGACCGTGCAGGCGGCCGCGCTCCGCATGGCCCGGCAGGATCTGCTCGACCGCCCGGTGATCAACTCCTGGAACAAGCTCGTCGACTACTGTCACGCGGCGATGGCGCACGAGAAGGTCGAGCAGTTCCGCCTGCTGTTCCTCGACGGCAAGAACGCGCTGATCGCCGACGAGGTGCAGCAGCGGGGCACCGTCAACCACACGCCGGTCTATGTCCGCGAGGTGGTGAAGCGGGCGCTCGAGCTCGGCGCCTCGGCGATCGTCATGGTGCACAACCACCCTTCCGGCGATCCGGCGCCCTCGAAGGACGACATCGCCATGACCAAGGAGGTGGCGTCGGCCGCCGACAAGCTCGGCATCGCGCTCCACGACCACCTGATCATCGGCCGCAAGGGCCACGCCAGCCTGAAGAGCATGGGGTTGATTTGAGCCTGGGGCACCATCCCCGGCATCGCGACGTCCGGTGCGCGCATCGCCGACCGCGCCGAACCCGACAGACCAGCCGGACGGCGAGGCTCAGCCCGCCGGCGGTTCCTCGATCGCGTCGACCCGGTCGGGATAGAAGGCGAGATGATCCTTGATTCCCCCGACCGCCTCGTAGGGCGCCTCATAGCTCCACACCGCGTTTTCCGACCGCGCGCCGCCGACGGGAATCGAGTAATAGGCGCACTCGCCCTTGTACGGGCAGAAGGTGGCGTGGTCGGTCCGCCGCAGCAGCGACATGTCGACATCCCGGCGCGGGATGTACAGCACCGGCGGGTAGGATGCCTCGCGCATGCTCAGGGCGTCGCGGGTGTCGGCGATCACGCGGCCCGCGACGGTGACCGTGACGCGCGTCGCATGCGGCATGATCGAGATCGGATGGTCGCCACCGGGACGCTTCATCGCCTTGGCTGTCATGGATCTGGGTGCTCCGTGACTCGTTCACCCGAAGGATGTCGTATCGGCTGCGGTCGCGCGCAAGCGGGCGGCGCGGCGGGCGGCATCCCTACTGATAGCAGATCAGCGGCACGGTATAGGCGGTGACCGCCCTGGCCACGTCGCGGGAGCTCGCCGGCACCAGCGGGCCGGCCTGGGTGACCGCGATTCCGCCGTTGCGCAGGAAATCGACCGCTACCTCGCTCTTGATCGCCCAGCCGATGTTCTGGGTGGTGCTGGGATCGCCGGTGGCGAACACCACGCCGATGACGTTGCCGCCCTCGTCGACCAGCGGCCCGCCGGAATTGCCGGGCTGCACCGGGGCGGTGGTCTGGATCACCCCGTCATAGCCGGCCGGCCCGGTCAGGCTGCTGACGATGCCGTTGGTCATGTTGATCGAGGTCAGCATGCCGAGCAGCGGGAACCCCACCGCGAAGGTCGGCTCGCCGATCTCCGCCCCTTCGGCGCGGAACGCCGCGAACGGCCGGCCGCCGAGCTCGGTCTCCAGCAGGGCGAGATCGGCGGTCTCGTCGACCCGGACCACATGGGTCGCGGCGGTGCCGCCCCCTTCGAGCACGCCAACCTCGGTGCAGTCCTCGACGACGTGATAGTTGGTCAGCAGGTGGCCCTTGGCGTCGACGAAGAAGCCGGTGCCGCTGCCGACCTCCTCGAGCTCGTCGTCGGCGCTCGGCGGTACCCGGTCCGGGACCGGCGGCGCGCCGCGGGTCGGCGATTCCTGGTGCCGCGACGAACCGCCCGCCGCTTGGTCCTTGGGCGGCTGGCCGCTGTCTGGCTTCAAGCCGTAGCCGCCATTCTGGCGGCTCTGATACTCACCCTGGCTGATCTCGACATCGCCGGACTCGCAGCGCGGATCGGCGACATAGACTCTTTCGTAATCCTGGTCGTAGCAAAACACCCGGCCGGCCACCAGGATCACCGCGGCGCCGCCTTCCGCCCCGCCGGCCGCCGGGCCGGATTGCTGCTGGAAAGCGGCTGCCGGCAGCGCCCCGCCGACCAGCGCGGCGATTCCGGCGAGCGCCGCCAGACCTGCCAGATACCCCGTCCGTCTGCCTGTCATCGCCCGGCGCCACCTGCATCGAACACGGTCGGCCGGCGCGCCAGCGCGCGGCCCGATCGGAAACTGTAGCGACATTCCGCGTTCCCAGCGTAGCGAAATCCGCCGGCGCAGGGCCGCGCGCCGGCCGCGCCGGATCACCGCTACTTGAACACCTCGGTGTTCCAGGACGCGTGCTCGATCTGCTCCTCGGTCATGTTCCGCAGCGCCTCCCAGTCCTCGAGTTCCAGGGTCTTGTCGACGGTCACGCCATCGCTCGACAGCGGCAGCATGATCCATTCGAAAGTTCGTTCGATGCCGGGTCTGACAGTCGCCCGGGTGCGGCCGAACACCGGCGCACATTGGCGGGTCAGCCTCAGGTAGTTGGCCATCCAGAGATCGAGGCCGCCATCGAGCGGCACGTCGTGCATCCACTTGCCGGTGAGGTCGCGCCCGGCCGCCTCGGTGACCGCGGTGCCAGCCAGACGGAACTGCACCCGCAGCGGATCGTGGTGAACGTCGGTCAGGATCACGTAGGGCAGCAGATCCTTGATCTCGGCCGGGTCGATGTCGTCGCGCGACGGCATGCGGCGCTCGCCGCGCTTGCCAAGCCAGTACGCATAGAGGGCCTTGACCCTCGGCGAACACATGCGTTCCATCGGGTCCTGCGCCATTACGCATGTGCCCCAATCTTCGGTCTGGAGTTTTCACCAAGGTTCCCGCTTAGCACGGTGCCGGCGATCGGTATACCCGCAAGGTGTATAGTCCGGGACGCGGCACGGCCCGGACACCAGCCGGCGTCAGTCCTGCGGCTCGAGCGTCCACTTGGCCGTGGCGGCATCCTCCTCGGAGATCAGCCGAAGCATCTCCCAATCCTCGAGCTCCAGCGTGTGATCGACCGTCTCGCCGTCCTCGGAGAGCGGCAGTACCACCCAGTGGAAGGCGCGCGCGTCGGCGTGTTGCAGGAGCGCGCGGGTCCGCCCGAACACCGGCGCGCGGCTGACCGCCACGCGCTGGTAGACGTCCGCCCAGGCGCCGTTGGTCTGCCCGAGATCGACTTCGTGCAGCCAGCGGCCGGTGAGGTCGCAATGCGCCGCCTCGACGATCGCGGTGCCGACCAGGCGGAAGAACACCCGGAGCGGCGGATAGGACAGATCGGTGAGCAGCAAATGGGGCAGCAGCTCCTTGATCTCGGCCGGGTCGATCTCGGCACGCGACGGCATGCGGCGGTCGCCGCGCACCGCGCACCAGTAGTCGTACAGCGCGCGAACCCGCGCCGAGCCGGCCAGATCCGAGTTGGCGACGTTCATCGACGGTCAGCCTCCGAAGCGGGAATCGCGCCAGGCCAGCGCCGCCTTCAGGCCATCCTTGCGCGATATCTCCGTGAACATACGGCCTTCCGGCGTCTCCGTGCTTTCGATCTGGACGTCGATGTCGAGCCCCATGGCGAGCGCCTCGCGCAGGCCCATGATGTCGTAAGTGCGGTTGATCGCCTGCTTGGTCATGGCGACCTTGCTGCGGTCGTTGACCGCGATGTCGCGGGCGAGCGCGAGGGCGGCATCGAGCTCCTGCCCCGCCGGCAGCACGCGATTGACCAGGCCGATGGCGAGCGCCTCCTCGGCGCTGATCCGGTCGTTGCCGGACAGCAGATACTCCTTCGCCTTCTTCGGCCCGGCCAGCCACGGCATCAGTAGCGCGATGATGCCGCTGCCGAATTTCAGTTCCGGCTCGCCGAGGCGGGTGCCCTCGGCGGCGATGGTGATGTCGCAGGCGAGCGCCAGTTCACAGCCCCCCGCCAGGGCATAGCCGTGGATCGCCGCGATCGTCGGCAGCGGTGAATGCCAGAAACGCATGATGACGTCGAAATCGCGCTGCAGCACGGCGCG
The DNA here is from genome assembly GCA_964372215.1 of uncultured Rhodospirillaceae bacterium. Classification (GTDB taxonomy): domain Bacteria; phylum Pseudomonadota; class Alphaproteobacteria; order Dongiales; family Dongiaceae; genus DAIMFL01. Next base: position 138,386 of record CAYJQC010000010.1, read on the forward strand.
CCAGTCGGCCACGCCCTCCTTCACCGTCTGGGCGCCGTCCTTGAGGTCGAAGCCGGAACAGAAGGCCCGCCCGGCCCCGGCGATCACCAGGGCGCGCGTATCGGTGTCGCGCTCGACCGCGTCGAGACAGCGGTTCAGTTCGTCGACCATCTGCCGGTTGATGGCGTTGAGCCGATCCGGCCGGTTCAGAGTCAGCAGGCCGACGGGACCGCGCCGCTCGAATGCGATCGTTTCGTAGCCTTCCGCTGCGGTCATCGAGTCCCCCCGTCCCAGGCCCCGCACTTTATTGACTGTTTTCCGGCCGCCCTGCAACATGCGGCTCCCGCGCCGGACCAGCGGGCGGTGCCGTCGGGCCCGCCCGCGGCGGCCGCCACCAGCCCGCCCCGGCCCGTCCGCATGCTTGCCGCCACACTCGGCCTTCTGGTCGTCGCCCTCGCCTGGGGTTCGGTGATCCCGGCGATCAACCTGCTGCTGCCGGTCTGGGATCCGTTCTTCCTGGCGGCGATCCGCTATGCCATCGGCGCGCCGATCTTCCTGATCCTGCTGCGCCTGCGCGAACCCGGCGCGCTGCTGCCCCGGGGCGTACCGCAATGGCGGCTGTGGGTGCTGGGTGCGGTCGGAGTCGGGCTGTTCGCGCCGCTGTTCACCCTCGGCATCGCCCACGCCAATCCGGTGGTGGCGGCGATCCTGAGCGCCGCCGGACCGATCGTGGCGGCGCTGGTGGCGCGGCTCTGCTTCGCGACGCCGCTCGATCGCTCGATCGTTCCCGCGGTCGTGCTGGCGGTGATCGGCGGCGGGCTGGCGACCTGGACGCCCGATCGGGCGGCGGGCGGCTTCGAGATCCGCGGCGGCGAGGTTCTCATGCTGATGGCCATGGCGTGCTGGGCCTGGTACTCGATCGCCGCGCAGCGCTGGCTGCAGGGCCTGTCGCAGCTTCGCATCACCGGCCTCACCCTGGCGCCCGGCGCGGTCATCATGGTGGTCATCTACCTGATCCTCGGCGTCGCCGGCTTCGCCGCCCTGCCGCCGCCGCCACCGCGCGGCATGACCGACGTCGCCGTGCTCGGCTGGGTGGTGATGGCGGCGGTGGTGGTCGGCGTGTTCCTCTGGCATTTCGGCGTGCGCCATGTCGGGGTGGTCGTCGCCTCGCTGTACATGAACCTGGTGCCGATCGTCGCGGTGCTGATCATCGCCGCGCTCGGCACGCCGCCGACCGCGCTGCAGATTCTCGGCGGCCTGCTGGTGGTGTCGGGGGTGGCCTACGTGCAGCTTCGCCAGGTGCTGCGCCGCCGCCGCGATCGAGCCCGATAGGGCACCCGGCCTCAGTTCCCGAACGGCAGGGCGGCGCCGGAGATCGGCTGCGGCCCGATGTTCCAGGCGAGGGTGATGCGCGGGCGCTTTCCCCGATAGGGATTGACGCAATGGACCATGGCGCTCGGGAAGATCAGCATGTCGCCGGCAACCAGCCGCGGCATCAGCGGCGAGATCACCCGCGGGCTTTGGCCGCCGGCGCAATGGGCGAGGCGGGCATCGACGAACGCGAATAGGCGCCGGCATCGTCGAATCTGGTGCCGATGACCGCCGGATCGCCGCGGTTGGCAAGTTCCTGGCCGGTCGGCCAGACCGCGATCCGCGTGTCGCCGATGTCGAGCGCATCCTGTTCCATGCCGGACATCTCCGGGCCGGTCCAGGCATCGATCAGGCTGGACGGCCTGCCGTCGGGGAAATGGCTTGCCACGCCAGTCTAGCCCCTGGCGCCGTGCCTGCGGCAAAGCGGTTGACAGGGGTGCCGCCGCTCGGCTCCGTTACCCCGCATCCCTGAGCACGGCGCATTCCCCGACGAGGTCGCGATGATTCCGCGTTACAGCCGCCCCGAAATGACCGCGATCTGGGCTCCCGAGAACCGGTTCCGCATCTGGTTCGAGATCGAGGCCCATGCCTGCGACGCCCAGGCCGAGCTCGGGATCATCCCCAAGGCGGCCGCCGAGGCGGTGTGGGAGCGTGGCCGCTTCGAGGTCGCGCGGATCGACGAAATCGAGCGCGAGACCCGGCACGACGTCATCGCCTTCCTGACCAACCTGGCCGAGCATGTCGGCCCCGAGGCGCGCTTCGTCCACCAGGGCATGACCTCGTCGGACGTGCTCGATACCTGCCTCGCGGTCCAGCTCGCCCAGGCCGCCGATCTGCTGCTCGCCGATCTGACCGCACTTCTCGCGGTGCTCAAGCGGCGCGCCTACGAGTACAAGGATGCGGTCTGCATCGGGCGCAGCCACGGCATCCACGCCGAGCCCACCACCTTCGGCCTCAAGCTCGCCGGGCATTATGCCGCATTCGACCGCGCCCGCGCCCGGCTGGCGGCGGCGCGCGCGGAAATCGCGACCTGCGCCATCTCGGGCGCGGTCGGCACTTTCGCCAACATCGACCCGCGGGTCGAGGCGCATGTGGCGCGCCAGATGGGCCTCGCGGTCGAGCCGGTCTCGACCCAGGTCATCCCGCGCGACCGGCACGCCATGTTCTTCGCCGTGCTCGGCGTCGTCGCCGGTTCGATCGAGAACCTGGCCACCGAGGTGCGCCATCTGCAGCGCACCGAGGTGCGCGAAGCCGAGGAATTCTTCGCCCCCGGCCAGAAAGGCTCGTCGGCGATGCCGCACAAGCGCAATCCGGTGCTGTCGGAAAACCTGACCGGCCTGGCCCGGCTGGTGCGCGCGAACGTCGCTCCGGCCCTGGAGAACGTGACGCTGTGGCATGAGCGCGACATCTCGCACTCGTCGGTCGAGCGGGTGATCGGACCGGACGCGACCATCGCCCTCGACTTCTCGCTGGCGCGGCTGACCGGGCTGATGGACAAGCTGCTGGTCTATCCCGAACGGATGCAGCGCAACCTGGAGCAGCTCGGCGGTCTCGTGCATTCGCAGCGCGTGCTGCTGGCCCTGACCCAGGCCGGGATGAGCCGCGAGGACGCCTATCGCACGGTGCAGGCGAGTGCCATGAAGGTATGGCAGGAAGGAGCGAGCTTTCCGGCGCTGCTGAAAGCCGATGGCGACGTCACGAAGCGCCTGTCAGCGAGCGAGATCGACGGCTTGTTCGACCTCGGCTACCACACGCGGCATGTCGACGCGATCTTCGCCCGGGTGTTCGGCGCCACGACCGGGTGAACCGGCGTCGGCGCGCCTAGTCCTTGACCTCGGCCATCACCTGGCGGCGCGCCTCGATCATCTGCTCGTCCATGTGGTGGCGCAGGCGGTGGGCGGACATCTCGATTCCCTTGGCCGCGAAATCCGCGAGCAGCTTGCCGACGATGTCCTCGTCGCCCGGCTTCTCGAGATCGGCCATGACCACCGACTTGGCGTAGGCATCGGCATCGGCGCCGGACAGGCCGAACAGGCCCGCGGCCCATAGCCCGACCAGCTTGTTGCGGCGCGCGGTGATCTTGAACTCGAGCTCCTTGTCGTGCTTGTACTTGTGTTCGAAGCTCTTTTGGCGATCGTCGAAACTGGCCATTGCGCCTCACGCTCCCCGTTGGTCTGACGTGCCGGTGAGTTTGGGTGGGTTCGGATGCGGGTCAAGCTTATAGCCGCTCGATCCGCCGAATTGAACCGGAACTTTCGCCCCGGCACGCCCGGCGAACCGCGTCGCCACCGCATGTCTTCGCCGCCCGTCCAGCCCACCAAGGTGTAGTCCCCAGCCATGTGCAGTGTCGTCATTCTGTTCCAGCCCGGCGATCCCTGGCCGGTGCTGCTGGGGGCCAACCGGGACGAGATGCTGGCGCGGCCCTGGGACCCGCCGGGCCGCCACTGGCCGGACCGCCCGGGGGTGACAGCCGGCCGCGACCGCCTGGCCGGCGGCAGCTGGCTCGGCCTCAACGACGAAGGCCTGGTGGCCGGGGTTCTGAACCGCATCAACACCCTGGGCCCCGCGGCCGGCCGCCGCAGCCGCGGCGAGCTGGTGCTCGAGGCGCTCGACCACGCCGACGCGGCGGACGCCGCCTGGGCGCTGGCCGATCTCGATCCCAGCGCCTATCGCTCGTTCAACATGGTGATCGCCGACAACCGCAACGCCTTCTGGCTCCGCAACCTCGGCGATTCGGCCGAGGGGATCGAGGTCACGCCCCTGCCCCGCGGCCTGTCCATGATCACCGCCCATGACCGTAACGATGGCGCCGCGAGCGCCCGGATCGGCGCCTTCCTGCCGCGCTTCCAGGCGGCAGCGGCGCCCGAACCCGAGCGCGACGGGGGCTGGAGCGCCTGGGAGGCCCTGCTCGCCAGCCGGGAGCGCGCGACCCCGGGCAGTCCCTTCGATGCCATGGCGATCGTCTCCGACAGCGGCTTCGGCACCTCGTCGAGTTCGCTCATCGCGCTGCCCGCCGCCGGGGCGCCGGCCGGCCGCCGGCCGATCTGGCGTTTTGCCCCGGGACTGCCGGGACAGGTGCCCTACGGCCCGGTCGCGCTTTAGCCGCGGCGCTGGCAGAAATCCACGCTGCGCCGCACAATTTCCAGGTTTTCTGCGGATTTTCGCTGTCGTTGTGTTGCCTTGTCACACCTGCTATAGGAGGGCCGATCCTCACCGGGTCGTCATTGTTCACGTTCTGTTCTGATCGTTCCGTCGATCTCGGGAGACCACCATGTCCCGGCGCCGCCGTATCTACGAAGGGAAGGCGAAGGTCCTGTTCGAGGGTCCCGAGCCCGGCACCCTGGTGCAGTACTTCAAGGACGACGCCAGCGCCTTCAACAACCAGAAGCGCGGCGTCATCACCGGCAAGGGCGTGCTCAACAACCGGATCTCGGAATACCTGATGAGCCGGCTCGGCGAGATCGGGATCCCGACCCATTTCGTGCGCCGCCTCAACATGCGCGAGCAGCTGGTGCGCGAGGTCGAGATCATCCCGATCGAGGTGGTGGTGCGCAATGTCGCCGCGGGATCCTTGGCCCAGCGCTTCGGCCTGGCCGAGGGCACCCAGCTGCCGCGCTCGATCGTCGAGTACTACTACAAGTCCGACGAGCTCAACGACCCGATCGTGAGCGAGGAGCACATCACCTCGTTCGGCTGGGCCAGCCCGCAGGATCTCGACGACATCATGGCCCTGGCGCTGCGGGTCAACGACTTCCTGAGCGGCCTACTTCTGGGCGTCGGGCTGAAGCTGGTCGACTTCAAGCTGGAGTTCGGCCGGCTGTGGGAAGGCGAGGAGATGCGGATCGTCCTGGCCGACGAGATCAGCCCGGACAATTGCCGGCTGTGGGACGTCAAGACCAACGAGAAGCTGGACAAGGACCGCTTCCGCCGCGATCTCGGTGGGGTGGCCGAGGCCTATCAGGAAGTGGCGCGCCGGCTCGGCATCCTGCCCGAGGGCGGCCCGCGCGACCTCAAGGGCCCCCAGACCATGCAGTGACGGGCAACGCGATGATTGGCGACGCGACGACCGGCGACGCAGCGAATTGCGGCGTGACGAAGCGGGGGCGGACGTGAAGGCAAGGGTCCATATCACGCTCAAGCCGGGGGTGCTCGATCCCCAGGGCCGCGCCATCGGCCACGCCCTCGAGCAGCTCGGTTTCGATGGCGTCGGCGACGTCCGCCAGGGCAAGTACATCGAGATCGACCTCGCCGAGACCGATGCGGCGCGCGCCCGCGCCCATGTCGAGGCGATGTGTGCCAAGCTGCTCGCCAATACCGTGATCGAGAACTACGCCATCGACCTGGCCGACTGACGCCGGCCGGGCCGCCCGTGCAACCGCCCTGGAAGATCGCCGCCCCGCCCGTCGTTCGTAGATAGAGATGCACGCCGCCATCGTCGTCTTCCCCGGATCGAATCGCGAGCGCGACATGAAGGTCGCGCTGACCCAGGCCATGGGCCGCCCGCCGGCCATGGTGTGGCATCGCGACACCGAGCTGCCCAAGACCGACCTGATCGTCATTCCCGGCGGCTTCTCCTATGGCGACTACCTGCGCTGCGGCGCGATCGCAGCCCATTCGCCGGTCATGCGCGAGGTGGTGGCGCGGGCCAAGGCCGGCGCCGCCGTGCTCGGCGTGTGCAACGGCTTCCAGGTGCTGGCCGAGACCGGCCTGGTGCCCGGCGCGCTGCTGCGCAATGCCGGGCTCAAGTTCGTCTGCCGCAATGTCGGCCTGCGGGTCGAGACCAGCCAGAGTCTGTTCACTTCCGGCTACGCCACGGGCGAGGTGCTGAGTGTTCCGGTGGCGCATCACGACGGCAACTACTTCGTCGACGCCGACACCAGGAAGCGCCTCGAGGACCGCGACCAGATCGCCTTCCGCTATTGCGACCCCGAGGGGCGCGCGACCTCGACCGCCAATCCGAACGGCTCGAACGACAACATCGCCGGCGTGTTCAACGATGCGAAGAACGTGCTCGGCCTGATGCCGCACCCGGAGGACGCCGTGGAGCCGATCCACGGCTCGCTCGACGGCAGGAAGCTGTTCGACGGCATCGTGAGCGCGCTGTCATGAGCGCCGCGAAGAGCGGCACGGCCGAGGCCCGGCACGGCCGCGACGAGCCGGCGATCACGCCGGCGCTGGTCGCCGAGCACGGCCTGACGCCCGAGGAATACGAGCGGGTCCTGAAGATCATGGAGCGGGAGCCGACGATCACCGAGCTCGGCATCTTCTCGGTGATGTGGAGCGAGCACTGCTCCTACAAGTCGTCGCGACGCTGGCTCAAGACGCTGCCGACCAAGGGGCCGAAGGTGATCCAGGGGCCGGGCGAGAACGCCGGCGTCATCGATATCGGCGACGGCCAGGCCGTGGTCTTCAAGATGGAGAGCCACAACCATCCGTCGTTCATCGAGCCGTACCAGGGTGCTGCGACCGGCGTCGGCGGCATCATGCGCGACGTCTTCACCATGGGCGCGCGCCCGATCGCCAACCTGAACGCGCTACGCTTCGGCAGCCCGGACGATGCCAGAACCCGCCATCTGGTGGCCGGCGTGGTCGCCGGCATCGGCGGCTACGGCAACTGCATGGGCGTGCCGACGGTCGGCGGCGAGGTGAACTTCCACCCCTCCTACAACGGCAACATTCTGGTCAACGCCATGACCGTGGGCCTCGCCCAGGCCGACAGAATCTTCTATTCCGCCGCCGCCGGCATCGGCAATCCGGTGATCTATGTCGGCGCCAAAACGGGGCGCGACGGCATCCACGGCGCCACCATGGCCTCGGCCGAGTTCACCGACGATTCCGACGAGAAGCGCCCGACCGTGCAGGTCGGCGACCCCTTCACCGAGAAGCTGCTGCTCGAAGCCTGCCTGGAGCTGATGGCGACCGACGCCATCGTCGCGATCCAGGACATGGGCGCGGCCGGGCTCACCTCCTCCTCGGTCGAGATGAGCGCCAAGGGCGGCCTCGGCATCGAGATCGACCTCGACCGGGTGCCGGTGCGCGAAACCCACATGACCGCCTACGAGATCATGCTGTCGGAAAGCCAGGAGCGCATGCTCATGGTGCTGAAGCCCGAGGCCATGGACCAGGCGCGCGCGGTCTTCGACAAGTGGGAGCTCGACTTCGCCGAGATCGGCCGGCTGACCGACAGCGGTCATCTGGTGCTCAGGAAGGACGGCAGGGTGGTCGCCGACATGGCGGTCCAGCCGCTGGTCGACGAGGCGCCCAACTACGACCGGCCGTGGCAGCCGACGCCGCCAAGGGCGCCGCTCGACATGGCCTCGGTTCCGACCCCCGCCGATCCGGCGGCGGTGCTGAAGCGCCTGATCGGCTGCCCCGACCTCGCCAGCAAGCGCTGGGTGTGGGAGCAGTACGACCACCTGGTGATGGGCGACACGGTGCTGCGGCCCGGCGGCGACGCGGCGGTGGTGCGGGTCCAGGACACCGCGAAGGCGCTCGCCATGGCCAGCGACTGCACGCCGCGCTACTGCGTCGCGGACCCCCGGGCCGGCGGCGCCCAGGCGGTGGCCGAATCCTGGCGCAACCTGACCGCGGTCGGCGCCACGCCGATCGCCATCACCGACAACATGAACTTCGGCAATCCGCAGCGGCCCGACATCATGGGCCAGTTCGTCGGCTGCGTCGAAGGCATGCGCGAGGCCTGCCTGGCGCTCGACTATCCCGTCGTCTCCGGCAATGTCTCGCTCTACAACGAGACCAACGGCCGCGGCATCCTGCCGACCCCGGTGATCGGCGGCGTCGGCCTGCTGGCCGATGTCGCGACCGCCTGCTCGATCGCCTTCAAGGCGGACGGCGAAACCGTGCTGCTGGTGGGCGCGACCAAGGGCCACCTTGGCGCCTCGATCTTCCTGCGCGAGATCGCCGGGCGCGAGGACGGGCCGCCGCCGCCGGTGGATCTGGCGGCCGAGCGGCGCAACGGCGACTTCGTGCGCGGCCTGATCGCGGCCGGGCGGGTCACCGCCTGCCATGACCTGTCGGACGGCGGGCTCGCGGTGGCGGTGGCCGAGATGGCCATGGCTGGCGGCATCGGAGCGAGCCTGAGCCTGCCCGAGGAAAAAGCCCTAGATTATTCGTGGTTGTTCGGCGAGGACCAGGCGCGCTATCTCGTGACCTGCCGGCCGGAGACGGCGAGCGGAATCGTCGCCGAAGCCGCCGCCGCCAGGGTTCCGATCCTGATCCTGGGCGAGACCGGCGGCACGCGATTGACGCTGCCGTCCGGCCATACCATATCGGTGGACGAGCTTGCGGTCGCCCATGAGGCTTGGCTGCCGGCCTATATGAGCGGCGAGTAAGGCGAGGGAAGGACGGCCTCATGGCGATGAGCGCGACCGAGATCGAGCGCCTGATCAAGGAAGGCATCCCGGGTGCGGTCGTGGTGGTCGAGGACCTGCGCGGCGACGGCGATCACTACGCGGCGCACGTCACTGCCCTGGCCTTCGCCGGCAAGAGCCGGGTGCAGCAGCACCAGATGGTCTACCAGGCGCTGCAGGGCCGCATGGGCGGCGAGCTGCACGCCCTCGCCCTGCAGACTTCTGCGCCGACGACGAGCTGAACCGACATCACCCCACATGCGGCCGCGGGCGGCAACGCCACGGCGCGGAGAGGACGAGGCAATGAACAGCAATCCGGTACACGAGCGCATCCGCCAGGAAATCGGCAGCAACGACGTGGTGCTCTACATGAAGGGCACGCCCGTATTCCCGCAATGCGGCTTCTCCGCCGCCGTCGTGCAGGTGCTGACCCAGGTCGGGGTCAAGTTCAAGGGCATCGACGTGCTGGCCGACCCGAGCCTGCGCCAGGGCATCAAGGACTTCAGCAACTGGCCGACGGTGCCCCAGCTCTACGTCAAGGGCGAGTTCGTCGGCGGCTGCGACATCGTGCGCGAGATGTACCAGTCCGGCGAGCTGCAGGAGCTGATGCAGAGCCGCGGCGTCGCCGCCAGCGCGACCGCCTGAACCGCGTCTGATCGTCGTTGCGTGAAGGGCCGGTCCATGGGACCGGCTCTTTCGTTTTGCCCACGATTTCAGCCCATTGCCGACGTCGGGGACGCCCAAGCCGGCGGGTTAGCAAAACGTAAACCTGTGGTCGACCAGAATGACCAGGGGGCTGATGACGCCCCCGATCCAGGCTCTGACCGGCGGGACGCCATGAACACAGTCGATCTCCTGCGCAGGCTCGAGGAGGAGTTCTACGAGCCGGCGCTATGCGTCGGCACCCTCGATTTCGGCGGCCGCGCCGAGCCGGTGGAAGTGCTCGCGCTCAGCTCCCACAGCGCCGATCTGCGCTGCAACAACGACCTCGCCGAGGACGGCGCGGTCACGCTCGTCGTCGAGAACTTTAGGAGCTTCGAGGGCGAGCTGGTGCGCCGCCACGGCCGGATCATCGGCATCGTCTTCAAGGGCACCGAGCAGGCCGGCACCCAGGTCACCCCGGCACCGCCGCAGCCGGTCGCCAAGGCGCAGAAGGGCAAGTCCCTGCGCCGGCACACGCGCTCGGCGGTGTTCTGGTCGGGCGCCGTTCAGGCCGGGCGCGAGAACGTCGACTGCATCGTCCTCAACATGTCGCCGGGCGGCGCCAAGATCCGGCTTCTGAAGCGCTATGTCAGCGACGGCTCGCCGGTGGTGCTGCATATCGACCGGCTCGGCGGCTATGCCGGCGAGGTCATCTGGTCCGAGGGCAACACCATGGGCCTGCGCTTCCTCAAGAACCCGCGCGAGATCGCCGCCGACATCGAGCAGGTGCTGTACCGCGGACTGTCGCCGAAGGGCGCCTGACCGGGTCCGCCTGTCGCCGGAACGGCCGCGTCAGGCCGCCAGCGCCCCCCAGCCATAGGCGGCCATGCTGAGGCTGCCATGGGCGAAGCTGCGGTGCAGCGGCCGCCCGGACGCATCACCGCCCCCCAGCCCCGCGCCGAGCGCCACGAACAGCGGCAGGAAATGCTCGTCGGTCGGGTGGGCTTCGACCCCGTCCGGCCGGGTCCGCCGATAGTCGACCAGCGCTTGCGTGTCGCCTGCGGCGATCCGCTCCGCCACCCAGTCGTCGAACGAGACCGCCCAGTCCGCCGCCCGTTCGCGGTCGACGCGGAACTGCTGCAGGTTGTGGACCGCGCCGCCGCTCGCCAGGATCAGCACGCCGGCGCGCCGGAGCGGCGCCAGCGCCCGTCCCAGGGCAAGGTGATGGGCCGCCCCCTGCTCAGGCTGGATGGATAGCTGGACCACCGGCAGATCGGCCTTCGGGTAGATCAGCAGGAGCGGGTTCCAAGCCCCGTGATCCAGGCCGTAATCGGGATCGACGGCGCAGGTTATACCAACCTGCGGTGAGGCTGACTCACATTAGGGATTCCCAAACTGACGAAAGT
>CAYJQC010000011.1:0-145551 GCA_964372215.1 uncultured Rhodospirillaceae bacterium
GCGCTGGAGCGCCAACGCCCCGTGACGCCGGTTCAGCCGCCGCCGGCCGCGACCATCCGCGCCCCGACCAGCCGCGCCATGGCGGCGACGGTGTCGAAATTCTCGCCGGTCAGGTCCTCCGGCTCGAAGCGGACCTGGAAGCGTTCCTCGAGGAAGGCGACGATGTCGAGCACCGCCAGCGAATCGATCAGCCCGTCGGAGATCAGCGACTGATCGACCCTGAGCCGCCGCCCGCCGCCGGCCACCAGGTCGGGGCGCGCGGCCAGGAACTCCTGGATCGCGGATTCGATGGCGGCGGCGGGGCGGTCGGCGCTCACGGCGCGGGGCTCCTGGGTTCGGGCGCGGGGGAGACGGGGACTGGATCGGGCCTGCGGCAGTGCTTATTACAGGGGCGCCGCCGGGGCAAGGGCCGCCGCCAGGGCCGGATCGATTCGGCCGGGCGCGGATCTAGAGCATGGTCGGATCGCACTGAAACAGTGCGATCCGTGAATCATGCTCTACTTCAAAAAAGGTAGACCAAGATTCACGCCTCGGATTGATTCAATCCGAGGCGATCTTGGTCTAGGCGGCGAGGCGGGGGGCGGGACCGGGCCGGATGACCAGCGAGCGACCAGCCGATCCGGCCGACCGGCCGCTCCGCGTGCTGATGGTGGCGATCCGCTATCCCGAGGTCGAGGGCGGGGTCGACGCCATGGTGCGCGACCTGATCACCGGCCTCGGGCGGCGCGCCGAGGTCGAGCTGTTCGTGCCGGGCGACTGGAGCGCGCGCCGGCTCGCCAGCGACCGTTCCGGCCCGGTGCCCCGCCATTCCCGGCGCCTGCGCATGCCCGTCGACCGGGCGCGGCCGGTTTCGGGCTTCCTGGGCTGGCTGGGCGAGGTCCCGCGCACCCTCCATGACCTGGTGGGCCTGCTGCGGGCCGGGCGCTTCGACCTCGTCCATCTCCACACCGTCACCAACTACGCCGCCTGGTTCCGCCTCGCCGCGGCGCTCGCCGGCCGGCCCTATGTGGTGACCCTGCACGGCAGCGACGTCACCGCCTTCGCTTCGCGCCGGGCCGACGAGCGCGCGCTGATCCGCTGGGCGCTCGGCGGGGCGGCGGCGATCGTCGCGGTGTCGCAGGCGCTTAGCCAGGCGGCCCGGGCGCGCTTCGCCCTGAACGCGCCGCCGGTGGTGATCCGGAACGGCATCGATCTCGACCTGGCCGGCGCGGACGCGGCGGCGCCGGCGGCCGCGGCGCAAGGGCCCTATGTGCTGTCGGCCGGCGCGCTCGACCGGGTCAAGGGCCACGACCTCTTGATCCGCGCCTGGGCGGCGCTGGCGCAGCGCTTTCCGGCGATCCGCCTGGTGCTCGCCGGCGACGGCGACGAGGGCGCCGCCCTGCGCCGCCTGGCGGGCGAGCTCGGCGTCGCCGCGCGCATCGAATTCGCCGGCGCGCTGCCGCGGCCGGCGGTGCTGCGGCTGATGCGCGGCGCGCTGGTGTTCGTGCTGCCGTCGCGCAGCGAGGGGCTGCCCTATGCCCTGCTCGAGGCCGGCGCCGCCGGCCGCGCGGTGGTGGCCACGTCGGTCGGCGGCATGCCCGAGGTGGTCGGCGACGACGCCGGCATCCTGGTGCCATCGGAGGACCCGGCGGCGCTCGCCGAGGCCATCGCGCGGGCGCTCGGCGACGCGGACCTCCGCGCCCGGCTCGGCGGCGCGCTGCAGGCGCGGGTGCGGGCGGAGTTCAGCAGCCGGGCGATGGCGGATGGGTATCTGGCGGTGTACGAAGGCGTCCGACGCGCAGGCTCCACGTAGCAAGCTGCGACGAAACCGCGGTGTCGGCTAGCCGAGGCCGAGCAGCAATCGGCCGGCATCGACGAGTCGGCCGGGCAGGGGTCTCCCTTGCGCCAGCGGCGAGGCCAGGAACCGGCCGCTTGCCGCGGGCTGCCGCGCCCGATGGGCGCGGCACAGCTTGAACCATTTCTCGTAGAGCACCGCCGACAACGCCGCCCGGTCGCAGTATCCGCTGACCCGATTGGCCTGCAACAGGTCGAGCAGCCAGGATTCCCCCTCGTCAATCTCAATTCCGAGGGTATGCGGCGCACCGCGCGCCAGTGTCGAATGCACATGCAGTTGCCGATCGCTTGCGTCTATCCCGAGCTTTGCCAGTTGTCCGCGGCGCACCTTGTCGGCGCTTGCATTTTGCGCATCGCGATTCGCGTGGCTCACGCTGCTGTCGTGGAGCCGATACCTCACATGCGCCACGGCAATGTTGGCGAGCTCGCTGACATCGCCCAGGCAGGCCCACGCCGCGTAGTCCTCCGCATGCGGATATCGCGGATCGTAGCGGATCCGATGCCGCTCGATCAGCGTGCGACGGAACATCACCGTCGGATGATTGATGTTCGCCTCGAACAGCAGCAGGCACTTGAGCCGGGCGGGATCGGTCTCGCCGCACCAGTACTCGGTCCGCGCGCCGAAGGTCTCGACCGCCGTGCCGCACAACCCAATCCTCGGATGCGCGTCGAGAAAGCGGACCTGCTCCTCGAACCGTTTGGGAAGCGACACATCGTCGGCGTCCATGCGCGCGACGAACTCCCCGCGCGCGTGGTCGAGCCCGAGATTGAGCGATCGAATCAGGCCGATATTTTCGGTGTTCGTGAGTATCCGGATCCGAGGATCGGCGCAGCTCGCGATGATCTCGGGCGTCGCGTCCCGCGACCCGTCGTCGACGATCAGAAACTCGAAATCCGAGAACGACTGCGCCAGAACGCTCTCGATCGCCGGGCCAATGAACGTGGCGGCGTTGTAGGCCGTCATGAGGACGGAGATTCTTGGCAAGGATGCTGCGCAGTCTGAAGCCAAGGGCGATAAGCTCCAAGCGATAGCAGTCTTATGGCTTGAAGAGAAGTGAAGAGCGGACGGCCTGCCGAGAACGCACTGCAGATCCTTTACGACTCAAGGTTTCCGAGATGATTGCTAGGTTTGCGAAGATAGAACGTTGCCCAATCACCCTTCCCTTCTAAATTCAACCTAACGCTATCTTCCTGCCAGGCTTTAATTTGCGATTCAGAGAACAGTGACCCAGACGGATTGACGAGATAAGAGCGAGCACTCATGAGTGGTATTCCGGCTCGGTACTGCTCGCTGCCCCAGAACTGCATCGCGCAGGAATTTCGAACGACCCTCTCGACGGAAAAACCGCAACGTTGCGCGAGCAGGCGCATGCTTTTCTCTGTGTGCAAGCAGATGTGCCGTGGGGCGTCCAAGGCAACCCAGTCGGTGCGGTACTCCTGCCATGCATAGGCATCACAGACAGGAACCGCGAGCGCCACCCATCCGCCGCTCCGCAACTTCCGTCGAATTGCCCTCAGGGCTGCAGGGCCATCAGGAATGTGCTCGAATGAGTGGTATCCCATGACGAAATCGGCTTCGGACTCCATCTCTTCGAGAAACATCTTGCGAATTGTGACACCATTTCCGTAATAGATGTCCTTCTCTACAAACGGGTCGATGCCAGTGAGGTTTGCGAAGCCAGCCAACCGCCACTGAAGCAATCTGTGCCCGTTTCCGCAGCCGAAGTCGACGATGCGATCGTTCGATCGCAGGGGTACAATCGCAGCAACTTCCTCCAGGAAGTGATCCGCGACGAACGGCTTGCCCAGCATACGCGCGACAGGGCCGGCTTGCTCGCCCCTTAGCCAGGCGTTCAGCCGCTTCTGCTTGAGGAATTCCTTCGGCCGGCTTAGCTTTCTTGGAAGAATAGTTTCGGAATTGTATGAATAGTAGTCACTCTTGTAATATCGCGACAGATCCTCCGGGACTTCGCCAATCTGTAAGCAGCCACATTCTCGACACTGAAAGTATGTGAATTGTTCGTCCATGCCGTACATCATCTCGCGCACTAGATACGTGTCATGCCAGTCAGCGGCATCACAGATGCGACAACGTCTCGTTTCGGCTAAAGGCATCGGATGTTGCTCCGGCATAGCGGCGCGCCGCGTGATGATGGGCCTGACTGCACGAATTTGTCGAAATACAGGGGTTAGGCTACTCTGAACTCAAGACCATTGAGATTCGCTCCAAAGGCTCACAATGGAGTCCATCGTGTGTGAATCCAGAGGCTACGTGGACGATTGCTCACTCTATCTCGATCTCATGAAGCGCTGCCTCACCGACAGCATCTTCATGGATCACCCGCTCGCAAACATGGTGCCCTTCCGCAACAACCGGCCCAAGAGTTGGCCTAAGAGAGTTGCGATCAACGGACTCATGCGGCTACTCCGCGGGTTTCGGCTGCATCTTGTCGAAGAATACTCGACGCCCGTTACTAAGGACTATGCTGGGCGGTCCCTCGATGATATCCGCCGTCTTCGCGAGCTTGGTCGCGACTGGCCGGCGCGCGCCCACACTATGATCGGCCTCAAGCGCCTCGACAATCTTCAATCCTGCGTCGAGACCGTTCTGCAAGACGGCATCCCGGGTGACTTGATCGAGACCGGAGTCTGGAGGGGCGGCGCAAGCATCTTCATGCGTGCCGTTCTCGCGGTCCACGGAGATGTATCGCGCACGGTATGGCTCGCCGACTCCTTCGCTGGATTGCCACCGCCCGACTTTGAGAGGTACCCGGTCGACGCCGACGATCCGCATTTTCTTTACACGCAGTTGGCGATACCGCGTACCGAGGTCGAGGAAAACTTCCGCCGGTATGGGCTTCTCGACGATCGTGTTCGAATTCTTGAGGGCTGGTTCAAGGATACGCTTCCGGATGCGCCAATTGAGCGCCTCGCGGTACTGCGGCTTGACGGAGACATGTACGAATCGACGATCCAGGCTCTCGACTCTCTGTATCGCAAAGTGAGCCCAGGCGGGTTCGTCATTGTTGACGACTATGCCTTGGAGGGCTGCCGGCAAGCTGTTTCCGATTTCCACCAGCGCCACGGAATCACCTCAAACATTCGCAATATCGACGACACAGGAGCATTCTGGCGCGTGCAGGATTAGACCGCGTCAGCAAAGAAGGATGTGGCGTCAATGGTCGGATCGTCTGTCACATCCCCCAACCAATGAGTCCGACGCAAACCGGACCTCCTTGATTCGGTCTGTGTACATTCTCCGGACATCACGCGCGCGGGTCAGTTGTCGGTTCAGGCCCGACAATGTCTGCGTATGCGAATGGGAGCGGTATCTGTACAGGAACTCCGGAATGAAGCAGACCGGCTCCCCCATCGCCGTGCGCAGCGCGAATTCGTAGTCTTGGCAGCCGTCGAACCGGGCATCGAGAAGTCCGAGATCGTCGAATGCATCCCGTCTGACAGCCTTCAGGTGGCCGGCGGTCATGCCCTCGGTGAAGAGCTGCGTTGCTCGGCTGTCGCGAATGCGATAGCGCAGAACGCGGCCCGATTCATCGATATCGAGCATCGATGACGAGAAGTACCTGCAGCGCGGAAAGACGGAGACGTACTTGCCCAGGATCCGCAGTGCGCGGTTGGCGATCATGTCATCGCAATCAAGGAATACGATCCAGTCGAGCTGACTAGCGCGGATCCCGGCATTGAGAGTTGCGGTATTGCCCATATTGGAACTGTTCGCGATCATCCTCGTCCGGTCTTGAATCGCGGTAGGAACGAGGGCCCAGAGCTTTTCGTTGGTAATGCTGGGGTCGTCGTTGACGACGATCCACTCGACTTTCAAGGGTCCGGCACGGCGCATGGCAGTGGCAACGGAGCGCGCGCAGTCCGCGAAGTGAGAGAAGTGTCTGTAGTAGGGTGTGATGATCGAGAATGAGGGCGGTGATGCGCTCGGTTTCGCCACTGGTTGCCGGCTTGCGAGATACTCGTCGCCCAAGCGAAGATCAAGGTCCTCGGGGTTCCGAAGCGGTTCCAGCTTCTTTCCCGCTAGTCCGGCAATTGGCTGCCATACTTGTTTGAAGAAAATCTGATCGCCGTAGAAGTCAAGCTGTCGCGAAAGAGCGGCGACCGTCTGCCGTATCGGTTTGAAGCGTATGTGTCGCCAGCTACCGGTGATGGCGGGGACTTGCTCGGTGCCATACCATCCAGGGTCGCGGTTGCCGCGGTCATGAACGACCCCGGCCAAGGCGGCAACGAGGCGCTGTCCGATCAGCCGGTCGCTCGTAAGCCAGCGGTGCAGCATATTTTTCAAGACCCGCATACTTGTCCTCGCGCATGAGCCCCCGCGCCAGCTTGTCCGGACGGTGACCTGGATACTATGGCGGTGGGGTCAGCGGCCCGAAGCGCGGCGTGGCAAACGTTCCATGACGCCACGAAACTCTTCCTTCAACGGATGCCCGGTCAGATAGATAGCTATCAGCCAAGCTAGGCCGAAGGCGAGCGCGGCGATGACTAGGCCGAGGAACGGGCTCAAGTCATGCCAGCCGGGCCACATCTGGATCAGCCAAGGCACCAGTATAGCGGCGATGGTCACGGCTGCGCTCTTTCGTGTGGCGTAAAGAACGTCTCGCACCTTGACTGAGATAAAGCGTCCGACAAAGCGCAGCACGATCAGGATGGCGACAAGGGAAACAGGAGCGGTGAGGAACGCGACTATCTCGACGCTGTATAGAGATCCCGCGACGAACACCAATACACTCAGTGGCAGCAGTAAAGCGTTCAGGATGAACGTATCGCGAACACGCCCCATCGACATCAGGAGAGGCTGGGTAAGGAAAGCCGGAAATCCGACTGCGGAACCAATGCACAGTATTTGCACCAGCAGTACCGCGTCCACCCATTGCTGCCCCAATAGGATCTCGACGATCGGTCCCGCCATCAGGGCGAGAAAGGCTAAAAACGGCCAGTAGAGTACGCTCACATGCTCCATGGCTCGAAGATAAGTTTCGCCCAGATCCTCGCCGCGTCGAACTTTTTCCGAGAGCGCGGGTAACAGAACGGGCTGCAACCCCTCGAAGAATACTTTGTTGAAGATGCCGATGAGGCCGATCGCGCGGCTGAACAGGCCCACCGCTTCGAATCCCAGCATGCGGCCCATGATGAGGTCCGGCGCTGTCAGGCGCAAATCGCCGAGCAAGGCATTGGCGCTGGCGTAACTGCCGAATGCCAGCACGCTGCGCCACTGATGCAGGCCGGGCTTGAACAGGAAGACGTGCGGCCGGCTCAGGAAAGCGAGGCCGCTGGTGATCGCCACTCCGGCCAGCGATGCCCAGGCAAGGCTCATGAAGCCGTGGCCGGTGGCGGCAAGTGCGATGCCGGTGCCGGCGTTTACCGCGGTGCTGGCGACCTGGATCGCCGCCAGCCGGCCGAACTGCATCTCTCGGCGCATCAGCGCCAGGATCGGCGAGCCGAACGGAATCAGCACGAAATTCGCCGCCATCACCCAGACGATCTGACGGACGCCCGGCTCGCCATAGAACCCGGCGGCCCAGTCGGCGCCCGCCAGCAACAGCAATGCGAACAACCAAGACAGACCGAGGGTGACGGTGAAGGCGGTGCGCAGCTTGTCGCGGTCGACGTCGCGTTCCTGGATCAGGTAGCTGGTGACCCCGAAATCGCGCAGGGAATGCATGATTCCGACCACTGCCGCGCCGACCGAGAACACCCCGATCTCGTGCGGCGACAGCAGGCGTGCCAGCACCAGGGTCGAGCCCAGGTTGATCGCCGTACTGGCATATTTCTCCAGAAACGAGAGGGCAAGCGAACGCCGGAAACTCATGATGGCTTGTTTCTTGGGCCGTGGACGCGAGGTGGGGTCACAATTCGACCGGAGCCGATGGCCGGGCGGACTATGGCGAAGCGTTCGCCGGGCGGCAAGGCGGCTCTGGGCGATGACTGGCGCGTGTTCGGTGCGGTTGCCTCTCGCGCGTATCTGACGCACCCTCTGGCCCCTGACCCGTCGGCCGGATCCGATACTCCCCATGCAGATCGCCCCCACCGCCATCCCCGACGTCCTGATCCTGCGCCCGGCGCGCCATGGCGACGCCCGCGGCTTCTTCTCGGAGACCTGGAGCCGGGCGCGCTTCGCCGCGGCCGGGCTCGCGCTCGACTTCGTCCAGGACAACCACGCCGTCTCGGCCCTCCCCGGCACCCTGCGCGGCCTGCATTTCCAGGTGGCGCCCCACGCCCAGGCCAAGCTGGTCGCCTGCCCGCGCGGCGCGATCTACGACGTGGCGGTCGACCTCCGGCGCGGCTCGGCCAGCTTCGGCCGCCATGTCGGCGCGCTGGTGAGCGCGGCGGAATGGAACCAGATCCTGGTGCCCGCCGGCTTCGCCCACGGCTATGTGACGCTGGAGCCCGATACGGTGGTGGTCTACAAGGTGACCTCCGCTTACGCGCCGGCGGCCGAGCGCGGCCTGCGCTGGGACGACCCGGCGCTCGCCATCGACTGGCCGGTCGACCCGGCCAAGGTCGTGTTGACGGCGCGCGACCGCGCCTGGCCGCCGCTGGCGGATCTCGGGGATCTGTTCTAGTGCCGCGGGGGACGCGGTGAAGATCCTGGTGACCGGCGGCGGCGGGCAACTCGGCCGCGCCCTGTTGACTGCGGCCGCGGGCACCGCCGACGATTGCCGCGGCCTCGACGCCGCCGCCCTCGACGTCACCGGGCGCGACGCCGTCCTGGCGGCGGTGGCGGCGGCGCGGCCCGACATCGTCGTCAACTGCGCCGCCTACACCGCGGTCGACGACGCCGAGAGCCACGCCGACGCCGCCTTCCGGGTCAACCGCGACGGCCCGGCCCATCTCGCCGAGGCCTGCGCCGGCGCCAGCCTGCCCTTGATCCACATTTCGACCGACTACGTCTTCGACGGCGAAAAGGGCACGCCCTACACCGAATCCGACCCGGTCGCGCCGCTCGGCGTCTACGGCGCCAGCAAGGCGGCCGGCGAAGCGGCGGTGCGCGCGCGGCATGAACGCCACCTGATCCTGCGCACCTCGTGGCTCTACGGCGTCGACGGCCGCAACTTCGTGAAGACCATGCTGGAACTGGCGGCGACCCGGCCCGAGATCCGCGTCGTCGACGACCAGCAGGGCTGCCCGACCGCGGCGCCCGACCTCGCCGCCGCGATCCTCGCCGCCGCCGGCCGCGCGCTGCGGCGGGAGCTCGCCTGGGGCACCTATCACTGCTGCGGCGCCGGCCATACCAGCTGGTTCGGCCTGGCCTCGGCGATTTTCGACCTGACGGGTTCGCGCGGCGGCGCGACACCGCGTATCGTGCCGATCACCACCGCCGAGATGCCGCGGCCGGCGCGCCGGCCGCGCTGCTCGGTGCTCGATTGCGGCCGCCTCGCCGCGGCCGGCATCGCGCTGCGGCCGTGGCGGGAAGCGTTGGCCGACATGGTGGGCCGCCTGGCGCCGGGCGGGAACGGGAGACAGCGATGAAGGGAATCATACTCGCCGGCGGCACCGGCACCAGGCTCTACCCGGTGACCATCTCGGTCAGCAAGCAGCTCCTGCCGCTGTACAACAAGCCGCTGATCTACTACCCGCTCTCGACCCTGATGCTGGCCGGCATCCGCGAGATCCTGGTGATCACCACGCCGGACGACCAGCCGCTGTTCCGCCGGCTGCTCGGCGACGGCGCGCAGTGGGGCATGTCGTTCGACTACGCCGCCCAGGCGGCGCCCGAGGGCATCGCCCAGGCCTTCCTGATCGGGCGGGACTTCATCGGGCAAGGCCCCAGCGCGCTGGTGCTCGGCGACAACCTGTTCTACGGCCATGGCATCAGCGACACGCTGCAGCACGCCGCCGCGCGCAACGCCGGCGCCACCGTGTTCGCCTACGAGGTGCGCGACCCCCAGCGCTACGGCATCGTCGAGATCGATGGCGCGGGCAAGGCCATCAGCATCGAGGAGAAGCCGCGCCAGCCGCGCTCGAGCTGGGCGGTCACCGGGCTGTACTTCTACGACAGCCGCGTGGTCGACATCGCGGGCGCGCTGAAGCCATCGGCGCGCGGCGAACTCGAGATCACCGACGTGAACCGCCGCTATCTCGAGGCCGGCGACCTCTGGGTCGAGCGTCTCGGCCGCGGCATCGCCTGGCTCGACACCGGCACGCATGATTCGATGCTCGACGCCGCCAACTTCATCGCCGCCATCGAGCGCCGCCAGGCGATGAAGATCGCCTGTGTCGAGGAGATCGCCTGGCGCATGGGCTGGATCGACGACGCGGCGCTCGAACGCCTGGCCGGCGAGGCGCGGGCCGCCGGCGACCGCGACTACCTGCGCGGCCTGCGCCGGGAGGGCGGGCCGCTCCATCCCGTCGAGAGCTCCGCCGCCCGATGACCTCCATCCTCGCCGATATCTGGTCGATCGTGCGGTTCCATGGCCGCAACATCGCGCGCAACACCGCCCAGAACCTGGCGTCCTGCGGCAAGTCGGTGGCCAAGACCGTGCGCGAGCATTACCGCTACGAACGCCCGCTCGGCATCCGCACCACCGGCTATGCCTATCGCCGCAAGGGCCAGGCGGACGCCAACGCGTTCCGCGACGACGTGCTGTACGAGCCGACCGGCTATGGCCAGCTCAAGCGGGTCTGCGCCCTGGTCGGCCCCGGGCCGGACGACGTGGTGATGGATTTCGGCTGCGGCAAGGGCCGCGCCGTCGCGTATTTCGCCACCCGGGGGGTGCGGCGGTCGGTCGGCGTCGAGTTTCGCCCCGAGCTGGTGGAGATCGCCCGCGCCAACGCCGCCGGCCTGGTCGGCCGGAACTCGGAGATCGAGATCCTGCAGGGCGATTTCCTGGCGGTCGATCTCGACCCGGTGACCCTGTTCTTCATGTACAACCCGGCCGGCGAGAAGACCCTGAAGGCGCTCGCCCGGCGGATCGAGGACAGCCTGGCGCGGGCGCCCCGGCCGATCCGGCTGGCCTATGTGTTTCCGATCTGCGCCCAGGTGTTCGACGACTGCCCGTGGCTGCGGCGCCGGCCGGCCGACGAGCGCGCGGCGGCCGACATCGCCATCTGGGTCGGCGGCCCGGACCGGTCGGGCGCCGCCCCGGCATGACCGACCTGCTGCGCCGCGCCCGGCGCCGGCTCAAGGGCCTGCTCGCCGCCACGCTGTGGGCCTATGACGGGGCGGCGCTGGCGGCCGCGCTCGCACGCCTGGGCGTGCAGCCCGGCGACACCGCGATGGTCCACGCCTCCTGGCTGCCCGGGAACGGCTTCCTCCCGAGTGCCAAGGGGGGCGGGCCGGCCGGCTTCGTGGCGGCGCTCCAGGCGGCGGTCGGCCCGGCGGGCCTCCTGGTGATGCCGAGCTTCACCTATCACGACGAAAGCTCGGCGGCGTTCCTGGCGCGCGGGGGCGTCATGGACGTGCGCCGCTCGGCCTCGCGCATGGGCCTGCTGTCCGAGGTGTTCCGCCGGGCCAAGGGCGTCGAGCGCAGCCTGTCGCCGACCCATCCGCTGGCCGCCTGGGGGCCGGACGCCGCGTCCTTCCTGGCCGGCCACCAGGCGACCCCAGCGCCGTTCGGGCCGGACAGCCCGTTCGCCCGGCTGGTGGCGCGCGACGCCCGGATCCTGCTGGTCGACGCGCCGTTCTCCACCGTCACCTTCACCCATTTCCTGGAGGACCGGATCCGGCATAGTCTCGCGGTGCCGTTCTACGAGGCCGCGCCGATCGCCGGCACGGTGATCGACGGGCAAGGGAACCGCCTGACCGTGCCGACCCTGGTGATCACCGAGGCCGCCAACCAGGCCCGCCGCGAGCCCCGCCTGGTGGCCCGGCTGGAGGCGGCCGGCGCGATCCGGCGCGCCCGGCTCGGCAACACCAGGCTCGCCGTGCTCGACGCCCGCGCCATGGTGGCGGCCGCCGACCGCATGGTCGCCGAGGGCGACTCGTTCTTCGCCGACGGGCAGCGCATCACGTGAGCGGGCGGCCGCCGACCCGGCTGGAGCAGGCGGCGCGCGCCTGGGGCGAGCGGCTCGGACTCGGCGCCACCCGGCCGGCCGACACCCGCGTCCATCTCGACGCCGCGATTCGCTGGCTGTGCCACGCCCAGGACGTCGCCAAGAAGGACGGGGTGCGCGACGACGGGGTGGCCCAGACCTTTCTGGTGAAGAGCCGGCGCTGGGCGGCCTCGTACCCGGAGACCACCGGCTACATCATCCCGACCTTCTACCGCTACTGGCGGCTCACGGGCCGCGCCGAGATCCGCGCCCGTGCGGTGCGCATGGCCGACTGGGAATGCGCGGTCCAGCATGCCTCGGGCGGCGTGCTCGCCGGCGCGCTCGGCGATTCGCCCGAGCCGACCGTGTTCAACACCGGCCAGGTGCTGTTCGGCTGGGTCCGCGCCTTCGAGGAGGAGGGGACCGAGGCCTATCGCGCGGCGGCGCTGCGGGCCGCGACCTGGCTGTGCGACGTGCAGGACGCGGACGGAGGCTGGCGCCGGTTCGCCTCGCCGTTCACCCAGGCCCGGGTCAATCTCTACAACACCCGCAGCGCCTGGGGCCTGTTGCGCGCCCACGAGATCACCGGCGAGGCGCGCTTCCGCGACGCCGCGATCCGCAACGTCGACTGGGCGCTCGGCCAGCAGCACGACAACGGCTGGTTCCCGCATAACTGCCTGTCCGACGACCGCCAGCCCTATACCCACACCATCGCCTATGCCATGCGCGGGGTGATGGAGATCGGCGCGGCGCTCGGCAACGAGCGCTATGTCGCCGCGGCCCGCCGGATCGGCGACGCCATGCTCGCCGCCCAGCCGGATTCGGGCCGCCTGCCGGGGCGCTTCGACAAGGACTGGCGGCCGACCGTGCGCTGGTCCTGCCTGACCGGCATCGCCCAGCTCGCCATCAACTGGGCCCGGCTCTACGAGATCACGGCCGAGGACAGGTACCGCCAGGGCACCCGGCGCGCCAACGCCTTCCTCAAGTCCACCCAGAAGCTCGCCGGCGATCCCGACGAGCTCGGCGGCATCAAGGGCTCGCACCCGATCGACGGGCTGTACCACCCCTGGCAGTACCCGAACTGGGCCGCCAAGTTCTTCGCCGACGCCCTGATGCTCGAGGACCGGGTGTTCGGGTAGCCCCGGCGCCTCAGCCGGAACTCATCCGCAGGCGCTCGAACATGCCGTCGAAGGTCACGCCGTCATGGGCGGCGATCAAGGCGCGCAGCGCCGCCGCGAGCGGCGACTCCTTGCGCACGAGATAGAGATCGTGGCGCGGCTGCCGCCGGTAGCTGGCGCTGCCGGGCCGGTAGATCGGCAAGAAGTAGGTATCGTAGGCGCCATCGGCGCCGAGCAGGATGTTGCGCGCCTGGTTCTCCCAGCTGCGCGTCGTGCTGCGCTGGAAATCGAGCGCCCGAATCCGCCGCAGGTCGTCATAAGTGTGCACCACGATCAGGTCGGGGGCGTAGCGCTCGACGTCCT
Source organism: uncultured Rhodospirillaceae bacterium (assembly GCA_964372215.1). Classification (GTDB taxonomy): domain Bacteria; phylum Pseudomonadota; class Alphaproteobacteria; order Dongiales; family Dongiaceae; genus DAIMFL01. The sequence continues at coordinate 13,311 of CAYJQC010000011.1, forward strand.
CCGGCAGGATCACCCGGCGGCTGAGCTCGGCGGTGTTGAGGCCCCAGGAATCGATCGCGATCCAGCCCGAGCGATAGGGCAGCATCCCGGCCTCGGTCACCAGCATGGTGCCGCGCGGCAGCGCCCGCAGCTCGGCAGCGAAGGGCGCGACGTTGTCGTCGCGCGATAGCGCGGGCCCGTCCAGCACGGCATGGGCGAGGGTCGGCAGCGCCGCCAGCGCGGCCACCGCCATCAGCGGCAGCCGCAGGCCCGCCTCGATCGGCAGGCGCAGGAACAGAATTATCATGAGCAGGTAGATCGGCGCCTGGAAGCGCAGGCCGACATTCTGCTCCTGGCGGATCGCGGCGTAGAACACGAGGCCGGCGGCGATGGTCGCGAGCAGCGCCGCGTTCGCCACCACGAAGCCACGCAGCCGGCGGAAGGGCAGGGTGATCGCCGCCGCCAGCAGGATCAGCGTCACCGGGTTGGACAACGCGAAGTAGTTCGCCCTGATTCCGTCGAGATGGAAGATGCCGAGGAGGTCGCCCATGCCCGCGGTCTTGACATAGAACGGCAGCGGCATGAGCGCGCCGAAATAGCTCCAGCGCCACAGGAAATAGGCGAGTCCCGGCAGCAGCAGGAGCAGTCCGCAGGCGAGCCAGGCCCGCCGGCTGTGCCGCTGTCGCCACAGCAGCGCCGCGGCGAGCGGGCCGGCGACCACCACGCCGTCCGGCCGCACCAGGCAGGTGCAGAGCGCGGCGGCAAAGAACCCGACCGGCGTGCCGCGTTGATGGAACAGGACCATCAGGGCGATCGGCGCCAGGAAGACATAGACCGAGAAGCCGGTCAGCGCCGGCAGCAGGAAGCTGGTGCCCGCCAGCAGGATCGCCAGCAGCGCGCCCTGGAGGGCACGCAGCCGCGGGCTGCCGGCCGTCGCGCCGGCGACGGCGAGCCGATGCAGCGTCGCGAAGGTGACGAGCGCCCCCAGCATCGTGAGCAGGCCGGCCCCGGCGGCGGGCGGCAAACCGAGCCGCCGCAGCGCGGCAAGCGCCACCATGAACAGGAAGTCGGTGGCGCCCTCGGTCGGTGGCCCGCCGGGATAGAACGAGATGACCCCGGAATCGGCCAGGTTGGACGCATAGGCGAACAGCATCGCCGCGTCCTCGGCCGGCAGCACGGCGCCGCGCGCGGCCAGGACAGCGGCGCCGGCGAAGACCAGCAGGACCAGGGCGCCGCCCACCAGAAGCCCGAAATCAATACGAGGCGAGGCTGACGGCATGGCTGACCGGCCGGACCACTGGTGACGGGGTGGCTACTATGTCGGACGCAGGCGGAAAGCTCAAAGTGGACGGGGAAGAAAGCCTTCGGCTTGGCCCGGGCAACCTCATCAGGGTGTTTCGCCGACGTGCCGATGCTCAAGGACCGGACACTCGGCCTGGGTCGGCGCCGGCGCTTTGGGCGGAAGCTGAACCGCAAGGAGTGCCGCCTGCGCGGCTAAGCCGACTCGCGTTCGCGCGCCTCGCGGACAAGTCCGATCACGGCAATCACAGACAGGAAGGGCAACAGGAAAATCCGGTAGAACGACCAGCCGATGTACACGCTGTGGATAACCCAGACGAGCAGGATGATCAGGCACATCCATCTGCCATTCGCGTGCGAGAACAGGAAGCGCGCGTGTCTGATCATGGCGCCGCCGGACAGCAGAATGAGGCAGATGTAGTAGACTTGTACCACGCCACGAACCGTCTGTTCGCCGAGCGTTCCGAGCATGCGCAGATCCGGCAAGGTCGCCGCTTCGGTTCCCCAGGTGTTGGCTTGCTTCAGCGGGACCAGGGACAGAAATTTCGCCGGATTCTGGATGATCCATGTGATGGCGTCGCGCATGAGCCTGCGATCCAGGTCGATCAGTTCGGCGCCGCTTGCGCGCTTCTGTTCCTCGGACCAGTCCTGCATCAGCCCGTCCGAGCGATCGTTGTTTCCCCACCACAGTACCCAGCCCGCATTGGCGCTGACGGGGACGAATCTGTCGAAGGTCAGGTAGTTCCGAACGGTCCATGGGGCGATGGTCGCGGACGCGAGCAGGAAAGCGATGCCACAGGCTGATGCGATGACTTTCCATCTGGCCTTCGTGAAAATGCGGTCGACCGCAAGAATGACCAGCAGCGGGACCGCGACGGGCTTGATCAACGATGTCAGGCCGATGAGAAATCCTGTTACGGCAGGGTGCTTTTTCAGCGATACCAACAAGCAAAGTGTAAACGACAATAGAGGTGCGTAAATTATCGTCTGGGAAACGATGATCATCGTCGGATTCAAAGCATAGAGGAGTGCGGCGACGCGTGCCTCGGCAGGCCTCATGATGGATTGGGCGATCCGGTACACGAGCAAGACCGTGCACGCGTCGAGAAGGCAGTTGACGACCGCCAGTATGTGCCAGTCGCGACCGAGCAGCAGATAGAATACGGATGCAAAGAGTACGTAACCCGGCGGCCAATGTGCATCCGGGCCGTTCGCGCGGACATAGCCCAAGCCCTGCGCAACATTCCAGGCTGCCAGCTCGTGATTGGCCGGGTCGCCAGTCGGTTCGACGGGCACGATAACCAGTGCCGCAATGCGCAGGCTCAACGCGATCGCAACTATGACGGCCGGTGCCGGCACGCGCCATGCTCCGCCGAAGAGAAGTGATCTTGGGCCGGTTCTGCTGAGCCTTAGCAGGACGAGCGCCGCCATGGACGCAAGAGCGACTGCGGCATATCCCGCGAACATGGTCGAAAGACTGCCCTGAGCCTTGATGAGCGGAAAGACGGCGGCGGAAACAATAAGCGACGCACCACAGATTTGGGTAAGCAGGATAAGCACGGCCATAAGGTAGGACCGAAGTTTCTCGTCTGTGGACTGCATCGAAATGACTCGTCCTGCCGCTTGTCCCGATCTTCTCGCAAGCAGTCGGGATCTGCCTGATGCGTTGGCCCAGTCGCCAATTGAGATTTGACGTTCGGTACCAACGCGGGAGTTAGTGGACGACCTGCTCAGCGGTCGCCACCAAGGCGGCGAAAGCCGGCGAGTTCTCAAGTGCTTCGGCAACGCGCGCCGCCTGGGCCGCGCTGCCCGTATCCGTGAAGTGGACCGAGTCGACGAAATGGCCGCCATCAGCCGGGATCGAGTCCTCGCCTTCGACCAGCAGCGCGTCAGACTCCAGCGCCACCTCGCGGATCACGGCGTTGAAGGCGTCGAATCCGGCGAGCGCCTGTTCGTTCGACATGTAGGGCATGTAGTATCGGCTGGTGATCGACGCTTCCTGCCGCTGCTCAGGCGTCTGATCGTGGCGCAGCCGCTGCGAAAAGGTGATCAGCACGACGAGCGGCGCCACGGCGCGGCTGTCGGTCACCAAGGCGCGTAGCCGGCCGCGGAAGGGCTCCGCCAGGACGCTCGGCTCAGCCTGCAGCTTGCCCTCGCTCTTCTCGCCTTCGGCCTGATGGCGCATGACGAGCAGGTTCTTTTCCACGAGGTACCAGAGCAGCGAGTAGCGCGACGGCCAGCTCATCGCCTCCTCGGTGCGCTGGGTCACCAGACCCTGCCGAACAGCGAGCTCGTAGCTGGTGGCGCTCAAGTCGTTGGTCGCCTCGTAGATGACGATCACATCGGGGTCGAAGGCCCGCACGCGAAACTGCAGCGAGCGCTGCAGGCTATCGAGGGTGTAACCGGGCACCCCGGCGTTGAGGTAGTCGATCGTCGCCTCCGGCCAATGCTCCTGCAGCGACCGCCATACCAGCTCGGGCCAAGTCCGGTCGTTGCCGGAAACCTCGGCGCAATAGGTGGTCGATCCGCCGAGGAACGCCAGGCGGAGCGTCCCCGGGGGCTTGGGCACCGCAATCTCCGGGCTGCGGAAGCCGAGCGAGTTGATGGCGATCGGGCCGGTGACGCTGTTCTTGATCGGGACGCGCAGCCCGCTCTCGGGGTCGACGGCATAGGACTCCTCGATACCCCACATGTCGCCATGTTTGATCCACTGGCGAACCCGGACGGCCCCCTCGGCAAGGGCGACCACAAGCAGGCACCCGGCAATCGTCACACCAACCATGATTAGGCGGGCGGCGCGGGGCGTAAACATGCCGGTATCCTTCATGGCTTCCTCGTATCTGCACCGCCCGATTGCTCGCCGTGCCCTGTTAAACCCCTGGAACAGCGCTCGGATACTGAAGCAGGAGGCACGACCCTGTCTATCGCCGACATCGGGCTCCCGCGGGTCGTATTCGATGCGGCCGGAAGGTTGCGACAGGCACCCGTGGCGAGGCCGGACACCCATTTCCCGATTTCGAGCCTGGCCGCGGAGTTGCTATAGTCCGAGGCTGCATCCAAGTAGCGGGATAACGCCCCGGAATGAACGCCGGAGAATCAACCGAACTGCCAATAGACTTGCTGCGCTGCCCCCGGACCGGCGCGCCTCTGGTCCGTGACGGCGGCCGGCTGCTGTCGAGCGCGGGCGGGCATGTCTACCCCGTGGTCGAAGGCATCCCGGACTTTCGCCTGTTCGACCCTCCCTACGTCACCCGCGAGGAGGAGCGCCGCCGTGTCGCCATGCTGGCCTTGGCGGCGGCGGACCATGACTTCGCGGGCCTGGTGAAGTACTACGAGACCGAGGTCATTCCCGACCAGACGCCGGAGCGTCGCGCCTGGCACATCGAGCATCGCCGATCCCTGCCGCAGCGGGCCAAGCGCCGTCTCCACAACCTGCTGGAGACCGCCCGCTTCGCGCCCCCACGAGTCACCCGGGGCGTGCCGGTACTCGATCTCGGCTGCGGCTCAGGAGAGGCGATAAGCGAACTCGCCCGGGTCACCGGCGGCTCGATCGTCGGCATCGACATCTCGCTCGAGGAGCTGTTCCTGGCCCGCAAGTTGCTGGCGGAAGAGGGTGCAAGCGCCGTCCTGGTCGCCGGCTGCGCCGAGGCGCTGCCCTTCGTCGACGGGATGTTCGGCTTCGTCTACTCGCCTGATGTCATCGAGCACGTCGTCAGCCAGGATGACTACCTGAGGGAGATCCACCGGGTCCTGTCCGTGGGCGCGCCCGCACTGCTGAACTCGCCCAACCGCTTCAGCGTGCTGACGCCCGAGCCGCATGTCGGAATCTGGGGGCTCGGCTTCCTGCCGCGCACGCTGATGGACCCGGTCTGCCGGCTGGCCGGCAAGGGCCCCTATACCGGCAAGCGCCTGCTGTCGCTCGGCGAACTGAGGGGCATGCTGGCGCGGGTGTTTGGGCGATACACGATTCGCGGTCGCGACAGCAACCCGCATGCTACAAGCGTTCCGGGCCGAGTCTACCACGCGCTGCGGGCGATATCGGTGCCGGCATTCGCACATGTCTGCGACCAGCACGTGGTCGTGGCGATGAAGGACCGATGACAAGATGCGCCGCATCGCGGCCGGGGTCTAGGCATGTGGCTCCGCCGCCGACCTTCAAACAGTGTTGCCGGACGCGGGAAGGCGCAGGGCTCGTGCGTCGCTGCGGTGCCCGGGCCGATCCCGGAACCAATGATGGATGACCTCCAGCCCGCGGCCGGGCCGCAGCTCTCCAGGCGCACGGCGCTCGTGGCGGCCGCGACCCTGCTGGCTGTCACCACGACAGTGAAGGCCGGATCCTCGCGGGCGGATGGTGGAGCGAGCGTGTCGCCGCCAATGGCGCCAACCATTCCCGAGGCGTCGCGTCCGTCCGGCGCTCCGCCGATCAGGGTCGGGCCGGCGAGGGAGCTCACGGTGCCGAGCCAGGCCGCGAAGATCGCCCAGGACGGCGACGTGATCCAGCTGGATGCGGGCGACTACCGGGGCGACGTCGCGGTCTGGGTCCAGAACGACCTGACCATTCGCAGCGTCGGCGGACGGGCGCATCTGATCGCCGCCGGCGCCGCGGCCGAAGCCAAGGCGATTTGGGTGATCAAGGGAACCCGGGTCACGGTCGACGGGGTCGAGCTCAGCGGCTGCATGGTTCCCGACCGAAACGGGGCGGGAATCCGCTTCGAGGGCACCGAGCTGATCATTCGGAACAGCTGGATCCACGACAACCAGATGGGCCTGCTGACAAAGGGCGATCCGGCGGGCGCCGTCCTGATCGAAACCTCCGAATTCTCTGACAACACGGTCGACTACCAGACGACCGGCAGCCTGGGACACAACATCTATGTCGGCGCGATCGGCAACTTCACCTTGCGCGGCAGCTATGTCCACGGCGCGTCGTTCGGCCACAACGTCAAGACCCGCGCGCGGCACAACTACATCCTCTACAACCGCATCATGGACGAGGACTCCGGCAATTCGAGCTATCTGATCGACCTGGCCCATGGCGGCGATGCCTACATCATCGGCAATCTGCTGCAGCAAAGCGGGACGACCGACAACGCCGCGATGATCGCCTATGCGACCGAGGGCGGACAGGCGGATGCCGATCCAGGGTTCTACGTGGTCAACAATTCCGCGGTTTCCGATCTCGACAGCGGGGTGCTCGTACACAATCACGGCGTCACTTCCGCAATTCTCATGAACAACGTCTTCATGGGAGGGCGGGCGTTTGCCGAGGGACCAAGCGTCCTGCAACGCAACTTGGTCGGCGACGGTGCCGGCCTCGAGGATCCGGCGGGCTACGACTATCGGTTGGCGTCCGGCGCCAGGGCGATCGACGCCGGAATCGAGCCGATCGCGGCGGACGGCGTCTCACTTGCCCCCCGCTTCGAGTACCGCCATCCGGCGCGGTACCGGCCGCGCCCGCGCAGCGGGCCGCTCGACGTGGGCGCCTACGAAGCGGTGCCCGATTGACCCGGCGAATTTGCGAGCGTGGGACCTCGGGGCTTGCCGCGGGCGCAGACCCGAGGCCGAGGGGATAGGCGGCAATGCGCGACATCTATATCGCAGCCATCGTGATGGGGCTGCTGCCCGCGGCCTTCCTGCGGCCCTATATCGGCGTGTATCTATGGGCCTGGCTGTCCCTGATGGCCCCGCATCGTCTGAGCTGGGGCTTCTCCTACGACTTTCCCTATGTGTACGTGGTCGCGCTCGTTACGCTCGCCGGCTTGGTGCTGTCAGCCGAGCGCAAGACATTTCCGGTCGCGGCGCCGACCGTGGTCTTCGTTCTGTTCACGTTGTGGATATGCGTGACCACGTTCTTTGCGCTTTGGCCGGAAGCTGCCCAGGCGAGGCTGATCTTCGTCCTCAAGGTGTTCGCGCTGTCGTACGTCGCGCTGCTCACCATCAACTCGCGCGAACGCCTGCATATGCTGGTCTGGGTCATCGTGATCTCGGTCGGCTTCTATGGCGTAAAGGGGGGGATATTCACCTTGGTCACCGGCGGCGGGGCGCGGATCTACGGGCCGCCAGGAAGTTTCATCGAAGACAACAATCACATGGCCCTCGCCCTGGTCATGATGGTGCCACTGCTTCGGTACCTGCAACTGAACAGCGAACTCAAGCTCGTGCGGCTTGGCCTCGGCTTCTCCATGGCCATGACGATCATCTCTGCACTGGCCTCCTATTCCAGGGGCGCGATGCTGGCGCTCAGCGTGACTCTGATTGTGTTGATTCTGCAGACGCGCCGCCGGCTGCTGGCGGGGGTCCTGGCCATTGGCGCCTTCGCCGGCGCCTTGGCATTCCTTCCCGAGACATGGTTCGATCGCATGTCGACGATCGAGGAGTATCAGGAGGACAGATCGACCCAGGGTCGGTTCGAGATTTGGACGTTCTCAACTGAGATCGCGCTCAGTCGGCCGATTGTCGGTGGCGGCTTCGACATGCTGTTCGATGGCCGGACCTATCAGCTTTACGGCTCGACGATCAAGCCGCGTTCGGCCCACAGCATCATATTCCAGGTGCTCGGCGAGCACGGCTTCGTGGGTCTGTTCCTGTTCTTGATGATCGGCATCACCTTGATGTTCAGTGCCCAGTCGATCAAGAAGCGGACCAAGGGCCACCCGACGCTGCGATGGGCCCGGGATCTGGCCTCGATGATGCAAGTGTCTCTCCTCGGGTACTTCGTCGCCGGTCTGTTTCTCAATCTGGCGTTCTTCGACTTGATCTACCTGTACATTCCCATCGTGGTGGGGACGGCGAGCGTGGCCGCCCGAGCCCTGGCAACGCCGAAGGCGGCAGGTCCAAGCCCGATGCCGGCGCTCTCAGGCATGACACGAACACATGCGTCGCTCGGCGCGCGGTCGACGTGACCGTGGCTGTGGCGTTCTCATAGCATGGCGCAGGATGTTCCAGTTCAAGCGGCGGCGGAGGTGTCATCGCCGCTGCCGCCCTCGACGACGGGGCCGGCACAGCGGTCTGCCGCTGGCGGTCGGGACGCAGGTTCTTCCGCATTGACGCTGCGAACCGTGCTCGTGGTCGCCGGCGAGTTTCCGCCGGTCAAGACGATCGGCCGGATCCGGACGTTGAAGTTCGTGCGCCACCTCGAGGCCTGCGGCTGGAGATCGGTCGTCCTGACGGTGGCGCCGAACGGCACCACGGTCAGGGCCGACCCGTCTCTCGCCGGCGAGGTGCCGCCCGATCTCGCCGTGCACCGGGTGGCCTGTCCCGACCTCGAGTCGGGGGTCGCCCGGGCGGTCAAGCGCCTGCTCGGCCGCGGTCCGGCCGCGACCGGCCCGGCGGCTGTCGGCCCGGCCGGCCCGGCTCCGGGCGCGATACCGCCTCAAGCCTCCAGCGGCATCCTCGACCGGCTGCACCGGATCCTGCGCCACGTGTTGCGACAGTATGTCGAACTGCCCGACAGCTACAATCTGTGGGCCTGGCGCGGGCTCGCCGCGGCGCGCGCGATCTGCGCGCAACAGCGGATCGACCTGGTCTACACCACGCTGCCGCCGTTCAGCGCCGCCTGGATCGGCTACCGGCTGCGCCGCCGCGCCGGCCTGCCCTGGGTCGCCGACTACCGCGACCTGTGGACCGGCGACGTGCTGCGGGAGTGGCTGCCGCGCTGGCGCACTGCCCTCGAGCGGCGCCTCGAGCGCCGCTTGATCGGCGCCGCCGACGCGGTCGTTGCCGTCTCCGAGCAGAAGACCGCCTATCTGCGCCGGCTGATCGGCGAGCCGGTGCCGCGCTGGGAGACCATCACCAACGGCTACGACGCCGAGGAGTTTGCCGGCCTGCAGCGGCGGCGCCGGCCCGACCGGACGATCACCTTCACCTTCACCGGCCGGCTGTTCAAGAACCGCTGCGGCTATGCCTTCTGCGAAGCGCTGGGCCAGCTCAAGCGCGACGGGCACGAGCTGGCCTCGCGGGTCAGGGTGCGGTTCCTCGGCGGGGTGTCGGCGGAAATCCGGGCCCGCTTCGACGGCATACTGAATGCGTACGACCTGGCCGGGCAGTTCGCGTTCCCCGGCGACGTGCCCTATGCCGAGGCCAAGCAGGCCCAGGTCGACACCGACTACCTGCTGCTGATCGTCGACACCGGCGCGACCTCCGACGGGGTGATTCCCGGGAAGCTGTTCGAGTATGTCGCGGCGCGCCGCCCGATCTTCGCGCTGACCGATCCCGGGGCGACCGCGACGATCATCCGCGATGGCGGGCTCGGCTGGGTGGTCGATGCGGAAGACACCGCCGGCTGCAAGGCGCTGCTCGCCGAGGTGCTGGCGTTGCCGGTGCCGGACTCGTTCACGCCCAACGAGGACTATCTCCGACAGTTCGACCGCCGGCGGCTCGCCGAGCGGCTGGCCGGGCTGTTCGACGCGGTGGTCGCGGCCCGGCCCGGGAACCGGGCGCGATCGTGAGCGACAGCGTGCCGCCGCCGCTCATCTGCCACATCATCCACCGGCTCGACTATGGCGGGCTCGAGAACGGGCTGGTCAACCTGATCAATCATCTGCCGCCCGAGCGCTATCGCCACGCCATCGTCTGCCTGACCGAAGCGACCGAGTTCCGCCGGCGCATCCAACGCGCCGATGTTGCCATCGTCGGGATCGGCAAGCGGCCGGGCAAGGATCTCGGCGCCTATTGGCGAGTCTGGCGGGCGCTGCGCGCGCTGCGCCCGGCGATCGTCCATACCCGCAACCTGCCGGCCCTCGACATGCTGGCGGTGGCGGCCCTGGCCGGGGTGCGCCGGCTGGTGCATGGCGAGCACGGCCTCGACGTCATCGAGCTCGACGGCGCCAACGCGAAGTACAATCGGCTGCGCCGGCTGAGCCGACTCGTGGTCCGCCGCTACGTCGCGGTGTCGCAGGACCTGTCCGACTGGCTGGTGCGCGACATCGGCATCCCGCGCGGGCGGATCGCCGCCATCTACAACGGCGTCGATACCGCGCGGTTCTGCCCGGCAGCCTCGGGCCGGGGCGTGCTGCCGGCCGGCTTCGCCCCCGACGACGCCGTGGTCGTCGGCACCATCGGCCGGCTCGAACAGGTCAAGGACCAGACCACTCTTGCGGCGGCATTCTGCCGGGTGATCCGGGATCGCCCCGAGCTTCGCCGGCGCCTGCGCCTGGTGGTGATCGGCGACGGCAGCCTGCGCGGCGAGATCGAGCGCCTGTTGGCCGAGCACGACGCGACCGATCTCGCCTGGCTGCCGGGCTATCGTTCCGACGCGCCGGAGCTGCTGCGGGCGTTCGACGTGTTCGCCCTGCCGTCACGGCGCGAAGGCATCTCGAACACGGTGCTGGAGGCCATGGCGACGGCGAAGCCGGTGGTGGCGACGGCGGTCGGCGGCAATCCGGAGATCGTGGTCGACGGCGTCACCGGGCTGTTGACACCGCCCGCCGACCCGGCGGCGATGGCCGAACGGCTGGCGCACTATGTCGACGATCCGGCCCTGGCCGCGGCGCACGGCCAGGCGGGACTGGACCGCATCCGCGAACGCTTCAGCTTGGCGGCGATGGTGAGCGCCTATCTTGGCGTCTATGACGAGGTCGCACCAAAGTGATCCGCTTGTCGCCGCCATCGTGGATTCGTCTGTGACTGTCGGCGTACTTACCTTTACGACGCTGTACCCGAACGCCGCGCGGCCGGTGCATGGGATATTCGTCGAGAACCGGATTCGTCATTTGGCGGCCAGCGGTGAAGCCGACATCGAAGTGGTCGCCCCGATCCCCTGGTTTCCGTTCGACGCCCCCATGTTCGGGCGCTATGCCATGTACGCCCGTGCGCCGTCGTGCGAAACCCGGCACGGGCTTCGAGTGCACCACCCGCGCTTTCCTGTGATTCCTGCGGTCGGCATGAGCGTGGCGCCGTTACTCCTGTACTTGGCGGTGAAGCGGTTCATGGCAAATCTGATCAAGGGCGGCCGACGGTTCGATGTGATCGACGCACACTATGTCTATCCCGACGGCGTCGCCGCCGCGTTGCTTGCCCGGGACCTCGGTCTGCCGTTTGTGATGACCGGCCGCGGCAGCGATCTGAACGTCATTCCCCGCTATGCGCTTCCGCGCCGTCAAATATCCTGGGCGATCGGGCGCGCTGCCGCCGTGATCACCGTCAGCGGCGACCTCAGGCGGCGATCGCTGGAGCTAGGCGCGCCCCCTGATCGCGTGCATGTGCTGCGCAACGGCGTTTCCCTCGAGACGTTTCATCCGCATGACCGGGATGACTCGCGGGCCAGACTGTCCGTCTCGGGGCCGATGTTGCTTTGCGTTGGAAACTTGATCCCGTTGAAGGGTCACGATCTCGCGTTGCACGCCCTCGCCGACATTCTGGGGGCGACATTGGTGCTTGTGGGTGACGGAACTGAGCGAGCCAGGCTCGCCAAGCTTGCCGAGGAACTCGGCGTCACGGAACGAGTGCGATTCCTCGGGAGAGTCGCGCATTCCGAGCTGGCGGCCATCTATTCGGCGGCCGACGCCCTGCTGTTGCCGTCGATGTCGGAAGGCTGGGCCAACGTGCTGCTGGAGGCCATGGCCTGCGGCACGCCAGTGGTCGCCACCACGGTCGGCGGCAATGCCGAGGTGGTTGCCGATCCGGCCGCCGGCGTATTGATCGGCGAACGCAGCGTGGCGGCCCTGACAGCGGGCATCCGGCGGCTGCTGGACAACCCGCCGGACCGCACAGCGACCCGCGCTTATGCCGAGAAGTTCGATTGGCAGGCCACGACCGACGGCCAGCTCTCCTTGTTCCGCTCGATCGTGGCATCCTCGGGATAAGGCTGCGGCACGGTCACGCGATGCGATCGCACAGCGCCTGGAACTGTTGGCTGCGGAGTTGCCAGCTCGATCGGACGGCGACGTCCAGCCCGCCGCTCCGCAACCGATCATAAAGCGCGGCGTCGTCGAGTAGCCGTCCGATCGCCTCGACTATGGTGTCGACGCGGCGCCCATCCACCAGCAGGCCATTGTGCCCATCCTGAACCGCCTCCACGACCCCGCCGGCACGGCCGCCCACCACCGGCTTGCCGCAGGCGTTGGCCTCGAGGAACACCAGGCCGAAGCCCTCGGTATCGCCGTCCGACATCTCGCGATTGGGCAGGACGAAGATGTCGCATAAGGCGTAATGGGCGCGCAGGCCGTCATCGTCCACCGATCCGGTGAACGTGACGTGTCGGGCGAGGCCATGTTTGGCGACCAGCTGCTTCAGAGCGTCCCAATACGGGCCGTCGCCGACGATGAGATAGTGGAGGTCGGGATGGCGCTCGAGCAGCGCCGGCATCGCTTCGATGGTCTGGTCGATGCCTTTGCGCGGAACCAGCCGCCCGACGCTCAGCAGCACCCGCTTGCCGGCGATGCCGTACTTGGCGACCAGCCGTGGATCGCGCGCCTCGACGCGGAAGCGCTCGGCATCCACGCCGTTGTAGATGACCTCGATCTTGTCGGGCCTGGTGTGCATCAGTTCGATCAGGGCGTGCCGCGTGAAGTTGCTGACGGCAACCACCGCGTCGGCCCGGTTCAGGTATTTTTCCTTGGATCGGCCGAAGAAGGTATACTGCATGCTCGACGTCACTTCTTCGCCGTGGATGTAGTTGATGATCTTGCAGCCCCAGAGCAGCCTGGCATATGGACCAATCCAACTGCCGGAGTTCAGCTCGCCAATGCAGAGAATGCGAATCTTCTCCTTGCGGACGATGCGCCGAATGTTCCAGAGCACGCGGAATTTCAGTGGAACATCGATCCGCAGATAGCGCCACAGGGACTGGAGCTTGGACGCGGGATCGTGTTCGCGTGGCCGGAGCAGCTCCATTCGGTAGATCGGATAGGGCGCGGCCTTGTCGAAGTCGCGCCAGCCGACCAGGACGTGACCGGTCTGATAGTGGCGATAGGGCGCCAGCACGACGACGCGACCGCTGCTGTATCGACCCAGATTGTCATAGACGACGGCCGAGCCTCCGCGAATCGGCGGAAAGATGCTCGTCACCAGCAGGCATCCTGGCGTCGTGTTGCTCATCCGACTCTTTTCGTGCTTGCAGCGCGGGGGTGCCAAAGGTACTTGCTCCGCCCTGCCCAGCGCAATCGGGGCGTGATCGGCCGCCGGCCAGCGGCCGCTGAACCGGTTTGAGGCGATTCCGCGGTTCCGGTCAATGACTGATGATCCACCCCCGACGCTGGAGGTCGAGATCGGGCCGGCGCGCGCTTGCCGGAACCTGGCGGCGGAATGGCGCGCGCTCGAGTCCCAGGCGGACTGCTCGTTCTATCTGAGCTGGCACTGGATCGGCAGCTGGCTGGCGGAGCTGCCGCCCGAGATCGAGCCGCTGTGCCTGCGCGCCCGGCGTGGCGGCGAGACGGTCGGCCTGGCGATGCTGACCTGGCGTCAGGCCCGCCGGCGCGGCCTGATCCCGTCGCGTCAGCTCCATCTCAACACCACCGGCCATCTGTTCTTCGATCAGTTGACGATCGAGTACAACGACTTCCTGCTGGATCGCCGGTTCGCCGGCGAGGTGAGGCGGGCACTGCTGGTCCAGCTCGCCGGGTGGAGGGAGCTCTGGGAGGAGCTGTTCATGGACGGCGTCGATCCGTCGATCGCCGAGTATCTGGCGGAAATCGCCGGGCGCGTGGTCCTGCGCTATGGCAGCGCCTGTCCCTATGTCGATCTGGCGGCGATCGATGACACGGAGTGCCTCGCGGGCCTGCGGCGCAACACCCGGTATCAGATCCGTCGGACCTCGCGGCTTCTGGGAGATCCCACGCTCGAGCAGGCGGCCGATGCCGCGGAAGGCGCCGCATTCTTCGATGGCCTGCTGGAACAGCACCAGGCGATCTGGGCCGCCCGCGGCAAGGCCGGCGCCTTCTGGAACGACTTTCTCCTGAGATTTCATCGCCGCCTGATCGCCGAGGGCGTGCCCGCGGGCTGGGTGCAGATGCTGCGCATCCGGAGCGGCGACGGCAGCATCATTGGCCATCTCTACAACTTCGTCTATCGCGGCCGGGTCTACTCGTATCAGAGCGGGTTCGCGCGCTTCGCCGACAACCGGATCAAGCCCGGATTGCTCAGCCACCATCTCGCCATCGCGATGAATCGCGCCGCCGGCCGGCACTGCTACGATTTCATGGCCGGCGACCGGCGCTACAAGCGCAGCCTGTCGAACCGGGAGGGCAAGCTGGTGTGGATCGTTGGCCAGCGCCCGGCGCTGCGCTTCACGATCGAGCACGGGTTGCGCGAGGTCAAGCGCTTCGTCGAAGCCCGCATCGCAGCCTTCCGCTCGAGGACTTGAACGCGCGGGTAAACGCCGATGGGTGCGGCTAGTTGTCGGTGCCGGAGGAGGCTGCCCGTGTCTTCAGCGTCACCATTATCTCGGTGAGCGTCTCGTTGGCCTGCTCGAGCTCCTGGAGGGACTGAGCCGTCAATCTCGACACGCTCGCCAGTTCGGCAATCCTGGTGTCGACCTGATGAATGAGAAAGACCAGCGCGGTGCCGAACACGATGCTGACGAATGCCTGAAAGAACATGATCGGTCGCATTTGTCTCTCCCATCCCGCACGTATGCTTGCCCGAGCCCCACGGCATGATATGTACCAGAAGGGATCCTTGGAACCGGAAACTGCCGATTCTCCGATTGGGGGCGCGACGGCTGGGCCGCCGGACCAGATCGCCGCGCCGGACGACAGCGGATCGAGTGGAGCAATGCGCGAGGCGATCTCCGAGCCGCGTTCCGGCCCTGGCCTGATCGGCAAGCTGCTGGGGGTCGGCCGACGCCTGGGCTGGGGCGTCGGCTTGCTTTACCTGATGCATCGCGGCCTGCGGCTGATCTCCGGCGGCGCGGCCGATCTCCATCTCCATCGTATCGTCGTCCAGCCGGTAGGTAAGTCCACGCTGGTTCCCGACCGCTTGCGGGGCGGGGTGTCCGTCCGCGTGCTGGCGCCCGACGATGCCGCGCTGCCGGACGCCCTCAGCCTGCCCGAGGAACTCGGCCGGCGCCTGGACCGCGGCGACGCCTGCCTGGCGGCGTTTCGCGACGGCCGGCTGGTCGGCCATCTCTGGTTGTGCTTCGCCGAGTTCGACGACGCGGAGACAGGCTGCCGATTCGCCGCGGGCGATGGCGGGCGCGGCGCTTGGGACTTCGATATGTCCATAAGTCAGACCAGTCGCGGCGGCCCGGTGTTCGCGGCGCTCTGGGATGGCGCCTGGATCCGGCTGCGCCGGGACGGGTATCGCTGGACCGCAAGCCGGGTTTCGGCCTTCAACGCCGCCTCGCTGCGATCGCACAGACGGCTGGGAGCCCGGCCGACCGGGTCGCTGCTGGTCCTGCGGCTCGGGGCTTGCCGGCTGCTGCTGGCGACGGTCCGCCCCTATATCGACCTGGGTTGCCGTCGCGCCCTGGTCCGGGTAGTGGTTCGTTTACCGGATGATCAGGCAGTATAGTCGGGCAAGCCTGCGCCGACCGTTGGCAGCCCGAGCCGAGACCGCCATCCATTCCCTGCGCCCGAGCCCCACTGCGCCACCCCGGAATTCCCGCGCCGATCATGGACCTGCTGCCCGATCTGCTGTTCTGCCGTGCCGAGACAGCGCCCGATTCCGCCGCGTTGCTGGCCGGCGACGCCGCCCTGGGCTATGGCGCCCTCGCCCAGCAGGTGCACGGCTTCGCCCGGGTGCTGCTGCAAGCCGGCCTCGAGCCGGGCGAGCGCGTCGGGGTGTTCCTCGACAAGCGCATCGAGACCGTGGTGGCGAAGTTCGGCGCCTCGGCCGCTGGTTGCACCTTCGTGCCGATCAACCCGATGTTCCGGTCCCGCCACGTCAGCCACGTGCTGCGCGACTGTGGCGCCCGCGTGCTGGTCACCTCGGCCGACCGCCTGGAAGCGCTCGGCGCGGCACTCGGCGACTGCCCTGACCTGCGGCACGCGATCCTGGTTGGTCAGGGCGAGGGCGCGCCGGTGCCGGCGGCTGGCAGCGCGCGCGTCGTCGGCTGGCAGCAGGCCCTGGAGGAGTCAGCCGGCTGTCGGCGGGCGCCGCATCGACGCATCGACGCCGACATGACGGCGATCTTCTACACCTCGGGCAGCACCGGCATGCCCAAGGGCGTGGTGCTGTCGCACCGCAATCTGGTGGTCGGCGCGCGCAGCGTTTGCGCCTATCTCGAGAACCATGCCGGCGACCGCCTGCTGGCGGCGCTGCCGCTCAGCTTCGATGCCGGATTCAGCCAGCTCACCACGGCGTTCACCGTCGGCGCCTCGGTCGCGCTGCTGAACTACCTGATGCCGCGCGATGTCATCAACGCGGTCGTCCGTCACGGCATCACCGGCCTGACCGGGGTGCCGCCGCTGTACATCCAGCTCGCGCAATCCACGTGGCCGCAGCCGGCGCCGACCAGTCTGCGCTACGTCGCCAACACCGGCGGCCGCATGCCGCGCGCCACCCTGGAACAGCTGCGCCGGCAGCTTCCCGCGGCGCGTTTCTATCTGATGTACGGGCTGACCGAGGCGTTCCGCTCGACCTATCTGCCGCCCGACCAGATCGACCGCCGGCCGGATTCCATCGGCAAGGCAATTCCCAATGTCGAGGTCCAGGTGATCGGCGCCGACGGGCGACCCTGTGCCCCGGGTCAGGAAGGCGAGCTGGTGCATCGCGGCCCGCTGGTCTCGCTCGGCTACTGGAACGATCCGGGGCGCACGGCGGTGCGCTTCCGTCCGGCGCCCAACCAGCCGCGGGAACACTGCATCTCCGAAACGGCGGTCTGGTCGGGCGACATCGTGCGCAGCGACGAAGAAGGGTATCTCTATTTCGTCGGCCGCCACGACGACATGATCAAGACCAGCGGCAACCGGGTCAGCCCCACGGAGGTCGAGGAAGTGATACACGGCACCGGACTGGCGAAGGAAGTGGCGGCGATCGGTGCCCCGCATCCCACCCTCGGGCAGGGCATCGTGCTCTTCGTCACGCCGCGCGACGGCGGCGCCGTCGATATCGAGGCGCTTTTGGCCCAGTGCCGCGCCCAGCTGCCGTCCTTCATGGTTCCCCACATGGTGGTCGCGCGAGCGGCGATGCCGTTCAACGCCAACGGCAAGATCGACCGCAGCCTGCTGCGCGACGAGGCCGTTCACAGCTTCGACCCGGGCGGGGCCTGACATGGCAGGAGCCGAGATCGCCATCGACAGCGCTTCCGGCGTGACGCTGCAAGGCGGCAGCCTGTGCCTGGGCGGCGTGCCGCTGCCGCGGCTGGCCGAGCGGGTCGGCGGGACGCCGTTCTATGCCTACTCGCGGGCGGCGATCAACGCCACGGTCGAGCGTCTGCGCCGGGCCCTGCCGCCGGCGGTTCACATCCACTACGCCATCAAGGCCAACCCGATGCCGGCCGTGATCCAGCACCTCGCGGGGCTGGTCGACGGTTTCGACGTTGCCTCGGGGCGCGAACTGCGCACGGCGCTGGACGCGCCGGTTGCCGCCAGCCAGGTGAGCTTCGCCGGACCCGGCAAGACCGCCGCCGAGCTGCGCCAGGCGGCAGCGGCGGGCGTCGTGGTCAGCGTCGAATCGCGGCACCAGCTGCATCTGCTCGCCGCCGAAGGCGCCGCGCTGGGACTGCGGCCGGCGGCGATCCTGCGGGTCAATCCGGATTTCGAACTGCGAGCGTCCGGCATGCAGATGGGGGGCGGGCCCAAGGCCTTCGGCATCGACACCGACCAAATCCCCGAGCTGTTGCGCGAACTGGGCCGACTGCCGATCGATTTTCGCGGCTTCCAGATGTTCTGCGGCTCGCAGAACCTGAACGCCGCGTCGATCATCGAGACCCAGCGCAACATCCTCGATCTCGCCATCGAGCTCGGCCGCCACGCGCCGGCGCCGATCCGCCTGCTCAACATCGGCGGCGGCTTCGGGATTCCCTATTTTCCAGGCGACGCGGAACTCGACATCGTGGCGATCGGCGCGGCCCTTGGCCCCAACTTGGCGGCGCGCCGCAGCGAACTCGCCGAGGCCGAGATCGTCGTCGAGCTTGGCCGCTACCTGGTCGGTCCGGCCGGCGTGTATGTCTGCCGGGTCATCGACCGCAAGGTCTCGCGCGGCAAGACCTTCATCGTGACCGATGGCGGCCTGCACCATCATCTGGCGGCGTCGGGCAATTTCGGCCAGGTGGTGCGGCGAAACTATCCGATCATGATCGGCAATCGCGCCGCGGAGGAAACCGGGGAGGCGGTGGAGATCGTCGGCTGCCTGTGCACGCCGATCGACGTGCTGGGGCGCGGCGTGACGCTGCCGCCGCCGGAAATCGGCGACCTGGTCGTCATCCTGCAGTCCGGGGCCTATGGCCGCAGCGCCAGCCCGCTTGGCTTTCTCAGCCATCCCGCACCAGTCGAGATCGTCATATGACCGTCGAGACCATGACCGCGCCTCCCATGTCGCCGGACTGGCCCATGAGCTGCGGACCGATCGGGATGCGGCGATGAGCGGCCTGTGCGGCTGGTTTGCCGCGGGCGGCGGGCAGGATCCCGGTCGCGCGACGCTCGAGGCCATGGCGGCGCGGCTGGCAATCTCGTCCGCCGGAACGCCGGACCTGCGCTGCAATCGCGCCGCGGGGCTGGCCGTCGGCGCGCCTGCCGGCGGCAGGCTCCATGCCGACGGTGACCGGATCTGGTGTGCGATCGAGGGCGATTTCAACTGGGCCCAGCCGATGCTGGCCGATATCGCCGCGGCCCACGGCCACGGCCAAGCCCTTGCCGAAGCCTATCGCCGCGACGGCGCCGATCTGCTGCAGCATCTGGACGGCGGCTTCGCGCTGGCAATTCTCGAGCCGGAACGCGGCACCGGATTGCTGGCCGTCGATCGCTTCGGACTGCGGCGGCTCTGCTACGCGCAGCACGATGGCCGGCTGGCGTTCGCGACCTCGATCGACGCGTTGCGCGCCGTTCCGGCAACCGCGGAAGCGGTGTCGCCCCAGTCGATCTACCAGTATCTGCATCTGGCGGTCATCCCGGCGCCGGAGAGCGCATACCAGGATGTGCAGAAGCTCCTGGCGGGCGAGTGTCTGCGGTTCGAGAACGGCCGGGTCGCGGTGCGGGAGTACTGGCGGCCGGCGGCGGCGCCACGCCAGACGCCCCGGGTCGACGATCTGGCGCGTGATCTCGTCGACCAGCTCCAGGGCGCGGTCGAGCGCAGCCTGGCCGGACAAGAGCCGGCGCAGGTCGGGGCGTTCCTGAGCGGCGGGCTCGACAGCTCGACAGTGCTCGGGATGGCGACTCGCCATCTCGGCGCACCGGTCAAGAGCTTCACCATCGGCTTCGACAGCCAGGATTTCGACGAGCGCGCCTATGCCGACATCGCGGCGCGCCGCTATCGCTCGGCGCATCACACCTACAACGTTTCGGCGTCGGATGCGGCTGGCATGATCGACCGGGTCGCCGAGGCCTATGACGAGCCGTTCGGCAATTCGTCGGCAGTGGCAACTTATTTCTGCGCCAGGATGGCCCGCGATCACGGCGTGACGATGGTGCTCGCCGGCGATGGCGGCGACGAGCTTTTCGCCGGCAACGAGCGTTACGTTCAGATGGCGGTGTTCGACCTGTATTCGCGGGTGCCGGCGGCCCTGCGCCGCCTGCTCGGGCCGGCCTTGCTCGGGCTGCCGGCCGGCGACCGGGTTCCGGGCCTGCGCAAGCTGCGCAGCTACGTCAGGCGCGCCCAAGTGCCGATGCCCGACCGCATGCAGACCTACAACTTCCTGACGGCGGCGCGGCTGACCGAGGTGCTCGAGCCGGATTTCCTGCGGCAGGTCGATCCCGACGGTCCGATGCGGTCCCTGCGCCGGGCCTATGCCCGCGGCGGCGCGGAATCGACGCTGCGCCGCATGATGCATTTCGACATGCAGATCACCCTGGCCGACAACGACCTACGCAAGGTCACGGCGATGTGCGATCTGGCCGGCATGGAGGTGCGCTTCCCGTTCCTCGACCGGGCGGTCGCCGAGTTTGCCGCGTCGGTGCCGGATGCGCTGCTGATCCGCCATCTGCGGTTGCGCGATTTCTACAAGCGCGCGCTGCGCGGCTTCCTGCCGCCCGAGGTGATCGCCAAGCGCAAGCACGGGTTCGGCATGCCGATCCGCCAATGGATCGCCACCGACACGCCGGTGCGGGAGGCGGTGGCCGAGGCGCTCGGCGCGCTCAGGCGCCGCGGCATCGTTCGGGCCGCCTTCATCGACCGGCTGCTGGACGACCGGGCGGGGCAGATCGCCGGGGAATATGGGCAACTGGCCTGGTATCTCGCCGTCCTCGAGCGCTGGCTCGCGATCCACCGGCCCGAACGGATCGCCTGAGGCCCGCGTTCCCGCCACCGCCTCGGCCGCGACGCGGGCCAGTTCTGCGATCTGCGGGCGATCCGGGATGACCGCTTGCGACTCGCCTCGCGATCACTCCGGAATCCCGCTAGGCGGCTCAATTAGTTAATAGATTCTTTAACATAAGATACGCTAGGATTCGCGGTGTATCGGGGCCGGGGGGCGGCCATGCGGCGCCGCGGCCCCGAACGACCGGTCGAGGCTGTCCCCGGCGGCGATGGGGCGGGTTTCGTGCTGCGTCATGGTCTATGCTGCGGGCGCAGCGCATTCAGGGAGCCAGATAATGCGAGCTGTCACGGCGTCGATGTTGCTTCTCGGTTCGATCACAATGGCTGGTTGCACCTCCTATGAGGATGCGCCGCCGGCGCCACCCATCAACGACGAAGCCGAAGTGCCGCTGTACATCATCGGTCCGCTCGACAGCCTGAGCGTCTTCGTCTGGCGCAATCCGGAGTTGTCGTCGGGCGCCGTGGTGCGTCCCGACGGGCGGCTCACCCTGCCCCTGGTCGAGGATCTTCAGGCTTCCGGCAGGACCTCGGTGCAGCTTGCCCGGGAGATCGAGAAGGCGCTCAGCGAGTATATCCTCGACCCGATCGTCACCGTCTCGGTCGGCGGGTTCGTCGGTCCGTTCTCGCAGCAGATCCGCATCGTCGGCGAGGCCTCGCGGCCGCAAGCCATTCCCTATCGCGCCAACATGACCATGCTGGACGTCATGATCTCGGTCGGCGGGCTGACCGAGTTCGCCGACGGCAACGGCACGACCCTGGTGCGCAATGTCGAAGGCGACCAGAAGAAGTACCGAGTTCGTCTTGATGATCTCCTGCAGGACGGGGACATATCCGCCAATGTGGCGGTCCTGCCCGGCGACGTGATCATCGTCCCGGAAAGCTGGTTCTAGGCGTCCTCGCGGTCGCTGAGACGGGCGGGCGAAGCGGCTTCGCGGCCTGACTGACGTATTGCCGTATGGGCGGACGAACAGATGCATGAAGCACTGTCACTGCTGATGAACTATGCCATCGCCGCCTGGCGGCGGCGGTGGTACGGCGTCGTGGTGGCGTGGCTCGTCTGCGTCGTCGGCTGGCTGGTGGTCGAGCGGATTCCCGATCGCTACCTGTCCTCGGCGCAAGTCAACATCGACACGACGTCGATGCTGCGCCCGCTGATGGCCGGAATCGCCGCCGATCTGAGCGCCGGCGCGATGGCACAGCTCGACATCGTGCGCCAGACCCTGCTGACCCGGCCGAACCTCGAGCGGGTGATGCGGATGACCGATCTCGACCTGACGGCCAACACCATGGTCGACAAGGAACAGGTCATGGCGTCGTTGCGCTCCCGGCTCAACATCGGCCGCGGCGGCACCGAAGACAATCTGTTCTCGGTGTCGTTCACCGACAAGAACCCGCAGATGGCGCATGACGTGGTGCAGGCGCTGCTGACGATCTTCGTGGAAACCAATCTCGGGGCCAATCGCGAGGATCTGGCGAAGACCCAGCAGTTCCTCGACGATCAGCTGGCGTCGCTCAAGATCCAGCTCGACGAGGCCGAGCAGGCGCTGACGCAGTTCGAACTCGATAACCGCGAATCTCTTCCCGGACCGGGCAGCTATGTCGATCAGCTCTACACCACGCGCGCGACGCTCAGCAAGATTCAGGCCGAACGCACGCAGGCGATCGAGCTGCGCAATCAGCTGAACGCGCAGCTGGCACAGGTCGGCAAGGCCGACTCGACCGGCGAGCAATCCATCGCGACCCACACGGCGCGGGTGATCGACCTGAAGCGCCAGATCGACGATCTGCTGACCCGCTACACCGAAAACTATCCCGACGTCATCATCACGAAGCGGCTGCTGGAGCGCGAAGAAGCCGAGCTGGCCCAGGCCCAGGCCGAATTTTCCGGCAACGGATCGAACGAACTCGGGCAGATGACCTATGACCAGCTTCGCCTGAGCATCGCGGAGCAGAGCGCCACGGTCGCCGCCCTCGATCAGCGCATCGCCCAGACGGAATCGGAGATCGCGCGGCTGGAAAGCCTGGTCTCGAACACCTCGGAAATCGTCACCAGGCACGCGCAGCTGCAGCGCCAGTACAACATGGCCCAGAGCGGCTACGTGGCGGTGTCCGACCGGCGCGAAGCCGCGCGCTTTGCCGAGGAGGTCGACACCAAGACCGAACCGGTGCAGTTCCGCATCATCGAGCCGCCGAACGTTCCGGTGACGCCGAGCGGGCCCGATCGGCCGCTGCTGCAGACCGGGGTCCTGCTTGGCGGGATCGCCGTCGGCGCCGGGTTCTGCATGCTGCTCGGCCTGATCGCCGGAACGATCAACAACACGGTCCGGCTCGCCGAAATCGCCGGCCGGCCGGTGATCGGCGCGGTGACGCGGCTGACGATGCCTGGCCGGCGGCCGGCGCTCATCTTCGAACAGCTGGCGTTCCTCGTCATCTCGGCGGGGCTCCTCGCCGGCTACCTGTTTGCCCTGTACGGCCCGACCGAGGCGCTGAAGGCGGCCATCCTGTCTCGGATCCCGGTGATCTAGGTGAGTCGGCAATGACCGAGAAGACCACCTCGATCGAACGGGCCGCCGCGATTCTGGATCAGGCCGCCGAAGCGTCGCTGGTCGAGCGCGCGGCCCGCCGGATGGCCGAGGCGCGTGCGCCGGGCGCGCCCGACGAACTATCCGCGGATCCGGCGTCGTTCGTGCAAGCGCCTCGTCCGCTGCGCGAGACGGACACGACCGCAATCGCCAAGCAACCCGAGAGCCGGGAGGTCACGGTCGATTTCGACGTGGTGAGCCGGCGCGGCCTGCTCTCGCCGCAGGGAGAAAAGACGCGCACTGCCGAAGAGTTCCGCCTGATCAAGCGCTTCGTCCTGGCGAAGGCCTTCGGGCGGATCGACGGCCGCAACGAGCGCGACAATCTGCTCATGGTGACCAGCGCGAAGCCGCGCGAGGGCAAGACCTTCACCGCGATCAATCTCGCCATCAGCATCGCGCTCGAGCGCGATACCCGCGTGCTGCTCGTCGATGCCGATCTGGTGCGCCCGTCGATCCTCAGGGCGCTCGGCGTGCAGGCGGACCGCGGCCTGATCGAGCTGCTCGAGGACCCGACGCTCGACGTCAGCGACGTGATGCTGCGCACCAACATCGACAAGCTCACCTTGATTCCCGCGGGACGGTTTCATCACATGGCGCCCGAGCTGATCACCAGCGATCGCATGGCGGCCATTACCAGCGAGCTGGCGAGCCGCTATCCCGACCGGGTCATCATCTTCGACTCGCCGCCGCTGCTGGCGACCAGCGAACCGACCATGCTGGCCCAGCTGGTCGGGCAAGTCATCTTCGTGGTCGAAGCGGAGCGCACCAGCGAGGTCGCGGTGCGGGCGGCACTCGAACTGATCTCCGACTGCCCGGACGTGATGATGGTGCTGAACAAGTCGCGGACCGGGCTCGGATCGCAGAATTTCGGAAGCTACTATTCGTACTACGGCAGGCAGAAGATACGGCGCTAGGGGACGCGGTGACGATGCTGCCAACGCTGATGGCGGAAACCGGAGGGGCGAAAGTATGACGGCTGGAAGGGGATGGGGGCGGATGTCGCCGCACCCGGCCGTCCTGGCGGCTCCGATCGTTGTCGGGTTCGCGGCCGCCGCCGCCGCCGATGTGAAACTTACGTCGTCGGTCAGCACCAGCGCCACGCTGACGGACAACCGCAATTTCGAGCACGATGGCGAGTCCGACTTGCTGATGACGGTGTCGCCGGGGATCTCGCTCAGACAGATCGGGGGGCGGTCGACCTCGACGCTCGACTACTCGATCAGCGGGCAATACGGCGCCCGCGACTCGAACATCGACCTGATCCATGCCCTGAGCGCGGCGAACAATACCGAGCTTGTCCGCAGTTTCCTGTTCATCGATTCCAGCGCCAGCATCGATCAACAGGTGATCGACATTGCGCAGGGTGCTCCCGCGCGCCAGGGCGACAACGGCAACAATCTGGCTCTCGTCCAGCGCTATTCGGTGAGCCCCTACGTGCTGCAGCAGTTCGGCAGCTTCGCAACCTCGCAGACCCGGGTGCGGGCCGGCTATGTCACGTCGACCTCCTCGAACCTCGACTCCGAGGCCGAGTACGAGGCCTCGCAGACGCTGTCGAGCGGCCGGCAGTTCACCTCGTTCTTCTGGGACCTCTCCGCGCGATACCTGGTGTCCAACGTGGGCGACGACGACGAGAGGAAGGCCCAGACCTATCGGCTCGATACCCGGACGGCGCTCGATCGGCATTTCTCGCTGCTGGCCGGTGCCGGCTACGAGAAGATCGACGACAACTCGCTCGACGACGAGCCGAATGGGTTCATCTGGGATGTCGGCTTCAACTGGCAGCCGGGCCCGAAGCTGACGCTGACCGCGACCTATGGCGAGCGCTACGACGAGCAGAACATCAACGCATCGCTCGACTACAAGTTCAGCGAGCGGACGACGTTGTCGGCCAGCTACACCCAGACGCTGACCACGCAGCAGGAGCTGCTGCTGAACGACCTGAGCTTCGTCGGGTTCGACGACGAGGGCAACCTGATCGATACCCGAACCGGGTTGCCGGCCACCTCAACCGAGAGCCTGTTCGGCCTGTCGAACGCCACGTTTCGCCGGGACATCTTCTCGGCGCGCTTCGAGACCTCCCGCCAGCGCGACACCTATTCGGCGGAAGCCTCGTACGAGGTGCGGGAGTCCGGCACCGGCGATTCCTCGACCGAAGTGAAGAGCATCTCCGCGACCTGGGACCACTCGCTCACGCGCAGCATGTCGATGGGCGTCACGACGTCCTATGACAACATCGATTTCGGTGGCACCGGAACCAGCGGCGGGCGCGAGGACAACCTCTACACCTTGGAGGCTTCGCTCAGCGAGCAGCTCGCCGAGACGGTCACTGCCTCCGCCACATACACCTTCCGGCATCTCGATTCGAGCGTCACCGGGGGAGACGCAACCGAGAACGCAATCGTCTTCACGCTGAGAAAGACCTTCTGAGGCGCCGTGTACGAAGCGTTCTATCATCTGAGCGGACTGCCGTTTCAGCTCAGCCCCGATCCGCGATTCTACTTCGCGAGCCAGAGCCACCGGAAGGCGATGGCCTACCTGCTGTATGGGCTGAACCAGGCGGAAGGCTTCGTCGTCGTCACCGGCGACATCGGCACCGGCAAGACGACGCTGCTCGGCCGTCTGCTGGCCGGGCTCGACACCAAGAAGTACCTGGCCGGTACCGTCGTCACCACCCAGCTCGATCCGACCGGCATGCTGCGCATGGTCGCCTCGGCCTTCGGCCTGACCGCCGGCGACGACGACAAGGCCTCGCTGCTGCGCAAGATCGAGCAGTTCCTGGTCACCTCGCAAAAGGCCGGACGGCAGCCGCTGCTGATCGTCGACGAGGTGCAGAACGTGCCGGTCAGCTCGCTCGAGGAACTGCGGATGTTGTCGAACTTCCAGTTCCAGCACCGCAGCCTGCTGCAGACACTTCTGGTCGGGCAGCCGCAGTTCCGGGCGACCATCGCGGGTGCCGATCTCGAGCAGCTGCGCCAGCGGGTGACCGCTTCCTATCATCTCGGCCCGCTCGACGAAAAGGATACGCGCGGCTACATCGAGCACCGCTTGCGCATGGTGCAATGGAAGGGTGATCCCGAGATCGGCGACGCCGCCTACGGCAGGATCTTCAAGCACAGCGGGGGCCTGCCGCGCCGGATCAACACATTGTGCTCGCGCCTGCTGCTGTACGGCAGCCTCGAAGGCCTGCACATGATCGACGTCGCGGTCGTCGACCAGGTCGTCGAGGAACTCGGGCAGGAGGTCGCCGAGGTGGCGTCCAGGCCGGGCCAGGGCCCAGCCGCGACGGCGCAGATCGGGGCGCCGCGCCAGGACGAGAGCGTGGAGCTCCTGTCGCGGCGGGTCGGCATCCTCGAGCGCTACGTGCATGCGCACGAGCAGACCATCCAGAAGGCCCTGGCGATGTTCTCCGAATACATGGCGACCCGGGAACCGCCGGCACAGAAGATGGGGCCGGGCGAGGCCAAGGCCGGCCGCGAGGACAACGGGCATGACGTCGGCACCCACGACTGAGCGCCCGCCAGGGCAGAAGGCGCCGCCGCGCCCGGCACCCGGCGCCTCGCTCCGCGCGCCGCAAGCAGCGCCCGGCAATGCGTTCACCGTCGATGTCGAGGATTATTTCCAGGTCCACGCCTTTTCGGGCGTCGTCGAGCGCACGGACTGGGAAAGCCTGCCGGCGCGGGTCGAAACCAATTCCGCGGCGCTGCTCGACCTGCTGGCGGAACGCGGCGTGAAGGGCACCTTCTTCGTCCTCGGCTGGGTCGGTAGCCGGCACCAGCGGCTGATCCGCCGCATCGTCGAGGACGGGCACGAGCTCGCCAGCCACGGCTGGGAGCATGTGCCGGTCCACCAGCAGACGCCCGCTGCGTTCCGCGACGACATCAGGCGCACCAAGCGGGCGCTCGAGGATGCCGGGGGCGCGCCGGTTCTGGGGTACCGCGCCGCCAGTTTCTCGATCGACGAGCGCACCCTATGGGCGCACGAGGTGCTGGCCGAGGAAGGCTATCGCTACAGCTCGAGCGTCTACCCCATCCGTCACGATCATTACGGCATGGCCTCGGCGCCCCGCTTTGCGTTCCGGCCGCGCGGCGCCGCCGGTGTCGTCGAGGTGCCGATCACCACGGTGCGCCTGTTCGGGCGCAACCTTCCCTGTGGCGGTGGCGGCTATTTTCGGCTTCTGCCCTATCCGGTATCGCGCGGGCTGATGCGACGGGTGAACGTCAGCGACAACAGGGCCTGCGTCTTCTACTGCCATCCCTGGGAGATCGACCGGAACCAGCCGCGCCTGGCCGGGGTCGGTCTCAAGTCGCGGTTCCGCCACTTCGTGAACATCGACCGCATGGCCGACCGGCTCGGCCGGCTGCTCGACGAGTTCGCCTGGGACCGCATGGACCGGGTGTTCCAGGACGAAATCGAGCGGCCCTAGGGTTGCAGGGGTGCCGGCAGCCAATGATCGCAATCCGCACGATGACGGACTCCGACCGGGCGCGCTGGGACCGCTTCGTCGACCAGCAGGCTGACGCGGGCTTCTTCCATCGCGCCGGCTGGAGCGACGCCGTCGTTCACGGCTTCGGGCACCAGACTCACTACCTGATGGCCGAGGAGAACGGCGAGGTGGTCGGGGTCCTGCCGCTCGTCCACGTGTCCAGCCGGCTGTTCGGCAACGCCCTGATATCGACCGCCTTCTGTGTCGGCGGCGGGCCGGTCGGGCGGCCCGACGCGCGGGCCATGCTGGACCAGCAGGCGATCGCGCTTGCCGACCGCCTGAACGTCGACTTCCTGGAGTATCGCGGCGGCACGCCGGATGGCCCGCGCTGGCGCCGCCGCGCCGATCTCTATTTCGGATTCGACCGCCGGCTCGACCCCGATCCCGAGCGCAACCTGCTGGCGATCCCGCGCAAGCAGCGCGCCGAGGTGCGCAAGGCGATCAAGCTCGGCCTGACCGCGGAGATCGACGACCGGGTCGACCGGTTCTACGAGCTCTATGCCGAGAGCGTGCGCAATCTGGGCACGCCGGTATTCGGTCGCCGCTACTTTCGGGCCCTCAAGGAGGCGTTCGGCGCGGATTGCGAGATTCTGGTCGTCCGCCGCGACGGCCGGCCGATCAGCGCGCTGATGAGCTTCTACTTCCGCGACCGCGTCCTGCCCTATTATGCCGGCGGCGGCGCGTCCGCGCGCGGCGCGTCGGCGCACGAGTTCATGTACTGGGACGTGATGCGCCGGGCCGGCACCGCCGGCGTCGACTGGTTCGATTTCGGCCGCAGCAAGATCGGCACCGGCTCCTTCGCCTTCAAGAAGAACTGGGGCTTCGCGCCGGCGCCGCTGACCTACGGCTACTATCTGCGGCGGCTCGACGACATTCCCGAAATCAATCCGCTGAATCCGCGATACCGCCTGTTCGTCGCGATGTGGAAGCGGCTGCCGCTCGGCCTCAGCAAGCTGGTCGGCCCGCGAATCGCGCGGAACCTGGGATAGCCGCCATGAGCCGGATCCTGTTCCTCGCGCATCGCATCCCCTATCCGCCGAACAAGGGCGACAAGATCCGCTCCTGGCATTTCCTGCGCCATCTGGCGGCGCACCATGAGCTGAGCCTGGCCTGCTTCGTCGACGATCCCGACGACATGCGCCATGCCGAGATGTTGCGCGGCATCTGCGCCGACAGCCATTTCGAACCGCTGGCGCGCTCGCCGCTGCAATGGCGCAACGCCGCCGCCATGGCGACCGGCTCGCCGATCACCGTCAGCCACTACCGCAGCCGCCGGATGCGGGCGCGGGTCGAGTCGCTCCTCGCCGGGCAGCCGGATTTCGTCTTCGTCTTCTCGGGCGCGATGGCGCAGTACCTGCCGGAACGGGTCGACTGGCCGCTGCGCCGGATCATCGATTTCGCCGATGTCGATTCCGACAAATGGGCGCAGTACGCGCGCCAGCGCAAGGCGCCGGCGAGCCTGATCTATCGCCGCGAGGCTCGCACCCTGCTCGGTTGCGAGCGCGCGGCGGCGGCCCGCGCCGACGCCGTCCTGTTCGTTTCCGAGGTCGAGGCCGACCTGTTCCGCGCACTGGCGCCGGAATCGGCCGGCAAGGTGCATGCCATCCGCAATGGCGTCGACTACCTCCAGTTCTCGCCCGAGCATGAGCTGCCCTCGCCGTTCTCGGCGGCCGCGCGCCCATTGGTCTTCACCGGGATGATGGACTATTGGGCCAATGTCGACGGTGCCGCCTGGTTCGTCGATCAGGTGTTGCCGCGGATTCGACAGAAGATCCCGGCGGCCGAGTTCTGGATCGTCGGCGCGTCGCCGGCTCCGGCAGTGCGCGCGCTCGCGGAACGGCCGGGCGTGCATGTCACCGGCCGGGTGCCGGATGTCAGGCCCTATCTGCGCCATGCCGCCGTGGTCGCGGTGCCACTGCGCATTGCCCGCGGCGTACAGAACAAGGTGCTGGAGGCGATGGCGATGGCGCGCCCGGTGGTCACCACCCCGGCCGCCGCCCAGGGCGTGGATGGTGCCGTGATCGGCCACGAGCTGATCGAGGCGGGCGACGAAGCCGGCTTTGCCGATGCGGTCTGCATGCTGCTCCGGGGCCGGGACGAGGCGGAGGAGATGGGCCGGCGCGCGCGGGCGCGGGTGCTGGCGGACTACGACTGGGGATCGAATCTCGGGCGCCTCGACGACGTCATGGGGCCGGCGCCGGAACGCAGCGTTCCGCGGGATTCCAAGATGGTGGCCGGGCGATGAACGAGTGGCAGTCGATTGCGCCTGATGCCGGCGGGCAGGTTCCGGCAGCGATGGCAGCCGCCAGGCGCCGCAGCCTGTGGCTGCTCGGGCCGATCCTGCTGCTGTGGCTGCTGGCGTTCCGCGAGGCGCTCTGGAGCATGGTCGAGATCTGGTCCCGGTCCGAGACCTTCGGCCACGGCTTCCTGATCGTGCCGATCGCGCTCTTCCTGTTGTGGGAGCGTCGCCACATCCTGGCACGCCAATGCCCGGTGGGGGCACCCTGGGCGCTTGTCGCGGTGCTCGGCAGCGCGCTGTTGTGGCTGGTCGGGCGGTTCGCCGGCGTGCTGGTGGTGCAGGAATTCGCGGCGCTGTTCGTCCTGCAGTCGGCGGTGCTCGCCGTGGTCGGGTGGCGGATGTTCGTGACGCTCATGTTCCCGCTCGGCTATCTCCTGCTGATGGTGCCGTTCGGCGAGTTCCTGGTGCCGCCGCTGCAGGACTTCACCGCCGCCTTCGTGGTCAAGTCGTTGCGCCTGATGGATATCCCGGTCTTCTCGGACGGCGTCTTCATCCAGATTCCGAACGGCATGTTCCAGGTGGCCGAAGCCTGCGCCGGCCTGCGCTTCCTGGTCGCGACCTTCGCGCTCGGCGTGCTGTTCGTCGGCATCGCGTATCGCGACTGGTGGCGCCGGGCGGTGTTCATGGTGCTGGTCTTCGCGATTCCGGTGATTGCCAACGGGTTCCGCGCGCTCGGCATCGTGCTGCTGGCCTACTACACCGACAACCAGGTGGCGGTCGAAGCGGATCACGTCATCTACGGCTGGGTGTTCCTCAGCATCGTCACCCTGGCGCTGCTCGGCGTCGGCATGGCGTTGCGGCGGCGCGGCGAACGGCCGGCCGCGCCGCTGCCGCCGATTGGCATGGCATCCAAGCCGGCGCGGGTGACGGCGACCGGGGGCGCCGCGGCCATCCTGGTCGCCGCCGCGCCGGCGCTCGCCGCCATTCTCGAGCCGGGGGCGTCCTCCGAGGTCCAGGCACTGCGCCTCGATCCGCCGCCGGTCGCGGCGCCTTGGACCGTGGCGGCCGGCGACGGCGCGGATTGGGCACCGTCCTTTCCGGGCACCACCGCCGAGGCCGTGGCGCGCTACAGCGACGGCACGCGCAGCGTCGATCTGTTCATCGCCTTCTATGCGCAGCAGACCCAGGGCGCCGAGATCGTCAATCCGAACAACCGGGTCGCCTCCGAGCCGGACTGGAGGCGTGCGGCCGACCGGCCGGTCCGCATCGTGCTCGATGGCCGGGAGGTCGATGCCATCGAGACCCGCTTCGTCGGATCCGGCGGCCGACAGCGTTTGGTTCTGCAATGGTACTGGGTCGGCGGCCACATGGTCGGCAGCGCGATCGACGCCAAGCTGTATCAGCTCTGGGGAATCGTCAGCGGTCAGCCGCAGGCCGCGGCCATCGCCGTCGCGACCGACGGACAGGAGTCCGCGGCGGTGGCGCTGGAGACACTGCAAGGCTTTCTTGCTAGCCTGCCTGCGCTCGAGACCGTGCTCGAGCGGGCGGGCGGATCCTGAACTGGTCGGCATGGGCGCTTGCGCCGTTGGGAGAAGCAGCCTGATGTCCAACACATCGAACGGCCGGAGCCAGCATACCCGGCGATCGCACATGGCCGCCGCAGCATCGCTGGCACTCGGCCTTCTCCTGTTGTCGCCGGCGGTTCCGCGCGCCGCGCCGCTCACGGAGGTGATCCAGCAGGTCAAGCCGAGCATCGTCGCCGTCGGCACCTACCAGGACACGCGGCGGCCGCCCGCCGCGTTCCGCGGCACCGGCTTCGTGATCGGCAACGGCCGGCTGGTGGTGACCAATGCCCATGTCATCCCCGATCGCCTCGACGAGGAGAATCGCGAGGTCTTCGGCATCTTCACCGCCGATGAGTCGACGGCGCGGGTGCGGTCGGTCAGGGTGCTGGCGCGCGACGACGTGTTCGACGTCGCGATCCTGGAGTTCGACGGCGCGCCGATGCCGGCGCTCGATCTCGGCGACGACGCCGGCGTGGCCGAAGGCTGGCCGATCGCCTTCACCGGCTTTCCCATCGGTCCGGTGCTGGGCCTGCATCCGGTGACCCATGCCGGCATCGTTTCGGCGCTGACGCCGAACGTCACGCCGGCCCTCACCATCGGCCAGCTCACCCCCGACATGATCCAGAGCATCAAACGCAAGGGCATGATCTACCAGCTCGACGCCATCGCGTTTCCCGGCAACAGCGGGAGCCCGGTCTATGACCAGGCGACGGGCAAGGTGCTGGGGGTGGTCAGCAGCGCCTACATCAAGAGCACGAAGGAGCACGTGCTGAGCGAGCCGAGCGGCATCACCTATGCCATACCCGTGCGCTTCGTCCGCCAGCTTCTCGACACGCTGCCGCAGTGACCGGCGGAGGCCGGACAGTGGCATGCGGCGCGCCGGATAGCGCGCGGCCGGTGCGGGGCAAGAGGTCGCCGTGACCGCCGAAGCCTCGAGCTACTGGGCCTGTGCGGCGGGCTACCTGCTGCTCACCGCCATGCTGGCGTGGCGCTGGCGCGGCGAGCGGGTGGGCGGTCTGTTGATGCTGGCCTGCGCGCTCACCACCGCTTGGGCGGTGGCGAGCGCCAGCGCCTATCAGCTGTCCGGCAGCGGCGAGCGCGTCGCGATGGCGGCCGAGCTGCTGCGCGACGCCGGCTGGTTCGCCTTCCTCCTGGCGATGCTCAGGCAATGGCGCGGCGGCGGCGCTCGCGGCGACGCCCTGGCGGCCCTGCTGCTGGCCGGCGGCGTCGCGGTCGCGGTCGCGCTCGACCTGGCGGGTCCGCCGATCAGCCCGGCGATCGCGCCGATCGCCGCGTCCAACCTGCCGTTCTTCGTGCGCCTGCTGACCGCGATCGTCGGCCTCATGCTGGTCGAGAATCTCTATCGCAACGCGCCGCGGGATCATCGCTGGTCGATCAAGTTCCTGGTGCTGGCCCTGGGCGGCGTGTTCGCCTACGACCTGTTCCTGTATTCCAGCGCGGCGCTGCTGCGGTTTCGCGATCCCGACCTCGATGCGGCGCGCGGCGTGGTGAACCTGCTGATGGTGCCGCTGATCGCGGTCTCGGCGGCGCGCGGCAAGTCGTGGGGCCTGCGCATCCACGTCTCGCGCCGGATCGCGTTCTACTCGGCGACACTGCTGTTCTGCGGCGCCTATCTGCTGGTGATGTCGGTGGCCGGCTTCTATGTCCGTGCCGCCGGCGGCACCTGGGGCGGCGTGCTCGGGTTCTCGTTCCTGTTCGGCGCCGTCGCGCTGCTGGCGATCATCCTCCTGTCGGGCCGCTTCCGGGCCCTCGCCCGGGGCCTCATCAATCGCCACTTCTACAACTACAAGTACGACTACCGCGAGGAATGGCTGCGCTTCATCCGGACGCTCGCGGTCGACGACGGCGATGTCTTGCTGGAGCTGCGCGTCATTCGCGCGGTCGCCGATATCCTCGATTCGCCGGACGGGCTGCTCTGGCTGTGCCGTTCAGGGACGTTCGAGCCGGCAGCGCAATGGAATCGCACGCCGATCGCGGCGAGCGAATCCGTCGACGGCGAGTTCGCGCAGTGGCTCCACCGCAGCGAGGCGGTGCTCGATCTCACGGCGCCGGGCGAGGCGCCGGTGCCCGAGTGGTTGCGCGCGCTGCGCCGTGCCTGGCTGGTGCTGCCGCTCCTGCACCGTAATCGGCTCGCCGGTTTCATGGTGCTGGGCGAGGCGCGGGCGCCGCGCCAACTCGACCAGGAGGATCGCAGCCTGCTGCTGACCGCCGGCCGCCAGGCAGCGAGCTATCTCGCCGAGTCGGTGGCGCTGTCCGAGTTGCTGCAGGCCAAGGAATTCGAGACGTTCAATCGACGGACCACGTTTCTGGTGCACGACCTGAAGAACCTGCTCAGCCAGCTTTCGCTGCTGGCGGCCAACGCGCAGCGCCATCGCGGGAACCCCGAATTCGTCGACGACATGGTGGCGACCGTCGAAAGCTCGGCCGGCAAGATGCGGCAGCTCCTGATGCAGCTCCGTCCCGACCCGGCGGGGTCGGCGAACGCCGCCGGTGCCGGCGACGCCCGGCCGGTCGACGTTGCGGCGGTGCTGCAGGAGCTGCTGCGCACGCCGAAATTGTCGCGGGTCGCGGTCGCGCTCGAACCGGCCGGAACGGCGCCGTGGGTCAAGGTCGAGCCCGAGCGATTTGCCGCGATATTGCGCAATCTGCTGGAGAACGCCGTCGACGCCGCCCCGGACCAGCCGGTCACCGTGTCGGTCATGCGGCTCGAGCTGCAAGTCATTGTCGAAATTAAGGATAACGGCCTGGGCATGGACCCGGCTTTCGTCCGGGACCAGCTGTTTTCTCCCTTCCGGACGACGAAGGGGGAGGGCTATGGTATCGGGGCCTTCGAAAGCCGGGAGTTCGCCGTGCAGGCCGGTGGTCGCCTGGAGGTCGAGAGCGACCCCGGATGCGGCACGGTGATGCGGTTGGTTCTGCCGGCGGCGGACCCCGGTACAATCCAGTCCAAGGTGGACGTCAGGCATGAGCGAGCGTGAGCGCGTTCTTATGGTCGTCGAGGACGACCCGGGGTTGCAGAAACAGCTCCGCTGGGCGCTCGACGGCCATCGGGTGGTGATCGCCGGCAATCGGGCGGAGGCCCTCGATCTGCTGAAGCGCGAGGCGCCGCCGGTGGCGACCCTCGATCTGGGCCTGCCGCCGCATCCCGACGGCCCGACCGAGGGTCTGGCGACGCTCGAGGCGATCCTTGCGGCGCAGCCCACCACCAAGGTCATCGTGGTGACCGGCAACGACGAGCGCGAGAACGCGGTGCGCGCCATCGGCATGGGCGCCTACGATTTCTGCTCGAAGCCGATCGACGGCGATCTGCTGCGGCTGGTGGTGGAACGCGCCTTCCGATTGCACGAGCTCGAGAGCGAGAATCGCGAGCTTCAGGATC
This sequence comes from uncultured Rhodospirillaceae bacterium, assembly GCA_964372215.1. Taxonomy (GTDB): domain Bacteria; phylum Pseudomonadota; class Alphaproteobacteria; order Dongiales; family Dongiaceae; genus DAIMFL01. The sequence continues at coordinate 48,208 of CAYJQC010000011.1, forward strand.
GGCGCCGGATGTCGCCGCTTCCGGGCGTGCTGACGTCGTCGCCGAACATGCTGGCGGTCTGCCGCATGATCGAGAAGGCGGCGCCGACCGAGGCGACCGTGCTGCTGATGGGCGAGAGCGGTACCGGCAAGGAACTGCTGGCACGGGCCCTGCACAGCACCAGTCCGCGCGCCGAGGGTCCGTTCATCGCGATCAATTGCGGCGCGATCCCCGAGAACCTGCTCGAGAGCGAGCTGTTCGGCTTCGAAAAGGGCGCCTTCACCGGGGCGGTCAAGCTGACGCCCGGGCGCTTCGAGATGGCCCATGGCGGCACGCTGTTCCTCGACGAGATCGGCGAACTGCCGCGCCAGCTTCAGGTCAAGCTGCTGCGGTTCCTGCAGGAGCGGGTGGTCGAGCGGGTCGGCGGCCGCAAGTCGATCGCGGTCGATGTGCGGGTGGTGTCGGCGACCAACCAGGACCTGCGCGAACAGACCAGCAGCGGCGTGTTCCGCGAGGATCTGTTCTATCGCATCAGCCAGCTGGTGATCGACATTCCGCCGCTGCGTTCGCGCGACGACGATGCCGTGTTGCTGGCCCACGGCTTTCTCAAGCAGCAGCTCCGCCAGCTGAACAAGTCGATGCCGCGCAGCCTGTCGGTCGACGCGATCCATGCGATCTCGGCGTATGCCTGGCCCGGCAATGTCCGCGAGCTGGAGAACCGCATCCAGCGTGGCGTGATCCTGGCCGACGGGCCGCAGGTCACGGCCGCCGATCTCGACCTGCAAGCGGCAACCGAGGAATCGGCGGTACCGACCCTCAAGGTGGTGCGCGACCAGGCGGAGCAGGCCGCGATCCGCCGCGCCATCGCGACGGCGGCCGGCAACATGTCGCTTGCCGCCCGCATGCTCGGCGTGAGCCGGCCCAAGCTCTACGACCTGCTGAAGCAGCACGACATGCAGCCCGAACGCGACACCGAGGACGAGGAGCCCGGCTCGCCCGAGCCCGTCGGCTCCGACTGAGCGCGGCCGGGGCCGGCATTGCGGTATCCCGCATCGGCGAGGCGGCGCGCGGCGGTGGTGCCCCGGCCGGCCGTGCGCGCCGGTTTCCGCACTGATTCGCGGGCGCGTCGATGACCGAGTCGCCAGCGGCGCAGCGATTGATCGGCAGCTCGCTCGTCGGCACGCTGGCCATCGCGGTCAACATCGTGGCGTCGCTGTTCCTGCTGCCGTTCCTGATCGCCCGCCTGGGCGACCACTGGTACGGCGCCTGGGTGCTGATCGGCTCGGTGCTCGGCTATTTCACCGTTCTCGACATCGGCCTGTTCAGCGCCGCCGAGCGCTATGTCGCGCTGCATTTCGCGCGCCGCGACTGGGACGCGGTCAACTCGGTGCTGAGCACCAGCGCGATCGTCTTCGGCGTGGTCGGACTCTGCGCCTTCGTCCTCATCGCGTTGACCGCCCTGCTGGTGCCGCTGGTCATCGACGACGCCGAGGCGCAGCGGACCGTGCGCATCGCGTTGCTGATCTGCGCGGTCGACGTGGCCCTGTTCTTTCCCGGCGGCACGCTCAACGGAATCGTGGTGGCGCGCCTGCGCTACGATCTCGCCGCCTGGGTGCAGATCGGCAAGATCCTGTTGCGCACCGCGCTGATCGTCTATTTCGTGTCGGCCGGATACACATTGGTGGCGCTCGCCACGATCACCCTGGCGACCAACACGCTGGAGCGGGCGGCGAAGATCTGGATCGGCATCCGGCTGTTTCCCGAGCTCGCGCTCTCGGTCCGGCAGTTCAGCATGGCCAACCTGCGCGAGTTCCTGCGCTATGGCGTGCCGAGCTTCCTGAGCGAGGTCGCCGACAAGATCCGGTTCTACGTCGATACGCTGGTGGTCGGCGCGATGCTCAGCGTCTCGGCGGTGACGCTCTACAACATCGCCGTCCGCCTGGTGCACTACTACATCCAGGGGGTGGTCGGCGGCGTCGGTTACCTGATGCCGGTCTTCACCGCGCAACACGGCGCCGGCGACACCGCGGGACTGCGCCGCAGCCTGCTGTTCGGCACCAGGGTCGCGGTGGCGCTGAGCATGCTGGCCGGCGGCGGGCTGCTGGCGGTCGGCGGCCCGCTGATCGGATTGTGGGTCGGCGACGCGTACCGTGCCGCCATGCTGCCGCTGGCGCTGCTGGTCGGCGGCGTCGTCTTCGAGCTGGCGCAGACGCCATCCGTGAATCTGCTCTATGCGCTGGGCCGCCAGGGCTTCCTGGCCCGGCTCGGCCTGGTCGAGGCGGCGGCCAATCTCGGGCTGAGCCTGGCCCTGGTCGGGCCGCTCGGTCTCGCCGGCGTCGCCCTGGGCACCACGATCCCGCTGGTCCTGTTGCGCAGCCTGGTGCAGCCCGGCTTCGTCTGCCGGCAGATCGAGCTGCCGCTGCCGACCTATCTGCGCGGCGTCGCCCGCGCCGCGGTCCCGGCGCTCCTGCTGCAGCTGCCCGCCTGCCTGTTGCTGCTCCAGCTCGGAACCGCTTCGCCGTGGCTCGCCATCGCACTGGCGGCCGTGCTCTGGCCGGTCTTCGCGGTTGTGCTGCTGTTCGCCGCCTTCGACCGTGACGAGCGCGGCAGCGTGACCGCGGCGCTGCGCCGGTGGCTCGGCCGCGCCTGAACACCTGCGCCGCGGGCAGTCCGCCAGTCACGCCGACGGTCGCATCGGGCCGCTAACGCTGCCCGCCAAGTTGCGGCAGAATGGGGCGGTGTGGCGTGGACGGGGGCAGGCCCGTGGCGAGTTCAGACTCAGACGACGCCGGCCGCGAGCGCCGCGCGACGGTGCGGCTGGTCCATTACTGGAAGTCGATCTGCCGCGACCAGCCGATGCCTGCCTTCGTCGACTTCGATCCGACCCGCAACCCGATCGGCTGGGACCAGTGCCTGCTGGCCTCCTGTGGCGCGGTCGACGACGTGATTCTCGAGCATGTCGGCGCGACCCTGGCGGCGATCGACCGCGACTCGATCCCGGCCGCCGGCGGCGGCGCACCCGCCATCGGCTTCGTCCACGAGATCCTGGCGCCGCTGCGCGCGGCCATCGAGTCCGGCGCGCCGCAGCACCTCAGCGGCCGTTGCGGGCTGAACGAACGCCGGCGCCTGCTGTTCCGCGCGGTATTGCTGCCGTTTCGCAGCCTCGAGCAGGGCCGGCGCTACGTGCTGGGCGCGTCGAGCTTCCGGATCGATCCGGGCACGTCGGACGAGGTCGGAAGATTTGAGCTCGATGGTGTCGGCGACGCTACGGATAGCGCAGCTCGTACCAGGCGTATCCAATGATCTCGTGCAGGGCATAGCTGGTCGCGCTCAGGGCTCCCGCACTCGGCAGGAGATCGCCGATGGCCGGCAGTTCGCCGTCGCCGACGAAGCCGGTGGGGGCGGGCAGGACGATGAAGCCGAGGCGCTCGAAGGCCCGGCGGGCGCGCGGCATGTGCCAGGAATGGGTGACCAGCAGGATCCGCTGGATTCCCATGCGGTGCAGCACCGGGGCGAGAAACTCGGCATTCTCGGCGGTGTTCTCCGAGACCGTCTCCATGCCGGCCACCGGCACGCCGTAGTCCTCCTCCAGGGCGGTGCGCATCAGCTCGGCCAGCGACACGCCCTTCTCGGGGTCGCCGCCGGCGACCAGCAGGGGCAGCGAAAGCTGGCGCTCGAGATGCGCGGCATAGCGAATCCGCTCCAGGGTCAGCGAGCCGACCGTGGTGCCGCCGTATTCCGGCGCGCTGCCGTTGCGTCCGGCGGCGAGCACGACGATGGCTTGGCCCTGGAACGCCGCGATCTCGGCGGCCGAGGGCGACGGATTGCGGTCGAGCGCGCCGAGCAGCGCGTTGGCGGCGATCGGCATGCTGGCGACATAGAGCAGGATCGCGCTGACGATCACCAGCGCGCGGGCCAGGCGCGGCCGCGATCGCCGCAGCACCGCCGCCAGCACCAGCAGCAGGAGCAGGTTGCCTGGCGGCAGCAGGGCCCAATTCAGCATCAGCCGCCCCCGGCGGACCGGCCGCCGGCGGCCGACAGCAGGCGCCGGTACACCGGCTCGTAGCGGGCCACCGCGTTCGGCCAGGTGCGCTCGGACCGGGCGTAGCGCTCGGCCCGCGCGATCATCTCCGGCCAGCTGGCGCGCGCGTCGATCGCGCGCGACAGCACCTCGACCAGGGCCTCGCGGTCGTCCGCAGGGAACAGATAGCCGGTTCCCGGGCCGATGAGCTCGCGATGGCCACCCACGTCCGAGGCCACGACGATCCGACGCATGGCCATTGATTCCAATGGTTTGAGCGGTGTGACGAGGTCGGTGAGCCGCATCCTGCGGCGCGGATAGGCGAACACGTCGACCAGGGAGTAATGGCGGCCGACCTGGTCATGCGGCACCCGGCCGGTGAACCGCACCACCGCTTCCAGGCCGCGATCCCGGACCAGAGCGCGCAGCCGCTGATCCTCGGGGCCGCCGCCGACCAGCAGCAGGCGCGCCTCGGGATGGCGCTGGCGCAGGGACGGCATGGCCGCGATCAGCAGATCGAGTCCCTCATAGGCGTAGAACGAGCCGATGAAGCCGATCACGATGCCGCCGTCGAGGCCGTAGCGGGCTGCGAGTTCGCGGTCCCGCGGCAGCTCGCCGTCGAACGCCGCGGGATCGATGGCGTTGGGGATCACGGTGATCTTGTCCGGCGCGATGCCGCGGGCGACCATGTCGCCCTCCAGCCCGCGGCAGATCGTGGTGATCGCGTCCACCCGGCGCAGGGCATGGCTCTCGAGCGCGCGGGCGAGGCGATAGCGCGGGCCGCCTTCGGCGCCATTGCCGGCGCTCACCGCCGCGTCCTCCCAGAACGCCCGCACTTCGTACACCACCGGCAACCCGAGCCGGCGCCCGGCGCGCAGCGCCGGCAGCGCGGTCAGGACCGGCGAATGGGCATGCAGGATGTGCGGCTTCACACGCGCCGCCAGATCATACAGGCGGCGCGTCGTCAGGCGCATCTCGGCCAGCTCGCGCAGCACCGGCAGCCTGGCGAGGCGTGGCGGGCAGCGCCCGGCTCGATGGAAGGTCAGGCCGTCGACGATTTCCGGGTCCGGGCCGGGAGCGATGTGGCGCGGCGTGGTGAGATGAAAGGTCTGCCAGCCGCGCCGGCCCTGCTCGCGCAGAATGCCGAGGGTGCGGAACGAGTAGCCGCTTTGCAGGGGGATCGAATGATCGAGCACATGGAGGACGCGCAGACCATCCAGCGGGTCCAGTGCGGTCCCGCTTTCGGGCGCCACGGCCGACACGCTCACCTGGTCCTGTCGGCCGTCCGGAGGCGCCAAGCACCGCGTGGCCCTGCCGATCGGCAGGGGCGGAACTCTGCTGGTCGCGGACCGCGGCTCACCGGCACCTCAGGCCTCGCCAGCTCGGGTCAGTTCGGGAACTCGCTCTTCTGGCTATAGGGATTGAACTCGCGCTGCGCGCCTGGCGGCTGCATCGTCCAGCTGTTGGTGTCGGGATTGAAGGTCGGCACCGCATTGGACGGTGCCAGCTCCCATTTGTTGGTCATCGGGTTCAGGACCGGCTTCGAACCGGGCGGCGCGAATTCCCAGGTCTGCCCCTGCTCGTTGAACTGCAGCACCGAGCCGGGCGCCACCAGCTCCCATTTCCCGGTCTGCGTGTTGAGTGCCATGGCGGCGCTGGCCGGCAGATTCCCCCACAGGAGGATCAGCGTACCGATCAGCCATGCTTCCGCGTGCCGGCGCATCTTTCCGCTCCTCGAAAACGATCCAAACGGGCGACATCCTATCACGGTCCGCCGGCCGCCGCTGCGGCGACGAGAAGCCCGGCCACCGGAGCCGCCGGGCGGTTGTCAGCCCTGCCGGTCCTCGCGATAGCCGTCCATCACCCACTCCACGGCGCGGGCGCAGAAAATCGGGACGATTGCAGCGCCGGCCAGAATTGCGGCCATGACCATCCACCAAACAGGGTTATATGGCAGACCATAGAAGAACAGCACAAGCGCCATCGCCGCCGCGGTCCCGGCGGTGGCCGGGACGGCCAGCAGGATCTGCAGCCGCCGCCGCCCGCTTGGCCGTTGCCGCCGCTCGCTCATCGCCGCCTCCGCATCCGACTATGCCGGTCGGCCCGGTGCTCCCGGCGCCGGATCCGGACGGCACCCAGTGAACGCCTTCGGCGGTCCCGGCGCAATCGCCGCGCGGCCGGCCGGTCAGCCGGCCGCCGGGTCGAGCTGCTGGAACATGTACTCAAGCGTGCAGATGCGGGCGAGTTGGGATCGGTCGTCGATCCGCGCCAGGTGGAAGAACCCGCTCATGAACGGGAAATCCGGCGCCATCGCATGGCCGAGGCGCCGGCGCTCGAGGGCGCCGGTCCAGGGCGGCTGGCGGCGGCGCCGCAGGCGATAGGTGTGGCGCCTGACCAGGGGCGGCCGCCAGCGCCCGATCAGCCCCAGGAGCCGCTCGCGGACCGAAGGCGGGTGGTCGAAGCTGTGGCCATACGCCGAAGGGTAGGCGGCGAGGCGGGGTGACAGCATCTCGATCATGCGGCCCTCGAGCCGGCCGAGATTCTTGTAGGCCAGCGGGATGTCGAGGGCGGCGTGGATCAGGGGCATGTCCAGGTAGGGGGTCCAGGCATGGCCCAGCCGGTTGTTGACGCTGTTGTTGCGGCCGGCCCAGTAGGTGCAGCGGAACAGCGGATAGATCGCCTCCACCTCGCGTCGCGACAGCCGCTCCCGGCGCCCGCCGACGCGTGCCGCGATCTTCGCCGCCAGCCCGTCCAGGTAGCGCCGCTCGTCGAACCGATCGCTGCAGACGCGCGCGTCGAACTGACAGTAAAAGGTCCACACGATCTCCAGCGCGCTCAGCGCCCGGTCCGGCAGGTAGAAGAAATTGCGGAAGATCTCGCCGCCGCCGCCATTGAGCATCAGCGCGCCGCCGGCCACCCGCCGCCGCCGGGTCGCCAGGTCGGTGCCGTTGTCGAAGATGCCGTCGGTCGGGTAGCCGTCGAAGGCAAGGTAGTTCGCCCGCACCAGCTCGGCATAGTCCTCCGGTTCCGGCAGGGGAACACTGGACTTGTCGAGATGGTCGAGGGGAAAGCCTTCCGCCGCGGCGATCGCCTTGGCGCAGCGCACGTCGGCATCGCCGTCGCGGCCGTAGACGTGGACTCGCGGGCGCAGCTTGGCATCCCAGGCGAGTGCCAGCAGCAGCCTGCTGTCGTAGCCTCCCGAGAGCGCGGTGTCGATCGCCGGCCATTGCGTCGCGAGATGGCGGAAGCGCTCGCGCAGCAGATCGACGCAGTGGCCGGCCGCATGGTCGAGGCCGCGATAGCGCTGCGGCGGCACCGCCGGGTCCGGTCGGTCGGCGAGTCGCACCGCGCCGTCGAAATGGCCGAGCGCGCCGTCGGGAAACAGCCCGATCTGCTCGACCACCGTTTCGCCGCCCTTGGGGGAGCCCTGCAGCACGTAGTCGTAGACCGCGTTCTCGTGGATCGTCCGCTTGGGCAGGCTTTCGGCCAGCGCCAGGAACGACGTCGAGAGGATGCGATGGTCCGGCGTGGCGTAGAGATGGAAGGTCCCGATCCGATCGGTCAGCACCGTGGCCGTCGCGCCCGCCACCAGCAGCGCCGCGAAGCTGCCGCAGAGCATCGCCTCGTCGATGGCGCGATTCTTGTGGTCGCCGAGCAGCCGGGCCAGCGCCGCCGACTTCGACAGCCCGCGATAGAACAAGGTGCCGGCACAGAACGCCCGGTCGCCGGCGCCGTCGACGCAGGCGGTCGTTTCGGCCACCGCCAGCGGCGCATAGCAGACCGCGCGCCAGTGGCTGCCCTCGATCGACGTGGCGGCGGTGAAGCCCTGGCGCCGGAAGCTCGCCTCCAGGCGCTGCGAGAGCCGCTCGGGATCGCCGCCCGCGGCACGATGCATGAGGAAGAATGCGCCCATCGATCTCCAGCCGTCATCGTCGCGCCCGGGAGACTCGACTCCGGCGCGCCCGTGGTCGCGTGTGCAGTGCAGTCGGCAGGCCGATCCGCTTCGGCAGCGGCGCCCGCTAGTCGATCTTCTCGACGGCCAGGGGCGGCAGGCTGCTGGTCAGGTCGCGCGCCGCGCGCTGCAGCGCGCCGATCCGCTGCGCCCAGCTCGCGCCCTCCGCATCGCCAGGCGCGGCGTGGTCGGCGGGGACGGCCGGCTGGGCGGCCGCGGCGGCATCCCGCCTGATCTGGCCGGACAGGCCGGCGATGGATTCCAGCGCCTCGCGCCCGGCCTGGGCGAAGGCGATGACATCGGCGGCGGCGGCGCGCAGCTCGGGCCCGGCCGCGGCGTCGGCGGCGCCGTTGCCGCTCGCGCCGGCCTGCGTCTCGATCAGCTGGTCGAGCTTGCGCTCGATCGTCGCCGAGGACTGCTCGAACGCGGTGCCGACCCGTGTCATCGCCTCGGCGGCCACGCCGATCTGTTCGACGGTCTTGCGCAGCGCTTCGGTCTGCATCGACACCGGCCGGGCGATCGAGCGCATGGCGCCGCGCAGCACGGTGTCGAGCTGGGTGGCGAGATCCTGGCTGGCGCCGCGCAGCGCCACGACCTGCGCGTCCTTGGTGTCGCCGAGGATCTGGCGCAATTCCTGGAGCGCCGGATCGCCATCGGCTGCGCCCCCGCCCGGACGCTGGCCGCGCTCCGCGATCGCCCTGGCGATCTCGGTGGTCGCCACCAGGATCTGGCGGGTCTGCTCGGTCTGCTGGCGCAGCCGATCGTCGACGGTCGCGACCAGATGGCTCGCGCGTTCGCCGAGCACCCCGAGCAGGCGCGAGATGTCGCTCAGCATCGGCTTCAACGTCGACGCGTGGATCTCGCGGATCGCATGCTCGACACTCTCGGCCGCCTCGCGCCCGGGCGATCCCGGATTTTGCCAGACCCGCGCGGCGACGCTATCGATGAGCGCCTCGTCGCCGCCGCCGCCGCGGTGCTCGACGGCGCGCGGCAGCGGCGTGGCGACCAGCTCGGCCGATCGGTCGGGCTGCGCGGCGCGCCACTGGCGGGCCGCGCGATCGAGCGCGTCGCCGAGGCGTTCGGCGCGCTGGCGCAGCGCGGCCGCCACCAGCCGGGATATCAGGCCGAGCACCACCGCGACCGCGGTCGCCGCGGCGAGCGACCAGATGCCGCGCGCCGCCGCGGCGCCGAGCGCCACCGGCTCATCGGTCGCGCCGATGGCCAGCACCGGCAAGAGCTGCGCGGCCAGGGCGATCAGGCCGAGGCCTATCGCCACCGCCGGGAAGCTGCGGAACACGCCGGCGCCCGACTGGTTGGCGACCAGGTCGTCGACCACCGCGCTGAGGCCGGCGGCGGCCAGGCCCGGGACCGGCTGCGGCGCGTCGCGTCCGCCGCCCTGGCCGGCGAACAGCGCCAGCAGCGGCTGCCAGGCCGCGACGGCGCCGATCGACGACGGATCCTGCGGCTGGTCGGTGGCGTCGCCGTCGAGCGCCTTGCGGGCCGCGGCCAGCCGGCGTCCGCCATCGACCCAGGCATCGGCCGAGAGCGGCAGGAGAATCAGCAGCTGGGCGATCGCCAGTCCCGCCAGGATCGCCTCGGCGAGGCGCGTCACCGGCACCGCCGCTGGCAGGCTGAGCCCGCCGGTGCCGAAGGCGGCCTCGGCGGCCCAGCGCAGCGGATCGAGCGGGCTCAGCATGCACAGCGCAACCGCCGACACGGCGACCAGCGCCGAGAACAGGGTCCAGGCGAGCCGCATCAGGATCGGGCCCGCACGGTCACGTCCGCGCCCCAGCCGATGCCAGGCCGCCCTGCGCGGCCCGGCCGCGCGCGCCGGCCGGGCGTTGCTCCGGCCGCAGCACCAGCTCGCGGAACTCGATCGGGGTGACCGCGCGACCGCCGGCCTCGCCGAAGAAGAAGTCGAAGAACGCCTCGAACCGGTCGAGGAAGACGCGCAGGTCGGCTTCGCTCTGCACGTAGTGCAGGTTGCCGGGCTGCAGCGACGGGCTGTGATAGGTGAAGCTGAACAGCCGGTGGCCGCTCCGCAGCATGGTGCGGGTCAGCCGGATCAGTTCGGCGGTGTCGATCCCTTCCGGCGACAGGCGGACCCGGTCGAGCAGGTGCAGCCGCGCCAGCACGCCGGGCAGATGGAGGCGCAGCGCCGTCGGGCCGATCAGCCGCGGGTACATCCAGGCGCCGCTGTCGCGCGCCAGCCCTGTGAAGCCCACGGTCAGCGGAATCTCGAGCAGCTCGCCGGGCGCTCCGCACCAGAACGGATGAATGCCGCAGCGGCTGAAATCGGGGCCGCCGTCGCTGCTGAGATCGGTGTTCGGGACCACGCTGGTATCGACGAGATAGCCGAGCTCGGTGAGCATCGCCGCGGTCGCGGGTCCGATGCCGAAGCGGCCGGCGCGATAGATCCGCGGCCGGACATCGAAGCTCGCCTCGATGGCTTCGGTGAGGCGCAGCAGCTTCTCCCGCTCGAGTGCCGCCGGCAGGTTGCCGGCGTAGGAATTGCGGCGGTCGCTGATGTCCTCGTCGAACGGCGGGTTCTCCCACGGCTGCAGGTGGGCGCCGATGACGCAGCGGCCGTCGTCGAGCAGCTCGCGCAGCGGCTGGAAGCCCTCCTCCTGGCTGGCGACGGCATAGTCCACCGCATAGGTCGGGATGATCCGATAGCGCTCGAAGATGCCGTGGACGCGGACCTGGTGGCGCACCGAGCGCACGCTGGTGGCAAGGCGCGACAGCGGCTTGTCCCAGTCGAATTCGGCCTCGGTGTCGACCACCACCATGAGCAGTGGCGTGTGGTCCTCCGGCAACTCGATCCGCGTCGATGGTGCGGGATAGAGCACTCACCCTCCCTCGCTGCATGCGGCCGGCCCGGTGCCGCCGGCGGTCGCGCCCCCCTCGGGCTCCGCGAGCATACCGTCAGATTTGCGCCGATTGTAACCCGCTTGAAACGCCCCGGCGGCGCGCGCTCCCGGGGCCCAATTCCGGTCCGCCCGGGCCTGCGGGACGGCCGCGGCCGGGGGCTCGACCCTGGCCTGGACCCTGGTCCGGATGCGAGCCTCGACGGCCATCCAAGCAGGTCCGCGGTTCAAAAGTGGTTACGACGCGCCGGCCGCCATCGGCAACGCCGGGGCATTCACCAGGGCATGCAGAAGTGCCATGGGCCGGGAAGCCATGGCGCATCCGCCGGAGGTGGGCTACATCGGTCGGCGCCACCGCGGGGGCCGAGGCCGGCCCGACCTGCGGCGGCCCGGGTCCAGGGCGTCCCGCCACGGGCCGCCGTCGGGCCGGTGCCGGGTGGCTCGAGCCCGGCCAACCCAGGGAGCAGGCCTGCGCATGAACTCGTCCTTCGCGGACCTGCGGTCGCGGTTCAGGCAACCGATCCGTTTCGTGATTGTCGGCGCGATCAACACCCTGGTGGGGCTCGGCGTCATCTATGGCTGCAAGTACTTTGCCGGCTTCGGCGACCTGCCGGCCAACATCGTCGGCTATGCCATCGGGCTGACGGTGAGCTTCTTCCTCAACTCTTCGTGGACCTTCGCGTATCGCGGGCCCAGGCTGCCGGCGGCGGCACGGTTCCTCGCCGTGTTCGCGGTTTCCTACCTGGCGAATCTGGCGACGGTCATGGGCCTCATCCACATCGCCGGCGTGAACGGCTATCTCGCCCAGGCGGCGGGGACACCGATCTACACCGTCTGCTTCTACCTGCTCAGCCGGTTCTACGCGTTTCGCGCGCCACCGCGAGCGGACCGGTGAGCGTGAACCCGATGGCGAGGGCGATCAGGATCAGCCCGGGAAAGTAGAAATAGCGGTGCAGAAACGGGTTGAGGCCGATGATCAGGATGTAGCCGACGCCCAGCAGCATCACCGCCCGGTCGAAGGTAATCCTCGTGCGCCAGATCCAGAACACGGCGACCGCAAGCAGCAGTATCGCAGCCTGCAGGAACGGCAGTGCACCAGCGAACCCGGCCGCCGTGAGAAAGCCGGACAACGACACCTGGTTCATCGGGTTGCCGTAGGTGAGGTGCAGTTTCTGGCCGATGTCGGTCAGGCCGAGATAGAACCGATCGATCCAACCGGGTGTAGACAGTATGACCGGCGCCATGATCACTAGGTAGGCGGCGATGGTAACGGCCGCGTATCTGGCAAGCTCGACCGGCCGAAGCCGGGTCGACATGAATGCGGCGGCAGGGGCCGCTAGAAACAGGGACATCTGGCGAGTGGCAAGCATGACGCCAAGAAGCAATGCGGCGACCAGGAACCTCCGCGTTGCGAGAGCGTGGACGAAAATCAGCACGAGCAGCCAGTATGGCCAGACGTGGCCATGGATCATCATTTGAGCGGTTGGCGAAGACAGGAGCAGCGGCCATAGGCCGAGCGATAGCCGCTCTGGGCGTGACCAGCTACGGAAAATCCAACAGGAGTATGCCACGATTGCAGCCACAAGAATGACGTTGACCAAGCGCATGTCGACATCGGCTGCGACGGGGATGCAGTAGGGCAGAACCAGACCAGGAAGATAAATGAGTGGCTCCGACGCAATGCCGGGGAAGGTCGCCAGATAGGGGTTGTCCGCTTGGAGCACCAGTTCGCATCCGGCGCCGATGATTGGCAGCATATTTGCGGCGCCGACATCCAGTGGAACGCTCAGGGAGAGAAAGCTCTGTACCAGCAAACCTAGGATCAGCACGACCGCCGTTGCTGGACGAACTAGCCGGAAGCCGACTGACGCGGCGCTGCCAACGAGCAACGCGCCGACAGCGATGGGCGCCGAGATTGGCAGGTTAGGAGCCCAGAAATATACGGTGAGCGACAGCGAGACAGACATGAACCCCAGACCCAGCGAGCGGGCCAATTCAGGGCTGGACATTGCGCTGGCCAAAGACGAAACCGAGAAGGTTGCCAGGATCAAGAGCAGGCAGGAAAAGAATGCCAGCGAGAACGGCAGGAAATAGCCGAGAGGCTGCTCAGCATCTGCATGGTATTGAAACCCATACGAAAGCGCCACGATGGTCGTCATGCAGAAAAGAAGGGCGCCTCCAACGATGGCCCGGGTGGGGAATTCCTGGACGTTCATGATGGCCGCGTCAGTGCTCGATCCGTCTACGCGCGCCTTGATCGTCAGGGAGGTCGTCATTTTTTTGTCGCCAGGCAGAATACCGTCAGCCCCACCAACTGATTGCAGCGGAATAGCGTTCGCTGTTCCAGGAAGTGAAGCCCGGTGAGCAAGGTGTTGGTCCAGCCTGAATGGACTCGCAGATCACTGCGCGGCACGAACGAGGCAGAGGAAAGCCGCAGCCGCCCCCACAGTCGGATCGCGCAGACAAGCGGGAAGAGCGCGGAAAAGAAATAGCGGCTGCGAACAACTTCCAGGCCAGCGCGTTCAATCGTCCGATGGAGCGCCTTCAGCGTATAGCGACGCCTGTGTTCGAGAAAAACGTCATGCCCAGACCACAAGAACTGAAACGCAGGGACAGTAATCAGCAATGCGGCCCCGCGCGGCATACGATCCGTGTAGCTTCGAATGAAGGCGACATCGTCATCGACATGTTCGATTACATCCATCATCAGGATCAGTCCCTGGGTGACATCTGTGACATCGCGGACAAATTCGATCCGTCTGCCGTCTTGCAGCTCTGTCCGCTCGGTGACATAGGCTGTATCGACACAGATCGCCTTCTCGCAAATGCCGGCCTGTAGGAGTGCCTTTGAGAAGTAGCCCGAACCCGCACCGACATCTAGTATCTCGCGAGAAGAACAGCCTTCAAGAAACTGCAGCATGGCCGCGCGCTTTGAGGCGTAGTACCAGTGAGTCGCGATCTGCTCCCCCAGGATGTCCTGTTCCTTGACGTCCACTTGCCTCACCCGATCCGATCCCAGGGGCGCGAATTACCCAATGCAGATGCTAGCCGAGCATATCAACGATGGCGAGGCACCAACATGGCGCCAGGCCGCAAGGGCCAGCAATGCGAGGGGGAGCGTTTCAACTGGTCTTCCCGGCTGTGTTGTGAAGACTCTAAGAGGGCTCCAAAGCGACTTGATGCTCCGACCGCGTTCCGGATATCCAAGGTTATCGGCTGAGGTGCAGATGCGCCGCGCAGCGTCGGAATGGTGAACAGGCATGAGCCCGAAATCCCTTGGACCGCGAATAATCTCAGTGGTTGTGCCAGCCTACAACGAACAGGAGGTCTTGCCTGAGTTTCATCGGCGGCTCGACGAAGTCATGAACCAGGTCAACTGCGAATGGGAGGTGATCTACGTAAACGACGGCAGCCGGGATGGGACGCTCGCGGCGCTGCGTGAGCTACAGCGGGGCCATGGCGAGGTTGCCATCGTCGACCTGAGCCGGAACTTCGGCAAGGAGATCGCCCTGACCGCGGGGCTCGATCACGCGCGCGGCGACGCCGTCGTGATTATTGACGCAGACCTGCAAGATCCGCCGTCATTGATACCGAGCCTAATCGACGGCTGGAATATCGACGGATACGACGTTGTCTTTGCCCAACGTCTTGCACGCGAGGGGGAGACCTGGATCAAGCAGGCAACCGCCAGGTGCTTCTACAAGCTGATGCAACGGATCGGGCCGACACCGATTCCGCCGGACACCGGCGACTTCCGATTGATGAGTCGACGGGCGGTGGACGCCTTGAAGCAGCTTCGTGAGCAGCACCGCTTCATGAAGGGACTGTTCACCTGGATCGGATTCCCGCAAAAGGCCGTGCCGTACCGGCGCGATCCCCGCTTTGCGGGCACGACCAAGTGGAATTATTGGAAGCTCTGGAACCTCGCCATCGAAGGCATAACCTCCTTCACGATATTTCCATTGAAGCTCGCCAGCTATCTGGGTCTGGTCGTGGCCTGCGGGGCATTCATCTTCGGCGCATTCATCATCTACAGAACGCTCGTCTATGGCGACCCGGTTGCGGGCTATCCCTCGCTCATGGTCACCGTTTTGTTTCTGGGGGGCGTGCAGCTGATCGCCCTGGGCGTGCTGGGCGAGTATCTTGGCCGGATCTTCGACGAGACTAAGCAGCGGCCATTGTATCTTGTGAGACAGCATTCCCCGGCGCCGGCGCAGCAGGACGGCGTTCATTAGGGTCTGCTTGAGTCGGCTACTCGTCGGATTCCGCTGTGCCCACAATTGCGCCTGCGCCGTAGTACTCGGCAGTGGCGGTGTTCACCCACCAGCTCGAATCACGATGAAGCGTGCTGAGGCGTGCCGGGTTCAAAACTGTGTCGACGGACAGCGTTGCGGCGCCGCTGTCTGCCTGTCGCCGCAGCGATTCGTCGGCCACGGCCCACGCCTGCGAAAACGCCTGCCACTCGGGTGCTGTATCCAGTACATGCACCGTGTTCCAGAGCGATCCACCTGCGACACAAAGCAGGATCGCTGTGGCGCCGCCGACCCGCAACACTCCGCGCACCGCGGTCGGGAGAGCGCCCCCTTTGGCCAGCGCCCGGCCCGCGACATAGCTCCAGACGACGAAGGTGATCGCCAGCACGAAGGTGCCGGCGATCAGCGTCCGGACGGGTGGCCCGTCCGCCATCGCATATGCCGCCGGCGCCATCAGCGCCAGCATCGAGGCGAGAGCGAGAAATGGCGAGGCCGCCAGCGTCCAGGCGAGCCAAGGACTCGACGAGATCGACCCGGCCCGCATCGGCTTGCTGATGCCTGCCAGCAGCAGCGGGACGGTAATCGTCATTGCGAATGCAGGTACGGGAGCCGTCTTCAAGGTGTTGCTTAGGAAAGAAATTATCGCAGCCAGCAACGCCTGCATCATCGCCGACACGGGCGGATTGGTGTCGATGCCCATGGTCAGGCTCGTGGCCTCTCGGACGGCGTTGCCCGGTGCCAGGGCGACAATCGCCAAGGCGGTGACGGATCCGGACAGGCCAATCCCGAGCAGCCGCAGGATGTGGCGCGGGTTCGTGCCTGCATAGATCCAGGCGAGCAAAGCGAACGTCGCGAGCATGCCGCTCTGCATGGCGACAAAACTTTCGGAACAGCCGCCGGCAAGGAATGGCAGCAGGAATGCGCAAACGGCCAGAGCCCTGCTGCGCCTCGCGTCCGCGGGAATTCGTGTCGCGCGAAGAACCAAACCGACGAAGGCCGTCGACAAAACGAGCGGCAGGACAAAGGTAACCGACCCAGTCATCCAATAGAACGACTGCCCGATCGAGGGGGCGCTCATCGTCGCGAAGCCGATCACTAGAAGCGCCAGGAGCGCACCGATTGGAGCTGGAGCGGCGAATCCCAGCAACAGCGCCACCTCTCGCCCCGCCTGAATCCCCGCTGCAATCCAGCAGAGCAGGACCACGATCGGAACCAGTCCCGCAGCGTGCGGCCCGAGCAGCATGCCCAGATTCATCGCGAAGGTGGCGAGGAACCGTCCCGACCAGTTCTCATACCACCAGATCTGTGATCCAAAGAACCCGAACTGCCTCAGCCTTACCGCGTAAGAGTAGTCATCGGCCATGTACTGGCTGAACCAGCCAACGTATGCATGGGCCACGACCGGGGCCAGCAGCAATGCCACTAGACCCCACAATGCAGCGCGGAGGAGCCAAGCCGGCAAGGTCGACACCGCGTCGTCGTCGGCTGTTGCGCTTACTGCCCCTTTCACCAGATTTTCCCCAATGGCGTGGCGTCTTCACGCCCTGCCATACTGATCGTCCAGCCGCACGATGTCATCCTCGCCGAGATAGCCGCCGGACTGCACTTCGATCAGGTGCACCGGCTCTGCCGTGCGGTTCTCCAGCCGGTGCACGGTGCCGAGCGGGATGTAGGTCGACTGGTTCTCGGCCAGGTCGAACACCTCGTCGCCGCGGGTCACCGTCGCGGTGCCGCGCACCACCACCCAGTGCTCGGCCCGCCTGGCGTGCTTCTGGAGCGACAGCCGCCCGCCCGGCTTGACGATCAGGCGCTTGACCTGGAAGCGTTCGCCGGCGTCGACGCCCTCATACGAGCCCCACGGCCGGTAGACCCTGCGGTGCTGCTGCTGCTCGGCGCGCCCGGCGGATTTCAGCCGGTCGACCACCTGCTTGACGTCCTGGGCCCGGTCTCGCGGCATCACCAGCAGGGCGTCGGCGGTGTCGACCACGATCAAATCGTCGAGCCCGATCACCGCGACCAGCCTACCATCGGCGCGGACATAGCTGTTGCGGCTGTCGACGGCGATCACGTCGCCGAGCAGCGCGTTGCCGTCGCCGTCGCGCGGCGCGATGTCCCACAAGGCTCCCCACGAGCCGACATCGGTCCAGCCCATCTCGGCCGGCACCACCGCGGCGCGCGCGGTCTTCTCCATCACCGCATAGTCGATCGAGATCGACGGCGCCGCGGCGAACGCCTCGGCGTCGAGCCGCACGAAGTCGAGATCCGCCCGGGTCTGGCCGACCGCGGCGCGGGCCGCCGCCAGCACCGCCGGCGCGTGGCGCTCCAGCTCGGCCAGCAGCTGCGCCGCCGGGAACAGGAACATGCCGCTGTTCCAGGCGTAGCTGCCGTCGGCGACGTAGGACCGGGCGGTCGCGGGGTCCGGCTTCTCGACGAAGCGCTCGACCCGGAAGCAGCCGGCGATGCCGGGCAGGGGGGCGCCGCGCCGGATGTAGCCATAGCCCGTCTCGGGCCGGTCGGCCGCCATGCCGAAGGTGACGAGCGCGCCACCCCGGGCGGCGGCGGCGGCGATCTCGAGGGCGGCGGAGAAGCGGTCGGGGTCGCCGATATGGTGGTCCGAGGGCAGCAGCAGCATCAGCGCCTCGGGCTCGTCGGCGGCCAGCAGCAGCGCCGCCACCGCCGCGGCCGGCGCGGTGTTGCGGCCGACCGGCTCCAGCACGATCCGGTTCGGCGCGACGCCGATCTGGCGCAGCTGCTCGGCGACCAGGAAGCGGTGCTCGTCGTTGCAGACCAGGATCGGCGCGGCGAATCGCTCGGGCGCGGCGACCCGCCGCACGGTTTCCTGCAGCAAGCTCTCCGCCGAGAGCAGCGGCATGAGCTGCTTCGGATAGGCGGCGCGCGACAGCGGCCAGAGCCGCGTGCCGGAGCCGCCGGAGAGGATGACGGGGTGGATCTTCATCGTCCCTTGCTACCCGAATTCGCCGGCCCGGCCAATGGCCGGGCGCGGCGTCACGTGCCGTAGAAGCCGCGATACCACTCGACGAACCGGGCGACCCCGACCTCGATCGAAGTGGCCGGCACGTAGCCGGTGTCGCGCTCGAGCGCCGAGGTATCGGCAAAGGTGGCCGCGACGTCGCCGGGCTGCATCGGCAGCCGGTTGAGGCTCGCCGTGCGCCCAAGGCAGGCTTCGAGCGTGTGGATGTAGTCCATGAGCTGCACGGGCCGACCGCTGCCGATGTTGTAGATGCGATAGGGCGCGACCCCGCTGCAGCCGGGATCGGGGTGGGGACCGGCCGCGCTCCAGGCCGGGTCCGGCTGCGGGATCCGGTCGGTGACGCGGATCACGCCCTCGACGATGTCGTCGACATAGGTGAAGTCGCGCTTCATGTCGCCGGCGTTGTAGACGTCGATCGCCTCGCCGGCCAGGATCGCGCGGGTGAACCTGAACAGCGCCATGTCGGGCCGACCCCACGGCCCGTACACCGTGAAGAACCGCAGGCCGGTGGTCGGCAGGGCGAACAGATGGCTGTAGGAATGGGCCATCACCTCGTTGGCGCGCTTGGTCGCGGCATAGAGACTCAAGGGATGGCCGACCCCGTGGCTCTCGGCGAACGGCATCAGTTCGTTGGCGCCGTAGACCGAACTGGTCGAGGCGAACACCAGATGCTCGATCTCGAACCGGCGGCAGCATTCCAGCATGTTGGCGAAGCCGACCAGATTGCTGTCGACATAGGCCCGCGGGTTCTCGACGCTGTAGCGCACCCCGGCCTGGGCCGCGAGATTGACCACCCGGCTCGGCCGGTGGCGCGTGAAGGCGGCCTCCAGCGCGACCATGTCGGCGATGTCGATGCGGTGCTCGGTGAACCCCGATCGCGCCTTCAGGCGGTCGAGCCGGGCCTCCTTCAGCCGGACGTCGTAATAGTCGTTAACCATGTCGACGCCGACCACCCGATGGCCGCGCTGGAGCAGCGCCTCGGCGGTGTGGTAGCCGATGAAGCCTGCCGTGCCGGTAACCAGGATGATCATGATCCGCGATCGGGCTCTCGATGGGGGAAGGAAGGGGGCGGATGACGCCGGCTCGGGCGGTGGCGGCCGGCGACCGTGCTGGGATAATGCCGACGCGGGCGGCGGCGAACAAGCGGCGCTATCCTGCCCTGCAGACGGTTAAGCTTCCACGACCGGCGCCCGGCCGACGGTTGCCGTCGGCCGCACGGCCCAGGAGGGACTGAGTGCAACGGCATGCGCGGACCTGGCTGCTGGTTTGGTTGCTGATCGGCTCGGGGGGCGGCGCTTCGACGGCGGCGCGCGCCGGAATCGACGACCAGCTCACCGGCTTCGGCGACTTTCGCTTCGGCATGTCCGCCGCGGATGCCGCCGGCGCCGCTGGCGAGGGCATGCCGACGCCAGGCGCCGACGGGACCGCGACGATCGAATCGGAAGTCGTCGTCGCCGGTGCGCCGGCGCGCCGCCGGCTCGTCTTCGTCGATGGCCACCTGACCAGCATCGTCTTCGTCTGGCGCGCCGAGGACGGCAACGCCGCGGCGCGCTGCGGCGAGCTGTTCGCGCGGCTCGCCGACCAGATCGAGCGGCGCTACGCGAAACCGGTGCTGGGCTCCGATCAATCGTCGGCAGATGGGTCCGCCGACACCGCGTTCTGGTCGTTTCCCGACGGCGCCAGCATCGCGCTGGTGGCGGCCAAGGGCGTTGCCGGCGACAGCGCGCCGCCCTGCCGCGCCACGCTCAACTACAAGGCGCCGCCGCTTGACGCGGTAGATTGAGAGGACCCGCGATGGCGCCGATTCTGGCCCGTGCGGTTGTGACACCGTGGCGTGCATGGTACCGTGCGGCTGCTCGGTCCGGGCGCTGCGCTCGACCGGCTGGGCATCCGATCGAGGGGGGCAGGGGCGATGGCGAAGAAGAGCAAGGGCGTTCCCACGAAGAAGAGCAGGAACGTTGCGGCGAAGACGCTGCGCAAGCAGCTCGACCACACGGTCGGTTCGCTGCTCTCCGGCACGCCGCGGCACATCGCCGATGCCCGGGCGACGATCGCCGAGCACCGCGCCGCGGCCCTGGAATGGACCGCCGCCGACCTGCTGGACCGGGTCAAGACCTGGATCAGCCAGCCGCCGACCGACGACGGCGCGAAGAAGCTGGCATTTCTCGACGAGATTCGCCGGGAGGCGCGCGCCACCGGCGGGCCCGAGCTCGAGGACGGCCGCTGGTGGGTCAAGGCCTGCGCGGCCCGCGCGCTGCGCTATGCCGGGCTCTTCCGGCGCGCCCAGCGGCGCTACCAGCGGGCCACTAAGAATATCAAGCTAATGGTCGCGGCGGAGGTGCCCTTCACCGCCCACATGGCCCATGTCTACGCGGACTATGCCGAGCATCTCGCTTATCTCGGGCACGCCGACAAGGCGTTGGACTGGCTCGATAAGATTCCGACGACCCGGCGCGAGCCGTGGCATCTCTGGGTCAAGGCCTTCGTGCTGCATCAGCAGGGTTTCTGCGAGCGCTACGCGTTCGCCAGCGCCAAACCGAAGCCGGTATCCAAACCGGAAGCCCGGTACGTGGAATCCAACAAGATCCTGGCCAGGATCGCGGCGCCCGACGCGACCGGCCTGAGCGATTCCGAGAAATGCGACACCAATCTGCTGGTCGCCGCCAACTGGGGCGCGATCCGTCGCCTCCGGGAAGAGTTCGGCGGCGACGCAGCCGAGGCCAAGAAGCTGGCCATCGCGGCCCGCGATGCCTTCACCAACGCGATCGGCATCGGCGACAGCGCCAATCCGACCTGGTCGATCACCAAGGAGCGTCGCGGCCGCATGCCGGTGATCTTCATGAAGAAGCTCGACCATGAAGAGCGGGCCAAGCCGCTGCCGACCAAGAAGGCGGTGGAAGCCTGGCGGACCGCCCTCCGCGAGCACTACTTCGACAACTTGCGCCAAGCCTGCTTTCCGGAGCGGCATGCGAGCGACGGACAGTACGACAAGATCGACGACCACGACGGCGACGACGATTCCGAGGAATAGCGCCGCCGCCAGCGGGCCAGCGGCTCAGCCGTGCAGCCCGGCGAGCCGCAGCCCCTCGACCATGAGGTCGCGTTCCTTGTCCCGGCGCAGCGGGATGCAGCGCACGAACCACTGGCCATAGTCCCGCGGTCCGGCGCCGGGCGGCCCCTCCCAGATATCGGCGATGTTGCGGGCGAACGCCGCGGCCCGGTCCTGGGCCTCGGCCAGCTTGCCCAGATGGGCGTAGGCGGCGGCGCGCCAGCCGGGGGTGTGCGGATAGATTTCGGGGATCAGCTCGTAGACCTCGAGCATCTCCTCGAAGCGCCGGCAGAAGAACAGCGCGACCGCATAGTCCGAGAGATACCATTCGGGATGCAGCGGGTTGAGGCGCATCGCCTCCTCGGCCGCCGCGACGCCCCGTTCGGGCTCGCCCAGGAAGGCGAGCGCCGTGGCCCGCCACATCATGATGTCGGCGTCGTTGGGGTTGAGCTCGGCGGCCAGCCGCCAGTGCCGATCGGCCTTGGCGAACTGGCGGCGCACCATGTGGATCCAGGCGGCGATGGCATGGCTGCCCGAATCCTGGCTGTCGAGCGAGAGCGCCCGCTGGGTGAGCGCCCATGCCTCGGCGCAGTCGTCCTTGTCCTCGACGCCCCATCGCGCCAGCACCGATTCCATGTAGGTCAGCTCGGCGAAGCTGGCATAGGGGCGGGCAAACTCGGGATCGGCGACGATGGCGCGCTCGTAGAGCTCGCGGGCCTTGGCATAGCCTTCGGCACCGCCCAGCTCGTGCCATTCGGCACCCTGCAGGAACAGATCGTAGCTCCGGAGGCTGGTCGGCGCCTTGCGCTTGCTCAGCGACAGCTCGGCGGATTCGAGCCGGCTGTTGAGATTGGCGGCGATGTCGTGGGCCAGCCGCTCTTGCACCGCGGTCGGGTCCTCGACGCTGCTGGCGTAGCGTTCGCCCCAGATCTGCACGCCCAGCCCGGTATCGGTGAGCTGGGCGTTGACCTTGAGCGTGCTGCCGATGCGCTGGACGCTGCCGTCGAGCAGATAGCGCGCGCCCAGCGCCAGGCCGATCTCGGAGCGGCTCTGAGTCTGGTCGCGGAAGCGCAGCGAGGAGTTGGCGGCGATCACGAACAGCGAGCGGAAGCGCGACAGCTCGGTGGTGAGATCGCGGGTGATTCCATCCGCGAAGTATTGCTGCAATCCGCCATCGCCCATGTTCTGGAACGGCATCACCGCGATCGACGGCCGATCTGCCGGCAGCTTCGCGGTCGAGCCCAGGCCCGGGCCGCGGCCCGGCCGTTCCGGCCCTTGGCCGCCTTGGCCATCGACATTGTCGGCGCCGGACTTGACCTCGAACACCGCGACCGGCTCGGCGATGTTCTTGAGCTCGCGGCGGCCGAGATAGTGGAACTGGGCATCGACCAGCCCGCGAACCTGCTCGACCGCGATGCCGGAAATGCAGATGCCACCCGGCGTCGCCAGGGTCTGCAGCCGCGCCGCGATGTTGACCCCGGTGCCGTAGATGTCGTTCTCGTCGAGCATGACGTCGCCGACATTGATGCCCATGCGCAGGCGGATCCGCCGGTCGTCCGGCAGCGTGGTGTTCTCGGCTTCGTTGAGCTTCTGGATCTCGATGGCGCAGGACAGGGCGTCGACGATGCTGGTGAACTCGATCAGGGCGCCGTCGCCCAGCAGCTTGATGACCCGGCCGCGGTGACGCAGGGTCGCCGGATCGAACAGCTCGATCCGGCGCACCCTCAGGGCCAGATGCGTGCCTTCCTCGTCCATGCCCATGAGCCGGCTGTAGCCGACCACGTCGGTCGTCAGGATTGCCGCCAGGTGGCGTTCCATGGCCTGCATTCGGCGTGTGTCCGGGCCGGGGGATCGAATCGGCCGGCAGGATACATCCTCGGCCCGGCCGATGCACGGGGCCGCTTGACCTGCCGGCGGGCGCGGGAGGCGGCGCCGGCCGCCGATCAGCCGACAGCCGCCTGTTCCGCGGTCCGGGCGGTCTCCGGCGTGCCCGACACGATCATCTCCAGGATCTCGTGCTCGCCGCGCTTCAGCACCATGACCCGGTCACCGACCGCGAAGATGTCGGCCAGGCGGTGCGGACTGATGATCTACGCCACCCCGTGGCGCTTCAGCTTGAGCATGGTTTCGAGCCGGCGCTCGGTGGCCATGACCGACAGGTTGGCGGTCGGCTCGTCGAGGATCACCACCCGCGGCTCGAACGAAATCGCCCGCGCGATGGCGACCGACTGCTGCCGTCCGCCCGACAGGCTCTCGACCTTCTGGTGGACCGCGTTGACGTCGACCTTGAGCCGCTTCAGGACGGCATCGGCGTCGGCATACATCCGGCGCCGGTCGACGAACGGTCCGCGCCGCGGCCGGCGGCCGAGGAAAATGTTCTGCGCGACGTCCATGTTCCCGCACAGGGCGAAGTCCCGGCAGATCATCTCGATGCCGGATTCGCGGCTCTCCCGCGGGCTGCGGAAGCGGGTCCTGCGGCGGGCCACCAGAATCTCGCCGGAATCGTGCTGATAGGCGCCGGTCAGCACCTTCATCTGCGTGGATTTCCCGGCCGAACTGTCACCGACCAGGCCGAGGATCTCGCCGGGATGGAGCCGCAGATCGACGTTGGCGAGCGCCTGCACCGGCCCGAAGGCCTTGCTGACCCCGCGCAGCTCGACCACCGGAGCCGGGCCTGCCGGATTTTCAGCCATGGGCGCCTCCGGTCGATGGCGGCGGCGCCGGCGAGCGCGCCGATCACCCTGTCGTAGCCGTCGAAGATCGAGCCGCCGCCGATGACGGCGGCGGCCGGCCCCGCGTCGGCGAAATACACGCCGCCCCAGGGCTAGCCGCCGGCAATCGATCCGATTCTATGGCGCCAGCCCGCGCGGCTGCCGTCGGCGCAGGCGCTTGACCACCGTCTTCTTGTATACAAGGATACGATCCTCCATCAGCAATCGGGCCGAACCGGATGCTCACCCACGCGGTCTCCGTCATCGACGACGACGGCACCCTGGCCCCGCTGGCCAGCCCCAGCTTGGTCGACCAGGTCGCCGACCGGATCGTCGAGGCGATCGCCCGCGGTCGCATCGCCGCCGGGCAGCGCCTGATCGAGGCCGAGCTCGCGGCCGAGCTCAAGGTGAGCCGCGTGCCGGTGCGCGAGGCGCTGCGGATTCTGCAGAGCCAGGGCATCCTGCGCTCGGTGCCGCGCCGCGGCATGCATGTCATCGCCTTCGACGATGCCTGGCAGGCGCAGCTCTACGAGGCCCGGGTGGCGCTCGAGCGTCTGGTGCTGCGCCACGCCGTGCTGCGGCTGCGGCGCGAACCGGCGCTGATCTCCGGCATCGACCGGGCGATCGAGCGCATGCGCGCGGCGATCGCGGCCGGCGACCGGCTCGCCCTCAACCGCGCCGACATCGCGTTCCATCGCACGCTCTGCGACATCGCCGAGAGCCCGCTGCTCTCGACCCTGTGGGAAGCGATCGCGCGCCACGTCTTCATCATCTTCTTCAAGGAGACCTACCGGCATTCCGATCTCGGCAAGATCGTCGACCAGCATCTGCGCATGCGCGCCCTGCTGCTCGACGGCAGCGTCGCGGCGCTCGAGGCGGAGGTGCAGGAGCATGTGCGCGGCGCCTTCTCGCTGCCGCGGACAGGGACGCCCGAAGCGGCCGCCCGCCCGGCGCGCCGGGCGCGATGACCGCCATCCGTTCGACAACGACAAGACCGCACTGGCAAGGGAGAGCACCATGGACAGGAAGACATTGCTGACGCGCCGCCGCTTCGGCGCGCTCGCCGGCGTCACCGCAGCGGCGGTGGCCATCCCCGGGATCCGCCGCAGCGCCGCGGCCGGGGAATTGCGGATTCTCACCTGGGAGGGCTACGCCGAGGATGCCTGGGCGAAGCCGTTCGAGGCGGCGCATGGCGTCAAGGTGAGTGCCACCTATGTCGGCAGCGTCGACGAGATGTTCGCCAAGATGCAGGGATCGAAGGGCAACGACTACGACATCGTGGCCTTCGACACCAGTTCGTTCGACCGCTACCTGGAGCAGGGGCTGATCCAGCCGATCGACATGGCGACGATCCCCAATGCCGCCAACCTGCAGCCGGCGTTCCGCAAGGTCGATCCGGTCATGCGCGACGGCAAGCAGTTCGGCGTGCCGTTCGCCTGGGGCTCGCTGCCGCTGATCTACGACAAGGCGGCCTTTCCCGACGGACCGCCCGAGTCCTGGGAGGTGATGTGGGACCCGCAATACGCCCAGCAGATCATCGCGCTCGACGACGCCAACAACAACATCACCAACGCCGCGATCGTGCTCGGCTTCGAGGATCCCTTCCATCTCAGCGATGCCCAGTTCGACCAGGTCAAGGCGAAGCTGATCGAGCAGAAGAAGCTGCTGCTCACCTACTACGCCGGGTTCGACGAGGGCGTCGACATCTTCGCCTCGAGCGGCGTCAAGCTGATGTTCTCGATGGGCGAGCCGCAGGTCGGCGGCCTCAAGGACAAGGGCGTCGACGCCGCGCTGACCATTCCCAAGGAGGGCGCCATCGGCTGGCTCGACTGCTGGACGATCAGCACCGGCTGCCAGGATGTCGCGCTCGCCCATGCGTGGATCGATGCCTGTCTCGACGGCGCGGTCGGCGAGTATCTGAGCCAGAAGTTCGGCTATGGCAACACCACCAACGAGGCGGAAAACCAGAAGGCCGGCCTGACCTATGCCGACCGGCTCGTCTTCCTGCAGACGCCGGAAGACTTCCAGAAGCGCGTCAACATCTGGAACGAGGTCAAGGCGGCCCCGGTCCAGTAGCCCCCCCCCGCGCATCGCGATCCGCTGCGCCACCGGACCCCGGCCGTCGCCCGGCCGGGGCCCGGCGGCTGTCCCTTGAACGCCATCCATCCAGGCCAGGAATCCCATGCGTACCCTGCCGACCGTTTCGATCACCCATGACGGCGCATTTCCCAAGCTCAGGATCACCGCCGTCGAGTGCCACGTGCTGCTGGCGCCCGACGCCGATCCGCGATTCACGTCCTCGGCACAGGACAGCCTGCTGGTCGTCATCCATACCGACCAGGGGGTGAGCGGGGTCGGGGAATGCGACACCCGGCCGTGGATCGCCAAGGCCGCCATCGAGGCGCCCAGCACCCACACCATGGGGCAGTGCATCAAGGACATGCTGATCGGCGCCGATCCGTTCCAGATCGGCGAGCTGTGGACCCGGATGTATCTCGGCACCGCCATGGACGGAAGGCGCGGCGTGGTGGTGCACGCCATGAGCGCGGTCGAGATGGCGCTCTGGGATCTCTGCGGCAAGGCGCTCGGCAAGCCGGTCTACCAGATTCTCGGCGGGGCGCCGCGCGACCACATCGTGCCATATGCCTCGCTGCAGCCGGCCGGCCATCGCTTCGAGGAATACCGCGACGCCCTGGTGGAATCGGCGCTCGACGCCAAGAAGCTCGGCTTCCGCGCGATCAAGAGCGAGGTCACCATGAACGGCCCCTATGCCCATGGCGGCATGCGCGAGAGCTACGACCGCCATACCGAGGTGGTGGCCGCGGTGCGCCAGGCGATCGGGCCCGACATCACCCTGATGATCGACGTGCAGTACCTGTGGGAAGACGCCGCCACCTGCCTGTCGGTGGTCAAGGACTGGGCCGAGTTCGATCCCTATTTCCTCGAGACGCCGCTGTGGTCCGACAACGTCGAGGAATACGCTAAGCTGGCGGCCGCCGCGCCGATGAAGATCGCCGCCGGCGAATGGCTCGCCACCCGCTTCGAATTCAAGGAGCTGATGGATATCGGCAAGATCCACGTGGCGCAGCCCGATGTCGGCCGGGTCGGCGGCATCGGCGAGGCCAAGATCGTCTGCGACATGGCCCGGGAGCGCGGGCTGACCATCGTGCCGCATTGCTGGAAGACCGGGGTGTCGATCTCGGCCACCGCGCATCTGGCGTTCGTCACGCCGCACTGCGCCTTCATCGAGTATCTGCCGCCCCAGCTCTGCCACGAGCGCCTGCGGCGCGAGCTGGCGCACGAGGAGCTGAAGCTGGTCGATGGCCTGATACCCCTGCCGACCAGGCCCGGTCTCGGCGTCGAGGTCGACTGGGATGTCGTCAAGCGCTACACCGTGGCATGAGAACGGCGTGAGCGCGGCGGCGATGCCGGCGCCGGCGTCCGAGGCTGTGGCGGGGGAGCGGCACGGGATGCGGCTCGAACTGGTCGAGGTCAGCAAGACCTATGGGACCCTCACGGTGCTCCATCCGCTCACCCTCGCGGTCGAGGACGGCGAGTTCCTGACCATCCTCGGGCCGTCCGGCTCCGGCAAGACCACGGTGCTGCGCCTGATCGGCGGCTTCACGCCGCCGAGCGGCGGGCGCATCCGGTTCGGCGGCGCCGACGTGACCCGCCTGCCGGCCTTCAAGCGGCCGTTCAACACCGTGTTCCAGGACTACGCGCTGTTTCCCCATATGACGGTGGCGGAAAATGTCGGCTACGGCCCGATGGTGCGCGGCCGGCCCCGGGCCGAGATCCGCCGCAAGGTGGCGGAGACGCTGGAGACGGTCGGGCTGGGCGAGCTGCTCGGGCGCTATCCCGACCAGCTCTCGGGCGGCCAGAAGCAGCGCGTGGCGCTGGCCCGCGCCATCGTCTGCGAGCCCCGGCTGATCCTGCTCGACGAGCCGCTCGGCGCGCTCGACGCCGAGCTGCGCAAGCAGATGCAGCTCTTCCTCAAGCATCTGCAGCGGCGCATCCGCACCACCTTCCTGTTCGTCACCCACGACCAGGAGGAGGCGATCACCATGTCCGACCGGATCGTGGTGATGAACGCCGGCCGGGTCGAGCAGGTCGGCAGTCCCAAGGACATCTACTACCGACCGGTCTCGACCTTCGTCGCCGGGTTCTTCGGCGACAACAACCTGGTCGACGCGGTGGTCGGCGAGCGGCGCGACAACGTCACCCGATTGCAGACCGCGCTCGGGGTGCTGGTGGCCGGCGGCGGCGCGGTGGCGCCGGGGCTCGCGGTCAAGCTGGTGGTCAGGCCGGAGAACGTCGCGGTGTGGCCGGCCGGCAAGGGCGGCGGCGGCTACGATCATGCCGGCCGGGCGACGGTCGAGGAGGTGGTGTTCGTCGGCGCGGTCACCAGCCTGCTGCTGCGGCCGGAGACGGCGCCCGACCTGCTGATCAAGGCGACCTATACCAGCGACCGCGGCCGGCCCGAGCTGACGCCGGGCAGCGCGGTCGGCTATGGCTGGCTGCGCGACGACGTCGCGATCGTGCCGGCCGGCTGAGCGCGGGAGGCCCGACCATGTGGCTGCGCCGCCGAATCCTCATGTTCCTCGCGGTGTTCGCGGTGCCGGCGCTGCTGGTCCTGGTGCCGCTCGCCTCGTTCCTGCGCTACAGCTTCTATTCGGTCGAGAACAGCCAGCTGGTGGCCGAGCCCGGCCTGGGCAACTACGCCGAGTTCCTGACCAACCCGATCTATCCGCAGGTCTT
The DNA here is from genome assembly GCA_964372215.1 of uncultured Rhodospirillaceae bacterium. GTDB lineage: Bacteria > Pseudomonadota > Alphaproteobacteria > Dongiales > Dongiaceae > DAIMFL01. The sequence goes on from CAYJQC010000011.1 coordinate 76,790, forward strand.
CGGCCAGACCCTGCTGCTGTGCCTCGAGGTCACCGGGGTCGGCCTCGTCATCGGCTATCCCATCGCCTACTTCATCTGGCGCCAGCGGCCGCGCCTGCGCTACCTCCTGCTGCTGCTCAGCGTGCTGCCGCTGTTCATGAGCTACATCATCAAGGTCTACGTCATGCGCAGCATCCTCGGCCTCAACGGGCTGCTGAACGGGCTGCTGCTGTGGAGCGGGATCCTCGACCGTCCCAGCATGGTGTTCCTGTACAACCAGACCGCCATCCTGATCACCATGGCGGTGATCTTCCTGCCGTTCGCCATCCTGCCGATCTTCCTGTCACTGGAGCGCATCCCGAAGACGCTGCTGCACGCCTCCGCCGATCTCGGCGGCCCGCCCTGGCGCACCTTCCGGCATGTCGTCCTGCCCTTGTCGCTGCCCGGCACCGTCGCCGGCGCGCTGTTCACCTTCGTGCTGGCGCTCGGCGACTTCGTGACCCCGCAGATGGTCGGCGGCACCACCGGGTTCACCTTCGGCCGGGTGATCTGGTCGCAGTTCGGCATGGCCTACAACTGGCCGTTCGGGGCGGCGCTCGGGACCGTGCTGCTGGCCACCGCCGTGCTGATCATCCTGGCCGCCAACCGCGTGTCGCGGCGCCGACGGGTGTAGGGCATGACCACCGGCGAGCGCATCCTGATGAGTCTTCTGGCGCTGTTGACGGCGGCGACCTTCCTGGTGCTCTACGCGCCGGTCATCATCTCGACCCTGTTCTCCTTCGTCGAGTACCGGCGCGGCGCGATCGACTGGTCGACCGCCACCCTCGACTGGTATCGCGCGCTCGCCGGCAACGACAGCGTGATTTCGGCGCTCGCCAATACCGGCATGGTCGCCGGCGGCGCGGTCGGGCTGGCGCTCGTCCTCGCCTGCGTCATCGCGGTCTATGTCCAGCGCGACGACGCCATCCTGCGCGGGGCGATCGAGTTCGCGATCTTCCTGCCGTTCCTGCTGCCGCCGATCATCACCGGCCTGTCGCTGCTGGTGTTCTTCGACGATGTCGGGATGAAGCGCGACATCGTCACCATCACCATCGGCCACACCGCTTTCGTGCTGGCCATCGTCTACCGCACCATCCTGGTGCGGCTGCAGGCGATGAGCCGGTCGCTGTTCGAGGCCTCCGGCGATCTCGGTGCCTCGCCCTGGCAGACCTTCCGCTACGTCACTTTCCCGCAGCTGCGCTCGGCCCTGCTGACCGCGGCGGTGCTGGCGCTGGCGCTGTCGTTCGACGAGACCCTGATCACCATCTTCCTATGCGGCGACGTCTCGACCCTGCCGATCCGGCTCTGGGCCATGATGCGGGTCGGCTTCACGCCGGAAATCAACGCGCTGGTGACCATCGTGCTGGCGACGTCCATCTGTCTGGCGGTCGTGGTGTCGCTGCTGATGAAGCCGCGCGGCCAGTCGTTCGAGTAGAGGAGCGAATTCATGGAGGCGAACAGGCTGGCGGGCCGGGTGGCGGTGGTGACGGGCGCGGCCCAGGGCATCGGCGAGGGCATCGCGCGGCGCCTGGCGGCGGAGGGGGCGAGGATCGTGGTCGCCGATATCGACGAGGCCCGGGCCACGGCGACCGCCGCGTCGATCGCCGCGGTGCAGGGCGGCGACGCCGCGGCGGCGCTGCCGCTCGACGTGGCGCGCGAGGATTCGGCCAGGGCGCTGGCGGCGGCGGTCGAGCGCGGTTGGGGTCGCTGCGACATCCTGGTCAACAACGCCGCGATCAACGACGCCACCGCCTATGACGACCTGACCATGGAGCGGCTGCGCCACGTCGTCGACATCGACATGCTCGGCGCGGTCAATTGCACGCTCGCGCTGGTGCCCCTGATGCGCCGGCACCGCTGGGGCCGCATCGTCAACATCGCCTCGATCATGGGGATGCGCGGCAGCCGCGATTCGATCCCCTATTCGACCGCCAAGGGCGGCGTGGTGAATTTCACCCGGAGTCTCGCCTGCGACCTGGCGAAGGACGGCATCATCGTCAACGCCATCGCGCCGGGCTTCATCAACACCCGCATGGCGCTGCTGCCCGACGGCAGCGGCCACGAGCACGAGACCGACTGGTTCAAGGACATCTACCTGAAATACGGCCGCATCCCGCTCGGCCGCGCCGGGCTGCCCGACGACATCGCCGGCGCCGCCTATTTCCTCTGTTCCGAGGACTGCAAGTACGTGACCGGGCAGATCCTGCTGGTCGACGGCGGCGTGTCCGCCACCTTCTGACGAGAAAGCAAGCACACCGATGAAGATCACCAATGTCGAGGCGCTGTATCTGCGCCTGCCGAAAATCGAGGCCCGCACCGACAGCTCGCAGGACGCGCTGATCGTCAAGATCAGCACCGACGCCGGCGTCACCGGCTGGGGCGAGGTCGACGGCTGCCCGCATGTCGCCAAGGCGATCATCGAGGCGCCGATGTCGCACACCCTGGTCACCGGCCTGCGCGAGCTGCTGATCGGCGAGGATCCGCTGGAGATCGACCGGCTGTGGCGCAAGATGTACCAGGGAACCCTGTATTACGGCCGCAACGGCGCGGTGATCCAGTCGATGGCCGGCATCGACCTGGCGCTGTGGGACATCAAGGGCAAGGCGCTGGAGCAGCCGATCTGGAAGCTGATCGGCGGCGGCTATCGCAAGGAGCTCAGGGTCTATGCCAGCAACATGATGCAGTTCACCGCCGCGGCCACCGCGGACCGGGCCAGGGCGGCGGTCGACAAGGGCTACAGCGCGGTCAAGTTCGGCTGGGAGCCGTTCGGCCAGTCGCTGAAGACCGACATGGAGTACCTGGCGGCGATCCGCAGGGCGGTCGGCGACGAAGTCGACATCATGCTCGATGTCGGCCTGGTCTGGGACGCCAAGACGACGATCCAGCGCTGCATCGCCTTCCGCGAGTTCAACCTGTTCTGGGTCGAGGAGCCGCTGCACCCCGACGACCTCGCGGGCTATGCCAAGGTGGCCGGCGCGGTCGAGACCCGGATCGCCGCCGGCGAGGAGGAATGCACCCTTGCCGGATTCGTCCGGCTGATGGACGAGGGCCGGATCGACCTGGCGCAGATCGATCTGACCCGCTGCGGCATGACCCAGTCGCTGCGCATCGCCAGCGAGGCCCATCAGCGCGGCCTGCCGGTCGCCAACCACAACTTCACGACCGACATCAACACCGCCGCCTCGCTGCATTTTCTCGCGTCGGTGCCGAACGCCTTCGTCATGGAGTACTGCGTCGAGCCCGGCGAGATCTCGCGCTCGCTGGCCAAGGACCCGATCCGGATCGTCCACGGCGTCGCCAAGGTGCCGGATGCGCCGGGGCTCGGCGTCGAGCCCAACCCGGCGATCATCGAGAAGTATCTGGTGCGCTGATGACGACGGCGGCGGCGCCGGAGCGTTGGGCGATCGCCTGGCCGCATGGGTCGGCCAGCGTCCTGGCCACCGCCGGCATGCTCTGGGATTGCCGCTTCCGGCTCGACTCCGGCCGCTGGGTCGCGCCGTTCGCCCGGGCGCCCTGGGCCGAGGACGAGGACGCCCAAGGCAGTCCGGAAATGGGCGGCCAGCCCGGCCACATGCGCCGGCTGGGCGGCGAGTTCGTCTGCCTGCCGTTCGGCGTCGGCGGCCCGGTGCGCGCGCCGGCGCCCGGCTGGCAGGCGCTGCTCGACGGCCGCCTCAACACGTCGCCGCACGGCCCGGCGGCCGATGCCGACTGGCGGCTCGCCGCCGCGACCGGAACGAGCGTCGAGCTGGTGCTCGACTATCCCGGGGATCACGACGTAGCCCGCCTGACCCGGCGGATCGCCGCGGTTCCCGACCGGCCGGCGCTCGACCTGGAACTGGTGATCGAGGCGCGCCGCGACGGCGCCTGGCCGGTCGGCCTGCACCCGATCCTGGCGCTGCCCGAGCGGGCACGGGCGCTCCGCCTCGACGTCGAGTTCGAGATCGGGCTGACCTATCCCGGCATCGTCGAGCCGGGCGCCATGCTGACTCTGCCGGGGCTGGCGTTCAGCGACCTGGCCGCGGTGCCGGCGCCGGGCGGGACCGTCGACCTCACCCGCCTGCCGACGGGGGCACCGGCCGAGGACGTGGTGCAGCTCCTCGGGATCGGCGGCCCGGTCGGCATCGCCGACGAGGAGGCCGGATACCGCCTGTCCATCGAGTGGGACCGGGCGGTGCTGCCCGCCTGCCAGATCTGGATCAGCGACCGGGCGCTGACCGGCTTTCCCTGGGGCGGCCGGTTCCGCGGCCTTGGCATCGAGCCGACGGCGAGCGCCTTCGACCTGGCGCTGCCGGTGGCACGCGCCGCCAATCCGATCTCGGAACGCGGCTATTCGACGGTGCTGCGGCTCGAGCCCGGCAGGCCCCTGGCCATCCGCTACCGGATCGCGGCGGCGGCGCTTTGAACGCCGGCCAGCGCGGTCAGGCGGCGCGCGCCGCCAGCGTGGCGCGCAGCGCCTCGGCCAGGGTCCGCTTGGTGAACGGCTTGCGCAGCAGCGCGCCGGTACCCGGCAACTCGCCGCTCAGGGTGACGTGATCGTCGGTGTAGCCCGACATGAACAGCACGCGAAGACCGGCGTGGTGTGCCAGCGCCGCCTCGGCCAGCTGGCGTCCGTTCATGCCCTTCGGCATCACCATGTCGGTGAGCAGCAGATCGATCTCGGGCCCCTGCTGCAGCACGGCGAGGGCGCTCGGACCGTCCTCGGCCGTGGCCACCTCGTAGGCGAGCTGGACCAGGTGGTCTGCCAGCATGTCGCGGACCAGGGCGTCATCCTCGACCAGCAGGACGACCTGCCCGGCGCCAGTCGGCAACGGCTGCTGCCGGTCGGGCGCGGACAGCGGCCAAGTCTCGGCGGCGGCTCGCGGCAGCCGGATCTCGACCCGGGCGCCACGGCCCGGCTCGCTCTCGAGCCCGACCTGGCCGCCCGACTGCGCGACGAACCCGTAGACCATGCTGAGGCCGAGTCCGCTGCCCCTGCCGGCTTCCTTGGTGGTGAAGAACGGCTCGAAGGCGCGAGCCGCCACCTCGGCGCTCATGCCGATGCCATCGTCGATCACGGCTATCGCGGCGCAGTCGCCGGCCGCGGCGCCCGGCATGCCGCCGTCGCCATCGCAGGTGCTGGCCAGGTTGCGGGTCTCGATCAGCAGGCGTCCGCCCGCGGCCATGGCGTCGCGGGCATTGATTGCGAGATTGAGCAGCGCCGTCTCCAGCTGCTCCCGGTCGGTCCGGACCGGGAACAGCCCCTGCTGCAGGGACAGCACGACCTCGATGTCCTCGCCGAGGGTGCGCAGCAGCAGCTGCTCCATGTCGCGGACGAGCTCGTTGATGTCCACGATTTCCAGTTGCCGCGGCTGGAAGCGGGAAAAGCCGAGCAGCCGGCGCACCAGCCCGGCGCCGCGATCGGCGGCCTCACGGGTAATCTGCAGCAATCGGTTCAGGCGGGCATCGTCCCCGGTTTCCTCGGCCAGCAGCTCGGTGGTTCCCAGGATGATGCAGAGCAGGTTGTTGAAGTCGTGGGCAATGCCGCCGGTGAGCTGGCCGATCGCTTGCATCTTCTGGGCCTGCCGCAGCTCGGTCTCGAGGCGGCGACGCTCGGTCAGGTCGAGCAGGATGCCGATGAACCCGAGGAAGCTGCCGTCCGGCGAGAAGCGCGGCGACCCGGTGTCGAGGAACCACCGATAGACGCCGTCGTGGCGACGCAGGCGGTACTCGGCCTCGTAGGCGCGTGTCGCCTCTCCCGCCCGGCGGATCGCCGACACCGCGGAGTCGAGATCGTCGGGGTGCACGACCTGCTGCCAGCCATCGCCGATCTCGTCCTCGAGCTTGCGCCCGGTATAGGCCAGCCACTGGCTGTTGACGAACACCGTCTCGCCCGACGGATCGTCGACCCAGACCAGCCCCGGGATGCTGTCGGCGATGTTGCGGAAGCGCGATTCGCTTTCGTTCAGGGCCTGCTCGACCCGCTTGCGGGCGCTGATGTCGTGGACGACGACCAGGGCGGCCGGCCGGCCCTCGTATTCCATGCCGTAGGCGGCCACCAGCACGTCGAAGACGCGGCCGTCGCGGCTGACGTGGCGCCACTCGCCATGGTGGCGCCGGCCGCTTGCGAGTTCCTGAATCACGGTCATCAGGCGCGGCGTGTCCTGGGTCGACCGGATCTGCAGCAGCGTCATCTCGCGGAACTCGTCGTGGCTCCAGCCATAGAGCTCGACGGCGGCGTCGTTGACCTCGAGGAAGCGCAGGGTCTCGCGGTCGTAGACCCACATCGGGTTGGGATTCTTCTCGAACAGCGGCCGGAACCGCGCCTCGGCGTCGAGCGTGCGCTCGCGCAGCAGGCGACCGCTGCGCGCGGCGCGATAGGCGGTGAATTCGGCCGCCGCGGCCTGCGCCAAGGCCTGGAGCGCCCCGCGCGCCAGCTCCGAGAGCGGCGGCCGCGGGCGGGTGTCGGCGACGCACAGGGCGCCGAACATGCTGCCGTCGCCCACGATCAGAGGCGCCGCCGCGACGAAGCGGATGTGCGGCGCCGCATTGACCAGGGGATGACCGGCGAGCCGGTTATCGAGGGCCGCGTCGGAAACGCCGGCCGTGCCGCCGGCGGCGATGGCGTCGGCGCAGAGCCGGCGCAACTGGTCCGGATAGCGCAGCTCCAGGCCGATTCCGGCCTTGTGCCACTGCCCGTCCCCTTCGGTCAGCGTGATGAACGCGATCGGCATCTCGAGCAGGCGCGCGGCGCTCCGCGCAAACTCGTAGAACACGGTTTCCGCGGCGCTGTTCAGGTTCGGAAGTTGGCGGGGCGCAGCCGGTCGCTGGCCCTCCGCTCCAGATGCCTCCATATCGGTGACGAATCCTGTGCCGTGAGGTCGCTCTAGGTCACCATCGCGCGGTTGCCGGGGCGTTAACTTTCCCGGCGGCTATCCATCAGGCTTAGTCACCCTGTACGTATGTCTCGCGGCACTGGTTACTTTGCGGCCTCGGCGGAGCCGTCCGCTGCCGGCCGCAGGGTGAAGTGGAAGGTCATGCCGCCGTCGTCGTTGCGGGTCGCCCACAGGCGGCCCTGATGGGCCTCGATGATCGAGCGGCAGATCGTGAGGCCGATGCCCATGCCGGTGTCCTTGGTGCTCACCACCGGCTTGAACAGCCGCTGCTCCACCTCGGGCGACAGTCCCGGGCCGGTATCGCTGATCGCGACCTCGACGTCGCCGTCGCTCGCCCGGGTCTCGATGGCGAGCATGCGCCGATTCGTGCCGGACATCGCCTCGACCGCGTTGCGCACCAAATTCAGCACGACCTGCTGGATCTGGATGCGGTTGATCAACACCGGCGGCAGGGCCGGCGCATAGCGCCGCCGGACGGTGACCGCCGCCGCGGCGGGGCCGAGCAGGGCGCTCGCCACCGCGTCCTCGAGCACGTCGTTGGCATTCTCCGGAGCCCGCACGGTGCGGCCCTTCTCGACGATGTCGCGCAGTCCCGAAATGATCGCCGCCGCCCGGTCGACCTGGGCGACCGCCAGGTCGATGTAGCCGTAGACCTTTTCCGGCGTGCGTCCGCCGCCGCCGCGCAGCATCCGGCGGCAGGCCTGCACGTAATTGCCGATCGCCGCCAGCGGCTGGTTGAGCTCGTGGGTGAGCGCCGAGGACAGCTGCGCCACCGCGCTGCGGCGCGAGACGTCGAGCAGCTCGGCCTGCAGGTCGCGCAGCCGGATCTCGCGTTCGCGCAACGCCGCCTCGGTCCGGCGGCGGGCGGCGACGAAGCCGATCGCGATCAGCACCGCGTAGACGACCGCGGCGGCGACCGCCGGGAATGCGCCGTCGACGAGTGTCAGGGCCGCCGCATAGGCGATCCAGCTTCCGGCCAGCAGGGCTGCGAAGCCGGCCGCGCAGAATACGAGCAGCTGCCGTGTCGACAGCCGCGGCTGCAGGAAGATGACGGCCAGGCCGAAGGCGACCAGTGCGGCCAGTTCGCCCAGGGTCGCCAGCGGGCTGCGGGTCAGCACGCCGCCGGAGAGCAGGCTGTCGAGCAGCTGAGCATGGATGTCGATGCCGGGCATCAGGATGCCGAGCGGGGTCGCATGCAGGTCCATGAGTCCGGCCGCGGTCGAGCCGATCAGCACCAGCTTGCCGCGCAGGCGGCCGGGCGCGACGCCGCCGGCCATCAGCCGCGCGGCAGAGATGTAGCGGCCGGAATCGCTCGGGGCGTAGTGCATCCAGATCCGGCCCTGGCTGTCGGTCGGCACCGCGCCGGTCCCGACCGAGACCCAGTCGATGCCATGGCCGGTGGTGTGGATGGCCAGTACGGGGCTGTCCTGGGCGGCGCGCAGCATCTCGAGCGCCAGGGTCGGCAGCACCGCGCCGCCGACCTCGATCGCCGCCGGCACGCGCCGGAGCACGCCGTCGGGCTCGAGCGGCAGGCTGACCACGCCGGTCCCGGCGCTGGCCTCGGTCAGCAGGTCGAGATTCCGCACCAGCCCTGGAAACCGGGGCAGGAAGGGGCGCGGGTCGCCACCGATCTCGGCCAATGGCGGGGCCTGCAGCAGGCCAGGATCCGCGCCCGCCACGCCGTTCATGTCGATCGCGGCACCGAGCACCACCGGCAGCCGGGCAAAGCTTTCGGCCAGCACCCGATCGCCGTCCGGCAGGGCTTCGAGAGTCCGGCGCAACGCCGGATCGATCGTCGGAAGCAGTTGCGCCAGGACGCTTCCGGGATTCAAGCGGTCGCGCTCTGGAAACAGGATGCCGAGGCCGACCAGCCGGGCGTCGGCCAGGGCGACGGCGTCGACCAGCCGGGCGACCAGGCTGCGCGGCCAGGGCCACTGGCCATGGCGGGTGAGCGACGCGTCGTCGATGTCGACCACCACCACCGATCCGCCATCGGCCGCGCGCGGCTGGAGCCGCTGATAGAGGTCGAACAGCGTGAGCCGAAGGGTCGCGACCGGGGTCGGGTCGAGCAGCCGGAGCAGGAGCAGCAGGCCAAGCACCAGCAGTGCCGCGCGCCGGCCTGCCGGCGGCGGGGCGGGGCGGCTGTCGGCTGGTCGAGCGGCCTCGGACATCGGGCTGCGGCGCGGTCTGGGCGGCCGCTCCCCGGAGCGGTGCGGGCGCGCGACGACGATCCTAGCGGATGATCACTTCGACACGCCGATTGCGCGGCTCGTCGACGTTGTCGGGGGTCGGGATCAACGGGTTGTTCTCGCCATGCGAGGTAACCTCGATGCGGTCGAGCGTGAGGCCGGCGGCCACCAGCCGGTCGCGCACCGCTTCGGCGCGGCTCAACGACAGTTGCATGTTGTATGCCGGTGCGCCGGTACGGTCGGCATGACCGGTCACCGACACGTCCGGCGCGGCGCGGGCCGCCACGGCCGCGATGATGTCGGGCAGCAGCGCCGCCGATTCCGGCACCAGTTCGGTGCCGCCTGAGACGAAATACAGGGTGAAGACCTGCGGCGCCGCGGGCTGCGCGGCCAGCGCCTCGCCGAAGGACTTCTGGATCTCCTCCAGCGAGATCTCGAAGGGCTCGATCGGCGGCTGCCCGGCGCGGTTGAGGCCGGTCGCCTCGCGCGCCGCATCGAGCGTCTGGGTGCCCGCCGCGCTGGTGACTTCGACGCGGCCGACGCTGCCGTCCTCGTTGTCGAGCAGCACCACCAGGTTGTCGGGGGTGCCGCAGGCGGCGAGCAGGGACAGCGACACCAGCAGCGCGGCGAGGCGCAGCAGCCGCGACAGGCCGGCATGCGGCGGACGGAACGGCAGGGCGTTGCGGCGGATCATGGCGCCTGATCCTCGACCCGGACCAGGAAGCGCGTGCCGCGCACGGCGATCGTCGCCACCGGCGTCTCCAGCGATACCGGCTCCGACGACAGCTTGGCGATGACCCCGGATATGTACAGCAGCGTGCCGCGGGTGAGCCGGGCGACGAAGCCGAGCTGGTTCTCGCTCGGCACGAACTCGAAGTGCTTGAGGACGAGTTCGGTGGAATTGCCCATCGACAGGCGCGTGCTGTCCTTGAGGGTCAGGCCGACGGCGCCGTCCTTGCCGGTCGCGAGGGAATCGCTGCGATAGACGGCCGCACCCGGTTCGAGTGCGATCCGCAACTCGCCGCGCTGGACATAGGCTTCACCCTCCACGGTCTTGACGTAGCCGATCGCCGCCTCGTCCTGCGCTGCTGCCGGCCCGCCGGCCGCCAGCAGCGCGGCCAAGATGATCATCCACCCGCGCATGCTCGCCCCCTCTGCGGAACTGGTCGACGAGAAGTGGTTCGTTCCCTGCGCCAAGCTAGTTGGCGGAGGGCCCGGGATCAATGGCAATGACGCCCTTGCGGGCCGCCGGGCGTCAGGCGCCGGCCGGTGCGCTATCCCGGGCCAGGGCACGGTCGATGCTTTCGAGCAGCCGGTGTTCGCGCAACGGCTTCTCGAGCAGCGCCGCCGCGCCGGCATCGGCCGCCCGGGCGCGGCTCCCCGCATCGAATCGCCCGCTGATCAGGATGACCGGGGTCGACGCCCCCTGGGCGCGCAGCCGCTCGATGACCTGGATTCCGTCCAGGCCGGGCAGGTGCAGGTCGACGACCATGCAGGCGCCGACGGATGGCGTATCGAAGAACGCCTCGCCGCTCGGGAACACCTGGATGCAGTGGCCGGCCGCCTCGAGCAGCGCCTGCAGCGAGTGGCGGACCGCCTCGTCGTCGTCGACGATGACAATGATCGGCGAGCTATTCATGCTCATCCAAACTATCGGGACCGGGGTGGTTTCCCCAATCCGGAATTGTACGTAGCGGGGCGGCCCGGCTCAGGGCGCCTCCGGGTCGATCCCCGCGGCCAGCGCCATGCGCACCAGGTGCGACAGGCTCTTGGCCTGCATCTTCTCCATCACCCGGGCCCGGTGGACCTCGACCGTGCGCGGGCTGATTCCCAACTCGTAGGCGATCACCTTGTTGGGGTTGCCGATGATGAGCTGGTGCAGCGCGTCGTGCTCGCGCGGGGTCAGCTGCTGCAGCCCGTCGAGTCCGGCCGCGCCGGCTTCCGCGCCGCCGCCGGACCGGGCCTCGGCGAGCGCGCCGCGGATGCGATCGATCAGGATGCCGTCGTCGAACGGCTTCTCCAGGAAGTCGAAGGCGCCGGCCTTCATCGCCTTGACCGCCAGCGGTACGTCGCCATGGCCGGTGATGATGATGATCCGGAGCCCGGGATGTGCGCCGGCCAGGCGCTGCTGGATCTCCAGACCGCCGAGATCGGGCATCTGAACGTCGAGCAGCACGCACCCGGTCTGGCCGGCGGCAAGCGCCGCCAGGAAGGCCTTGCCCGAACCGAAAGTGCGGACCTCGAGTCCATCGGATTCGACGAGCGCTCCCAGGGAGTCGCGCACGGCTTCGTCGTCGTCGACGATGAACACCGTGCCCATCTCGCCCAGCCCCTGCATCGGCTATGCCCGTATCCAGCCGGCACCACGAAACACGTCGTTCCGGCCGGCGGCCGGAACGTGTCTCGCGGACCCTAGCATTCCGCGCGGGCTTGTCCCAGGGGCAGATCGTGATGTGCAGATCGTGATGGGCGGCACGGCGACCGCCGGCCCGTTTCGAGGGTCGATCAGTCGTGGACCGGAAAGCTGCCGTAGGCGCCCATCAGATAGCGGTCCTCGGGGTCGAGGCCGCGCACCGGCATGAACACCGCCCGGTAGAACACCATGTGACCCGGGGCCGCCCGGAAGGCGTCCTCGATCTCGACCGGGGCCTGTTCGCGCATGGCGTCGCAACAGGCGCCGATCAGCGCCGGCAGGCGCGGCAGGATATCGTTCAGGGCGCGGCCGATCAGCCGCTGGCCGAATGCCGCCTCGACCCGTTCGCCGCACAGCACGAAGACGCTGCGCGTGGCGTCCGGATCGCAGGACAGTAGAAAGCGGTCGGCCCAGTCCTCGGGACTGCGGTGCGGGGCGAGATCCTTCAGCAACGGCAGCTCGGCGCCGGTGCGCAGGCGCAGCCAGTCCTGCAGGGCCCGGCGGGTGGCGCGCCGCTCCTGGCCGTTCGGCTGAAAACCCGCGCCATCGGATTTCTGCAGGCGGATGGTGCGCGACCCGCGGGCGCCGGCCGCCGATGCGTTGGGGCTGCGCGCGGCCGGCGGGCGGCGGCTCGAATCGTCGGCCCTGGGGAGATCGTCGCTCATGGCAGCCACTTGCACTTCCTCTTGGCGGTCGCCTGGGTCCGTGCTGCCTTGCTGCCGGAACCCGCACGCGGCGCGGCCGGCAGGCGGGGGGCCCGCATGTCGTCATGCAGCCGTCAATCTGGCCGGTTCTCGGCGACAATGCGGGCAGGTCGCGGCAGCGATAGGCTCGGTCCGTGACGCCGGATTGATACCAGTGGACGCGGCTGCCGTTTATTCGGATTAGTACGTAGCCCGAACCAGCGGCCGCGCCGTCCGGCGCGGCGCGCGGCTATTCGGCGAATTCGTCGATGATGCGGTCGGCAATGCGCTGCCGGGTGAGCACGCCAACGACGTTGTCGGGCCGCGGAATGCCGTGGCGGTCGACGACCAGGGCCAGATCCCGCTTGCGCCGCCCCATGCGCTGCATCACTTCGCGCAAGAAGTCGTCGCCGCGCACCACCAGGAAGTCGCGGGTGAGCCGCGCGCGCTCGGGTCTGCCATCGGCGCCGATCGGCATCACGCCGAGGATGCGCCGCCCCTCGACGAGCAGAACATAGCCCGGCGCGGCCCCGCCGGCGGCGGTCGCCAGCCCGGCCTCGTCGACGACGTCGTGCAGCGGCACCGCCACGTCGCGCGCGTGGCGGATCATGAACATGTGCGAATGGCGTTCCTTCGGGATGTGATGGCCGCGTCGCACCAGCTTCATCGTGTAGATGTTCTCTTCCATCAGCACGCGTCGGACACCCACGGCCAGGGCCACCGCGATGATCGATGGCACGATGGCGCCGTAGTCGCGCGTCATCTCGAAGGTCATCAGAATTGCGGTCATCGCCGCACCGGTGCCCGAGCCGACCACCGCCGCCATGCCGATCACCGCCAGAACCGCCGGATTTATTCCGGCGTCCGGCCACAACGCCGAGAACAGGGCCCCGAGCGCGCCGCCGATGGTCGCGCCGAGGAACAGTGACGGCGAGAAGATGCCGCCCGAGGCACCGGCGGCAAGGCTCACCGTGGTCGCGAGCAGCTTGGCTACAAACAGCAGCAGCAGCACCCAGAAGACCGTGATCTCGCCGCGCAGGACCGCCTGGATGGTGGCGTAGCCGACGCCGCCGACGTGATACTGGCCCAGCGTCTCGTACATCACGTAGAGCAGGACGCCGATGCCGGTCATGCCGACGAGGCTGCGCGTGTAGGCATTGCCCGGCATGGCGTCGAAGCGATCCTCCATCCAGTGCAGCGAGCGCACGAACAGCGCCGCCGCGCCGCCGCACAGGACCCCGAGCACGACATAGGCCGGCAGCAGCGCGATCGAGGTCGGGAACGGCAACTGCACCATGTAGCTGAGGGGCATTGCGAATGCCGGGTCGAAGCCGAAGAACAGCCAGCCGACATAGGTCGCCGCGCCGGTGGAAATCACCACCGGCAGAAAGGTGCGGGCGCTGACTTCGGGCAGCATCAGCTCGATGGCGAACATCAGGCCGCCGAGCGGCGTGTTGAAGGTGGCGGCGATTCCGGCGCCCCCGCCGGCGGCGACCAGGGTGATGATCTGCCAGGACGGCAGCCGGGCCAGTTGGCCGATGGCCGAGCCGATGCCGCTGCCGATCTGGATGATCGGACCCTCGCGACCGACCGAGGCGCCGCTGCCGATCGACAGCGCCGAGGCCAGCGACTTCACGAAGATCACCGCGGTGCGGATGCGGCCGCCGCGATAGTAGATGGCGTCGAGCACCTCGGGAACGCCATGGCCGCGCGCCTCGGGCGCGAAGCGGCGGACCAGGAAGACGACGACGAGGCCGCCGATGACCGGCGCCAGGATGACGAACGGGCCCCAGGGGTTGGCCGGGTCGAACGCGTTCGCGTCGTAGTGGATGGACAGCGTTCTAACGAAAAATGCGTTGTGTATCAATGCAATGAGCGCACGCAGCGCGACCGACCCGAAGCCGGTGACGAGCCCCACGGCAAGCGCAAACAGACACAGGATCGGCAAGCCGACTCGCCGTGCCGGCAGTGCCGGGGCTGATGGCCGCGCGGATGTGGGGCGGGGGCCGGAAACCGGATCCAATTTTTTGTCCTTCTTGCGCGCGCGCTTTGGCTCACCCGACGGCGGTCGCGCGCGCCCGGTCGGGCACGCGCACTGAAGATTGCCGCCGAAACTGACAACGCGCCGAGTTCAGACGGGAATGGCTTGGGAATACAACGCCATCGTTGCCAACGCAAACCCGGGCGGGGCGGACCCGACGGGGCGGTCGAGGGCGCCGGAGTCATTCCCTGCGACAGGCTATCGCGTCAGGAGCTCACGGATGGGCGCGACAACGGCCGATTCCGCGGACGGCGAGCCTCTCCGCCGTCCGACGCGACAGCCGCCTGGCGTGTCGACGGCGGGGATTCCCCGGGGCGTCGTCGACAGGCCGCGGTTCCGGCAGGTTGCCGGTTGCCGGGCGGGCGCGGGGCACACCGATCGGGTGGCCCCGCTGGGTTCTCGACAGCGCCGCTCAGCGGAAGGCTTCGCCCGGCCGCAGTCCGACGCGCTTCAGGATCATGGCCAGCGGGCAGAAGCCGGTGAACGACGCCTGCAGCAGGTTGGCGCCGACGAAGGCGGTCAGCCACAGCCAGTTCGGGCTGTGGTATTGCGACAGCAGCAGGCTCACCAGCACCACGGTGCCCGCGAAGGCCATTACCGCACGATCGATCGACATGGTCAGTCTCTCCTCTTGCTCGGGTATAGTTCGGCCCTCGCGGGCGTTTCCTCGATCCCCCCGGCCGCGGGCTCAGGCCCGCAGCTTCTCGACCCCGATCAGCTTGAGCACGTACTTCTCGTAGACCGGCTCGCTGACGCCCTTGCGCACCTTGCGCAGGAAGTACTTCTCGAAGGCGACCTTGGCGAGGTGGACCCAGCGGCCCTCGCTCGACCAGTTGACGTTCCTCGGCGGAATCTCCGGCATGGCGACGAAGGCGATGCCGGTGTCGCCGAAATCGGCCAGGCAGACGGCATTCCAGGTCGCCTCCTCGGTGGCCTCGCGGCCATCGATGAGCGAACGGATGTTGCGCGCCGCCGCGGTCACCATGGATTCGATCATGTAGCCGGTCTTCGGCACGCCGGTCGGCACCGGCGTCGCCTCGACCGGCGGGATGGCGATGCACACGCCGACCGCGAAGATGTTGGGGAATTTCGGATTGCGCTGCTTGTGGTCGACCAGGATGAAGCCGCGCGGATTGGTCAGCCCCTCGATGCCCTTGACCGCCGGGATGCCGCGAAACGCCGGCAGCATCATCGAAAACTTGAACGGCAGCTCGTGCGCCTTCTTGTCCTTGCCGTCCTCGTCGACTTCGGTGACGAACATCTTGCCGTCCTCGACCTTGGTGGTCTTGGCGTTGGCGATCCACTTGATGTGGCGCTCGCGCATCGCCGACTCGAGCAATCCCTTGGTGTCGCCGACGCCGCCCAGGCCGAGATGGCCGACATACGGCTCGGACGTGACGAAGGTCATCGGCACCTTGTCGCGGATCTTCCGCCGGCGCAGGTCGGTATCCATGATCATGGCGAACTCGTAGGCGGGCCCGAAGCAGGACGCACCCTGTACCGCGCCGACCACGATCGGGCCGGGATCCTTGCAGAACGCCTCCCAGGCCGCGGCCGCGTCGGCCGCGTGGTCGACATGGCAGATCGACTTGGTGTGGCCGCCCTGCGGGCCCAGCCCCGGGATTTCGTCGAACGCGAGCTCGGGCCCGGTGGCGATCGCCAGGTAGTCGTATTTCAGGACCTGGCCATCGGCCAGGGCGACCTCGTTGCGGTCGGGATCGACCTTCTCCGCCGCGGCCGCCACGAACTCGATGCCGTGCTTCGCCAGCAGCGGGCCGATCGGCATGCGGATGTCGTCCGGCTTGCGCCAGTTGACCGCCACCCAGGGATTCGACGGCGTGAAGTGGAAGTTCGGATCCTTCGAGACCACGATGATCCGATCGCCCTTGCGGGCCAGCGCCTTCATCTCGTAGGCCATCGGCACGCCGCCGATGCCGGCGCCGAGAATTACGATATCAGCCAAGGCGTTTCTCCCCGCGGGCCCGCGCCCTTTGCGCGCGTCCGCCATTGGCGGCTCTGGCGGCCGCTTTGGTTTCGGGCTTGTTGCAGAAAATGTCGTGCAGCACGTTGATGACTTGATGCACGTCAGTGCCGGCCAGCGAGTAGTAGATACTCTGGGCCGCGCGGCGGGTGACGACGACCCCGTCGCGGCGCAGCCGCGCCAAGTGCTGCGACAGGGCGGACTGGCTCAGGCCGGTGGCGTCCTCGAGCTCGGAAACGCGCCGCTCGCCGTTCAGCAACTGGCACAGGACGAACAGCCGATGCGGATTGCTCATCGCCTTGAGCAGGCGGGCCGCTTGTTCGGCCTGGGCTTCCAGCTCTTGTATATTCATAGTTGCTAATTTAGATAGTGCTAATATATTTGTCAATGCCCCCGCACAGGAACGGAGCGATCATCATGACCGAGCAGCGAACGAGTTCCGGAAGCACGCTGCGGGCCGCGTGGCGTCGCCTGCGACGGGTCGGCCTGGTGGCCGGGCTGCTGCTTGCGGCGCCCGCGGCTGGCGCGCTGGCGCAGGAGTTCCCGGTCGCGACCCGACCGATCGCCGACCTGAAGGCGGTGTTCGCCACCGTCGAGAGCATCGACCAGACCGTGGCGCGCACCCGCATCGGCGGCACCATCGGCGGGCTCGCGATCGACGAAGGCTCGGAGGTCGAGCTCGGCCAGCGGCTCGCCGTGGTCGGCGATCCCAAGCTGCCGCTGCAGCTCGTCGCGCTCGACGCCCGCATCCGGGCGCTGCAGGCGCAGCGCGCCTTGGCCCAGACCGATCTCGATCGAGTGAGCAAGCTGCGCAGCTCGGGAACGGTGAGTCAGGCCCGACTGGACGAATCGCGCACCAATCTCGACGTGGTGATCGGCGATCTCGCCGCCATGGCGGCCGAGCGCGCGGTGGTCGCAGAGCAGCTCGCCGAGGGCGCGGTGCTGGCGCCCGCCGCCGGCCGGGTCCTGCGGGTCGAGGTGGTCGACGGCCAGGTGGTGCTGCCGGGCGAGACGGTCGCCTTGATCGCCACCGACCGCTACGTGCTGCGCCTGCGCCTACCGGAACGCCATGCCCGATTCATCCGGGAAGGCGACCGGGTGCTGGTCGGCGCGCGCGGGCTGGAGACCGCGCCGGAGAGCCTGGCCGAGGGTCGCGTTCGCCAGGTCTATCCGGAACTGGCGGGCGGCCGGGTGGTGGCCGACATCGACGCCGAGGGCATCGGCGACTTCTTCATCGGCGAGCGCGCCCGGGTCTACGTCGCCACCGGCGAGCGCGCGGCGATGGTGGTGCCGCCCGGCTATCTCTACAAGCGCTTCGGCGTCGACTACGCGCTGGTGAAGGACATCGGCGAGACCGTGGTGCAGGCGGGGCTGCCGGTCGAGGGCGGGATCGAGGTCCTGTCGGGCCTGAAGCCCGGCGACGTGCTGCTGCCGCCGGCCGGTGCGGACGCCGAGGCCGCCCCGTGACGGACGCGACGCCGACGACCACGGTCGGGGAGCGGC
Organism: uncultured Rhodospirillaceae bacterium; assembly: GCA_964372215.1. GTDB lineage: Bacteria > Pseudomonadota > Alphaproteobacteria > Dongiales > Dongiaceae > DAIMFL01. The sequence goes on from CAYJQC010000011.1 coordinate 94,490, forward strand.
TCGGACTCGCCGGGGCGCTGACCCGCGCCTTCATCGAATCGCCGCTGACGCCGCTGCTCCTGCTCGCCTCGATCGCGATCGGCGCGCTGGCGCTCTCGGTGCTGTCGCGCGAAGAGGAGCCGCAGATCAGCGTGCCGCTGGTCGACATCCATGTCGAGGCCAACGGGCTCCGGGCGGTCGACGTGGTCGAGCTGGTGACCAAGCCGCTCGAGACCATCGTCAAGAGCATCGACGGCGTCGAGCATGTCTATTCGCAGACCGTCGACGACCGCAGCATCGTCACCGCGCGGTTCTTCGTCGGCACCGACGCCGACAACGCGATCCTCCGGGTGCATGAAAAGATCCGCGCCAATTTCGACCGGATTCCGATCGGCATCCCCGAGCCGCTGATCGTCGGCCGCGGCATCAACGACGTGCCGATCGTGACCCTGACCCTGTCGCCGAGGCGCGACCTGCCACCCGAGGCACGGGCGCGCTGGGACGACAACGCGCTTTACGAGATCGCCGAGGAGCTGCAGCACGAGATTGCCAAGATCCCGGATATCGGGCTGACCTTCATCACCGGCGGGCGGCCGACCCAGGTTCGCGTCGAGCCGGATCCGGAGCGCCTGTCGCTCTATGGCGTGTCGCTCAACCAGCTGGTCGACAAGGTGCGCCAGGCCAACCGCTCGTTCATCGCCGGCACGCTGCGCCAGGCCGACCGCAGCCTGCCCGTGGTCGGCGGCCAGAGCCTGCAGGGCGTTCCCGACATCGGACTGCTGCTCATCACCACGCGCGACGGCCGGCCGATCTACGTCAAGGACGTCGCCGACATCGTGGTCGGCGGCCGGCCGGACGAGCATCAGGTCTGGCAGATCGTGAAGACCGACGACGGTGCCCTGACCGAACTGCCCGCGGTCACCCTCGCCATCGCCAAGCGGCGCGGCGCCAACGCCGTCGTCATCGCCGAGAGCATCGTCAACCATCTCGAGGAAGTCCGCGGCCGGCTGGTCCCGGCCGAGATCGACGTCGCCGTCACCCGCAACTACGGCGAGACGGCGAACGACAAGGTGAACGAGCTCCTGTTCCACCTGGCGCTCGCCACCGTTTCGATCGTCGTGCTGGTGACGCTGGCGATCGGCTGGCGCGAAGGGGCGGTGGTCTTCGTGGTCATCCCCACGACCATCCTGCTCACCATGTTCTCGGCCTGGCTGATGGGCTACACGATCAATCGGGTCAGCCTGTTCGCCCTGATCTTCTCGATCGGCATCCTGGTCGACGACGCCATCGTGGTGGTCGAGAACATCGACCGCCACTGGGCGATGCGCGACGGGCGCAGTCGCGTGCGGGCGGCGATCGAGGCGGTGGCCGAGGTCGGCAATCCGACCATCGTGGCCACCCTGACCGTGATCGCCGCGCTGCTGCCGATGATGTTCGTGTCGGGCCTGATGGGCCCCTATATGAGCCCGATTCCGGCCAATGCCTCGGCCGCCATGCTGTTCTCGTTCTTCGTCGCCGTGGTGGTGACGCCGTGGCTGATGGTGAAGCTGCGCGGCCGCGGCGCCGGGGCGCCGGATACCGGCCAGCCGCATGATCACGAAGGGCGGCTCGGCCGGCTCTACCGGCGCATCGCCACGCCGCTGCTGGTCGGGCGCCGGCGCGCCTGGATCTTCCTGCTCGGCGTCGGCGGCGCCACCATCGCCGCCTGCGTGCTGTTCTACACCCAGGACGTGGTGGTGAAGCTGCTGCCGTTCGACAACAAGTCGGAGCTGCAGGTGGTGGTCGACCTGCCCGAAGGCAGCAGCCTGGAGGCGACCCAGCGCGTGCTCAGGGCGGCGGCGCAGCGGATCGCCGATCTGCCCGAGCTGACCTCGATCCAGGCCTATGCCGGCACCTCGGCGCCGTTCAGCTTCAACGGGCTGGTGCGGCACTACTATCTCCGGATGAACCCGGAGCAGGGCGACCTGCAGGTCAACCTGCTGCCCAAGGCCGAGCGCGCGCGGGCCAGCCACGACATCGCCCTCGACATCCGCCGGCGCCTCGCCGACCTGCCGACGCCGGACGGCACCACGGTGCTGGTGGTCGAGGTGCCGCCCGGGCCGCCGGTGCTGGCCACCCTGCTGGCCGAGGTCTACGGTCCCGACGCCGAATCGCGGCGCGCCGCGGCGGCGACCCTGCGCCGGGCCTTCGAGAGCGTCGACTTCGTGGTCGACGTCGACGATTCCTATGGCCGGCCGGCCGAGCGCGTCCGCTTCGCCATCGACCAGGAGAACCTGGAGTTCCACGGCGTCGAGGAGGGCGCGGTCTACGACACCATCGCCGCGCTGCTCGGCGGGGTCAGCGTCGGATATTCCCAGCGCGGCGCCGGCACCAACCCGATCGAGATCTCGGTCCTGCTGCCGAAGACGGGCCGGTTCCTGTCCGAGCGCCTGCTGGCGACGCCGGTCGCCGCCCCTGGGCCGACCGGCGACGCCGCCCGGGTGGTCGAGCTCGGCGACGTCGTGACGGTCACCCGCGAACCGGCCTCGTTCCCGGTGTTCCGCCACAACGGCCACGACGCGGAGATGGTGACCGGCGAGTTGGCCGGCCGCTTCGAGGCGCCGATCTACGGCATGCTGGCGGTCGGCGATGCGGTCGCCGCGCAGGGCGAGGCGGGGGAATGGGGCGCCGGCGGGCCGCCGGAGTTCGGCCTGCACGGCCAGCCCACCGACGAATCCCGGGTGAGCTTCCTGTGGGACGGCGAGTGGGAGATCACCTACGTCACCTTCCGCGACATGGGCGGCGCCTTCATGGCCGCCATGCTCGGCATCTATCTGCTGGTGGTGGCGCAGTTCAGGAGCTTCAAGCTGCCGCTGCTGATCCTGGTGCCGGTGCCGTTGACCCTGATCGGCATCATGCTCGGCCATTGGCTGCTGGGCGCCGCCTTCACCGCGACCTCGATGATCGGGTTCATCGCGCTCGCCGGCATCATCGTGCGCAACTCGATCCTGCTGGTCGACTTCATCCGGCATGGCCAGTCCGGAGGGCAGGCAGACAGGGGCATGACCCTGCGCCAGGTGCTGGTCGAGGCCGGGGCAGTGCGCTTCAAGCCGATCCTGCTGACCGCGATTGCCGCCATGATCGGCGCCGCCTTCATCCTGGCGGATCCGATCTTCCAGGGCCTCGCCATCTCCCTGCTGTTCGGCCTCGCCTCCTCGACCGCCCTCACCGTGCTGGTGATCCCGGCGATCTACGTGGTGCTGCGCGATGACGGCAGGGGCTTCGGGCAACCGGCCGCGGGTTGAGCAACGGCATACCCCGGTCTGCAGGCCGCGACGCTTTTCCACGCGTTTCCCGTGCCGTGATGCGGAGGTTAACGATCTGTAAACGCTGATCCCTGCCTAATGCATTCGTATAGGAAAGCGAGGGGGCGCCGCGCTGTCGGCCGCCCTCCGGGGGAGCTCAATGGAGCGTCGGGTCACGTCCGGTGGCTGCGGATAGCGTCGAGCACAGCGCCCGACCATCGAGGCTCGCCGGCTTCCGGGCCGTGATCGGCAGGTGGGCGCCGGGCTGGACGATGCGCTGCAAGCTGTGCTGGCGCATGACCTGGATCGTGTTCGCCGCGATCGTGCTGGTCGAGGCGGTGATCCTGGTGCCGTCGGTGCACCGCTACGAGCAGGACCGGCTGGCCGCCCTCGACGCCCAGGCCCAGGCCGCCATGGCCGGCGCCCTGGCGGCGGATCACAGCGCGTCGCCGAACGATCTCGTCAATCGCGTCAAGAACCTCGCCAGCATCGGCGGCCTGATCGGCGGCAAGATCTACGACCGGCGCGGCCTGCTGATCGCGACCTTCGGCAAGCTTCCGGCCGCCGCGCCCGGCGATCCCGCGCTCACCGACATGCTGCGGCGCCATGACGGCACCGGCATGGAGCGGCTGTGGCGCTTCGACAAGCCGCGCCCGGTCGTCGTCGTCGCCCGGGTCGACAGCGCGTCGGTGCCCGGCGCGGTCGCCGCATTCGTGGTCCGCATTGCCGGCCTGGTCGCGATCGTCTCGCTGTTCGTCACCGCCGTCATGATGATCATCCTGCGGCTGTGGGTCCTGCAGCCGATCGTGCGCCTGGGCGCGACCATGGCCGAAGCCGCGGCCGATCCCGAACATCCTGCGAATCATCTGCTCGGAACCGGCCGCGACGACGAGCTCGGAACCGTCTATGTGCACTACAACAAGATGGTCGGCCGCATCGCCAGCGGCATCGCCCGGGTCCACGAGCGCGAGGCGATGCTGAGCGAGCTGACCCGCACGCTCGAGCAGCGGGTGGCCGAGCGCACCCGGGAATTGCGGGCCGCCAAGGATCAGGCGGAGCATGCCAACCGCGCCAAGTCGGACTTCCTGGCCAATATGAGCCATGAGCTTCGGACGCCGCTGAATGCGATCATCGGGTTCTCCGAGCTGATGTGCGACGAACGCATCGTCCGGCCCGACAGCGATCGGTTCCGCGGATACGCCGAGGACATCCGCCGCAGCGGCGATCATCTGCTCGGCGTCATCAGCGACATTCTCGACATGGCCAAGATCGAAGCCGGACAGATGGAGTTCCATCCGGAATCGATCGACCTGCGTCAGGCCGTCGACGCGGCGGTGCTTCTGCTGGGCCCGCGCGCGAGCAATTCGGGCATCAGCCTGACCGTGCAGATCCCCGCCGACCTGCCGCGACTCGAGGCCGACCCGCTGCGGCTGAAGCAGATCCTGATCAACCTGCTGTCCAACGCCGTCAAGTTCACCAAGCCGGGCGGCCGGGTCGAGATCGCCGCGGCGATCGAGCCGAATGGCGAGCTGTGCATCTCGATCACCGACAATGGCATCGGCATCGCCGCCGAAGATATCGAGCGGATCATGGAGCCGTTCGGCCAGGTCGAAGGCGCGCTCAGCCGCTCCAGCGAGGGCACCGGGCTCGGCCTGTCGATCGCGCGTTCCCTGGCAGAATGGCATGGCGGACGCCTCGCCATCGACAGCCGGCTGGGCGAGGGCACGCGGGTCTCGGTCCATTTGCCGCGCGACCGCCTGGTCGGCGCGGCCAGCCGGCTCTCCGCCTGACCGCGCCTGTCGCCGCAGGGCGGTGGCGGTTGCCGATATCGCGCGATCGGTCCAGGATGCGCGGCGTGATGAGAAGCGATCCGGGCGGAAGAAGACCATGAGCCGGCAACCCGCCGACGCGCCGGAACGCGCCGACGCGGCGGGCGCGATCGAGATGGTGATCGAGCCGCGTGAGCGCGATCTCGGGGGCTTCACGGTGCGCCGGGTGTTGCCTTCGGCGCGCCGTCGGATGGTCGGCCCCTTCATCTTCTTCGACCACATGGGACCGACGCGGTTCGCGCCCGGACAGGGCATCGACGTCAGGCCGCATCCGCATATCGGCCTGGCCACGGTCACCTATCTGTTCGACGGCGAGATCATGCACCGCGACAGCCTCGGCTGCGTGCAGGCGATCCGGCCGGGCGCGGTGAACTGGATGACCGCCGGGCGCGGCATCGTCCATTCCGAGCGCACCGATCCCGAGCGCCGGCGCAGCGGCGCGGCGCTGCACGGCATCCAGTCCTGGGTGGCGCTGCCCGATGCGCATGAGGAGACGGCGCCCGCCTTCCATCACCACTCCGCCGATACGCTGCCTGAGATCGCGCGCGACGGCGTCAAACTGCGGCTGATCGCCGGCACGGCGTTCGGCGCGCGGTCGCCGGTCGCGGTGCTCTCGCCGATGTTTTACGTCGACGCGGCGCTCGGTGCCGGCGCCACGCTGATGCTCCCCGAGGAGCATGCCGAGCGCGCGATCTACGTGGTCGAGGGCGGCGTGCGCGCGGCTGGCGCGGAGGTCGCCGCTGGCGCCATGGCGGTGGTCCGGCCGGGCGCCGCGATCGAGCTCTCCGCCCGGGCGCCGGCGCGGGTGATGCTGCTCGGCGGCGCGCCGTTCGCCGTCAAGCGGCAGATCTGGTGGAACTTCGTCTCGAGTTCGCCCGAGCGGATCGAGCAGGCCAAGGCCGATTGGCGCGAGGGCCGTTTTCCGGTGGTTCCCGGCGAGACCGAGTTCATCCCGCTGCCCGAGGGCTGAGCGCCGGCGCGGCCGTCAGACGGACTCCAGTTCGATCAGTTCGATCCGGTTGCCGAAGGGGTCGTGGACGAAGCCGCGGCGCCGTCCCGACACTTGCTGTGCGTCATTCACCTCGGCACCGAAATTGCGCGCGGCGGCGAGCACCGCCGCGAGATCGTCGACGACCAGCGCCGGATGGGCCTTGCGCGCGGGACGGAAGTCCTGCTCGGCGCCGACATGCAGCTCGACCCGGCCATTGCCGAACCAGGCGCCGCCGAGCCTCAGCAACCCGTCGGGCTTGGGCATCTCGGCGAGGCCGAGCACGGCGGTGTAGAACGCCCGCGCCTGGGCCTCGCCGCCGATCGGCATGGCGAGCTGCACGTGGTCGATGGCGAGCAGCGTCATCGCATCGGGCTCCTAGACCAAGGTCGCCCCGGATTGACTCAATCCGAGGCGCGACTCTTGGTCTACCTTCTTGCAGTAGAGCATGATTCATCAATTGCATTGCAGCGGAGCCATCGACGACTCAGGCGCGGATACAATGGAAAATCGAAGAGTCGCGTCTCGGATCGTGTCACTTCGGGACGATCTTGGCCTGCCGGCCGGACCCCGACAAGTGCGTCGCCGATGTCGGTTGACCCTGGCCGCCCAGCGGCTCGGCCGCCACCGACCCGTGCGCGCAGGCGTGGGCACGCGGCAGGGTGCCGGCGGTCAGGCCCGGCAGCGCACCGGCGACAGGTCGGCTTCGGCCACGCCGAGGGCGCGGATGTCCGCGGGCAGTTCGCCGGCGGTGGCTAGGCCGCAGATCGCGCGGCCCAGGCTCTCCGCCATCATGATTCCGTAGCCGCCTTGGCCGGCCAGCCAGAAGAATCCTTCGGTGCCGGGCTCGGCGCCGCACACCGGCGCGCCGTCGGCGACGAACGAGCGCAGGCCGGCCCAGCGGTTGCCGATGCGCTTGACCGGTACGCTGGTCACCCGTTCGAACCAGTCGACGACGATGGCGATGTCGAGGTCCTCCGGCTGGGCGTCGCAGGGCGGCGACGGCGTGGCGTCGCCCGGCGATACCATCAGCCGCTCGGCATCGGGCTTGAAGTAGTGGTCGTTGTCGAGCTGGTCGACCGCCGGCATGGCGCGCAGATCGATGCCCGGCGGCAGGTCGATCATGATCGCGGTGCGCCGTTTCGGCACCAGCCCGACCGGCGCCACGCCGGCCAGCGCAGCGATCTCGTCGGCCCAGGCGCCGGCCGCGTTGACCACGACCGGCGCGGCGTAGGTTTCGCCGCCGGCCTCGATCTGCCAGTTGGCGCCGCGGCGCGCGATCGATTCGGTCCGCGCGCCGGTGATCACCCTGCCGCCGCCGGCGGTGAGGCCCCGGAGCAGGCCGTGATGGATGGCGTGGACGTCCATGTCGAGCACGCCCTGCTCGTAGGCGGCGCGGCCGACCGCCGCGCGCTTCAGGATCGGCATCAGCTCGACCGCGCGATCCGGGCTCACCTCGACGATCTGGGTGCCGGTCGGATCGAGCGCCAGGGTCTGCTCCACCAGGTCCGGCGCCTCGGGCGGGGCGATGCCGAGCGCCCCGCGGGGGCCGAGCAGTCCGTGCTCGGCAAAGCCTGCCGGCGGGTTCTCCAGGAACGCCAGGCTCGCCTGGTTCAGCGCGCGGGCGACGCGGTTGCCGTAGAACCGGGTGTAGAGCGCCGCCGAGCGTCCGGTCGAGTGGTAGCCGGGCTGCGACTCGGCTTCGAGCAGGATGACCTTGCCATGGCGCGCCAGCGCGAACCCGGCGCCGGCACCCGCGGCTCCGGCGCCGATGATGAGAAAGTCGCAGGCGACGGTCACGATGGGAACCTCGTTGAATGCGGCATGGCGGGCTGACGCTCAGGCGGGGCGGATGCGTTGCCGGGAAATGACATGGAACCGGCCGCCGAGCAACAGGGTGGCGGCGATCAGCCCGACCACCAGTCCGCTCATCAGCCCGACCATGCCGAGATCGAAGACGATCCCGAGGAAATACCCGACCGGCACGGTGATGCCCCAGAACGCGACGGCGTGCATCACGGTCGGGACGATCACGTCGGCCGCGCCGCGCACCGCGCCCATCAGCACGCCCTGCAGCCCGTCGACGATCAGCATCGGCGCGGCGATGCCGAGCGCCAGCACGGCGACCGCCTGGACCGCGTGATCGGTGGTGTAGAAGCCGGCGATCGGCTGGCGAAAGGCGGTGACCACCAGCGCCATCGCCACCATCAGCACGCAGACCAGGCCGGTGCCGACCCAGCCCGCCCGGGCGATGCCGATGCGGTCGCCGCGGCCGACCGCGTTGGCGACCCGCACGGCGGTCGCGGTCGACAGGCCGAGGGTCAGCATGAAGCACAGCGTGACGACGTTCAGCGTCACCTGATAGGCGGCGAGCGTCGCTTCGCCGAGCCAGCCGGCGAAGATCGTCATGGCCGAGAACGCCGTGGTCTCCAGCGCGGTTCCCGCCGCCAGCGGCGCGCCGATCTTGAGCAGCTTGCCGGCAAAATGCAGATGGCCCCTCAGCGGCGCCCGGACCCCGAAGCGATGGCGCTCGGCCATCAGCAGCGCATAGCCGACGATCACCGCCAGCATCAGCCAGCGGGTGATGGTGGTGGCGAGCACGGCGCCGTCGGAGCCCATCGCCGGCGCGCCGGCATGGCCGAAGATGAAGACCCAGTTGAGCGCCGCGTTGATCGCATTGGCGCCGAGCGCAATGGTCATGCCGGCATTGGGCCGCCCGACCCCCTCGAGGAACGAGGTGGTGGCCACGTACATCATGATCGCCGGCATGCCCGGCGCGAACAAGGCGAGCGCGCGGCCGCCGCCGGCCGCGATGTCCGGGGTCTGGCCGAGCCAGGTCAGGATCGCTTCTCCGGCCAGCAGCACCAGTCCGAACAGGATTCCCATCACGGCGGCGATCAGCAGGGCCAGGCGCCAGATCCGGCCGGCGTGCTCGGGCCGTCCGGCGCCATCGGCCTGGGCGACCAGCACCACGGTGCCGACCAGCAGGCCGGTCCCGGTGACCATCAGGGTCACCTGGGGCGCCAGGCTGATGCCGTAGAACGCCAGCTCCTGGCCGCCGGCATGGCCGACCATGATGGTGTCGACGGCGACCATGACGACCAGCCCGGCGCGCGACAGCATCACCGGCACCGCCAGGGCGAAGGTGCGGCGGATGTGGTGTCCCAGGCTGAAGGTTTGGACCGGCGTCGACTCGACAACCGGAGCGGGCGGTGGCAGCGGCATGGCGGCGGACAGTACACCAGCCGCGTGGCGATGCCATCATCTGCAGTACCGCCGGCCGGGGTATTCCGAGGGCGGCCCGACCCGGCCGAAAGACGGTTTACGGCTGCTTAAGCCCGGTCCGGTAGAACGAAGCGGGGGGAGCCGCTCGCGGAACCCGGGAACTGTCGATGTCCAGCGCCAAGCCGAAGCCGCGGACCCACGTGCCGCTGAAGCTGCGCCTCAAGGCGTGGTGGGACGGCTGCGACGTCGTCGTGCATGCGCGCGACGGCGGCGAGGAACCGCAGGCGCAGACACCGGCCCGCCAAGTCGTCGGATTCCGCGATCCCGACAAGCCGTGGCAGACCGCCAAGGCGAAGCTCGCCTGCATGCTCTGGGGCGAGGGCTTTTCCCATCCCGGCGACATCGGGCATGTGCTCGAACTCGCCAAGCCGTTCGCGTTGACCCCGGCGATGACCGTGGTCGACCTCTGTGCCGGGCTGGGCGGTGGCGCGCGGGCGATCGTCGAGGAGTTCGGCGTCTGGGTGACTGGCATGGAACCTGACCCGGAGCTCGCCGAAGCCGGCATGCAGATCTCGACCAAGGCCGGCCAGGCCAAGAAGGCCGCGGTCAGCCATTACGATCCGGAAAATCTGGATATCCGGGCCGGCACGGTCGACTGCTTCCTGTGCCGCCAACTGCTGCATCGGGTCGACAACAAGGCGGGATTCCTGACCGGCGTCGTGCGGGCGATCAAGGGCCGCGGCCAGCTTGTGATCACCGACTACATGCTTGCCGATGCGGCGGCGGCGGACTCCCCGGCGATCCAGGCCTGGCGCGAGTCCGAGCCGGTGCCCCTTCATCTCGCCACCGCGGACGCCTACGCCAAGCTGCTGGCCGGGGCCGGGCTGGACGTCCGGGTCACCGAGGACATGACCGCCGGGTTCCGCAGCATGGTGCTGCAGGGCTGGTCGGGCCTGACCACGGCGACCCAGGGGGCGACCCTGGATCCCGAGCTGGTGGTCGCCCTGGTCGACGAGCTGGAGCGCTGGACCCGGCGCATCGCCGCCTTCGACAGCGGCGCCCTGAAGCTGGTCCGGTTCTATGCCCTGCGGGGCTAGGATGCGGCCCCGGGGGCGGCCCGGCCGCGGCGCCCGGACGTGCTGTGGCATGCGGTTGACAGCACCGGGGGCGACCCCCTATTTTCCCGGGCTCGCGAACGGGCCCCGGCGCCCCTGGAGACGGACAGCGCATCATGAAGGTAGTTAACTCTTTGAAATCGGCCAAGACGCGCGACAAGAATTGCCGCGTCATCCGGCGCAAGGGGCGGGTCTACGTGATCAACAAGACCAACCCGCGGTTCAAGGCCCGCCAGGGCTGATCCTGGGCGGCCGGCGCGGCGATCGGCCGCGCGCGACGCCTCGAGCCGCCGAAAAATGAGGAAACCGCGCCTGCGACGGCGCGGTTTTTTGCGTCCGGAGTCCGGCGGCATTCCCCTGTTCGGTCCCCCGGGCTTGATCCGGTAGCCGCCCTCGCCCAGAGTTGGGCCGACCCCGACTCACCGCGTGTCGACCCTCCCGGCGCGCCACGAGGCCACCGTTCATGCGCATGCCGGAGCCCGATCCCCAGACGATCGCCGCCCGGGCCGAAATCGCGGCCGGGCTGCGGACGCTGGTGCCGGGCGTGCCGGTGATCAGCGAGGCGGCGGAACGCAAGGTCTATGAAAGCGACGGCCTGACCGCCTACCGCCAGCCGCCGCTCGCCGTGGTGCTGCCGGGCACGACGGCGGAGGTATCGGCGATCCTGAAATATTGCCATGCGCGGCGGCTGAAGGTGGTGCCGCGCGGCGCCGGCACCTCGCTGTCGGGCGGTGCGCTACCCCTGGCCGACGGCATCCTGATGGGGCTGGCGCGGCTCAACCGCATTCTCGACATCGACCTCGAGAACCGCTGTGCCGTGGTGCAGCCGGGCGTCACCAATCTCGGCATCAGCCAGGCGGTCGAGCATGCCGGCTTCTACTACGCCCCCGATCCGTCGAGCCAGATCGCCTGCACCATTGGCGGCAACATCGCCGAGAACTCCGGCGGGGTGCATTGCCTGAAATACGGCCTCACCACCAACAACGTGCTCGGCCTCGAGATCGTGCTGATCGACGGCACCGTGCTGCGCCTCGGCGGCAAGCATCTCGATGCCGGCAGCTACGACCTGCTCGGCGTCATGACCGGGTCGGAGGGGCTGCTCGGCGTGGTGACCGAGGTGACGGTGCGGCTGCTGAAGAAGCCGCCGACCTCGCGCGCGCTGCTGATCGGCTTTCCCTCCAACGAATCGGCCGGCGACACGGTCGCCGCCATCATCGCCGCCGGCATCATCCCGGGCGGCATGGAGATGATGGACAAGCCGGCGATCGCGGCCGCCGAGGCCTTCGTGCAGGTCGGCTACCCGCTCGATGTCGAGGCGCTGCTGATCGTCGAGCTGGACGGACCGGCGCCCGAGGTCGACGAGCTGATCGCCCGGGTCGAGGCGATCGCCCGCGCGCGCGGCGCGGTCTCGCTGCGCGCCAGCACCGGCGAGGCCGAGCGCCTGGCATTCTGGGCCGGGCGCAAGGCGGCGTTTCCCGCGGTCGGCCGCATCTCGCCCGACTACTACTGCATGGACGGCACGATTCCGCGCCGTCGCCTGCCCGAGGTGCTGGCGCGCATGCGCGAGCTGTCGGTGCGCTACAATCTGCGCGTCGCCAACGTCTTTCATGCCGGCGACGGCAACCTGCATCCGCTGATCCTGTACGACGCCAACAAGCCGGGCGAGTTGGAGGCGGCCGAGGAGTTCGGCGCCGATATTCTCAGGCTTTGCGTCGAGGTCGGCGGCGTGCTGACCGGCGAGCACGGCGTCGGCGTCGAGAAGCGCGACCTGATGCCCACCATGTTCTCCGAGATCGATCTGGCGCAGCAGCAGCGGCTGAAATGCGCGTTCGATCCCGGCGGGCTGCTCAATCCCGGCAAGATGTTCCCCGAGCTGCATCGCTGTGCCGAGCTCGGCCGGCTGCACATCCATCGCGGCCAGGTGCCGTTCCCCGACCTGCCCCGCTTCTGAATTTACGGACCAGACCACATTGTCCAACGTCATCAAGCCCCGCAGCGACGACCAGGTGCGCGACGCCGTCGCCTGGGCGCTGAGCAGCGCCGAGCCGCTCGAGCTGGTCGGCGCCGGCACCAAGCGCGGCTTCGGCCGGCCGGTGCAGGCCAGCCATGTGCTCGATCTCTCCGGCCTGTCCGGCATCACCCTGTACGAGCCGGAGGAACTGGTGCTGGGCGCGCGCGCCGGCACCGGGATGCGCGAGATCGAGGCGGCGCTCGCCGAGCAACGCCAGATGCTGGCCTTCGAGCCGCCGGACCTGGGGCCGCTCTATGGCGGCGACGCCGGGCAGGCGACGCTGGGCGGCGTGCTGGCCTGCAACCTCTCGGGTCCGCGGCGGATCAAGGCGGGGGCGGCGCGCGACCATTTTCTCGGCTTCCACGGCGTGAGCGGCCGGGCGGAGGTGTTCAAGGCCGGCGGAAGGGTGGTCAAGAACGTCACCGGCTATGACGTGGCCAAGCTGATGGCCGGCTCGTTCGGTACCCTGGCGGCCATGACCGAGGTGACGGTGAAGGTGCTGCCGGCCCCGGAGAAGACCCGCACCGTGCTGCTGTTCGGACTCGAGGACGAGGCCGCGGTCGATGCGCTGGTGGTCGCGCTGCAGAGCGCGCACGAGGTCTCGGGCGCGGCCCATTTGCCGGCGGTCATCGCGGCAAGCTCGGCGGTCGAGCGCATCGCCGAGGCCGGCGGCGCGGTCACCGCGATCCGCATCGAAGGCACGCCCGAGTCGGTCGCCTATCGCTGCGCCGCCCTGCGCCAGGAGCTGTCGGGCCTGGCCGCGGCGCAGGGCGAGCTGCACAGCATGAATTCGGGTGCGCTCTGGCGCGAGCTGCGCGACGCCGCCTGTTTCGTCGGGGATCGCGAGGCGGTGGTCTGGCGCATCTCGGTGCCGCCGGCGGCCGGCGCCAAGGTGATCGCCGCGGCGGCCGACAGCGGCCTGCGGTTCCGGCATTTCTACGACTGGGGCGGCGGGCTGATCTGGCTCGCCACGCCGCCCTGGGGCGACGCCGGCGCCGAGGTGATCCGCGGCGCCATCGCCGAGATCGGCGGCCATGCGACGCTATTGCGCGGGCCGGACCCGCTGCGCGTCGCGATTCCGCCGTTCCAGCCGCAGCCGCCCCAGCTCGCCGAGCTGTCGCGCCGGGTCAAGGCGGCCTTCGATCCCGAGGGCATCCTCAATTCCGGTCGCATGGATGCGGGCGGGTAGCGCCGGTGCAGACCAGCTTCACGCCGGCGCAGCTCGCCGATCCCGACATCGCCGAAGCCGACCGTATCCTCCGCACCTGCGTGCATTGCGGGTTCTGCACCGCGACCTGCCCGACCTATGTGCTGCTGGGCGACGAGCTCGATTCCCCGCGCGGCCGGATCTACCTGATCAAGGACATGCTGGAGAACGAGCGGCCGGCGACGGCCGAGGTCGCGCTCCATGTCGACCGCTGCCTGTCCTGCCTGTCCTGCATGACGACCTGCCCGTCGGGCGTCCATTACATGCATCTGGTCGACCATGCGCGAACCCATATCGAGGCGACCTACGCGCGGCCGCTCGCCGATCGTTGGCTGCGCGGCGTCCTCGCCACGGTGCTGCCGCGGCCCTGGCTGTTCCGCCTGGCGCTCGCCGGCGCGGCGCTGGCGCGGCCGTTCCGCCGGCTGCTGCCCGGGCGGCTCGCCGGCATGGTCGCCATGGCGCCGGCGCGCCTGCCGTCGCCCTCGTCGGTGGATGTACCGCAGGTGTTCGCCGCGCAGGGTCCGCGGCGCAGGCGCGTCGCCCTGCTCGCCGGCTGCGCCCAGCAGGTCCTGGGGCCGCAGATCAACGAGGCGACGATCCGGCTGCTGACCCGCCACGGCGTCGAGGTGGTGGTGGCGCAGGGGGCGGGCTGCTGCGGGGCGCTGACCCATCACATGGGCAAGTCGGGACCGGCCCACGCGGCGGCGAAGGCCAACATCGCCGCCTGGACGCGTGAACTGGACGGCGCCGGGCTCGACGCGGTGGTGATCAATGCCTCGGGCTGCGGCACCACGGTCAAGGACTACGGGCACATGTTCCGCAGCGACCCGGCCTGGGCCGGCAAGGCGGCGAAGATCTCGGCGATCGCCCGCGACGTCAGCGAACTGATGAGCGAGATCGGACTGCAGGCGCCGGCCGGGAAGCACGATCTCGCCGTCGCCTATCACGCCGCCTGCTCGCTGCAGCACGGCCAGCAGATCAGGGACGAGCCGAAGGCGCTGCTCGCCGCCGCCGGGTTCAGGGTGCGCGACGTCCCGGAAGGACATCTGTGCTGCGGCTCGGCCGGCACCTACAACATTCTGCAGCCGGAAATCGCCGGCGCCTTGCGCGACCGCAAGGTCGCCAATATCGAGCGCACGAAGGCCGACGTCATCGCATCAGGCAATATTGGCTGCCTGGTGCAGATCGCCGGCGGCACCGGCATCCCGGTCGTGCATACCGTCGAGCTATTGGACTGGGCGACCGGCGGGCCGATGCCCGCGGCGCTCGAGCGGAACTAAGCCTCGCTCAGTCCTTTCGCCATGCGTCGCTGGACGTCGAGCGCGCGCGCCCAGATCTTCCGCTTCCAGTCGTCGCCGTCCGGGTAGAACGCGGCGCGCATCTCCGCCTTGATCGCGCGGCCCTGGTCGCTGTCGGGGTCGCCATGCTGACGCAGCCAGTTGTCGGCGCGCACCGACTCGATCATCGCCATCAGCGGCACCGTGCCGTACTCGAGGGTGATCTCGCTGAGCGCGGCGTGAGGCAGGGCGCGCGCCACGCCGGTCACCGTCGAGCCGGAGGTCACCGGCGAGGACGAGGTGCCGGTGTCGAACGTCGTCGCCTCGCCGCCGAACCAGTGGTTGATCCGGGCATAGCCCGGTTCCGTCGGCTCGTGGTCGTTCATCACCTCGCCATAGCCGAACGGGCCGAGTCCGGTATGCAGGTCGATCACCGCGACGTGGCGGGCGTGGCCGCAGAAGCGCTGGAGGATCTCGGTCAGCGTCCGGCGCGACCAGGTCGGCCCGGCGCCGCCGTAATACACGCCCGTCGGGTCGTTGTACTGCCCGCCGGTGAGCGCGCTGGCCAGCGCCAGCGCGCCGTGGCGCTCCCTGTAGGCATCGAAGGCGGCGTTGCAGCGGGCGCGGGTCGCGGCATCCCAGCGCGTCGGGCAGATCGAATCGCGCAGCGCCGCGTAGCCGTCGTTCACCGGCAGCGGCAGGCCGTGGTCGACATAATTTCGGTTGAGGTCGACGTTGTCCTCGTTGATCCGGCGGCCCCAGGCGAAGCCGTGGGGGTTGATGGCGTGGATCGCCAGGGTGGCGATGCCCTCGGGCAGGGCGCGGTCGAGCCGGGTCGCCAGCGCGCCGGTCTGGATCGCCGAGCCGCAATGGCCCTCGACGCCGTGGGTCGCCGAGATCGTGACCATCACGCGGTCCGCGTCGCGCGGCCCAAGCCAGGCCAGGTCGGTGGCCAGAATCTCGCCGGACGGGCCGGCGGCGGGATGGCGGAAACTCTCGATGGTCGCGCCGGCGGCCTGGGCCGCCGCCAGGAATCCGGTCCGCGCCGCGGCGTAGGTTTCGGCGAAGAACCGGACCGCGCCGTCTTCGGACGCCGGGCCGTGGCCCGCCGCACCGGGCTGAGCCGCCGTGGACTCCATGATTTCGTCTCCAGCTTGCAAGTGCGGGGCGCAGCATAGGCGCGCCGGCCGACGGCGGGTAGCGGCTGCCGCTAGCGCGCCGCGCGTGCGGTGCCGCCCGCCAGCACCGAGCGCAGCACGGACGCCAAGTCCTGGCGCGAGAACGGCTTGGCGAGCAGGGCGGCGCCTTCCGGCAGGTCCAGGTCGGTCGCATTGCCGCCGCCATAGCCGGTGATCATCAGCACCCCGAGATCGGGCTGCCGCTCCAGCAGCTGCCCCGCCACCTCGGTGCCGCGCGGCCCGGTGCCGATCAGGATGTCGCTGACCAGCAGGTCGAACCGGCCGGCCGCGTCGTGCGCGGCAAGCGCCTCCCCGGCGTCTGCCGCCATGGTGACGCGATAGCCGAGATCGGTGAGCATGTTCACGCAGAGGGTGCGGACGGCCGGATCGTCGTCGAGCAGGAGGACCGTCTCGCCGGCGCCGCGCGGCGGCTCGGCCGTGCTTGGCTCCGCCGGCGGCACGGTGTCGGCCTCGGCCTGCGCCAGCGGCAGGAACAGATTGACGGTGGTACCGCGCGCGACCGCGCTGTCGATCGTGATGTCTCCGCCGGACTGCTTGACGAAGCCGTAGACCATGCTGAGGCCGAGACCGCTGCCCTGGCCCACGCCCTTGGTGGTGAAGAACGGATCGAATACCCGCTCCAGCACGTCGGGCGTGATGCCGGTGCCGGTATCCGCCACCGACAGCCTGACATAGGTGCCGGCAGCGACGCCCTTGGCACCGGCGTTCTTCGCATCCTTGCCGTCGAGCCACACCGTCTCGGCCCGGACCGTCAGCGTGCCGCCCTGCGGCATCGCATCGCGGGCGTTGAGGGCGAGATTGAGGATGGCGTTGTGCAGTTGGGCGGGATCCGCCATCACCTTGGGCAGCTCGGCCGGCAGGTCGATCTCGAGTATGATGCTCTGCCCCATGGTGCGGCGGATCAGCTCGCCGATTTCCTGCAGCAGGTCGGCGAGCACGACCGGCTGCGGCTGCAGGATCTGCTGGCGCGAAAAGGCCAGCAGGCGGCGGGTCAGATCGGCGCCGCGGTCGATGGCGCGCATGGCAGCCTGGATTTCGGGGCTGTCGTGACCGAGCTTGGCGTCGATCAGGTCGAGATTGCCCGAGATCACCATCAGCAGATTGTTGAAGTCGTGGGCGACGCCGCCGGTCAGCTGGCCCACCGCCTCCATCTTCTGCGCCTGGAACAGCTGCTCCTCCATGCGGCGGATCTCGGTGGTTTCCATCGACAGGCTGCAGATGCCGATGATGTAGCCGGTGTCGTCGCGCAACGGGAACTTGGCGTTGTGGATGTAGCGCGCCTTGCCGTCCTCGACCTCCTTGACCTCCTGCTGGACCGCCTTGCCGGATTCGATCACCCGACGATCGGCGGCCTCGTAGACGCGGGCGATCTCCGGCGAGAAGAAGTCGGAGGTGCGCAGGCCGATGACCGCGGCCATGTTCGAGCCGCGCTCCTCGGCGACGTTTTTGCTGACCGCGATGAAGCGGCCGTCGCGGTCCTTCAGCACGATCTCGACCGGGGCGTTCTCCAGGATGGCGCGCAGCCAGGTGTCGCGCTGGCGCACCGCGGCCTCGGTCGGCGCTTCGCCGCCGTTGGCGACCAGGAACCCGATGATCCGGGGCGCGGCCGGACCGTGCGGCTCGTCGCGAACCAGCGACAGCAGCATGTCGATTTCATCGCCGTCGCGCCGGCGCAGGGCGACGGGGATGCCCTCGACATGGCCATCCCGATGCGTCAGGTGCAGCCCGGAGAGCTCGCGCACCCGGTGCGCCGATTCGGGCGACAGAAAGTCCACGGCGTTGCGCCCGACCGCCTCGTGCTCGCCATAGCCGAGCACCAATTGCCAGCGCTCGTTGACCGCGAGCAGGCAGCCGTCGGGGTCCGTCGTCTGGATCATGACGGGTGCGTATCGGAACGGGTCGTGCCGCCGGGGCTCGTACGGTTCGCTCAAGGTTCTCGCTTCTGTCGCTTTCGTCATGAATTGGGATCTGTGTCCGACCGTGGCTGACAGAGAACTCGCAAAACAGCGCATTCTAGAATTCGGACATGCTCAAATCGTTAAGGGCCGTCCGCCGCGGGTTCGGGAGGGCGCTTCACAGGATCTTGATAAGCCTGGAATTGTATTGTCGCAGCTTGGACTTACGCTGGCCACCCTGTCGGCCGGATTGCGGTTAGGACCGGTTGCCCGTTGCCTGGCCGCCGATCTTTCGCATACTAACCTCATGCGCTCCGCCTTGCGCACCCTCCGGGTTCTCGTGTTCGGCCTCGCCGGCTTGCTGCTGGGCCAGGCGGGGGGCGGCGCGGTCGCCTGGGCCGATCAGAGCGACACGCGGCTGGCGCCGCTCTTCGACATCCTGAAGGAGACCAAGAATCCGCTGGAGGCGCGGCTTGCCGAGCAGCAGATCTGGACGATCTGGATGTCGTCGGAGGATGCCACCGCCAGCCTGCTGATGCACAAAGGCGTCGAGGCGATGGCGGCCGAGGACCTGAAGGGCGCCCTCCAGATCTTCAGCAAGCTGGTGGAGATCGCGCCCGATTTCGCGGAAGGATGGAACAAGCGGGCCACGGTCCTGTTCCTGCTCGGCGCCTATCCCGAATCGATCGCCGACATCGACCGCACCCTGGAGCTCGAGCCGCGGCATTTCGGGGCGCTTTCCGGCCTCGGCCTGTGCAACACCGAGCTCGACCACGACGAGGCCGCGCTCGACGCCTTCGAGCGGGCGCTCACCGTCAACCCCCATATGAACGGCGCCCGCGCCAACGCCGAGTTCCTCCGCCGGCGGATCGGCGACAAGGCGATCTGAACGGTCGCCCGCCCGGCCGACCCCGGCATGCGGCGGGCGGTGGATTCCCGGACCATCCCGTGATTTGCTGCAGCCCGGCCGCCCGGCAGGCGGAGCGGGCAAGCGGGGGCGTCAGGGCATCATGGGCGGCGGCATCCAGGGCATCGCGCAGGCGGAAATCGTCATCATCGGCGGCGGCATCATCGGCTGCTCGATCGCCTATCACCTGACCCGGATGGGCCGCCGCGACGTGGTGATCCTGGAAAAGAGCGGGCTCACCCACGGCGCCACCTGGCATGCGGCCGGGCTGGTCGGCCAGCTCCGCAGCTCGCGCAACACCACCCGCATGCTCCAGCGCAGCGTCGCGCTCTATGATACCCTGGAGGCCGAGACCGGCCAGGCGATCGACTGGAAGAAGGTCGGCAGCCTGCGCCTCGCCTGTTCCGCCGAACGGCTGCTCGAACTGAAGCGCGCCGCCACCATGGCCAAGAGCTTCGGCCTCGACATGCAGATGATCGGCGCGAAAGAAGCGCAGGACCTGTTCCCGATCATGACCACCGACGGGGTGGTTGCGGCGGCCTTCCTGCCGAGCGACGGCTACATCGACCCGGCCTCGGTGGCCCAGGCCCTGGCCAAGGGCGCGCGCGACCAGGGGGCGAAAATCATCCAGGGCGTGCGGGTCACCGGCACGGTGGTGCGGGACGGCCGGGTGACGGCGGTGGAGACCGACCAGGGCGCCATCGCCTGCGACCTGGTGGTCAATTGCGCGGGCATGTGGGGCCGCGAGATCGGCGCCATGGCCGGGGTGCGGGTGCCGTCCCTGGCGCTCGAGCATCAGTACCTGATCACCGACCCGATTCCCGACATGCCCAAGGACATGCCGACCATGCGCGATCCCGACCTGCTGGTCTACTACAAGCCGGAGGTGCGCGGGCTGGTGGTCGGGGGGTACGAGCCGGACACCGTGCCGTTCGGCGATTCCGGAATCCCGCGCGAGTTCGGGCAGCAGCTCCTGCCGGAGAATTTCGACCGCTTCCAGCAGCTGGCCGAGCTGGCGGCCCGGCGCACGCCGGTCATCAACACCGTGGGCGCGCGCCAACTGGTCAACGGTCCGATCCCCTATTCCGCCGATTCCGACTTCATCATGGGCAAGGCGCCGGAGCTCATGAACTACTACGTCGCCGCCGGTTTCCTCTATGGCATCGCGGCGGGCGGCGGCGCCGGGCAGATGATGGCCGAATGGATCGTGGGCGGCGAGCCGTCGCTCGACCTCTGGCCGCTCGACGTGCGCCGCTTCGGTTTCCACCACAACACGCGGAAGTTCATGTATGCCCGCGCAGTCGAGCTCTACGGCCATCACTACAAGATCCACTGGCCGGGGGTGGAACACGACAGCGCGCGTGGCATCCGCCGTTCGCCGCTCTACCATGTCCTGAAGGCGAAGCGGGCCGTGTTCGGCTCGCGCGCCGGCTGGGAGCGGCCGAACTGGTTCGCGCCGGCGGGCGTCGAACCGGTCGACAGGCCGTCCTTCGGCCGCGCCAACTGGTTCGAGCATGTGGCGGCTGAGCACCGCGCGGTGCGCGAGCGCGTCGCCCTGATCGACCAGTCCTCCTTCAGCAAGCTGGAGATCGACGGGCCGCAGGCGCTCGCCGCGCTGCAGCGTCTGGCCGCCGCCGACATGGACAAGCCCGTGGGCAGCGTCATCTACACCCAGTTGTGCAATCCGCGCGGCGGCATCGAATGCGATCTCACCGTCACCCGGCTTGCCGAAAACCGCTTCTACGCGGTGACCGGCAGCGCCTTCGGCCGCCACGACCGGCACTGGATCGAAAGCAACGTCCGGCGCGACGGCAGCGTCAACGTCCGCGACGTCACCTCGTCGCGCGCGGTGATCAATCTCTGCGGCCCCAAGGCGCGCGACGTGCTGGCCGATGTGGTCGAGGAGGACGTGTCGAACGCGGCGTTCCCGTTCGCCACCGCGCGCGAGATCACGCTCGGCGCGGCGCCGGTGCTGGCCGTGCGCATCGGCTATGTCGGCGAGCTCGGCTGGGAGCTGCACGTGCCCGCCGAGTATGCCGAGCATGTCTACGAGACGCTGTGGGCCGCGGGGCGGGCGCACGGCATCGCCGATGCCGGCTACCGCGCCATCGATTCGCTGCGGATGGAAAAGGGCTATCTCTATTGGAGCAGCGACATCACGCCGGACTACACGCCCTACGAGGCCGGGCTCGGTTTCCGCGTCGCCCTGAAGAAGGGCGACTTCATCGGCCGCGAGGCGCTGGCCCGGCAGAAGGCCGAAGGGATCACGCGCAGGCTGTGCGCCTTTACCCTGGAGCGGCCGGCCTCGGTGTTCGGCGGCGAGGCGATCCTGCGCGACGGCAAGGTGCTGTCGGTGACATCGAGCGCCAATTTCGGCCATACCATCGGCAAGCCGATCGTCTACGGCTATCTGCCGATCGAGGAGACGGCGCATAGCGACTTCCAGGTCGAGGCGTTCGGCGAGGTCCATCCCGCGACGCGCCGCGACCAGCCGCTCTACGATCCCGGGAACGAGCGGCTCAAGGGGTGACAAGAAGAAATCCGACAGGGGGATACGATGGATGAGGTTCACGCGCGGCTCGCCCGCATTCCGATCTTGGCGGGGCTGGCGCCGGGCGCGTACACCGCCGAGCGGCTGGGCGGGCTGACCAACCGGAACTACCGCGTGAACGTGGGCGAAGACAGCTACGTGCTGCGCATCCCCGGCGAAGGCACCGGCGAGTACATCGACCGCAAGGCCGAGGCGGTGAATGCCCGCATCGCCGCCGTGGCCGGGGTCAATGCCGAGGTGCTGTATTTCGATGCGCAGGACGGGGTGCAGCTCGCCCGCTTCATCGACGGCGCCGCCACCATGAACGCCGAGCGGTTCAGGGACCTCGGCGCCGTGGCGCGCGCGGCGCAGGCGTTCCGGCGCATCCACGCGTGCGGCAAGCGCTTCGCCACCGATTTCGAGCTGTTCAAGATGATGGACGACTATCTCGACCTGCTGAACCGCAAGAGCGCCTGGGTGCCCGACGGCTATCGCGCGGTGCAGCAGGAGGCCGAGGCGGTGCGCGCCGCGCTCGCGGTCCATCCCGCTGCGCGGGTTCCCAGCCATTGCGATCCCTTGGCCGAGAACTTCCTCGATACGGGAGCGCGCATGTGGATCGTCGACTGGGAATACGCCGGCAACAACGATGCCATGTGGGACCTGGGCGACGTGTCGGTGGAAGCCGAGTTCGGCCCCGACCAGGACGCCGCGCTGATGGAGGCGTATTTCGGCGGCCGTCCGCCGGCCGACCAGGCGGGGCGCATGGTCATGTACAAGGCGATGTGCGACCTCTTGTGGACCCTGTGGGGCGCCATCCAGCACGCCAACGACAACCCGGCCGACGACTTCAAAGCCTATGCCGGCAACCGCTTCGCCCGCTGCCAGCGTCTCATGGGGTCGGCCGAGTTCGGCCGCCACCTGGAGGCGGTGCGGCGGGGCCCAGGTTCATGACGGCCGCTTGACGCGCCAGAAGAATGTTATTACGTTCGTAATAACGTAAGGAGGCGCGAGATGCTGACATTGAAGGTCCGCAAGGTCGGCAATTCACTCGGCATGGTCTTGCCGAGGGAGGCCATCAGCCAGCTCCGCGTCGAAGAGGGCGCGACGCTCTATCTGACCGAGACGCCGGAGGGCGGCTATCGGCTGACGCCCTACGACCCGGAGTTCGAGCGCCAGATGGAGGCCGCCGAGGAAGGCATGGCGCGCTATCGCAACACGCTGCGCGCGCTCGCCAAGTGAGAGAGCCCGTCTGGGTTCTTCCTGCCGTCGCCATCGTACTGCACGGCCGGCTCCTGGCGGAGCATGGCGGCGCCGAGGGGCTGCGCGATCCCGGCCTGTTGGAGGCTGCACTCGCCCGTCCGCGCCAGATTCTTGCCTATGGCAAGCCGGACCACCGCGATCTCGCGGCCGCCTACGTGTCCGGCCTCGTCCGCGATCACCCGTTCATCGACGGCAACAAGCGCCTGGGGTTCATGCTCGCGTACGTGTTCCTCAGGAGCAATGGCTACCGCCTCGTTGCCGGGGAAGCGGATGCGGCAGCCATGACGCTGGGCCTCGCCGCGGGCAGCGTCTTGGAGCGCGACTACGCGGACTGGATGCGTCGCAACGTCGAGGCGGTGAAGCGGGGAGGCTGACCGCCGGGCTGCCGGTCGAGCTCCCACGCCGGCCGCCGAGGAGACTCATATCTCATTGAAATAACATGGCAATCTCCGGCCGTTGGCCGGTGTTGGCGCCGGCGGGAGAGCTGTGAACGGCATCACAGCGGCGCCGGACCGGAGTTCTATGATCGCGACATTCCGATCCGACGAGGATATGGCAGTCATGATCAACCGGCGACGCGACCCCCATACCGGCAGCTCGCTCCACCGCAGCGAGCGCGAGTACGCCCTGGATGGCCGATTCATGAACCTGGAAGAGTTCTGGGACTTCCTGGCCGACGAGACGGAAGCGATGAGCGACGAGGAGCTCCGCGCGGAAATGGACTCGCTGCGGGTGCAGCGCGTCAGGGAGATCCACTGACCGGCACGGCGGACAACCGCGTCACCGTCACCTCGACGGCGTGCACCGATGTCGAGTTTCCCATGTCGGCCTTGCGGCCCTTGTGCAGGGCGTTGATGTTGGCGCGGCCGTTGGGCCCCTTCGACTCCATTTTCGGCCAGCGCGACTTGGCCGCCAGCGCGGTGCCCTTCGGCACCACCGCGGCGACCCGGATCGGCAGCACCAGGCGGCCGCTGTCGCTGGCGACCACCGCGGTGTCGCCGTCCTTCAGGCCGCGCGCGGCGGCGTCCTCGGGATGCAGCGTCACCGCTTCGTGCCCCGCCTTTGCGATGATGCCTGCGTCGTTGCCATAGCTCGAGTTCATGATCCAGGGCGAGGCCGGGGACAGCAGGCGCAGCCTGTCATCGCCCGGGCGCGCATCGACGGCGGGAATCGGCGTGCGCGGCAGCCCGTCCGCTTCGGCCTGGGCCGAGGCGATCTCGATCCTGCCCGAGGGGGTCGGAAATTTCAGGTCGCCGAAATGCAGCACCGGCTCGGGAAAGATCGTCGCCGTGCCGATCCGCTTGAGCTCGTCGAAGCCGCCCTTGAACGGCGTGCCCGCCAGCAGCCGGTCCAGAATGGCCCGGTCGTCCTCGTAGAGCTCCGGCTCGTTGAAGCCCATGGCCGATGACAGGCGGCGAAAGATCTCCTGGTTGGGCAACGCCTCGCCCATCGGCTCGATCGCCTTGGCCTGGGCCGACAGGGTCAGGTTGAAATAGCCGGACACCAGGTCGTCGAATTCCAGGAAGCTCGCGGCGGGCAGCACGTAGTCGGCGAAATCGGCGGTGTCGGTCTGGAACAGGTCGACCACCACGGTCAGCAGGTCGTCGCGGCGAAGCGCCGCGTACAGCGCCGCCTGATCCGGATTCGAGGCGGCGATGTTGATGTTCCAGCAGAACAGCGCCTTCGACTGCCAGGGCTCGGCCAGGACCTGCGCCAGATCCATGTGGCTCGCGGTCTTCATCTCGCCCTGGCGGAGCTGGGTGCCCTCGACATAGGCGCCGTCCAGTCCCTTGCGCCCGCCGCCGTTGAGATACAGGAACCCGGTGCCCGGCTTGGCCAGATTGCCGCTGGCGGCCGGCAGCGTCGCCACCGCGCGCATGACGTTGCCGCCCATGGGCTGGCGCTGCAGCCCCTGGCCCATCCACAACAGCGATGGCCCGCGCCCGTACAGCCGCGCCACCTCCTCGATTTTGTCCGCCGGCACGCCGGTCTGCGCCGCGCTCCAGGCGGGCGTGCAGGAGTCGAGCTGCGCCTCCACCTCGTCCCAGCCGGTCGCGTGCGCGTCCAGGAACGCGCGATCGATCAGTCCCTCGCGCCGCATGACATGCAGCATGGCGAAGGCGAGCGCCGCGTCGCTGCCGGGGAAGGGCTGCAGGTGGATGTCGGCGGCCTCCGCCGTCGGGTGGCGGAACGGGTCGACCACCACCACCTTGCCCGGCGTCTCCTTCAGCCAGTAGCGATGGGCGTGCGGCGCCGAGGCCGAGGGGTTGGCGCCCCACACCATGACGCAGGCCGAATCCTTCGCCGTGCGCGGGTCGAAGCCGAGATAGGCGGTGCCGTAGAGATAGCCGAGCGCCACCTGGCCGGCCATGTTGCAGATCGAATCCGGCTCGACCTCGCTGGCGCCCAGGCGGTGGAAGAAGCGGCTGGGGAAGCCGCCGGCGATCACCGAGCAGGTGCCGGTGTAATGGGTGTGCCAGACCGTCTCGGCGCCGTGCCGCGCCACCACCTCGTTGAGCCGTGCCGCGATCTCGCCCAACGCGGTGTCCCAGGAAACCGCCTCGAACCGGCCTTCGCCCTTGGGCCCGATGCGCTTCAGCGGATGCAGCAGCCGCTGCCCGGGATCGCGCCAGGCGCCGTTATAGGCGATGGCGCACTTGCCGCACAGCGCGCCGCGGCTGATGGCATGCTCGGGATCGCCCAGCACCTTGACCTTGCCGTCGCGCTTCACCACGGCGATCCCGCAGGTATCGTAGCAGTCGCGCGGGCAGGTGGTTCGGATGACGGTCTTGCTGTCGTCGGGCATCGATTGCGCTCTCCGGTTTGCGCGCCAGGGTGCGCCAGAAGCGGGCCGCTGACCAGGGCCAGTTTGCCGGCCCTGGCGGGGCCGCGAACCGCCCCCTGGTACTGGCCGGCCGGCGCGGCATAGTCTGTCGGCGACCGAACCCGAGGAGAGATCATGACGCGGGAGCAACCGGCGGAAACCCGCCGCGCCGACTATCGCCAGCCCGACTATCGGATCGAGACCGTCGCGCTCGAGTTCGACCTGGAGCCGGAGACCACCCGGGTCACGGCGCGGCTCGCCTTGCGCGCCACCTATGACCGCGCCGGCGGTGTGCGGCCCCTGGTGCTGGACGGCGACGCGCTGGAGCTGGTCTCGCTCGCCCTCGACGGCAAGGCGCTGGGTGCCGGTAGCTACGCGGTGTCCAGTACCAGCCTGACGATTCCGGCGCCCCCGGCCGAGTTCACCCTCGACATCGCGACCGCGATCCATCCCAAGGCCAACACCGCGCTCTCCGGCCTCTATGTCTCCAACGGCGTGTTCTGCACCCAGTGCGAGGCGGAGGGCTTCCGCCGCATCACCTGGTTCCTCGACCGGCCGGACGTGATGGCGACCTATCGCACCACGATCCGGGCGCCGCGCGCCGCCTGTCCGGTGCTGCTGTCGAACGGCAACCTGGTGGAACAGGGGGAGTTGCCGGATGGCCGGCACTTCGCGGTGTGGGACGATCCGTTTCCCAAGCCGAGCTACCTGTTCGCCCTGGTCGCCGGCGATCTCGAGGCGAACGACGACAGCTTCACGACCCGCTCGGGGCGCGAGGTGCGCCTGCGCATCTTCGTCGAGCACGGCAAGGCGGCGCGCACCGCCTATGCCATGGATGTGCTGAAGCGCTCCATGCGCTGGGACGAGACCCGCTTCGGCCTGGAATACGACCTCGACCTGTTCAACATCGTCGCGGTCAGCGACTTCAACATGGGGGCGATGGAGAACAAGAGCCTCAACGTCTTCAACGACAAGTACATCCTGGCCGATCCCGAGAGCGCGACCGATTCCGACTATGCCGGCATCGAGACCGT
The DNA here is from genome assembly GCA_964372215.1 of uncultured Rhodospirillaceae bacterium. Classification (GTDB taxonomy): domain Bacteria; phylum Pseudomonadota; class Alphaproteobacteria; order Dongiales; family Dongiaceae; genus DAIMFL01. Next base: position 121,054 of record CAYJQC010000011.1, read on the forward strand.
GGTGGCGCACGAGTATTTCCACAACTGGACCGGCAACCGGATCACCTGCCGCGACTGGTTCCAGCTCAGCCTGAAGGAAGGCCTCACCGTCTTCCGCGACCAGGAATTCTCGTCCGACATGCGCTCGCGGCCCGTGAAGCGCATCCAGGACGTGCGCAATCTGCGGGCCCGCCAGTTCCCCGAGGACGCCGGGCCGCTCGCCCATCCGGTGCGGCCGGACGCCTATATCGAGATCAACAATTTCTACACCGCGACGATCTACGAGAAGGGCGCCGAGGTGATCGGCATGATTCACAGCCTGCTGGGCGAGGACGGGTTCCAGAAAGGCATGCGACTCTATGTCGAGCGCCATGACGGCCAGGCCGTCACCTGCGACGACTTCGCCGCCGCCATGGCCGACGCCAACGACATCGATCTCGGCCAGTTCAAGCTGTGGTACGCCCAGGCCGGCACGCCCGAGGTGGCGGCGGAGGGACGCTACGATGCCGGCACCGGCGCCTACGAGCTGACCCTCACCCAGACCGTGCCGCCGACCCCGGGCCAGCCGGAGAAGGCGCCGATGCACATCCCGTTCGCCGTCGGCCTGCTCGACGCCCAGGGCCGCGGGATCGAGCTGCGCCTCGACGGCGAAAGCGCGGCGCAGGCCGCGACCGACCGGGTGCTGCAGCTCACCAGGGCGCGCCAGAGCTTCCGCTTCGAGAACCTGCCGGAGCCCAAGGCCGTGTCGCTCAACCGCGGCTTCTCGGCGCCGGTCATCGTCAAGGCGGCGCGCGACGGCGCCGAACTCGCATTCCTCATGGCCCACGATTCCGATCCGTTCGCGAGATGGGAGGCCGGGCAGCAATACGCCACCGATCTGCTGCTCGCCCGGATCAAGGCGATCGGGGCCGGCCGGGTGACGCCGTTCGATCCGGCCTTCATCGAGGCGATCCGCCAGATCCTGCGCGATTCCGCGATCGATCCCGCCTTCGCCGCCGAGGCGATCCGCCTGCCCGACGAGGACTACATCGCGGACTGCATGGCGGTGATCGACGTCGAGGCGATCCACGCCGCGCGCCAGGCGCTGCGGCACGAGATCGCGGTGGCGCTGCGCGAGGATCTCGTGCGCGTCTACGAGGCCAACCGGACGGCGGGACCCTACAGCCCGGATGCGGCGGCGGCCGGACGGCGCGCCTTCAAGAACGCCGCGCTCGCCTATCTCGCGACCCTGGCCCCGGCGAAACCGAAGGAGCGCGCCCGCCTGGCCGGGCAATACCATGCCGCCGACAACATGACCGACCGCATGGCGGCGCTCAGGCTGCTGGTCGACATCGCCGGGGACGAGCGCGCGGCGGCCCTAGCCGATTTCGAGTCCCGCTTCGCCGGCGATCCGCTGGTCATGGACAAGTGGCTGATGCTGCAGGCGATCTCCGTGCTCCCCGACACCCTGGACCGGGTGGTCGCGCTGATGGGCCATCCGGCCTATTCGCTGCGCAAGCCCAACAAGGTGCGCGCGCTCGTCGGTGCCTTCACCTCGTCGAACCCGCTGCGCTATCACGCCGCCGACGGCTCGGGCTACGCCTTCCACGCCGACCGCACGCTGGAGCTCGACCCGCTGAATCCGCAGATGGCGGCCAGGCTGCTGGCGCCCCTGGGCCGCTGGCGCCGCTTCGATCAGGGACGTCAGGAGAAGATGAAGGCGGCGCTGGAGCGCATCCTCGCCGCGCCGAAGCTGTCGCGCGACACCCACGAGATCGCCTCGAAGTCGCTGGTGTAGCGGATGCAGGATCTGCAGCTGCTGCTGGACTCGATCCGGGACGACCTGCACGACACCGCGGATCGCGGCAAGGTTGCCCACTACATCCCGGAACTGGCCAAGATCGACGTCCGCAAGTTCGGCATGGCGATCGCCACGGTGCAGGGCGAGGTCTTCGCCACCGGCGACGAATCCGAGCCGTTCTCGATCCAGAGCATCTCCAAGGTGTTCACGCTGACGCTCGCCCTCGGCAGGCTCGGCGACATGCTGTGGCGCCGGGTCGGGCGCGAGCCCTCGGGGACCGCCTTCAACTCGATCGTTCAGCTCGAATACGAGCGCGGGATTCCGCGCAACCCCTTCATCAACGCGGGCGCGCTTGTCGTGACGGATGTCGTGCTGTCGAGCCGCCAGCCGCGCGAGGCGATCGCCGAGATCCTGCGCTTCGTGCGGTCGCTGGCCGACGACCAGACGATCCTGATCGATCCGGCCGTGGCGAAGTCGGAAGCCGACACCGGATTTCGCAACGTGGCGCTGGCCAACTACATCCGGGCGTTCGGCAATCTCGAGCACCCGGTGGAACTGACCCTGGGCGTCTATTTCCACCAGTGCGCGATCGCGATGAGCTGCCGCCAGCTTGCCCTGGCGGGCCTCTACCTGGCCAATGGCGGGGTCAATCCACTGACCGAGAACAGCTTCATCTCGCGCGAACGGGCGCGCCGCATCAATGCGCTCATGCTCACCTGCGGCCACTATGACGGCTCGGGCGATTTCGCCTTTCGCGTCGGCCTGCCCGGCAAGAGCGGGGTCGGCGGCGGTATCCTGGCGATCGTGCCGGGCAAGGCGGCGGTCGCGGTCTGGTCGCCCGGCCTCAACGCCATCGGCAATTCGCAGCTCGGGACCATGGCGCTGGAGCGGCTCTCCCGGCAAACCGGCTGGAACGTGTTCGGGCCTTGATCCGACGCCCCGAGCCCGATCCCGGATGGTTGGATTGATCCGATGGAACCGCAACACGTCACATTCCGCGCGGCCGTGGAAGCCGATCTGCCGGCGATCGTCAGTCTGCTCGCCGATGACGAGCTCGGGCGGGTTCGGGAAGACCCGCGGCTGCCGCTGGCGGCGGGGTATGTGCAGGCGTTCCGGGCCATCGCCACGGACGCGAACCAGCTCCTGGCCGTCGCCGTCGACGGAGCCGGGAACGTGATCGGCACGCTGCACCTCACCTTCATTCCCGGCATCGCCCGCCTGGGCGCCTGGCGTGGGCAGATCGAGGCTGTCCGCGTCGCGCGGCAACATCGCGGCTCCGGGCTGGGCCGGCGAATGCTCGAGTGGGCAATCTCGCGCTGCCGGTCGCGCGGCTGCGGCCTGGTGCAGCTGACGACCGACAAGTCCCGGCCGGACGCGCATCGCGTCTACGAGAAGCTGGGCTTCGTCGCCAGCCACCAGGGCTACAAGCTTCCGCTGTAGCCCGACGACCCTCGGGTCCCGCAGCGTCAGCTCAGCGGAACAGCGCGATCGGGATCTTGCACGAGCGCATCATCTCGGTGGTCGTGGAGCCGATGATCAGGCTGCGGATCCGCGAGTGGCCATAGGCGCCCATGACAAGCAGGTCGATCTCCTCGGTCTCGACCGCGTGCGCGATCGCGGTCTCGGGCTGGCCCTGGACGATGCCGGCATCGACCTCGTAGCCGCCGCCCTGCAGGATCGCCCGAGCCTCGTCCAGCCGCTTGCGGGTCTCACCGGCATCGGGGCCGGCCGTCAGGAGCCGGCAGTGCAGTCCGGAGAACAGCCGGCTGCGGGCGACGTGATCGACCGCCTTCATGCTGCTGGCGCCGCCGTCATAGGCGATCAGGAAGCGCCGGATCGGCCGGAAGCCGCGCGCGGCGACGAACACCGGCCTGTGGCAGGCGCGGACGATGCGCTCGAGGTTCGACCCGAGATGCAGCTTGGCGAAATCGGCGGCCTCGCCGCGCTTGCCGATGACCACCATGTCGGCATCGGCCTCGAACTCGGCCACGGTATCGACGATGTCGCCGATCCGCAGCCGGGCGACCACCTCGCCGACGCCGGCCGCCGCGACGATCGCCTTGGCGTCGTCGAGAATCGCCCGGCCGCGCTTCTGGGCGAGCTTCGCCCGCTGCTCGTCGAGCGCGCTCAGCTCCGCCAGCAGCGCCGTGCGCGCGCCGAGCGTGATGCTGTCGCTCAGATCGGAAGGCCCGCTCGCCGTTTCCCGGCGGCCGAGGACATGCAGAATCTCGACCGACGATCCCGTCCGGTTCGCGATCCAGGCCGCGTGGTCGCAGACGCTCTGCGAGTAGCGCGAGCCGTCGACCAGGGCGACGAGCTTTGTCATCGCGTTCCGCCTCAATGTCCCATGAGGCGCTCGAGCGCACCGGGCTTGTCGTGAATCGCCAGCCTGTCCACGATCGTCTCGCTGGCCTCGTTCAGCCCGATGATCTCGACCTCGGCGCCTTCGCGGCGGAACTTCAGGACGATCATGTCGAGCGCGGCGACGCTGGAAATGTCCCAGATATGCGCGTGGCCGACGTCGATGGTGACCGTCTCCAGCACTTCCTTGAAGTCGAAGGCGGCGGTGAAGTCCTCGACCGAGGCGAAGAACACCTGGCCCTCGACCACATAGGTCCGGGCCGATGCATTTCCGGCTCTTGTCGCTCGGCGTAGCCGTGAGGTCGTCGACGATCGACGCCGTCATCAGCGATTCCAGCAGCCCGACCGCCGCGACCGCCGCCGAGTAGGGCAGGATGATCGTCAGGGTCTCGAAGGTCAGGGGAACGTCGGGAATCAGGAAGACCGGCAAGGTCGAGGGCAGCTCGCCCATGTCGCCCACGGTCCGCAGGTCGAGCCCGAACGCCAGGGCGACCGCCGTCAGGGCGACGATGCAGACCAGCGGCGAGGGGACCGAGCGCGTCAGCATGCGGCCGCGCGATCCGGTCCAGGGCAGGTCGGGATGTCGATGGTGATGTCCGGCGGATCGGCCGCCGCAGGCGCCGCCCGGGGCTGCGCCAAGTCCGTCGGAACGGGGCCAATCAAGACTGTTTCATCCGGCATTGCAACATGGCGGCGGCGGCGCGCCCGGTTCCGCAGGCACCCGGCGGGCCGGCGAATGGCTGATCCCTCGCCACGGCATTGGTGCTTCGCCCGCCCGGGGTGTATTTCCTGACACCCCGCACCGCCCGCCCTCGGGAGCTTCCGCCTTGTCCGATTCCGCCCGCCGCCAGGCCCTTTCCGGCCAGACCCTGGCCGGTGCCGCCTTCGCGGTCGCCGCCTACGGCTCCTGGGGCTTCAATCCGATCTACTTCAAGGCGGTGTCGCAGGTGCCGGCGCTCGAGATCCTGTGCCACCGGGTGGTCTGGTCGATCCTGCTGCTGGCCGGGCTGGTCACCCTGATGCGGCGCTGGCCGGCGGTCGGCGCGGCCTTCGCCAGCCGGTGGGTGATGCTGACCCTGGTCGTCACCACCCTCATCATCGGCGGCAACTGGCTGCTGTTCATCTGGGCCACCAACCAGGCCCACATGCTGCAGGTCAGTCTCGGCTACTACATGAACCCGCTGCTCAACGTGCTGCTCGGGGTGGTGGCGCTCAAGGAGCGGCTGACCCGCACCCAGCTCGCGGCCGTCGCCCTCGCCGTGCTCGGGGTCCTCAACATGACGATCCAGGTCGGCGCGCTGCCCTGGGTGTCGCTGGCGCTCGCCGGCTCGTTCGCGCTCTACGGCCTGCTGCGCAAGATCGTCGGCGTCGCCAGCATCGAAGGGCTGTTCATCGAGGTGCTGCTGCTGACGCCGTTCGCCGGGTTCTGGCTGGTCTGGCTCGACCGGGCGGGGATCGGCCACTTCGCGCGCGAAACCCTGAGCCTCGACCTGCTGCTGGTGTTCGCCGGGCCGATGACGACCTTCCCGCTGATCTGGTTCGCCAGCGCGGCGCGGCGCCTGCGCCTCGCCATCCTCGGCTTCTTCCAGTACATCGCGCCGAGCCTGCAATTCGCGCTTGCCGTGTTCGTCTACGGCGAGGACTTCACCCAGGCCCATCTCGTCACCTTCGCCCTGATCTGGACGGCGATCGCGGTGGTGTCGGTGGACAGCCTGCGACGCTTGCGGGTGAGGGCGGCGGCGGCGTGAGCGGGCAGGGCTGGAACGCCCGCCTCACTCCACCCAGGCAATGCGCAGCACGTTGGTCGCGCCTGGCGTGCCGAACGGCACCCCGGCGGTCACCACCAGGCGCTGGCCGGAGGCGGCGATCTCCTGGTGCAGGGCGATGCCGCAGGCCTTCACCACCATCTCCTGGAAGCTGTGGACGTCGTCGGTGCGCACGCAGTGGGTGCCCCAGACCAGGGCGAGGCGGCGCGCGGTGCCGAGATTCGAGGTGAGGCAGAGGATCGGCACCTCGGGCCGCTCGCGCGCGGCGCGCAGGGTGGTCGAGCCCGAGGTGGTGTAGGTGACGATGGCGGCGGCCGAAAGGGTATGGGCGACCTGGGCGGCCGCCGCGCTGATGGCGTCGGCGGCGGTCGCCTCCGGCTCGGGATGCTGGGTGTCGACGATGCGGCGATAGGCCGGGTCGATCTCGACCCGGCGGATGATGCGATCCATCATCGACACCGCCTCGACCGGATAGTCGCCGCTCGCGGTCTCGGCCGACAGCATCACCGCGTCGGCGCCGTCATAGACCGCGGTCGCCACGTCCGAGGCCTCGGCCCGGGTCGGCGCCGGGGCGCTGACCATCGACTCCAGCATCTGGGTGGCGACGATGACCGGCTTGCCGGCCTCGCGGCAGCCGGCGACGATGCGCTTCTGCAGGCCCGGCACGTCCTCGGGCGGCATCTCGACGCCGAGATCGCCGCGCGCCACCATGACCGCGTCGGCCTGCTCGATCAGCTCGTCGAGCCGGTCGATCGCCGACGGCTTCTCGAGCTTCACCAGCACCGCCGCGCGGCCCTGCACCAGGCGGCGCGCCTCGGCCACGTCCTCCGGCCGCTGCACGAAGGAGAGCGCGACCCAGTCGCAGCCGAGATCGAGCCCGAACGCCATGTCCTGGCGGTCCTTCTCGGTCAGCGGCGAGAGCGGCAGCAGCACGCCGGGCAGATTGACGCCCTTGCGGTCCGACAGCTTGCCGCCGGTGATCACCCGGGTCTCGGCGAAATCGGCGCCACAGGTTTCGACCCTGAGGCGGATCCTGCCGTCGTCGAGCAGCAGCTCGGCGCCGGGCTCGAGCGCCGACATGACCTCCGGATGGGGCAGCGACGCGCGGGTCGCGTCGCCCGGCGTGGTCGACAGGTCGAGGCGGAAGGATGCCCCGGCCACCAAGCTGGCCGGCCCGGCGGCGAAGGTGCCGACCCGGAATTTCGGCCCCTGCAGGTCCATGAGGATGCCGATCGGACGGCCGAACTCGGCCTCGACCTGGCGCACCGCGTCGTAGCGCTTGCGGTGGTCCTCGTGGCTGCCATGGCTGAAATTCAAGCGGAACACGTCGGCGCCGGCCTTGAACAGCTCGGCGATCCGCTCGGGCGTCGAACTCGACGGCCCCAGCGTGGCGACGATCTTGGCCTTGCGGCGGCGTCTCATCTGATGACTCGCATGGCGCCGAGCCTACCCGCGATTGCCGCGCCGCCAAAATCTCAATTTTGTGCCGGCGCGCCGGCGGTGACGAGAATCGCCCGGAAATCGTTGACGTTGGTGCGGGTCGGGCCGGTGACGACGAGGTCGTCCAGGGCGGCGAAGAAGCCATAGCCGTCGTTGTCGGCGAGCCGCGCCTTGGGATCGATCCCGAGGGCGCGCGCCCGTGCCAGGCTGTCGGGTCCGAGCCGGCAGCCGGCGTTGTCCTCGGTGCCGTCGATGCCGTCGGTGTCGCCGGCGATGGCGTGGATGCCGGGCGCGCCGTCGAGCGCCACCGCCAGCGCCAGCAGGAACTCGGCATTGCGCCCGCCGCGCCCCGACCCGCGCACCGTCACCGTGGTCTCGCCGCCCGACAGCAGCACCGCCGGCGCGCCGGCCGGCTGGCCGTGGCGCGCCACCTGGCGGGCGATGCCGGCCATCACCTGGGCCACCTCGCACGCCTCGCCCTCGATCGAATCGCCGAGGATGACCGGGGTCACCCCGGACTCGCGCGCCACCCGCGCGGCGGCCTCCAGCGATTCCTGCGGCCGCGCGACGACGATGGTCCGGGCGCCGGCCAGGCGCGGGTCGCCCGGCTTGGGGGTTTCGTCGGCCGCCGCGTCCAGGCGGGCGGCGACGGCGGGCGGCGGGCTGATGCCGTATTTGGCGAGCACCGCCCGGGCGTCGGCGAAGCTGGTGGGATCGGGCACCGTCGGGCCCGAGGCGATGACCGACGGGTCGTCGCCCGGCACGTCGGAGATCAGCAGGCTGACGATCCTGGCCGGGGCGGCGGCGGCGGCCAGCCGTCCGCCCTTGATCGCCGAGAGATGCTTGCGCACGCAGTTCATCTCGGTGATGCCGGCGCCGGATTTCAGCAGCGCGCGGTTGACCGCCTGCTTGTCGGCCAGGGTGACGTCGCCGGCGCCGAGCGCCAGCAGCGCCGAGCCGCCGCCCGAGATCAGGCACAGCGCCAGATCGTCGGGGCCGAGCCCCGCGACCAGCTCGAGGATGCGCCGGGCGGCCTGCTCGCCGGCCGCGTCGGGCACCGGGTGGGCGGCCTCGACCACTTCGATCCACCGGCACGGGACGCCATGGCCGTAGCGCGTGACCACCAGCCCCGAGAGCGGCCCCGGCCAGGCGTCCTCGACCGCCCGGGCCATGGCGGCCGCGGCCTTGCCGGCGCCCACCACGACGGTGCGGCCGGGCGGCGGCTCAGGCAGGCATGGCGCCACGCAGCGCGCCGGATCGGCGGCCGCCAGGGCGGCATCGAACATGCGGCGCAACAGGCCGCGCGCGTCCCGGGTCATGTGGCTGATCTCGGCGCTGGACGACAGGGCGCGCCGAGCTTACGCGGAAATCGGCTACTCCGCAGCCTGCGATGACGATCCCGGCGCGGCGATCGCCGCCTCGCGATGGTGCGCGCACAGGAAGTCCAGATGGGCCTGGGCCGCCGCCGCCGCCGCCTGCGGATCGTGCTCGCGAATCGCGCCGACGATGGCCGCCTGCTGGCGCTGGACCGCCTGTTCGTCCTCGGCGCTGGTCAGGATCGCGCTGCGCTCGTAGTCGAGCGCCGCCTCCAGGGTGTCGCGCAGCCGGCTGAACAGATGTTGGTACACCCTGCTGCCGCTGGCCCGGGCAATCGCCTGGTGCAGCAGCAAGTCGCGCTGGGCCTTGTCGTGCGGCCCGGAATAGGCCAGCGACAGGTCGCGCTGGATGTCCTCGATCTCGCTGATCTGCTGCGGGGTGCCCCGTTCGGCCGCGCGCCGCGCCGCCCAGACCTCGAGCAGCGAGCGGATGGCGATCAGATCGGCCAGGTTCTCGGCATCGAGGCGCAGCATCTGGCCGAGATCGGCCTCGACGTCGCGGGCCGTGGCCAGCAGGCGGGTGCCGCCGCCCTGGACCGCGGAGAGCAGGCCCTGTTCCTTGAGCTGCTGGAGCGCCGCCCGGATCGAGACCCGGCTGACGCCCATCATGGTGGCGAGCTGTCGCTCACCGGGGAGCCGTTCGCCAGGCGTCAGGCGCCCGTCGGCGATGAGCTTCAGGAGCTCGTTGGCCACCCGATCGGAGACCCGTTCGCGCGGAATTTCCCGAAACCGTGGATCGGAGCTGTGTGATATCAAACGCGATGCGTCCACTGCCTTCCCCCTGCCCGCTATACAGCACTATGCGTCTCTATCGATGCAGTGCAGCGCCCCCGCCTGCAGCCGCTTGGTAGGACCAGCGGATGTTACGGGTAGCAATGCGTACCAGTCAAGGCGCTGGTGACCCTGCCATGAGTAATTGACAAGTTGATTCAACGGAATGGATTAGAACTGGCCGAGAAGTATGATTAAGACGCCTAACATTTTGTTCCAAACGAACAAAACTGATCCGGTCTCGCCATCGTCGACTTGATACCACCCTGTATAGTGCTGCGCGCTACTTTCCCATACCGGCCGCTGGAACCTTCGATTTGCCGCTGCGATGCGGCATGCCCGCCGGGTTGTGTCGGGCGAACCCGCCACCGTCCTGGATTGACCAAGACTCCTACCCAAGATTGCGATCATCCGCGGCGTCGCCGGGCGGCGCGCGGCAGTGGCGCGGTCCGCCGCCGTTCGCTACTCTCCGCGCTCTTGCGGGCGCGCCGATCGGACCCGGGCTGCGGCTCGCGCGCCGGGCGGGCGCCCGGGGGATCACCGACGATGCGGCCATGGCGAAGGAGAGCAGGGCATGACTGATTGGCGCGGCGTTTATCCGGCGGTAACGACCCAGTTCAAGGCGGATCAGTCGCTCGACCTGGCGGCGACCACCGCCCATATCGAGTTCCTCATCAAGGCGGGGGTGCACGGCCTGATCATGCTCGGCACCGTGGGCGAGAATTGCTCCCATTCGCCCGAGGAAAAGCGCGAGGTCATGGCGGCGACGATCGCCGCGGTCAAGGGCCGGGTGCCGGTGCTGTCCGGCGTCGCCGAGTGCCGGACGTCGGATGCCTGCCGCTATGCCGCGGACATGGAGAAGCTCGGCGCCGACGGGCTGATGGTGCTGCCCGCCATGGTCTACAAGTCCGATCCGCGCGAGACGCTGGCGCATTTTCGCGGCGTGGCCAAGGCCAGCGACCTGCCGATCATGATCTACAACAACCCGATCGCCTACGGCGTCGACATCACGCCCGAGATGCTCGTCGAGCTCGGCGACGAGCCGACCATCGTCGCGATCAAGGAATCCTCCGACGACGTGCGCCGGCTGTCCGACATCGTGAACCTCAACGGCGAGCGCTACATCCTGTTCTCCGGCGTCGACGACCTGGCGCTCGAGAGCATGATGCTGGGGACCGTCGGCTGGGTCTCCGGCCTGGTCAACGCCTTCCCGGCGGAAACCATGCGGATCTACGAGCTGGCGGTGGCCGGGCGCTACAAGGAGGCGCTGTCGCTGTACCGCTGGTTCATGCCGCTCCTGCATCTCGACGTGTCGCTCAAGCTGGTCCAGTACATCAAGCTGGCCCAGGCGATGGCCGGCCTCGGCACCGAGACGGTGCGCGCGCCGCGCCTGGTGCTCGCGGGCGAGGAGCGCCGCCACGTCATGGCGATCATCCAGCAGGGCCTCGACAGCCGCCCGCGCCTGGCGGCGTAGGCAAGGCGATCGCCGAGGCGTCAGGGCACAGGGAAGCAGCCCCGTTCGTTGTCATCGCCGGGCTCGACCCGGCGATCCATGGCGCCGTTTGCGCAGGCGGATGAATGGATGCGCGGGTCAGGCCCGCGCATGACAGCCGTTCTGCGTTGACGGAAGGCCCCTACACCAGCTGGAAGCCGTGTTTGTAGGGATCGCGATCGTCGATGAAGATGGTGTTGAAGCCGGTGATGCGGGCCCAGCCCTCGATGCTGGGGATGATGGCGGCGTGATTGCCGACCCTGGCCTCGGCCTCGACCCGGCCGTTGAACAGGCTGCCGATGATGCTCTCATGGACGAAATCGTCGCCGACCTTGAGCTTGCCCTTGGCGGCGAGCTGGGCCATGCGGGCCGAGGTGCCGGTGCCGCACGGGCTGCGGTCGATCGCCTTGTCGCCATAGAACACCGCGTTCCGGGCGTGCGCCTTGGGATCGCGCGGCTTGCCGGTCCACAACAGGTGGCTCAGGCCGCGGATCGTCGGGTTCTCCGGGTGGACATACTCGCCGCTTTCGTTCAGCCGCTGGCGCAGGATCGGCGACCAGCGCTGGATGTCGGCCGGGCTGATGTCGGCGAGATCGCGATAGTTCTTCTGCGGCTCGACGATGGCGTAGAAATTGCCGCCATAGGCGACGTCGACCACCAGCGGCCCGAGATCGGGGCACTCCACCTCGACCTCGGTGGCGTGCAGATACGAGGCGACGTTGCGGATCCTGACCGCGTCGACATGGTCGCCGTTGCGGGTATAGGTCGCCTGCACCACCCCCGCCGGCGCGTCGAGCATCACCGTGCCTTCCCGCCGCGGCGTGACCAGGCCGCGCTCCAGCGCGACGGTCACCGTGCCGATGGTGCCGTGGCCGCACATCGGCAGGCAGCCGCTGGTCTCGATGAACACGATGCCGGCGTCGCAGTCGTCGCGGGTCGAGGGGTAGAGGATGCTGCCCGACATCATGTCGTGGCCGCGCGGCTCGAACATGAGGCCGGTGCGGATCCAGTCGTAGTCGCGCATGAAGTTCTGCCGGCGCTCGCTGGCGCTCGCGGCCGGCAGCACCGGGCCGCCGCCGGCCACCACCCGCACCGGGTTGCCGCACGTATGGGCGTCGACGCAGAAGAAAGTATGGCTGGACATGATTGATTTGCCAGGGCCGAAACATACGTTCAGCTAGAATAGTAGAGGTCGCGAAGGGGCCGCAAAAGCGTCCAGTCCGTAGCTCAACATCGCAAGCCTACCACGCTCTCTGCACGTGCGGTTCCATAGGCGGCAAGCACATCCCCGCCTAGATTCCAGGCGTCCAGGCAGGCGCAGAAAACCTAACGAACACCCTGAGAGCGGAACTGCTTGGCGAGCGCCAAACCCTGCCCCTGGTAGTTTGATCTCAGCCCACTCCCATACAACTTGTCCGGTCTGGAAGACATGCGCTCGTACTGAAGCCACCCAACAGTCTGACCGTCTTCAAGCAAGAACGGTACCTCGTGCGATCGCACTTCTAGGACAGCCTTGCTAGGCGCACCGTCGTATCCGAATCCTGGGTCAAAGAAGCCCGCATAGTGAACGCGAAACTCGCCAACCGAGGTGTCGTATGCCACCATTTCAGCCGCGTAGTCGGGTGGAATCTTGACCGATTCGCGGGTCACCAAAATATAAAAGTCGTTCGGATCTAAAATGAGTGGGGGATTCCGGCGATAGTGAATAGGCTCCCAAAAATCGAGAGGGTCGTAGTGAGCTATCTTTTCAACATCGATCCTATCGGTATGCTTTCTTGCGCGATATCCGATCAATCCATCTTGGCCGCTACCGTGCAGATCTATGGTGACGCGCACCATCTTTCCTTCTCGGAAGTCCTGTAGATTGTTGTCAGCCAACACAAGCTGCTCAGTAGCCTGCAATCGCTGCAATTCATTCCCCGATACATTAGCGACGCCGCGGTGAAATCGAATCTGATTCAAGCGCGTGCCTGTACGTACAACGACACTGAATGTGCGGGGCGCAACTTCCACGTACAATGGACCTTGGTACCGACGCTCAACTTTGTCAAAAGCCGCGCTGTTGTCGGTTATCAGTCGAGTAAGAATATCTAGGCGGCCCGTCGAACTCTTTGGGTTTGCAAATCCTGCTATGTCTCCCTTGAGGTTGACGGACTCGATGAGGGGAATAACGTACACACATCCTTTCTCTAAGACTGCTCCGTCTCGGAGATCAATTGGATGCCCGTCGAGCTGATTAATCTTGTCCATTACAGTTGCGCTGGGCCCAGGCAGAAAGCTTGCGCGTACCCGATACGCTTTAGAGGCCAAACGGAGGTCCAAACTCGCTGGCTGAATCTGGTCTACCAGAATGTCCTGGTGCGCGAAAATATCCCGTTCGCGGATCATGTTTCGGATCTGTTGATACGCTAGGATGCCCGTTCCGGATAGACGAGATGAAGACGACGGGGGCATGGGAAACAAGCCTTCAGACAGCGCGGCATCAGCCATTGGGTGGTTCCTTTTTTGTGCGCTCTTTGTGGCGCCTCACTAGCGTCGCTTCGTGCCAACGCGTGTAACAATCCAAGGAGCAAAAAACGCCGTCCTTTGCCTGCCCGGTGCCCAATTTGGTGACGATAGGGGCCTGGCAGGCCGGGCACACGTTCTGTTCCCGGCAGCGTCGTAAGTATGCTTGTTCGTCGTCGGCCATAGGGCTACCCAGGCGACAGTGCATTGGTTTCAGACGACATGCCAAACGATTAGAGCGCACATTTTCTCCACCAAACGGTCCCGGTTCACGGCGCGTGCAAACTATTGATTCAAAGGACGAAAGAAGATTTTCCCCGGCTTCCGCAGGGGGTAGGCTGCGGAGTTGTTCAGTGGCCTTCATGTCCAAAGGGCATTGAGAGCATGTATGCGGCAAGGTCAAATGCTCGCCTTGCCGGGTTTGGACCGATCTGGTCATATCGGGCAATGCCTACCGGACTCGAAACGGCGGACAGTGCGGTGGATCTGGCGAAGACCGGAACGCTGCTGGATCCCGGCGATCCGGCGCCGGTGGAATTCGTCAACCGCGACGGCGCCGGGCGGGCGGTGCTGATCTGCGACCATGCCGGGCGCGCGATTCCGCGGGCGCTGGGCGGCCTCGGTCTCGACGAGGCGGCGCTGTGGCGCCACATCGCCTGGGACATCGGCATCGCCGACGTGACAAGGCGGCTGTCGGCGGCGCTCGACGCCCCGGCGATCCTCGGCGGCTACTCGCGCCTCGTCATCGACTGCAACCGCCGGCTCGACGACCCCAGCTCGATCGCGCAGGAGAGCGACGGCGTGCGGGTGCCCGGCAATTGCGGCCTGACCTCGGCGGACCGTGCGGCCCGGGCGGCGGCCTGCTACCAGCCCTATCACCAGGCGATCGATCGGCTGATCGAAGGCCGGCTCAAGGCCGGCCTGGTGCCGGCGCTCATCTCGATGCACAGCTTCACGCCGATCATGAACGGCTTCGAACGGCCGTGGCACATCGGCGTGCTGTGGAACCGCGATCCGCGCCTGCCGGCGCCGCTCATGGAACGGCTGGCGCGCGAGCCCGGCATCTGCGTCGGCGACAACGAGCCCTATACGGGGCGCGACTATCACGGCTATTCGGTCCACAACCACGGCGACGATCGCGGCCTGCCGCACGTGCTGATCGAGCTGCGCCAGGACCTGATCGATACCCATCACGGCGCGGCGGAATGGGCGGAACGCCTAGCCCGCGTGTTCACCGAACTGCTCGCCGACGCGGCGCTGTACCGGGTCGAGAATTACTAGCGCCATGATCGCCGACCCCGCCTTCACCGTCGGCATCGAGGAGGAGTATCTCCTGGTCGACCGGACGACCCGGGACCTGGAGCGCGACCCGCCGCATGAACTGCTCGCGGAATGCGAGACCCAGCTCGCCGGCCAGGTGAGCCCGGAGTTCCTGCGCTGCCAGATCGAGGTCGGCACCGGGGTCTGCGAGACCATGCAGCAGGCGCGCACCGAGCTCGCGCATCTCCGGCGCACGGTCGCCGGGGTGGCGGCGCGCCACGGCCTGGCGCCGATCGCGGCCTCGACCCATCCGTTCGCCACCTGGGACGCCCAGCAGCACACCGACAAGGAACGCTACAACCGCCTGGCGCGCGACATCCAGGGCCCGGCCCGGCGCCTCGCCATCTGCGGCATGCATGTCCATGTCGGGATCGCCGATCCCGACCTGCGGATCGACCTGATGAGCCAGGCCGCGTATTTCCTGCCGCATCTGCTGGCGCTCAGCACCTCCTCGCCGTTCTGGTGCGGCCACGACACCGGCCTCCGCTCGTACCGCATCGCGGTGTTCGACGAGCTGCCGCGCACCGGGCTGCCCGAGCAGTTCGAAAGCTTCGGCGAGTTCCAGCGCCATCTCGACGTGCTGGTCGCCGCCGGCATCATCGAGGACGGCACCAAGCTGTGGTGGGACATCCGGCCGAGCGTGCGCTTCCCGACGCTCGAGATGCGGATCAGCGACATCTGCACCCGGCTCGACGACGGCATCGCCATCGCCGCGCTCTATCGCTGCATCCTGCGCATGCTGTGGCGGCTGCGCCGCCACAACCAGCGCTGGCGCCGCTATGCCGCCATGCTGGTGAACGAGAACCGCTGGCGGGCGCAACGCTACGGCTTCGACGAGGGGCTGGTGGATTTCGGCCGCGGCGCGGTGGTGCCCTATGGCGAGCTGCTGGAAGAGATGATCGCGCTGGTGGCCGAGGACGCCGCGCATTTCGATTGCGCGGCCGAGATCGCCCAGGCCCGCGACATCCTGGCGCGCGGCACCAGCGCCCACCGCCAGGTGGCGCGCTTCGCCGAGTTGAAGGCGGCCGGCCGCAGCGAACGCGAGGCGCTCGCCGGCGTGGTCGACTGGCTGGTCGAGGAGACGGTCAGGGGCGTGTAGGCCGCCGGCCGGTCAACCGGCCTTGCCGTCGTCCTCCAATTTCCCCGGGAACAGCTTCCAGGCGCCGACCGATTCGAGATAGGGCAGCGAGGGGTAGTCGGTGATCACCAGCCCGCCATCGACCACCAGCACCTGGCCGGTGACGAACGAGGCGTCGTCGGAGGCCAGGAACAGCACCGCCTTGGCGATCTCGTCCGGCCGGCCCATGCGGCCGAGCAGCGACGCGCCGGTCTCCCAATCGGCGGCGGCGCCGGTGCCCTGGGTGGCGTCGGTCTTGATCCAGCCGGGCGAGACCGCGTTGGCGCGGATCCGGTGCGGCGCGCCCTCGACCGCCTGGGCGCGGGTCAGCGCCTCGAGCCCGGCCTTGGCGACGCAATAGGTTCCCCAGTTGCCGTGGAAGGTCGCGGTCGAGGAGATGTTGACGATGGCGCCGCCGCCGGCATCGCGCAGCAGCGGCATGGCGTAGGCGCCGACGAAGTAGGCGGCATTCAGATTGACGCCCATGATCTTGTCCAGCCTGACGCCGGGGGAATCGCCGCGTTCGACGCCGGAGCGCCGTGCGCCGTACCCGGCGCAGTTGACCACCACATCGAGGCGGCCGAGCTTCGCGCCCACCGCCTCGACCATGGCGGCGGCCGCGGCCTCGTCCGAGACGTCGGCCTTGAAGAACGCCGCCTCGGCGCCGAGCGCGGCAATCTCGTCGCGGACCGCGGCACCCTTGCCGGCGTCGCGCCCGACCAGCGCCACCTTGGCGCCGGCGCCCGCGGCCGCGTGCGAGATGGCGCGGCCGATGCCGGAATTGCCGCCGGTCACCAGCACCACCTTGCCGGTCATTCGCATGGCACGTCCCTCCGTGGCCAATTGGGGCCGGCGTTTCCGCCGGATACCGGCAGGACGGCCGGCTCGGGCGCCGCGTCGCCGGAAACCATCGGCGCCGCGTCCAGCTCCACCGGCTTGATGCTCGGCCGCACCGGCGCCTCGATCGGCGAGGCCGGCGCCGCGCCCGGCCGCGCCCGGCTGCGGCGCAGCTCGGACAGCACCAGCACCACGCTGCCGAGCGCGACCAGCCCGGCGCCGAGAAACACGGAATCGGCCGGCAGGTCGCCCCAGATTGCGTAGCCCAGCAGGAAGGCGAAGACCAGCGAGGTGTACTCGCAGGGCGCGATCGCCGAGGCCGGCGCGCGGCGGAAGCCCTCGAACAGCAGGAACTGGCCGGCGCCGCTCAACACCCCGAGCCCGACCATCAGCGCCAGGCTCCTCGGGTCGGGCGTCTGCCACGTCCAGGGCATGGCGACGCCGGCCAGCACCACGAAGGCGCCGTTGCTGAACAGCATCTGGTTGAGGGTGGTCTCGTAGGCCATGATCTGGCGCACCAGGATGTTCGACCAAGCCCACAGCCCGGCCGCGATCAGCACCAGCAGGGCGGGCAGCAGGTCGGGCCGCCCGGTCGGGTTGGCCGCCACCACCACGCCGGCGAAGCCGAGCCCGATGGCGATCCAGCGCGCGGCGTGCACGCGCTCCCGCAGCAGCACGATCGACAGCACCACCACCAGCACCGGCGCGGCGTAGTACAGCGTGGTGAGCTCGGCCAGGCCGAGATCGCGGGCCGCGTTGTAGTAGCACAGCCAGGCCGCCAGGATGACGATGGCCCGCAGCAGCAGCGGGCCCTTGTTGCGGCTCGCCAGCATGCTCGACACGCCGGCGCGCCGGGCGATCAGCAGCAGCAGCGCGGTCAGGCTGACGCTGCGGATGAACAGCACCTGCCAGACCGTGAAGTCGTCGACCAGCCATTTCACCGCGGCGTCCTGCAGCGAGAACAGGCCATAGCCGGCGATGCCGAGGCCGACGCCCGCCAGGACCGTGCCGCTGGCCGAGTCGCTGGCCGGGTCGCTGCTCGTGTTCACATGCGCTCCGTCGGGCGATCGCGAGGACAGGCTGGTCAGGTATCACGGCCGGGGTCCACCCGCCAGCCCCGCGCGGCGGCCGGCGGCGCCGCTGTCCCGACTGGCGCGAACCCGGGAAACTGCCTATATCGGGTTGACCCGCCGGGACCACGATGGAGGAACTTCGCCATGGACGACAAGACCCGCACCGAGCTCGAGGCGGCGGCCTTCCGCACCCTGGTGGCGCATTTCCGGAAACGCACCGACGTGCAGAACATCGACCTGATGAATCTCGCCGGGTTCTGCCGCAACTGCCTCTCCAAGTGGTACCGCGCCGCGGCCGAGGAGCAGGGCCTCGCCATGACCTACGAGGAGGCGCGGGAGATCGTCTACGGCATGCCCTACGACGCCTGGAAGGCGAAGCACCAGACGGAAGCGACGCAAGAGCAGAAGCAGGCCTACGCCGTCTCCCACGCGGCCGCGCACAAGCACTGATCGCTCGCCGCTCTCGGGGTTGCGGGGCGCGGTCGTGGCCGATATTGTCCGGCCCGCGCCGCCGATTCCAGCGGCGCAGCGCAGTACAATTCGGGAGCAGCACGGGATGGCCGAGGTCGGCGGAATCGCGGCGGACCGCTTGCGGTCCTTCATCGAGCGGATCGAACGCCTCGAGGAGGAGAAGGCGGCGCTGGCGGCCGACATCCGCGAGGTCTATGCCGAGGCCAAGGGCACCGGCTTCGATACCAAGGTCATGCGCCAGATCGTCAAGCTGCGGAAGATGGACGCCGCCTCGCGCCAGGAGCAGGACGAGCTGCTCGAACTCTACAAGCGCGCGATCGGGCTGGAGCAATAGGGCGCGCCGCGCGCGTCTCCAACTATTCTCAGGTTTCCCAGTGGTGGCAGGCCACCTCGTGGCCTGGATCGATCGGCAGCAGGGGCGGCACCTCGCGGGCGCATAGCGCGGTCGCCTTCGGGCAGCGGGTGCGGAAGGCGCAGCCCGAGGGCGGGGCGAGCGGCGAGGGCAGGTCGCCGGTCAGCACCAGCCGCTTGCGGTTGCGCTCAAGGTCGGGATCGGGGATCGGCACCGCCGAAATGAGCGCCTGGGTATAGGGATGGCGCGGATTGCGGTACAGCGAATCGCGATCCGCCAGCTCGGCGACCTTGCCGAGATACAGCACCATGATGCGGTGGCTGATATGGCGCACCACCGCGAGATTGTGGCTGATGAAGATCAGCGCCATGCCGGTTTCGCGCTGCAGGTCCATCAGCAGGTTGACGATCTGGGCCTGGATCGAGACGTCGAGCGCCGAGACCGGCTCGTCGCACACGATCAGCTTCGGCGCGTTGATCATGGCGCGGGCGATGCCGATGCGCTGGCACTGGCCGCCGGAGAACTCGTGGGGATAGCGGTTGATCTGCTGCGGCAGCAGGCCGACCCGCGCCATGATCGCCTGGACCCGGCGCTTGACCTCGCCGCCCGCCAGACCCGGCTCGAAGGTCCGCAAGGGTTCGGCGATGATCTCGCCCACGGTCATGCGCGGGTTGAGCGAGGCCAGCGGGTCCTGGAAGATGATCTGCATCTCGCGCCGCTGCTGGCGCATGGTCACGGCGTCGAGCTTGCCGAGGTCGCGGCCCAGCCACACCACGCGCCCGGTGCTCTGCGGCAACAGGCGCAGGACCGCGCGCCCCAGGGTCGACTTGCCGCAGCCGGATTCGCCGACCAGGCCCAGGGTCTCGCCGGGCCTGAGCTCGAAGCTGACGCCGTCGACCGCCTTCAGCACCGCCGGCTTCTGGCGCGTCAGCCAGTTGCCGCCGATCTCGAAATGGACCGAGAGGTCCTGCACGGTGATGAGCGGCGCGCTCATCCGACCTCCGGGGGCGCGTGCTCCAGATGGCAGGCCTTGGCGCGCGACAGGTCGCCGCCGGGGCGAATCGGCCGCAACGCCGGCCGCTCGGCGCGGCAGCGCTCGAACACGTGGGCGCAGCGGTCGGCGAAGGCGCAGCCCGCCGGCAGGCGCTGCAGGTTGGGCGGCTGGCCGGCGATGGTGGCGAGCCGGCCGGCGGTGGACTCGTCGAGCCGCGGCATCGACTTCAGCAGGCCCGCCGCATAGGGGTGCTGCGGCGCATGGAAAACGTCGCGCACGCTGCCGGTCTCGACCACCCGCCCGGCATACATCACCAGCACCCGCTCGCACATGCCGGCGACCACGCCGAGGTCGTGGGTGATCAGCACCGCCGCGGTGCCGAATTCCTGCCGCACCTCGGCGATCAGGTCGAGGATCTGCGCCTGCACCGTGACGTCGAGCGCGGTGGTCGGCTCGTCGGCGATCAGCAGCTCCGGGCCGCACAGCAGCGCCATGGCGATCATCACCCGCTGGCGCATGCCGCCGGAAAACTCGTGGGGATAGTGGTCGATGCGCGACTTGGCCTCGGGGATCTGCACCCGGTCGAGCATGGCGATGGCGGCCGCCCGCGCCTCGGCGCCCGAAGCGCCCTTGTGCTCGACCAGCACTTCGGTGAGCTGCCGGGCGACGGTCAGGTAGGGATTGAGCGAGGTCATCGGGTCCTGGAAGATCATCGCCATGCGCGCGCCGCGGATGCGGTTGAGCGCCCGGGGCGCCAGCCCCAGGATCTCCTCGCCCTTGAAGCGCACGCTGCCGCGGGCCCGGCCGTTGCGGGCCAGCAGGCCCATCACCGACATGAACACCTGGCTCTTGCCCGAGCCCGATTCGCCGACGATGCCGAGCGCCGCGCCGCGGCCGACCTGGAAGCTCACCTCGCTCACCGCCTTCACCTCGCCGTCGGGGGTGGCGAAGGTGGTGGTCAGGCCGGAAACCTCGAGCACCGGCGCGGCCGCATCGGCGCGGGGCGAGACGGCGGCGGCTGCGGCGGCCATCGCCCTAGCGGTCCTTGGGGTCGAGGGCGTCGCGCAGGCCGTCGCCCAGGAAGTTGAAGCAGAACAGGGTGACGGCGAGGAACGCGGCCGGGAAGAACAGGGACCAGGGCGTCGTCTCCATGGTCTGCGCCCCGTCGCTGATCAGCACGCCCCAGGTCGTGTCGGGCTCCTGCACGCCGAGTCCCAGGAAGCTCAGGAAGGACTCGGTCAGGATCACCTGCGGCACGGTCAAGGTCACGTAGACGACGACCGGGCCCAACGTGTTTGGAATGATGTGGCGGCGCAGGATGTTGAAGGTGCTGATGCCGCCGGCGACCGCCGCCTCGATGAACTCCTTGCGCTTCAGGCTGATGGTCTGGCCGCGCACGATGCGCGCCATGTCGAGCCACGAGACCGCGCCGATGGCGATGTAGATCAGCAGCAGGTTTCGCTCGAACACCACCGTCAGCATGATCACGAAGAAAATGAAGGGCAGGGAATACAGCACGTCCACGATGCGCATCATCACCGCGTCGAGCCGCCCGCCGACGAATCCGGCCGCGGCGCCGTAGATGACGCCGATGACCAGGCTGACGATGGTGGCGGCGAGACCCACGGTCAGCGACACGCGGCCGCCATAGAGGGTGCGCGCGAACAGGTCGCGGCCGTTCGAGTCGTTGCCGAAGTAGTGGGCGCTCGCGAAGTCAGGCGGGGCGTCGATCAGGTCCCAGTAGACTTCGTCATAGGGATGCGGGCTGAGATACGGCGCAAAAATGGCGCTCAACGCGACGATCACCAGCAGGACCGCGCTGACCACCGCTGCCTTGTTGCGCAGCAGCCGGCGCATCGCATCGGACCACAGGCTGCGTCCCTTGACCTCTTCTACGGTGCCGGACGGGGGCAGGGCGAGATCGCTCATGCCGCGAGTCCGGACCAGGCTGAGCGCGGCGCGCTAGTCATAGCGAACCTTCGGATCAAGAAAGCCGTAGAGCAGATCGACCGCCAAATTGAACAGAATGATGAGCGCGCCGTAGAACACGGTCACGCCCATCACCAGCGTGTAGTCGCGGTTGAGCGCGGCCTGCACGAAGTAGCGACCGATCCCGGGAATGCCGAAGATCTGCTCGATGATGATGGAGCCGGTGATGATGCTGGCGACCGCCGGACCCAGATAAGACACTACCGGCAGCAGCGCCGCGCGCAATGCATGGCGTATCAGGGTGATGTGCTCGGGCAGCCCCTTGGCGCGGGCGGTGCGCACATAGTTCGAGTGCAGCACCTCGATCATGCTGCCGCGTGTCAGCCGCGCTACCGCCGCGATCTGGGGCAGGGCCAGCGCCACGATCGGCAGGACGACATGACTGAGGTCGCCGCCGCCCCATCCGCCGACCGGCAGCCAGGCGAACCACAATCCGAAAATCAGGGTGAGCAAGGGCGCGACAACGAAGTTCGGGATGGTGATCCCGGTCATCGCCGTTGCCATCACCGCGTAGTCGAGTGCCGAATTCTGCCTGAGCGCCGCCACAGAGCCGAGCCCGATGCCGATCGCGACTGCCAGCAGCATGGCGATGCCACCGAGCTTGAGACTCGCGGGAAACCCGCCCCAGATCAGCTCGGTGACGGAGAAGTCCTTGTATTGGAAAGAGGGACCAAAGTCGCCCTGCAGCAGGTTGCCGATGTACCGCACGAACTGCCGCGGCAAGGATTCGTCGAGGTGATAAGCCTTGATCAGATTGGCTTCGACTTCCGCCGACAGCTTGCGCTCCTTGTCGAACGGGCCGCCCGGTGCCAGCCGCATCATGAAGAAGGCGATGGCGACGATGATGAACAGCGTCGGCAGGGCGCCCAGCAGGCGTTTGATTGCGTACAGCAGCACGAGAGGTCTCGATCAACGCGATCCGTCAGGTGCCGTCGGCCCTGGGTCCCCATCCTTCGGGATGGGGACCCAGACCGCCGGAGCGGTGCCGCCGGCGACGACAGGAGTCATCGGATCAACAGGTCTGCCCTAGCCCTTCAGGGACAGATAGCGGCTCAAGTGGATGTCCAGGATATTGAACTCCCAGCCGGCCACTTTCTTGCTGATCATGTGCTGCGACGTGTAGTGGTAGATCGGAATCAACGCGACGTCGTCGAGGAACACCTTCTCGGCCTGCTCCAGATAGTTCATCCGCTTGTCGATGTTCGCCGGCTTCGCCGCGTCGGCGAGAAGCCCGTCGAACTTCGCGGAATTGTAGCCGGCATCGTTGCGCTCGCCGGCATTGGAGAGGAACAGCTCGAGGAAGTTCAGGGGATCGACGTAGTCGCCGATCCAGGCCGCGCGCGCGATCTCGTACTTCTTCTGATCGCGCGTATCGAGATAGACCTTCCACTCCTGGTTGGTCAGCGTCATCTTCACGCCGAGCGCCTTCTTCCACATGCTGGCGATGGCGATGGCGATCTTCCGGTGATTTTCGCTGGTGTTGTAGAGCAGCTGGATTTCGAGCGGATTGTCCGGGCCATAGCCAGCCTCGGCGTAGAGCTTCTTGGCCATCTCGAGGCGCTCGGCCATTTTCATGCCTTTGAAGAACACCGACTGCTGTTCGTAGCCGGGGACGCCCGGCGGAACCCAGGCATAGGCCGGCAGCTCGCCGCCCTGGGTGATCTTGTCGGTCAGGATCTCGCGGTCGACCGCGAGCGAGAGCGCCTGGCGGAGCTTCAGATGGTCGCCGAGGGGCGCCTTGGTCAGGTTGATCACGTAGTAGTAGGTGCCGAAATACGGCGTGTTGTGGAACTCGTCGGCCATGTTGGCTTCGAGCCACTTGATCTGGTCCGACGGCGCGTCATAGGTGATGTGGAGTTCGCCGGCGCGGAAGCGCTTCAGCTCCTCGGCGACATCCTCGGTCGGATAATAGACGATCTTGTCGAGCTTCACCGAGGCCGCTTCGCGGAAGTTCGGGTTCTTGACCAGAGTCACCTGCGATTGCGGGACCCAGTCGGACATCACGAACGCGCCGTTCCCCACCTGGTTGCCGGGGCGGGTCCATTCGTCGCCGAACTTCTCGACCGTCGCCTTGTGGACCGGGAACGAGATGTTGTGGGTCAGCACGCCGAGAATGAAAGGCGTCGGGCCGGTGAGGGTTATCTGGAAGGTGTCCTCGTCCACCGCCGCGACGCCGAGCTTGCCGAGGTCGGCCTCCTCGCCGGCGATGATCGCCGAGGCATTGAAGATCGGCGCCAGGATCGGCGCATAATCTGATGCCGTCTTCGGGTCGACGGCGCGTTGGAACGAGTAGACCCAGTCGGCTGCTGTGACCGGCTCGCCGTTCGACCACTTGCCATCCTTGCGCAGATGGAAGGTGTAGACGGTGCCGTCGTCGCTCACGTCCCAACTCTCCGCCGCACCGGGCGCCTGCTGGCCGTCAGGAGTCAGCGTCACCAGTCCTTCGTAGAGATCGTTTTCGATCGCGTTCTCGGTGACGCCGGTCGACTTGTGCGGATCGAGCGTCTCCGGCTCGGTCCCGTTGCCGCGGTGCAGCACCTGCTCTGCCTGCGCCGCCACGGCGGTGCCGAGTATCAGCGCCGAGGCCAGCGCTACCGCGCGCAGGCGCGTGAACGCTTTGCTCATGATTGGGGTCTCCCTCTCGTTGATGCCTGTGCCCAGGGCAGCCGCGACGTTGGCCGCCGGGCCGTTGTCACCGGCTTCGGGCGCAAGCCCTAGAAGCTCGTGACAGCTTGGTGCCGATAGTGGTGGATATGGCACCCCCGTTCAACGAGGACGTTTCGCGAACAGGGGCTGGGTCGGGGGGCCGGGCGCGGGCCCCGCGTCCGGCAGCTCAGGAGCGCGGCCGCGGGCGGGCGGCCGGCGGTACCGGTGC
>CAYJQC010000012.1:0-19025 GCA_964372215.1 uncultured Rhodospirillaceae bacterium
CCGATCTCGAGCACCGAGATGTCGAAGGTGCCGCCGCCGAGGTCATAGACCGCGACCACGCCCGAGCCCTTCTTGTCCAGCCCGTAGGCGAGGGCGGCGGCGGTCGGCTCGTTGATGATGCGAAGGACCTCGAGCCCGGCGATCTTGCCGGCATCCTTGGTCGCCTGGCGCTGGGAATCGTTGAAATAGGCGGGCACGGTGATGACCGCCTGGCTGACCTTTTCGCCGAGATAATTCTCGGCGGTTTCCTTCATCTTCTGCAGGATGAAGGCGGAGATCTGCGAGGGCGAGTACTTCTTTGTGCGCGAGTCGACCCAGGCGTCGCCGTTGTCGCCCGCGACGATCTTGTAAGGCACCAGGTCCATGTCCTTCTTGGTCAGCGGATCGTCGAACCGCCGGCCGATCAGGCGCTTGATTGCGAACAGGGTGTTCTCGGGGTTGGTCACCGCCTGGCGCTTCGCGGCCTGGCCGACCAGGCGCTCGCCGGATTCGGTGAAGGCGACCATCGAGGGCGTGGTGCGCGCGCCCTCGGCGTTCTCGATGACCTTGGCGTCCTTGCCGTCCATCACGGCGACGCAGGAATTGGTGGTGCCGAGATCGATGCCGATGACTTTGCTCATGTCTTCTCCGTCCCTTCAGCAGGCTCGCTGCCGGCCTCGTCTCGCCGAGCGCCGCACCGGCCCCCATGTGGATCGCGTGCCGCGGCGGTCCCGGGGTCGATCCAGGGGCCGCCACAGGCCTGTGGGAGGTTTCCGGGCCCGGGCCCGGGGTGTCCCCCAGCGTCCCTTCCGGAATCCTCACGGTTCGACGGGATATATAGGGATGCCGCGAGCCGGCGCAAGCGCGGCGAACCCGGGAAAGGCAGGGAAATCGCGGCCTTGGCCGCCTCTTCGGCAGCGGCAGACGTAAATCGAAGATGAATCCCGACGGCCCCCTGGCCGGGCGCGACGGCGCGCGGTTCAGACGCCCGTCAGCCCGGCGAACTCCGCCGCATGGATTTCGCGGTCCATGGTTTCGACCAGCCGCCGCCAGGCCGGGCGATTCTCGGTCGCCGCGGTCAGGATCAGGGAATAGTGGACGACGGCGATGTCGCTGGCCACCAGGCTGAGGCTGTGCCAGCGATGCTCGGTGAACCAGCCCTTGTCGTTCTGGAATTCGCGCTGATAACGGATCAACTTGCCGAACTCGATGCCGGTGACTTCCAGCTGGTTCTTGGGTGCGCCCTTCTTGTGCTTGATGCGCTCCGCGATCGCGTCCAGCACCTCGTCCCGCGCCGCGGTGTTCGCCACCGGCCTGTCGAGTTCGACGATGTCGACGTCGATCCACAGCGTGCCGGTATCGGCCGCCGGGTCCTCGATATCCTCGCAGCAGCACCACATCCGGGCCGTCTCGTCCCAGGCGAAGGGCCAGATCGCCGGCACCTTGAGATTGATGAGCCCGAGGATCGCGATGGTCTTGAGCGGCTCGAACGGGTCCGCCCCGTCCTCCTCGGATGGCGGCGCCGGCGCAGTCGGTTCCATGCCCGTTCTCCAGTCTCCCACCCACCGATTCGGATATTGGAACAAGACATGAACTTCGGCAATCGTAAAGTGTCTCTGTGGACTCTGTACCCTCAGAGAGGGTGGCGCGGGCCGGCCGTCGACCCCGCGGCCCCACGGTTCCCCCGCTGCGCGCGGCCGGGAACGGTGATATGGGTGACGGATGTCCGAGACACCGCGCAATTCCGCAGGCGATCCGGCCAGTGATGGCGTCTACCGCGCCATCCAGGTGCTGCTGTTCCTCGACGTGGTGCTCGGCCTCGGCCTCGCCGTGGTCGGCGCCAGCGTGCTGGAGGTGAACGAGGTCGCCTATGCCGGGCTCGGCCTCGCCGTGGTCGGGCTGGTGCTGATGGTGTTCTTCCGGGTGCTGGCGGCGCGCGAGGCGGCGCGCCGGAAGCACGCCGCGCGGGCGGCCCAGAGCCACGACCGGCTGCGCCGCGTCGCCCGGCCCGGCGCCGCGGACGAATGATCGTCTCGGCGAGCTATCGCAGCGACATCCCGGCGCTCTACGGCGCCTGGTTCGCCCGGCGGCTGGCGGCCGGATACGCCCTGGTCGCCAATCCCTATGGCGGCCGGCCCTATCGGGTCGGGCTCGGCCCCGGGGACGCCGAGGGCTTCGTGTTCTGGACCCGCAACGGCGCGCCGTTCCGCGCCGGGTTCGCGGCGGTGGCCGGGCGGGGCACGCCCTTCGTCGTGCAGTACACCGTGACCGGCTATCCGCGCGCCCTCGAGCCGGCGGTGCCGGAAGCGGCGCGCGGGATCGCCGAGATCCGGGCCTTGCGCGCGGCGTTCGGCCCGCGCGCCGTGGTGTGGCGCTACGATCCGATCGTCATGAGTTCGGTCACCGGGACCGACTGGCATCTCGAGAATTTCGCGCGGCTGGCGGCGGCGCTCGCCGGCGCGACCGACGAGGTCGTGGTGTCGTTCGCGCAGATCTATGCCAAGACGCGCCGCAATCTCGACGCCGCCGCACGCGCCCACGGCTTCACCTGGCGCGCGCCCGAAACCGATGAGAAGCGCGACCTGCTGGCCCGCCTCGCCGCCATTGCCGGCGACCACGGCATGCGCCTCACGCTGTGCGCCCAGCCGGATCTCGTCGGCGACGCGACGCCGGCGGCGCGCTGCGTCGACGCGCTGCGCCTGTCGGACCTCGCCGGCCGCGCGATTCCGTCACGCGAGAAGGGCACCCGCCCGGGCTGCCTGTGCGCGGAATCCCGCGACCTCGGCGGCTACGATTCCTGCACCCAGGGCTGCGCCTATTGCTACGCGGTCAGGTCGAGCGACGCCGCGCGCGCGAACCGCCGCAGACATGATCCGATTGCGGAAATGCTGGTGCCGCACAACGGCAAAGAGAACAGCAGCGCCGCCTGAGCGGCGGCCTCGCCCTTCGACAGGCTCAGGGTGAGGCCGGTTTGGCGATGCACTGAAATGAAGAGCCTCGTCCCGAGCCTGTCGAAGGACGAGGCGATGGCGTATCAGACGACGGTATCGACGTGGCCGCCGCCGCTGCCGTCCGGCGGATCGCCGCCGTCATTGGCCGGCCGCGGCCCGCCCTCCTGCGCATCGCCCTTGGCGACCCCGACCATGGCCGGGCGGATCAGGCGGTCGTTGAGGACATAGCCGGCCTGCAGCACCTGGACCACGATGCCCGCGGGCTGGCCGCTGCCCGGCACCTCGAACATCGCCTGGTGCAGGTTGCTGTCGAACTTCTGGCCCATCGGATCGATCCGCTTCAACCCGTGCTTCTCGAAGCCGGCGAGCAGCTGGCGCTCGGTCATCTCGACCCCGGTCACCAGGGTCTTCAGCGCCTCGTCGTTCTCCAGCGCCTCGGGCGCCACCGCCTCGAGCGCGCGGCGCAGGTTGTCGGCGACCGGCACCAGCTCGCGGGCGAAGCCGGCGATGCCGAACTTGGCCGCGTCCTCCTTGTCGCGCTGGGCGCGGCGGCGCACGTTCTCGGTCTCGGCCAGGGCCCGCAGCAGCTGCTCCCGAAATTCCGCCGCCTCGGCCCGCGCCGCGGCGAGCTGGTCGGCCGGGCCCGGCGCCGCCTCGGGGATGTCCTCGCCGGCATCGATCAGCGGCGCCTCGGGGTCGCCGTGCTGCTGGTCCTCGGTGGTATCGCGCTTCTCATCCGACATGGGCGATGTCTGCTCCGTCATCATCTGTCTCGTGTCCGTGAAATCCGGGGTCCGCCGCCGCGGTCCCGCTCGGGGGCGCGCGGGCTCAGCCGAGCACGCGGCCGATCACCTGGGCAGTGTAGTCCACCATCGGGATGATGCGGGCGTAATCGATGCGGGTCGGACCGATCACGCCGACCGCCCCGACGATGCGCTGCCGGCTGTTGCGATAGGGCGCGATCACCATCGAGCAGCCGGACACGCCGAACAGCTCGTTCTCGGCGCCGATGAAGATCTGCACGCCCTGGGCGGTGCCGGCGGCGTCGAGCAGCCGGACCAGGGATTCCTTGGTCTCCAGGCTGGCGAACAGGGCGCGGATGCGTTCGAGATCGGACAGCGCGGTCACGTCGTCCAGCAGATGGGTGTGGCCGCGCACGATGAGCGCGCCGCCCTTCTCGCCGCCGGCCCAGGTGGCGAGCCCGGCCTCGATCACCCGGGTGGTCAGCGCGTCGAGCTCGGCGCGGTTGCCCTCGAGTTCCTGCAGCACATCGATCCGCGCCTCGTCGAGGGTGCGGCCGATCAGCCGGGCGGTCAGGAAGTTGCCGGCCTCGACCAGCGACGATGCCGGCAGCCCGATCGGCAGGTCGATGATGCGGTTCTCGACCAGGCCGCCCTCGGTCACCATGACGACCAGGGCGCGGCCCGGGCCGAGATGGACGAACTCGATATGCTTCAGGGGATTCTCGGTCTTCGGCGCCACCACTAGCCCGGCGCAGCGCGACAGGCCGGAGAGCAGGGTCGAGGCCTCCTCCATCACCTCGGGCATGCTGCGGCCGGCGGCGGCGCATTTGCCCTCGATCGAATCGCGCTCGTCCTGGGTCAGGCCGCCGAGCTCGAGCAGCCCGTTCACGAACATCCGCAATCCGAGCTCGGTCGGCAGCCTGCCGGCCGAGGTATGGGGCGCGAACAGCAGCCCCGCCTCCTCCAGGTCGGCCATGACGTTGCGGATGGTGGCCGGCGACAGGTTCATGCCGAGCCGGCGCGCGATGGTGCGCGAGCCGATCGGCTCGCCGGTCTCGACATAGGCGTCGACGATGTGGCGGAAGATCTCGCGCGAGCGATCGCTGAGCTCGCCGGCCGCGAGGCCTTGCTTTCCGAGGGTTGTCTTCACCAGGTTCATCGGCCTTTCCAGGGGCGAAATGTAGGTGGCCCCCACCGGAGCGTCAACGCCGGCCGGCCCTGCGCGATCCGGCCGGCTGGACCCCAGGGGGCGGGGAGAGTAGCTTGGCCGCCGTTTTCCAACCCCCTGTGCCGACCTGGAGATTTCGTGACCGCTTCCGCCAGCCCCGCCGCCAGTTCCGCCGCCAGTTCCCCGGGCCGACCCTCCGGCCGCGCGCCCGACGCGCTGCGCCCGATCAGCCTGGAGACCGACGTCAACAAATACGCCGAAGGATCCTGCCTGGTGCATTTCGGCGACACCCGGGTGCTGTGCACGGCGAGCGTCGAAGACCGGGTCCCGCCCTTCCTGCGCAATTCCGGCCGTGGCTGGATCACCGCCGAGTACGGCATGCTGCCGCGCTCGACCGGCACCCGGACCGATCGCGAGGCGGCGCGCGGCGGCCAGGGCGGCCGCACCCACGAGATCCAGCGGCTGATCGGCCGGAGCCTACGCGCCGTCGCCGACCTGACCGGCTTCGGCGAGCGCCAGATCAAGGTCGACTGCGACGTGCTGCAGGCCGATGGCGGCACCCGCACCGCCGCGATCACCGGCGGCTATGTCGCGCTGCACCTGGCGTTCCAGCATCTGCAGCGCCTGGGCGCGGTCGCCAAGCTGCCGCTCACCGACCAGGTGGCCGGGGTGTCCTGCGGCATCGTCAAGGGGGTGCCGGTGCTCGACCTCGACTACGCCGAGGATTCGACCGCCGAGGCCGACACCAATTTCGTGCTGACGGCGTCGGGTGGCATCGTGGAGATCCAGGGCACCGCCGAGACCGCGCCGTTCGCCGAGGAGGCCTTTCTCGCCATGCTGGCGCTGGCCCGCCGCGGCACCGCCGAGCTGGTGCTGCACCAGCGCGCCGCGCTCGGGCTGTAGCACTGGGCGGCGCAATGGCCGGTCCCCATCGCCGCTTCGACGGCGGTCGCCTGGTGATCGCCAGCCACAACGAGGGCAAGCTGCGCGAGATCGCGGCCCTGCTGGCGCCGCTCGGCGCCGAGATCGTGGCGGCGCGCGAGCTTGGCCTGGACGAGCCCGAGGAGACCGCCCCCAGCTTCGTCGGCAATGCCGAATTGAAGGCGCGCGCCGCCGCCGGCGTCGCCCGTCTGCCGGCGCTGGCCGACGATTCCGGCCTGGCGGTCGACGCGCTGGACGGCAATCCCGGCATCTACTCGGCGCGCTGGGCCGGCTTCTCCCGCGACTTCGGACTCGCCATGCAGCGGGTCAATCGCGAGCTGGCCTATGCCGGCGCGCGCGAGCCCGAACAGCGCGCCGCCCATTTCGTCTGCGCGCTGTCGCTGTGCTGGCCCGACGGCCATTGCGAGACCTTCGAGGGCAAGGTGTTCGGCCAACTGGTGTGGCCGCCGCGCGGCAAGCACGGCTTCGGCTACGACCCGATCTTCCAGGCCGATGGCGAGACCGTCACCTTCGGCGAGATGGATCCCGAGCGTAAGCACGCCATGAGCCACCGCGCCGACGCCTTCCGCCAGCTCGTCGCCGCCTGCTTCGCGGGCCCGGCGGCGCCATGAGCGCGGTTGCACAACAGCACGCTGTCGCCGCGCTGCCCGGGCGCGGCTTCGCGCTGTACGTCCACTGGCCGTTCTGCCTGTCGAAATGCCCGTACTGCGATTTCAACAGCCATGTGCGCGAGAACGTCGACCACGCCCGCTGGCGCCGGGCGCTGGTCGCCGAGCTCGACCATTACGCCGACCGGACGCCGGGCCGGGTGCTCACCAGCATCTTCTTCGGCGGCGGCACGCCGTCGCTGATGGAGCCGTCGACGGTCGCCGCAGTGATCGAGCGCGCCGCGGCGCGCTGGCGGTTCGCCGCCGATATCGAGATCACCCTGGAAGCCAATCCGAGCTCGGTCGAGGCGGGGCGTTTCGCCGGCTATCGCGCCGCCGGGGTCGACCGGGTGTCGCTCGGCGTGCAGGCGCTCGACGACGACGCGCTCAGGATGCTCGGCCGGCGCCACGACGCGGCCGAGGCGCGCGCCGCGCTGGCGCTGGCGCACCGCCAGTTCGCGCGCGTCTCCTTCGACCTCATCTATACCCGGCCGGGACAGACCGCCGCGGCGTGGCGCGCCGAGCTCGACCAGGCGCTCGACCTGGCGGGCGAGCATCTGTCGCTCTACCAGCTCACCATCGAGCCCAACACCGCCTTCGAATCCGCCGCGCGCCAGGGCCGCCTCGCCATGCCCGACCAGGACGATGCCGGCGCGCTCTACGAGATGACCCAGGCGTGGATGGCCGCGGCCGGGCGGCCGGCCTACGAGATCTCGAACTTCGCGCGGCCGGGCGCCGAGTCCCGGCACAACCTGACCTACTGGCGCTACGGCGATTATGCCGGCATCGGCCCCGGCGCCCATGGCCGGCTCACCCTGGACGGCGAGAAGCTCGCGACGCGCCAGCATCGCGCGCCGGAATCCTGGCTCGCCGCGGTCGAGTCCGCCGGACACGCGACCCGGACCCATGAGCCGGTGGCGCAAGCCGAGCGCGGCACGGAAATGCTGATGATGGGGCTGCGGCTGGCCGAGGGCGTGTCGTGCGCGGCGTTCGCGGCGGAGACCGGCAGGGAGATCGCCGCGGCGCTCGACCCGGTGGCCCTGCGGCGCCTGACCGATGGCGGCTACCTCACCCTCGACGACCGCGCGCTGCGGGCGACGCCGGCGGGCCGCCAGCGGCTCGACGCCGTGCTGGCGGCGCTGCTGGCCTAATTCTGGCTCTGGCTGGCGGCGGGCGTGGCCTTGGCGGCGAGCTCGAGTTCGACCGGGGCCTGGACCCCGCCCCCGGCGAAGGCCGCGGCGGTGACCAGCATGGTGAGGGCGAGCAGCACCGGCGCGATCACCAGCATCAACCCGTCGCCACCGTCGCCGGCCGCGGTGCGACTATCGGACTTGTCTTCCATGAACCCCGGATCCTCGCCGGGCGCGTCGCAGCGCAGGGGGCAGGCACACGACCAGTCCCCCGACGACGCGCCAGCCGGTTCTGTAGCACGCCAGCCGTTGACAAGGATTTAACCGACCGACCGGCCGAGACTAAAAAATCGCCGGCTCGAAGCTGGCGGGCGCCGGGTCGATCACGACCGGACCGCCCGCCTGCATCTCGTAGATCGCCAGGCCGCGCTCGACCCTGCCGTCCGGAGTGAAGCGGAACACCCCGTCGATGCCGGAAAAGCCGCTCGGGTTGAGCAGCGCCTCGGCGCCGAAGCCGGCGCCGTCCCCGGCCCGGCCGAGCACCGCGGCCAGCGCAGTGCCGTCATAGGCCAGGCTGGCGATGCGCGGCGGCTCGCTGCCGTAGAGCGCGCGGTAGCGCAGGGCGAAGTTGCGCCACTGCTCCGGCGCCGGCGCGGCGAACCAGCCGCCGATCAGCGCCGGCTCGGCGGCGAGCGCCGCGTCGTCCCACAGCGCGGTGCCGAGCAGCCGGACCTGGGCGGGATCGATGTCGTAATACGGCACCAGGGGGGCGAGCTGGGTCAGCCGGGGCGCGCCTTCGGGGATCATCAGGGCGTCGAACTGCGGGGTGCCGCCGGGATTGAGCCGGCGCACCACCCCGGTCAGGTCGACCGCGGCCGGGTCGTAGTATTCGACATCGGCGACGGCCGCGCCGAAGCGCGGCGCCGCGGTCTGCAGCGCGGCGGTCACGATCTGGCCGAAGGCGGAGGCCGGCGCCAGCACCGCAACCCGGCGCAGCCCCTGCGCCGCGGCGTAGCCGACCACGCGCTCGACCTGCAGGCTGGGCAGCAGGCCCATCAGGTAGACGCCGTTGCCGGCGACGCTGACATCGGTGGAGAAGGCGATCATCGGCACCCCGGCGGCGCGCACCGCCGGCGCCGCCTGGGTGACCGAGGACGCGAAGATCGGGCCGAGCACCACCCGCGCCCGCTCCTGCATCAGCTGCTGGGCGGCGGCGGCGGCGCCCCCGGGGATCTCGGTGTCGCGCACCACCAGGGTGAACTGCGCGTTGCCGAGATCGAACAGCGCCATCTGGGCCGCCTGCAGCAGCGCCTGGCCGAGCCCGGCATTGGCGCCGCTGAGCGGCAGCAGCAGCCCGACCTTGACCGGCTGGTCCTGCGGCAGCGGCGCCGGGGGCGGCGCGGCGGCGGTCGGGACCGGAGCCGCGACGCTCGGGGCCGGCGCCGCTTCTTGCTCCACAGGCGGCGGTGCCGATACCCTGTTGGCGGTGCAGGCGGATCCGGCGAGCAGCAGCACGGCGGCGACCGCCGGCAGCCAGCGCCGCGCACTCCCGCGCCACGGCAGCGAATGGAACAGGCATGAGCGAAGCGCGACCCACGCGGCGGCCATCGGGTGCCGGCGGCGCCCGGCGCGGCGGGCGATCGACGGCGGCGGATCGAGACGGAAAAGGCTCACGGAACCCGGACTCCCGGCGCGTGGCGGCGGATGCGGAGGCGACCGGGCGAGAGCGTACCGGCGCCTCCGGCCGAAGTAAACCGAGCGAACGCGGCGGCAATGCGGCGAAGCTGCCCGGCGGCCTCTATCTGGTCGCCACCCCGATCGGCAACGCCGCCGACATCACCCTGCGCGCGCTCGACGTGCTGGCGCGCGTCGACCTGGTGCTGTGCGAGGACACCCGGGTCACCGGCAAGCTGATGACCATGCACGGGCTGAAGCCGGCGCTCGCCGCCTATCACGAGCACAACGCGGCGCGCATGCGGCCGCAGGTGCTGGCGCGGCTCGGTGCCGGCGCCGCGGTGGCGCTGGCCAGCGATGCCGGCACGCCGCTGGTCTCCGATCCCGGCTACAAGTTGGTGCGGGCGGCGATCGAGGCCGGATACCGCGTCACCGCCCTGCCCGGCCCGTCGGCGCCGCTCGCCGCCCTGCTGCTGTCGGGCCTGCCCTCGGACCGCTTCCTGTTCGCCGGGTTCCTGCCGCCCAAGAACACCGGCCGGCGCAAGGCGCTGGCCGAGCTGGCCGGCGTGCCGGCGACGCTGCTGTTCTTCGAATCGGCCGGGCGGCTGGCCGGCTCGCTCGCCGACATGGCGGCGGTGCTCGGGCCGCGGCCGGCCGCGGTCGCGCGCGAGCTCACCAAGCTGTACGAGGAGGTGCGCCGCGGCAGCCTGGCCGAGCTCGCCGCCCACTACGCAACCGCCGGCCCGCCCAAGGGCGAGATCGTGGTGGCGGTCGGCCCGCCCGCCGCCGAGGCGTCGGCCGAAGCGTTCGATCTCGACGCCGCGCTGGCGGGGGCGCTCGCCGCCATGAGCCTGCGCGACGCGGTCGACGCGGTGGCGGCGGCCAGCGGCCGGCCGCGGCGCGAGATCTATGCCCGCGCCTTGAAGCAGCACGGCGGCCAATGACCGGGCGGCAAGGCACCGTAAATCGCCGGCGGGCCGAGGCCCGCGGCCGCTGGGCCGAGGCGCTCGCGGTGCTGCTGCTGCGGCTCAAGGGCTATCGCATCCTGGCGCGCCGGCTGCGGCTCGCCGCCGGCGAGATCGACATCGTCGCGGCGCGCGGCAGCGTCGTCGCCTTCGTCGAGGTCAAGGCGCGGGCCGACCTGGCGAGCGCGCTCGAATCGGTCAGCCCGCGCCAGCGCCGGCGCCTGCAGGGCGCGGCGCTGCAGTTCGTCGCCGGCGATCCGCGCCAAGCCGATCGCGATCTGCGCTTCGACCTGATGCTGGTGGCGCCGGGCCGCTGGCCACGGCATGTTGTCGACGCTTGGCGCGCCGAGTCGGGCGCGACAGAATGAGCCCGCGAGTCGCGGACGCGGATGTGTGGACGGACTGGGGAACCGGCAGGCCGACGATGAGGCCGGCGGCAGACGGATATGGCGGGAGGCGGATGTCTCGCGGAGCTCGGGGCGGCGTGCTGCTGGCGCTTGTGCTGCTCGGCCTGCCCGGCTGCACGCGCGTCGGCCTGGCGGTCAGCGCGGCGGCCACCGCCGGCTCCGCCGCCAGCTCGGAACGCGGCCTCGTCACCACCATCGACGACGACCGCATCTGGATCGCGATCAACGCCGGCTGGCTCGACCGCGACGCCACCATGTTCGAGGCGGTCAAGCTGCAGGTCCACGAGGGCCGGGCGCTGCTGTCCGGCCAGGTCGACGACCCGCAGATGCGCGTCGAGGCGGTGCGCATCGCCTGGCAGGTCGACGGCGTCAAGGAAGTGATCGACGAGATCGAGGTCTCGGGCGAAGGTGACTTCGGCGATTTCGTGCAGGACCGCTGGATCGTCGCCGAGCTGCGCAGCAAGATCGTGTTCGACAAGGCGGTGCGGTCGATCAACTACAGCATCGAAGCGGTCGGCGGCACGGTCTATCTGATGGGCATCGCCCAGACCCAGGCCGAGATCCAGCGGGTCATCGACCACGCCCGCGACCTGCCCTATGTGCGCGCGGTGGTGAGCCACGTGCAGCTCAAGGACGATCCGATGCGCAGGACCGCGGCGGCGCCTTCCTCCTAGCGCATGACCGGATCGCGCTCCACGGCCCGGCGGCAATGAGCGACATGGAGGAGACGGCATGAGCGACGGCGAGGGCGACGCCGAATCCGCCGCGGCCGAAACGCTGCTGCGCCGCATCGGCGCCGCGCCCGACGCCCCGTTCGCCATCGCCGAGGCGGCGCTGGCGCTCGCCGGCCTGGCGCGGCGCGGACTCGAGCTCGCGCCGTATCGCCACCATCTGAGCGCGATCGCCTGCCAGGTCGGGCAGCAGGCCGCCGACTCGGCAGGCCGCGCGGCGGCCGAGCCCGGCGACGACGGGCGGCGACAGGTCAGCGCGCTCAATGCCACGCTGGTCGACCGCTTCGGCTACGAGGGCGACCGCGACGACTACGACCATCTCGACAACGCCGACCTCGCCCGGGTGATCGACCGCCGCCGCGGCCTGCCGGTGGCGCTCGGTATACTCTGGATGCACGCCGCCCGGGCCCAGGGTTGGGGAATCGCCGGGCTGGGCTTTCCCGGGCATTTCCTGCTGCGCCTCGGCGGCGCCCGCGCCGGCATCGTCCTCGATCCCTTCGCCGGCGGCAGGATCCACGACGCGGCGTCGCTGCGCGCCCTGCTCAAGGCGACCCTGGGCGCCGGCGCCGAGCTCGGCCCCGACCACTACGCCCCGGTCGGCGACCGCCACGTGCTGCTGCGGCTGGAGAACAACATCAAGCTGCG
Organism: uncultured Rhodospirillaceae bacterium; assembly: GCA_964372215.1. GTDB lineage: Bacteria > Pseudomonadota > Alphaproteobacteria > Dongiales > Dongiaceae > DAIMFL01. Next base: position 11,983 of record CAYJQC010000012.1, read on the forward strand.
CCTGCTGCGCGACGGCCGGCTGGAGGACGCCGCCGGCGTGCTCGACCGCATGCTGATGTTCGCCCCGGAGCAGCCGGGATTGTGGCGCGAGCTCGGCCTGCTGCAGGCGCGGCTCGGCAATCTGCGCCATGCCACGCGGGCGCTCGAGGCGTTCCTCGACGTCGCCGAGGACGCCGAGGCGCGGCACCAGGCGGCCCAGGTCCTGAAGGATCTCAAGGGCCGGCTGAACTGAGGACCGAGGGACAGTTGCGGTTACCCGATGGTCCTTGAATCAGCGTATGAAGCTAGTCCGAGCACCCCTCCGGGCAGGATGGGTGGCGCCCACCGTGGATGTGCCGCAACATCCACCACTGGGAGATTAGGGGACCCCATGAGAATCGGAAGAACAGTCCGTCTCGACGCCTTCAATCCGGATGCCGAACTGCCATACGAACTCCGATTGAAAGATTTCGAGATTGCGATGCAAGACGTTTACGATTTCTTCCGCGACGTGAATGGTTTGCTCCTCGGGAAGGGGCTTCGCCGGATGGACGACATGCTTCGGCCGGCCGCTATGTCGGGGATGATTTCGGACATGCTCACGGCCAGCATGGCGAAGCACGCCCGCGCCCTGGTGGAAAACGAGCACTTCAACGGACACCCAGATCTCGTTCTGCAAGGCAGGTATCCCAACAACGCCGTCAAGGCCGGGACGCAGGGGGTCGAAATCAAGAGCACCCGCAAGCGCGGCGGTGCGGTCGACACCCATGGCGCTCGTGAACAGTGGATGTGCGTTTTCGTCTACGTGACCGATCACGCCACGGAACCAGCCGAGAGCCGCGCTCCAATGCGGTTCACAGAGGTTTACCTTGGTCATGTGACTGAAGCGGAATTCCGCCGCAACTTGCGCGGCGAGCTGGGAACGCGGACGGCGACCCTCGGCGCAGCAGGCATCAGAAAGCTACGATCAAACTGGATCTATCGCGACCTCGACTGACTCGAGCCGCGCAATGGCCTGTCTTGCGACCCTGACATAGCCCGCATCCATCTCGACGCCAATACTCGGATACCCAACTGCATTGGCCGCCGCAAGCGTGGAGCCCGAACCGGCGAACGGGTCCAGTATCACGCCTTCGCCGAGAGGTAGCGATGCACGCACGATGCGCCTCAGAAATGCCTGAGGCTTCAGAGACGGGTGCGGCGCGATCTTCCGTTCGGCGGCAGGTGTCGGTGCCGAACGGACGACGTCGCCGAATGGTTTCTCCTTCGATGGCCGGCGAAAGCCTCCGGTTCCCCACCGACGAAGATTGTCCTGCGCCCTACCGTCCAAAGGACGTCGCAGCGTCACCCATGGCTCCCACATCGAACGTGGCATAACGCTCACGTTCGTGAATTCTTTGTGGGCGTTCTTCGGGCGGTCCCCTCCGCGCATCGTCATCGTAAGCCGCACGATGCTACCACGCAACTCCAGCCCTGCCTCGGTCATCGCGGAAGCGACGATGTGTGACAGCAGCGGATTGCTCGCGATGATGATGTTGCCACCGGGCACCAGGACGCGCCCCAAGAGAACCCCGAGACGCTTGAAGAAGGTGTGCAGATTCACCCGATCGGTTTCGTCGAGGACCGTGAATCGTGGAAGTGGCGCCCGTTGATGACCGTCATATGATGGCGGAATTCGCCATACGCCGCCCTTCCCTTCGCGTAGCTTCCTCTGTTCTGCTTCACTGTACTCGATCAGCCCGTATGGCGGATCGGTCACTACGGCATGAACGGAGCACGGATCCCGCGACGCCAGCCAATCGAAGCTGTCTGCCTCGAATAGCGTCGCTTGGCCATGCGAAAAGACCGGCTCGAACGTGATATTGCGCCGCTCGGCCGATGGAGTTCCCCGGAGTCGGTAGCGACCGCGCCTCGTCCGCTCGAAAATGTCGGGTACGTTCAAGTTAAGATATGACCGGACCGAGGAAGGCGATGCGTCGCCAACCCGAAGCGCCACTGCAGCGCTGATCTCTTTCGCCGACGCTTCGCCTCCGAGCAAAGATAGATAGCCGATGATCGAATCGCGAATGCTGCCCGGCGCACGAGACATGGCGTTCCTCCAATGCCCAAGAACATTTCGTGAACTTGGCACAGTTGACGTCTGGACGTCAAATGTTTTTTCTACGTTTGCTTGCATCGCTTTCGACTCTTAGCGGTCAAAGGGCGAGCGTCTTATCGGGCAGTGTCTGGCTTCCATTGGCCGCAGCAGCGTTGCAATGCACGCAAAGAGCCCTTCACCCATCTTTTCTCGGATGCGCGCGGGGTTGCCGACCGTTTAGAGTCGCCCGCTCGGCCGCCTCGGCCGGCGCTACCAGAGGAGCCGCCGTTCCATGAGCCTTGCCGTCGCCATCCAGATGGATCCGATCGAGACCGTCGACATCGATGCCGACAGCACCTTCGCCCTGGCGCTCGAGGCCCAGGCGCGCGGCCACGCCCTGTTTCACTATCTGCCGCGCCAGCTGTTCTTCCGCGACGGCCGGGTCTATGCCCGGGCCCGCGCCATGACCGTGCGGCGCCAGCGCGGCGGCCATGCCAGCCTGGGCACGCCCGAGGTGATCGACCTCGTCACCATGGACGTGGTGCTGATGCGCCAGGACCCGCCCTTCGACATGTCCTACATCACTGCCACCCATCTGCTGGAGCACATCCATCCGCAGACCCTGGTGGTGAACGATCCCGTGCATGTGCGCAACGCGCCGGAGAAGCTGTTCGTCGCCCATTTCGAAGGCCTGCTGCCGCCGACCCTGATCACCTCCGACCGCGTCGAGATCGCTGCCTTCCGCGCCCAGCACGGGCACATCATCATCAAGCCGCTGTTCGGCAACGGCGGCGCCGGGGTGTTCCATGTCACCCCCGAGGACGAGAACCTGAACGCGCTGCTCGAGCTGTTCACCCAGCTCTACCGCGAGCCGGTGATCGTGCAGCGCTACCTGCCCGAGGTGCGCGCCGGCGACAAGCGCATCATCCTGATCGACGGCGTGCCCGCCGGCGCGCTCAACCGGATTCCGGCGGCCGGCGAGGCGCGCTCCAACCTGCATGTCGGCGGCACCGCGGCGAAGGCGACCCTGACCACCCGCGAGCGCGAGATCTGCGAGGCGATCGGCCCGACGCTCAAGGAGCGCGGCCTGATCTTCGTGGGCATCGACGTGATCGGCGACTACCTGACCGAGATCAACGTCACCTCGCCGACCGGCATCCAGGAGATCGGCCGCTTCGACGGCGTGAACCTGGAAGCCAGGATCTGGGACGCGATCGAGGAGCGCTACGCGTCCCGCCACCGCGCCCGGCCGGTCTGATCCGGCGCACAGCTCCCGAATCCTGCGAGCCGCCATGTTCTATGAACCGAGACTGGGCCACGGCCTGCCGCGCAATCCGTTCAAGTCGCTGGTGGTGCCGCGGCCGATCGGCTGGATCTCGACCGTCGACCCCGCCGGCCGGGTCAACCTGGCGCCGTTCAGCTTCTTCAACGCGGTGGCCGAGGAACCGCCCCAGGTGTTCTACGCCGCCAACGGCCGCAAGCCGGACGCGCCGGTCAAGGACAGCCGCGCCAATGCCGAGGCGACCGGCTGCTTCGTGGTGAACCTGGCGACCTGGGAGCTCAAGGACGCCATGAACGCGACCTCGGCGGTGTTCGCGGCGGGCGAGGACGAGCTGGCGGCTTCCGGCCTGACCGCGGCGCCGTCGCGCCTGGTCGCCGCGCCGCGGGTCGCCGAATCGCCGGTCAATCTCGAATGCCGCTATCTCCAGACGGTTTCGCTCGCCAGCGACGATCCGGAACAGCCCAACGCCATGGTGATCGGCGAAGTGGTCGGCGTGCATATCCGCGACGACCTGCTGGTGAACGGCCGGATCGACACCCGCCGGCTGCGGCCGATCGCCCGGCTCGGCTATGCCCAGTACACCGTGGTCGACGACCTCTTCGAAATGCGCCGGCCGGAATAGCGGCGCGGAGGAGCGACATGGACCGCGATCTTCTGCGGGCGCGCGCCCACCAGGTGCTGGACGACGCGACCATCGCCGAGCTGCCCGGCCACTACCGCGGCAAGGTGCGCGACAACTACGACCTGGCGGACGGGCGTCGGCTGCTGATCGCCAGCGACCGGCTGAGCGCGTTCGACCGGATCCTGGCCGCCATCCCGTTCAAGGGCCAGGTGCTGACCCAGACCGCGCGCTTCTGGTTCGAGGCGACCGCCGACATCTGCCCCAACCACGTGCTCGGCTATCCCGACCCCAACGTGGTGCTCGGCCGCCGGCTGGAGATCCTGCCGGTCGAGGTGGTGGTGCGCGGCTATCTGGCCGGCACCACCGGCACCTCGCTGCTGACGCTCTACAAGGCCGGGCGCGGCGGCGTGTACGGCGTCGAGCTGCCGGCCGGGATGCGCGACAACGAGCAGCTGCCCGCGCCCATCATCACGCCGACCACCAAGGCGCCGGCCGGCGGCCATGACGAGCCCCTGTCGCCGGCCGACATCCTGGCCCGCGGCCTGCTGACGCCGGAGCAGTGGCGGACCCTGTCGGACCATGCCCTGGCGCTGTTCGCCCGCGGCCAGGCGATCGCGCGCGAGCGCGGCCTGATCCTGGCCGACACCAAGTACGAGTTCGGCACCGACGGCCAGGGCCGCATCGTGCTGGCCGACGAGATCCACACCCCCGACAGCAGCCGCTACTGGTTCCTGGCGAGCTACCCCGACCGCTTCGCCCGCGGCGAGCGGCCGGAGAGCTTCGACAAGGATTTCGTGCGCGCCTGGGTCGCGGCGCGCTGCGATCCCTACAGGGACCCGATCCCGGCGATCCCGGCGGAGATGGTGTTCGAGACCGCCTGCATCTATGTCCAGGCATTCGAGACCATCACCGGGCAGGCCTTCGTCCCGCCGGATGCCGGCGAGCCGGTCCTGCAGCGCATCCGCCGCAACCTGCGGCCGTTCTTCTAGATCTCGCCGGCGCGCGCCGCCGCCCGGCGCCGGCGCGCCAGCATCGTCTCGCGGTGCAGGATGTAGAGCCCGCTGACCACCACCACCGCGGCGCCCGACAGGATCCAGGCATCCGGCAGGTCGCCCCAGATCGCGTAGCCCAGCACCATGGCGAAGACCAGCGCCAAGTAGTCGAACGGCGCGACGATGGCGACCGGCGCCAGGCGGAAAGCGTGGGTCATGGCGAACTGGGCGAAGCCGCCGAACAGGCCGATGGCGACCAGCAGGCCGAGATCGAGCAGGCTTGCCGGGGTCACCCACTGGCCGAACGGCAGGGAGATCGCCGCCCCCAGGGTGGCGAACAGGGTGAAATAGAAGACGATGGTGGTCGGATGCTCGGTCCGGCTGAGCTTGCGGATCGAGATCATCGCGAGCGCGTAGAACAGCGCGCCGGACAAGGCCAGCACGGCGCCGGGGGCGAGCGACCCGGCGCCCGGGCGGGTCATCAGCAGCACCCCGGCGAACCCGACCACGACCGCGCTCCAGCGCCGCAGGCCGACCTGTTCCCTGAGCAGCGGCACCGAGAGCGCGGTCATGAAGATCGGGCCGGACATGCCGATCGCCACCGCGTCGCCGAGCGGCATCAGCGCATAGGCGGCGAAGAAGCAGGCCATGGCGGCCAGGCCGAGGACGCCCCGGAAGGCGTGGCCGGCCAGGTTGCCGGTGCGCAGCACCGCGAGCCCGCCGGTGCGGGCGACGAACAGCGACACCGGCAGGAAGGCCACCAGATTGCGGAAGAACACGATCTGGCCGGTGGGATAGGTCTGGCCGACCCATTTCACCACCGCGTCCATGCAGGTGAACAGGAAGACCGCGATCACCATCATCAGGATGCCGCGCAGCACCGGCGACCCCGCGCCGGAATCGGCGGCGGCGGCCGGCGGCGGGACGGCAGGGGCTTTCGAGGGCTGGGTCAAGGGGACCGGCTGGCTGAGGCTGTGGGCCGCCCGGCGCGGCCTCGTCCGTGCCGCGGCACGCTAGCCGCCGGCGCCGCGCCGCACCATGGCGAAATGCGCAGGCGAGCATTGCGCCGGCCAGGCCCGGCCGGCAGCCCGCCGGCCGCGCCCGAACCGCCGCGACCCAGGCGATTGCGGCGGCCGGCACAGATTCTGTTGTCGGCTCATACCCCAATACCCTAAGTTCGGTGCAAACAAGAACAGTCCCGGCAGGGGGAGTCTGAATTGGCGCCAACCAACGCCGTCGAGGCACGCGGCGTGAGCAAGGTCTTCGGGCACGGACCGGACGCGGTCCGGGCGCTCGACGACGTGTCCGTCACCATCCGCGAGAACGAGTTCTTCACGCTGCTCGGCCCGTCGGGCTGCGGCAAGACCACCCTGCTGCGCCTGATCGCCGGGTTCGAGATGCCGTCCGCCGGCGAGATCCTGATCCAGGGCGAGGCGGTCGGCCACCTGCCGCCCCACAAGCGCTCGGTCAACACGGTGTTCCAGAGCTACGCCCTGTTCCCGCACATGACGGTGGCGGAGAACATCTCCTTCGGCCTCGAGATGCGCGGGATCGACCGCGCCGAATCGCGCAAGGCGGTCGACGAGATGCTCGAGCTGGTCAAGCTCGGCGGGCTCGGCGGGCGGCAGCCGAACCAGCTTTCCGGCGGCCAGCAGCAGCGGGTGGCGCTGGCCCGGGCGCTCGCCAACCATCCCAAGGTGCTGCTGCTCGACGAGCCGCTGTCGGCGCTCGACCTCAAGCTCCGCCAGGAGATGCGGAGCGAGCTCAAGAAGCTGCAGCTCGCCACCGGCATCACCTTCATCTTCGTCACCCATGACCAGGAAGAAGCCCTCACCATGTCGGACCGCATCGCGGTCATGAGCCAGGGCAAGATCCTGCAGATCGGCGAGCCGGCCCAGATCTACGAGCATCCGACCGTCCGGTTCGTCGCCGACTTCATCGGCGAGACCAATTTCCTGCCGGGCCACGTCACGACCGTGATCGCCGACAAGGCGACGGTCCGCCTGGCGGGCGGGGCCGCGGTTGCCCCAAAAGCCCCCCCCCCCGGCGGGCCCCGCCAGGGGGGGGGCCGCGCGGGGGGGGCCCCCACGG
>CAYJQC010000012.1:19035-36090 GCA_964372215.1 uncultured Rhodospirillaceae bacterium
ATTTCCGGCCGCCCCAGGTCACCACCGTTAGCCCCCACACGGCGCGGGGCCGCCTGGGGGGGGGGGCCGAGTTCCCGACATCGGCCCCGCCCGGCGTCGGCAACGGCATGGACGTGACCGTCGCGGTGCGGCCCGAACGGGTGTTCCTGACGGCCGCCGGGGGCGGCGCGCTCGAGGGCCGGGTCGACAACGTGGTCTATCTCGGCACCGACACCACCTATCAGGTCACCCTGCAGGACGGCGTCGGCGTGACCGTGCGCGCGCAGAACCGCGAAGGCGCGCGCCAGCGCTTCGCCGTCGGCGATCCGGTCGGCCTCGACCTGACCGCCGATTCGCTGCAGGTGCTGAGGGACTGATGGCGGCCCCGGCGAACGCGGCCCCGATCACGTCGCCGAGCGCGGCCGGCATCGCCGCGGCCGCGCGCGAGCGCGGCCAGAACCGCACCCGCGCCCTGCTGCTAGCACCCTCGATGCTGCTGATCGGCATCTTCGGCGTGCTGCCGCTGCTCATCATCCTGATCTACTCGTTCCTGGCGGCCGGCACCTATGGCGGGGTGGAGTGGCGCTTCTCGACCGACGCCTATGTCCAGTTCCTGTTCGAGCGCGACATCTTCGACGAGACCCAGCTGATCTTCACGGCGTCGTACCTGCAGATCTTCGGGCGCTCGATCGGGCTAGCGGCGATCGCCACCCTGGCCTGCCTGCTGGTCGGCTTTCCGACCGCCTACTTCATGGCGACGCGACCGCCGGCGCAGCGCAATTTCTGGCTGTTCCTGATCACCATCCCGTTCTGGACCAACCTCTTGATCCGCACCTTCGCGGTGATGCTGATCATTCGTGACGAGGGGCTGGTCAACGACCTGCTGCTCTGGCTGGGAGTGATCGACCGGCCGATCATCATCCTCTACACCAACTTCGCGGTCGCGCTCGGCCTGCTCTACAGTTTCCTGCCCTTCATGGTACTGCCGCTCTACGCCAGCCTGGAGAAGCTCGACTTCCGCCTGGTCGAGGCCGGCTTCGACCTCTACGCCACCCGCGGCAAGGTGCTGCGGCGCATCATCGTCCCGCTGGCCAAGCCCGGCATCGTCGCCGGCTGCGTGCTGGTGTTCGTGCCGGCGATCGGCGCCTACATCACGCCGCTGCTGCTGGGCGGCGGCACGCAACTGATGATCGGCAACCTGGTCGCCATCCAGTTCGGCGGCTCGCGCAACTGGCCGTTCGGCTCGGCGGCGGCGCTGATCCTGATGACCATGGTGCTGGTGTCGCTGCTGATCTACGTGCGCAGCACCACCGGGAAGGCCAAGGGCGCCCATGGCTAGGACGCTCGATCTCAAGCGGCAGCCCGGCTTCCGCATCATCGCCGCGCTGTGCCTGATCATGCTGTACGCGCCGATCGTGGTGCTGGTGGTGTTCTCGTTCAACGACAACCGCTCGGTCACCAAGTGGACCGAGTTCAGCCTCAAGTGGTTCGTCGCGGTGATGCACAACCAGGGCATCAAGAACGGGGCGATAATTTCGCTGCAGGTGGCGGTGTCTGCGACCGTCATCGCCACCCTGGTGGCGACCGCGGCGGCGCTCGCCACCACGCGCACCGCGCCGTGGCGCGGCCAGACGCCGAGCTATCTGATGATCAACCTGCCCCTGATGGTGCCGGAGATCGTCACCGCCGTCGCCACCCTGTCGTTCTTCGCGCTGCTCGCCTCGACCTTCGGCATCGGCTTCGGGCTCGGCAACCTGATCCTCGCCCACACGGTGTTCTGCATCCCCTTCGCCTACCTGCCGATCCGGGCGCGGCTCGAGGACATGGACCTGACCCTGGAGCAGGCGGCGGCCGACCTTTATGCGACCCCCTGGCAGGCGTTCCGGCGCGTCACCCTGCCGCTGCTGGCGCCCGGCATCACCGCCGGCGCAATGCTGGCCTTCATCGTCTCGTTCGACGACTTCACCATCACCGCGCTGGTCGCCGGGCCCGGGCAGACCACGCTGCCGCTTTACATCTGGGGTCAGATCCGCCGCGGGATCACGCCGGAGACCAATGCGATCTCCTCGATTCTGCTGTGTATCTCGGTGCTGTTCGTTACGTTATCCTTCATCATCGGACGCTGGCGCAAGTAGCGCCTTTACGCAATGAAAACAGGGAGATAGAGATGAATCTCAGGATTGCAGGAATGGCCGCGGCGGCGGCGCTGCTGATGAGCGGCACCGCCTGGGCCGATGGCGAATTGCACATCTACAACTGGGGCAACTACACCAACCCCAAGCTGATCGAGAAGTTCCAGGCCGAGACCGGCGTCGCGGTCACCCTCGATTCCTACGACAGCAACGAGGACATGGTCGCCAAGGTCCGCGCCGGCGGCACCGGCTACGACATCGTGGTGCCCAGCGACTACATGGTCGACATCATGATCAAGGAAGGACTGCTGGCCGAGACCAAGCCGAACGAGATGTCGAACTTCGGGAACATCGATCCGCGCTGGATCGACGTCTACTGGGACAAGGGGCGCAACTACACCGTGCCGTGGCAGTGGGGCACCACCGCCTTCACCGTCAACACCGCGGTCTATGACGGCGACATCGACACGCTCGCCATCCTGTTCGATCCGCCCGAGGTGCTCAAGGGCCGCATCAACATGCTGACCGACATGAACGAGGTCATCAACGCCGGCCTGCGCTATCTCGACCTGCCGCGCTGCAACAGCAATCCGGAAGACCTGAAGAAGGTCAACGACCTCTTGCAGGCGTCCAAGCCGAACTGGCGGACCTTCGACTACGCCACCATCGAGAAGCTGACCTCGGGCGACGTCGACGTGTCGCAGCAGTGGAACGGCGCCTCGATGCGCGCACGCGAGCAGATCCCGACCATGAAGTACGCCTATCCCAAGGAAGGCTATACCGGCTGGATGGACAACGTCGCGGTGCTCAAGGACGCGCCCAACATGGATAACGCCAAGGCGTTCCAGAACTTCGTGATGGACCCGGAGAACGCCGCGCTGATCTCCGACTTTGCCAAGTACGCCAACGGCATCGCCGGCAGCGAGAAGTTCCTCGACCCGGCCTTCGCCGAGGCGCCCGAGATCAAGGTCCCCGACAGCGCGCCGGCGCCCGACTTCGTGCCGCCCTGCCCGCAGGAAGTGACGCAGATGTACGACAAGATCTGGACCAATCTGCTGAAATAGGCAGCGCTACGCGGATCGGGCGGCTCGCCCGGAACGGGGCGTGGCTTCGGCTACGCCCCGTTTGCGTTCCGGGGCCGCCCGCCGCGACGTCCGGGCCCTCTTGGCGAGAGCGGCGCCAATGCGTACAAGGGAACCGCGGGCGCGGCCGCCAGAGCCGCCCCCGAGGGAGTCCATGAAGGAACCATCATGAAGACGATCTACACCGAGGATCACCGGCTGCAGGACGGCAAGGCGGAGCTGATCGACGGCAAGCTGATGCCCTGCTTCGAGATGCCGAAGCGGGCGGAGATCATCATCGATCGGGTGCGCGAGGTGAAGCTCGGCGAGGTCGTGGGCCCGCGCGATTTCGGCATCGCGCCGGTCAAGCGCGTGCATCGCGGCCGCTTCGTCGATTTCCTGCAGTCCGCCTGGGGTGAATGGGTGCAGCAGCACGGCGAGTACGACGCGCTGCCGCTCAACTGGCGCGCCCCCGGCATGCGCCGCGACAAGATCCCCGAGGTGATCGACGGCAAGCTCAGCTATTTCTCGATCGACGCCGGCACGCCGATCACGGCGGGCACCTGGCGGGCGATCACCGCCTCGGCCAATGTCGCGCTGACCGGCGCCAGCCTGGTCGATGCCGGCGAGCGCGCGGCCTTCGCGCTGTGCCGCCCGCCCGGGCATCACGCCGGCAGCGATTTCTACGGCGGCTATTGCTTCTTCAACAACGCGGCGATCGCCGCCCAGGAGTTCCGCGAGGCCGGCGCCGAGCGGGTCGCCATCCTCGACGTCGACTATCACCACGGCAACGGCACCCAGGAGATCTTCTACGGCCGGCCGGACATCTTCACGGTCTCGATCCACGCCGACCCGCGCCAGGAATATCCGTTCTTCCTGGGCTATGCCGACGAGATCGGCGAGGGCGCGGGCGAGGGCTTCCACCTCAATCTGCCGCTGCCCTGGGGCGCGGCGTGGAACGCCTACCAGCCGGCCCTGGAGACTGCGATCAAGCGGATCCGCGACTACGACGCCGACGTGGTGGTGGTGTCGCTCGGGGTCGACACCTTCGAGCAGGATCCGATCTCCAAGTTCAAGCTCAGGCACGACGACTATCTGCAGACCGGCCGGATGATCGCCGGGCTCGACCTGCCGACGCTGTTCGTCATGGAGGGCGGCTATGCCGTCGAGGCGCTCGGCGTCAACGCGGTCAACGTGCTGCAGGGCTTCGAGCAGGGCTAGCCGCGCCCAAGTCTTCCGCCTCGCCCTTCGACAGGCTCAGGGCGAGGCGGTTTGCGAGATCGCCCTCGTCCTGAGCCTGTCGAAGGGCGAGGGCTACAGGCTCAGGAACCGATGCAGACCGTCTACAGCGACGACCATCACCTGCACGACTACGGCCAGGAGCTGTCGCTCGGCCGCTTCGTGCCGGCCTACGAGATGCCGCGCCGCGCCGACATCGTGATCGCGGCGGTCCGCGCCCGCGAGCTCGGGCCGGTGGTGGCGCCGCTGCCGCACGGACTGGAGCCGGTGCTGCGGGTCCACGACCGCGGCCTGGTCGAGTTCCTGTCGAGCGCCTGGGAGGAATGGCAGAAGGTCGCGCCGGGCACCCTGCCGCTGCCGCTGTCCTGGCCGATCCGCTCGATGCGCCAGAAGGCGCCGCGCTCGATCGGCGGCCGGCTCGCCTATTACGCGCTCGACGCCTGCACGCCGATCACCCGCACCAGCTGGCAGGCGGCGAGCGTCGCCGCCGACGTGGCGCTGACCGGCGCCGGGCTGGTGCAGGCCGGCGCGCGCGCCGCCTTCGCGCTGTGCCGCCCGCCCGGCCATCACGCCTCGCGCGACAATTTCGGCGGCTACTGCTTTCTCAACAACGCCGCCATCGCCGCCCAGCGCTTGCGCGACCAAGGCGCCGCGCGGGTCGCGATCCTCGACGTCGACTATCACCACGGCAACGGCACCCAGGCGATCTTCTACGACCGCGGCGACGTGATGTTCGTCTCGCTGCACGGCGACCCGGCCGACGAGTATCCGTATTTCCTGGGCTATGCCGACGAGACCGGCGACGGCGACGGCGCGGGCCGCACCCGCAACTATCCGCTGCCGCGCGGCACCGCCTGGGCGGCCTACGGCCCGGCGCTGGCGGACGCGGTGCAGCAGCTCCAGGCCTTTGCGCCGGACGCCCTGGTGATCTCGCTCGGGGTCGACACCTTCGAGCAGGACCCGATCTCCAAGTTCAAGCTCCGGCACGACGACTATTTCCGGATCGGCGAGGCGATCGCGCGGGTCGACGCGCCGACCCTGTTCGTCATGGAAGGCGGCTATGCCGTCGACGAGATCGGCGTCAATGCGGTCAACGTGCTCGAGGGCTTCGAGCAGAAGGCGGCGTGACCCCTTCCCGCCCGACCCTGGCCACCGGGCGGCTGATCCTGCGGCCGTGGCAGGAGAGCGATCTCGCGCCGTTCGCGGCGATGAACGCCGACCCCCGGGTGATGGAATTCATGCCCGGCCTCCTGGACCGGGCGGCGAGCGACGCGCTGGTGGCGCGGGCGCTGGCGCATTTCGACGCCCATGGCTACAGCCTGTGGGCGGCGGAGCTCGCCGACGACGGCGCGTTCGTCGGCTTCGTCGGGCTGGCGCGGCCGCGCTTCGAGGCCCGTTTCACCCCCTGCGTCGAGGTCGGCTGGCGCCTCGCCTTCGAGCACTGGGGCAAGGGCTTCGCCACCGAGGGCGGCCGCGCCGCGCTGCGATTCGGCTTCGAGCGGGCCGGGCTCGACGAGATCGTGTCGTTCACCTCGGTCGGCAACGCGCGCTCGCGGGCGGTCATGGCGCGCCTCGGCATGACCTGCGAGGCGGCCGACGACTTCGACCATCCCCTTCTGCCCGAGGGCGATCCGCTACGCCGCCACGTGCTGTACCGATTGGCCCGCGCCGACTGGAGTCGCGGCCCAGACCAAGATCGCCTCGGATTGATTCAATCCGAGGGGTGAATCTTGGTCTGCCTTATTGCAGTAGGACCCGGGATTCACCCGGAGCGGTTTTTCGGGCAGACTCGGGCGACTCGCGGCGCGCGTCCGCGCAACAGCGAAGGCCGGTGCCATGTCGATCCTGTCCCGCGATCAGATCATCGGCGGCTTCGTCGCCGGCGCGCTCGCCGTCGTCGTGTTCCACCAGGGGGCGGGCTGGCTGCTCGGCCTGGCCGGGTTCGCGCTGTTTGCGCCCTGGTCCTGGGCGCCGAGCCCGCCGCTCGGGATTCCCCAGGTGATCTCCCTCGCCTTCTGGGGCGGGCTCTGGGGCATCGCCTGGGCGGTGCTCGCCGCCCGCCTCAAGGGCGGCGGCAGCCTGCCTTTCGCGTTCCTGTTCGGCGCCATCCTTCCGACCCTGGTGTTCGCCGCGGTGGTGGCGCCGCTCAAGAGCATCGACAGCAAGATCTTCATGCAGCCGGAGATCCTGGTGCTGGCCCTCGCGGTCAACGGCGCCTGGGGCTTCGGCACCGAGCTGTTCCTGCGACTCGGGCGCGGCCGGCTGTGGTGACCGCGGGACCGACGGCGGATTGCGGCCCGGGCTGACACGCGGGCTCGATCACCCAAGGGGGATACGGGCCCCCGTCCACCGATAACCTCGCCGGCTTCAAGCCGGTAGGCAATTGAGAGATACAAGGGGCGGAGCAGGAACCGGCCGGGAGGGCGCAGGGCCATGGAACAGCGGCTGAGCCTCGTCACCTTGGGCGTCGGCGATCTCGCCCGCGCCGAGCGGTTCTACGCGGCGCTCGGCTGGTCGCCGTCGCCGGCCAGCGTCGCCGGCGAGGTGGTGTTCTTCCAGCTCCCGTCCATGGTGCTGGGGCTGTGGCGCCGCGCGGCGCTGGCCGCGGACGCGGGCCTGCAGGACAGCGCGCCGGGCGCCGGCTTCGGCGGCATGGCGCTGGCCTACAACACCCGCAGCAAGCACGAGGTCGCTGCCGTGCTCGCGGCCGCGCGCGCCGCCGGCGGGCGGATCGCGCGGGCCGCCGAGGACAAGCCCTGGGGCGGCCATGGCGGCTATTTCAGCGACCCCGACGGCCATCTCTGGGAGGTCGCCTGGAACCCGTTTTGGACGGTGGCCGCCGACGGCGCGATCACATTGCGGCGGCCGTAGCCGGAACCGGGTCGCTTCGACCGGGCCGGCGACCCCGCCCGATTGCCGCCACAACCGGGCCGCGAAGCCGCCGCGAAGCTCGCCGACAATTCCTTCCGTCTGACCCGCGGATGCGCGGAAGGAACAGGGGCGGTCCGATGATGGCATCCCGATGATGCGGAGCGCGTTGCGCGGCCTGGCCTGGCTTGGCGCCGTAGCGCTCGGCCTCGTCACCCTGGCGAGCTTCCTGGATGACGTGTCCTGGCGGCTCGAGCTGTTCTCGCATTTCAGGCCGCATCTGGCGCTGGCGTCGCTGGTCGCGCTGCTGCTGGCCGGGGTCGCGCGCACCGGCATGCCGGCGGCCATGCTCGCCGTCGCCCTCGCCGCCAATGCGGCGCCGCTGCTGCCGCGCCTCGTCGCGGCGGCGGCGGCCGAGGCGGACTGCCGTGCGCCGGAAGGCTTGCGCGTCCTGACCTTCAACCTGGAAGGCCGCTTTACCGATCCGGCGGCGTTCGCCGCGCTGATCGCCGCCGAGCGCCCCGACGTGGTGCTGCTGACCGAGCTGCCCGCCGATCTCTCAGCCCTGCTTGCCGCCGTGCCGGACTTGCCGCATCGCGTGGTCGACCGCCAGGGCTCGATCTTCGACGTCGCGCTTTTCAGCCGCTGGCCGGTCACCCAGGCGAATGTCGACCGCGGCGTGTCGCGCTTCCTGCCGGTGCTGAGCGCCGATCTCTGCCCCGCCGCGGCGGCGCCGGGCGAGTCCTGCATCCGCCTGGTCGGGCTGCACGCGACCCAGCCGATGCACGACGCCAACCGCCCGCAGGACGCCCAGCTCGCGCGCGCCGCCGACGCCGCCGCGGCGGCGCCGGGCGGGCGCGTCGTGCTGCTGGGCGATCTCAACCTGACGCCGTGGTCGCCGCGCTTCGGCCGGCTGCGCGATGCCGGCGGTTTCGCCGACGACGCCGCGCGCCATCGCGGCCTCGACGCGACCTGGATTTCGGCCTCGCCGGTGGTCGGCCTGGCGCTCGACCATGTGCTGACCGGGCCGGGCATGCGCGTCGCCTGCAGCCGCCTCGGCCCCGATCTCGGCTCCGACCACCTGCCCGTGATCGCGGACCTGACGATCCGCGGCGCCGCGTCCGGCGCCGCCGCCGAATGATGCGAAACCTGGCGGCGCGGTGGGGCCGGATTGGCGCCATCGCGTTGTGGAGTCTGGTGATCGTTGGCGCCATCGCCGGCGCGATCCTGATCCGGCAGTCGGAGGCCCTGCCCGAATATGACGACCCCGCAAGCGCGGCCGCCCTGCAGGACTG
Organism: uncultured Rhodospirillaceae bacterium; assembly: GCA_964372215.1. Classification (GTDB taxonomy): domain Bacteria; phylum Pseudomonadota; class Alphaproteobacteria; order Dongiales; family Dongiaceae; genus DAIMFL01. The sequence goes on from CAYJQC010000012.1 coordinate 27,610, forward strand.
GGGCACATGCGCCGATGACCCGCAATGCCGGGCCAGCTGGCATGAGCGGATGGCGGCGGCCCGCTCGGCCAAATGGCCGATGCGGAACCTCGGGGTCGGGCTCTGCGTCCTCGTGGGCTGGCTCGGCGCGATGCTGGCGTTCCATCGCCTCGGCGACCTTCGGCGACTCGCGCGCATGACGACGCCGGGCTCGAAACTCGCGATTGTCGGCGACATCGGGGTCGTCTGGGTCGGCTACACATTCGCCGAAGGGGAGATCCTGATTCGCGAGTTCGGCCGTGGGTACTACCCGCCATGGGCGGATTCCATCGCGATTCCGGCATACTATTTGCGGAGCTTCGTGGAGCTGCTGCCGATCCCTCTCCTCATCGGCTTCCTGGTTCTCTGGGGTGCGCGGCTGTCGGCGCCGTTGTGGCTATGGGATCGCGACCGACCGTGGCGGTCCGGCATCGCGAGTCTGGTCTGCGCGCCGTTGGTGCTGCTGGTCGTCGACGCGCTCCATTGGCGAGTGCGCGACGGCAGCCTGCTCGGCGTGCCGGTCGGCCTGCTGGCGCTCTATCTCGTCCTGTCGGCACGGGCGGCGGTCATTTTCAGGCGGATGCCGGACATGCCGGCCCGGGCGGCGGCCGGCGATCCCGGCTGACACCCGGCGGCCGCGCCCCCTACAATCGCGCTGGTTGAGCGGCGCGGTCCCGGCGCCGCCCGAACCCCGTGCGGAGAGGCGAGCCGAATGCCGAGCCAGCCCCTGACCGACCCGCCGCCGGCGCTCGCCGCGCTGCTCGAGCGCGGCGAGCGGCTGCTGTGGTGGGGGCGGCCCTATCCCGGGCTGGCGCTGCGCCGGCGCGACGCGCTGCTGATCCCGTTCGCGGCGGCGTGGCTCGGCCTCGCGGTCTACTGGCAGGCCGAGGCGACCGCGCGCGAGCCCGGCCCCGGCGCCACCCTGTTCGGCGCCGCGTTCATCGCCATCGGCCTGTACATGCTGGCCGGGCGGTTCCTGGTGGAGGCCTGGCGCCGGCGCCGGACCCTGTACGCGGTCAGCGCGCGCCGGGTGATCATCCTGGCGCCGCCGCTGAAGACCGTGCTGCTGCTGCGCGAGCTCGGCAAGTGCCGGATCGGCGCCGAGCCCGGCGGGCGCCGCTCCCTGGCGTTCGGGCGCGAGATGCTGATGCGCCTGCAGTTCGGCTGGCGCCGCGGCTTCATCTCGCGGCGGCCGGAATGCTTCGAGCTGGTCGAGGACGCCGACGGCGCGCTGGCGGCGATCCACGCCGCGCAGGCCGGCAAGGCGGCGGCGTGAGCCGGCCATGACCGCGCGGATCAACACCGTCGCCTTCCAGGGGGTCGACGTGCTGGAGGTCGACGTCCAGGTGCAGATCGGCGCCGGCATGCCGGGCTTCGCCCTGGTCGGGCTGCCCGACAAGGCGGTCGGCGAGAGCCGCGAGCGGGTGCGCGCGGCCTTGGGCGCGATCGGCCTGGCGCTGCCGCCCAAGCGCATCACGGTCAACCTGGCGCCGGCCGACCTGCTGAAGGAGGGCAGCCATTTCGACCTGCCGATCGCGCTCGGCCTGCTGACCGCCATGGGGGTGCTGCCGGCCGAGGAGATCGCCGGCTATTGCGCGCTCGGCGAGCTCGGCCTGGACGGGCGGGTGACCGCGGTCGCCGGGGTGCTGCCGGCCGCGATCGGCGCCTCGGCGCGCGGCCTCGGCCTGATCTGCCCGGCGGCCCAGGGCGGCGAGGCGGCCTGGGCCGGCGGCATCGAGGTGCTGGCGGCGCCCTCCCTGCTTGCCCTGGTCAACCACTTCAAGGGCACCCAGGTGCTGTCGCCGCCGGAGCCGCGCATGGCCGAGGAGCCGGGCAGCGGCCCGGACCTGCGCGACATCAAGGGCCAGGAGACCGCCAAGCGCGCGCTCGAGCTGGCGGCCGCCGGTTCCCACAATCTCCTGATGATCGGACCGCCGGGCTCGGGCAAATCGATGCTGGCGGCGCGCCTGCCCGGCCTGCTGCCGCCGTTGTCGCCGGCCGAGGCGCTCGAGGTCTCCATGGTGCATTCGGTGGCCGGGCGGCTCGACGGCGGCCGGCTGCTGCGGCGCCGGCCGTTCCGCGATCCCCATCATTCGGCCTCGCTCGCCGCCCTGGTCGGCGGCGGGTTGCGGGCGAAACCGGGCGAGGTTTCCCTCGCCCATCTCGGCGTGCTGTTCCTCGACGAGCTGCCGGAGTTCGCCCGCGCCACGCTCGAGGCGCTGCGCCAGCCGATCGAGAGCGGCCGGGTGATGGTGGCGCGCGCCAACGCCCACGTCACCTACCCTGCGCGTTTCCAGCTGGTCGCCGCCATGAACCCGTGCCGCTGCGGGCATCTGGACGATCCAAGCCTCGCTTGTGGCCGGGCGCCGAAATGCGCGGCCGATTACCAGGTCCGGATCTCCGGCCCGATGTTCGACCGCATCGACCTTCATGTGGACGTGCCGGCGGTGGCGGCCGGCGACCTCTCCTTGCCGCCGCCGGCGGAGGGCTCGGCCGAGGTGGCGGCGCGGGTCGCCGCCGCGCGGGCCGTGCAGACCGAACGCTACGCCGGCCTGGCGGACGGCGCCCCAATCAACCCCAATGGCGGCGGCCATCGCCCCAGACAGGACGGCGGATCCGACAAGCCGGTCCGCACCAACGCCGACGCCGATGGCGAGTTGCTGGAGAAGGTCGCGAGCCCCGACGCCGACGGCCGCCGCCTGCTGACCGAGGCGGCGGAGAAGTTCAAGCTCAGCGCGCGCGGCTATCACCGGGTGCTGCGGGTCGCCCGCACCCTGGCCGACCTCGACGGCAAGGACGCGGTGCGCCGCCTCCACATCGCCGAGGCGCTCAGCTATCGGCGCATCGCGCCGGGGCGATGACGTCGATGCCGATCAAACTGCCGGGTCACGACTTTCGCGTCGAATGCGAGGCCAAGAAGAACACTCCCGCGTGGGACTCGACCATCGTGTCGATCTTCGATGGCGGCCGGCGGATCGGGATCTACGAGCGCATGCATTTCGGATGGGGCGATTCGACGTTCTTTCCGTTCGAGCGGGGCAGACAGTGGTACGCGTTGTTCTCAGCCGACTACACGCGAACCAGCCTCATGACATTGCCCGACTGCAGCGACATCGGCGGCGAGTCGCCGGTCGATCCCGGCTTCTGCCCGGTCGAGTTCTACGTGCCGCGCTATCGCGTCTGGACCCAAGCCGAAACGGGATACGCGTGGTACGAGTTCGACAATGAGGACGACAGATCCGGGCGATCCGGCACGGAAGACCCGAGCATCGTTGCCAGCGCTTGGACGTTTCTCGACATCGGCTTCGTCGCCGGCTGCATCTGGGGCGACGACACCTCGTGGAAGCTGGAGGTTCTCGATCTCCGCCGCGCGGCCGAGGGTGTCGTCACGCGCGATGCCCGGTTCGGCCATGTCGAGCTGGCGCACAAGAGTTCGTTGAAGGACACGGTCGATCTTGGACACTGGAGGCCGGATGCCCCGCTGATCCGGATTGTCCGGCAAGAGATGAGAAATCTGTCGACTGGCGCCTTGATCGATCCGTACGATCTCTAGACGGACGATGATGATATGTCGCGGCTTCGACGCACCCGCAGGGTACGCTGAATCGTGAGTGTGGCGGGTCCTTCCCTCGTCATCTTCGATTGCGACGGCGTGCTGATCGACAGCGAGGCGCTGGCGCAACGCATCGAGGTCGCGGTGCTGGCCGAGCATGGCTTTCCGGTGCCGCTCGAGGAGATCGCCGCGCGCTATCTCGGGATCAGCGGCGCGGCGATGTTCGCCGACCTGGCGGCGCGGTTCGGGCGCGCCGTTCCCCAGGCGACGATCGACGCGCTGCGCGAACGCGTCGCCGCCGCCTGCGAGATCGAACTCGTCGCCATGCCGGGGATCCACGACCTGCTCGACGGCCTCGCGGTGCCCGCCTGCGTCGCCTCGAGCAGCCGGCCGGAGCGGCTGGCCCACACCTTGGGCCTGACCGGCCTGCACCACCGCTTCGCGCCGCATATCTTCAGCGCGAGCCAGGTCGCCAACGGCAAGCCGGCGCCCGACCTGTTTCGCTTCGCCGCCGCGCGCATGGGCGCCGAGCCGGCAGGCTGCATCGTGGTCGAGGACAGCCTGCCGGGGGTGCAGGCCGGGGTGGCCGCCGGCATGGCGGTCTACGGCTTCACCGGCGGCGGCCACTGCCCGCCCGGCCATGGCGCAAGCCTGGCGGCCGCCGGCGCCGATGCGGTGTTCGGCGACATGGCGGAACTGGCGGCGGCACTCGGCGCGCCGGCCGCGCGAAGCTGATCCTCCGCCCCCGGCGCCGCCGCCTCCGGCCCCGCCCACAGCGCCCGGCAATTCGTGCCGGTCCGGCGGCAATGGCATTAGGGAAAAACCGGTCTGGATTCGCCGCAATTGTGGCGGATCTGTGGCATCAACTTTTTGTTATTACAGGGTTTTTCGGGGCCGCATCGGGGCCTGCCTTAACCGCTTCTTTACCAAGCATGGCCGACAATTAAGACCGCGTGAACCATGCTGCCCGACGCCGGGCTGCCCGATCGGGCGGCGGCCCACGGGGCCGGAAGCGCCGGCGTCCCGCCAACCAGGCGATCCCGGACAGAGGAACGAGACTTGGCCGTACTGGTCGAACTGAGCGAGAACCTGGCGCTGCTGCTGGCCCTCAGCCTGGCCTACAGCCTGTTCGCGGTGCCGCTGCTGCGCCGGGCCGGGCATCTGGCGGCGCTGCTGATGGGTCTCGCCTTCGGCGGCATCGCGATCGCCAGCATGGCGATGCCGGTGCAGTTCGGGCCGGCGGTGCTGGTCGACGGGCGCGCCATCATCGTGCTCGGCGCCGGCGCCTTCGGCGGGCCGATCGCCGGCGCGGCCGCCGCGGCCATGGCAATCGCCGCCTCGATCTTCCTCGGCCGGCCGGAGATGTGGATCGGCATCGCCGCCACGGCCAGCGCGGCGGTGCTCGGCGCCGCGCTGTATCTGCAGTGGTGGCGCAAGGGCCGCATCGTGCGGATCCGCGATTTCATCGGCGCCGGCTTCGGCCTGGCGCTCGTGCAGCTCGGTCTGGGCCTGGCGCTGCCCGGCGAGACGGCGGTCGAGGTGGCGGCGCTGGCGGCGCCGGTCCTGGCCTGCTACGGCGGCGGGTTCGCGCTGCTCGGCCTGCTGATGGCGAACGAGCAGCGCCAGCAGGCCGCGCTCGACGCGCTGCGGACCAGCGAGCAGCGCTTCCGCGACGTGGTCCAGTCGGCCTCGGACTGGATCTGGGAGACCGGGCCCGACTTCAGGCTGACCTATCTGTCCGAGCCGTTCGAGGCGATGACCGGCACGCGCGCCGCGAGCCTGGTCGGCCGCTCGATCACCGAGATCGCGACCGGCGCCGGGGACGAGGACGGCGCGGCGCGGCTGGCGACCGAACTCGGGATGCGGCGCGCGTTCCGCGACATCGACATCGATTTCGGCAGCAGAAGCCGGCAGGTCCTCCGCTTCCGCGTCAGCGGCCGGCCGGTCAGCGGCCCCGACGGCAGCTTCCTCGGTTTCCGCGGCGTCTGCCGCGACGTGACCGCCCAGCACGAGGCCGAACGCCGGCGCCGCAAGGTCAAGCGGCGCCTGCTCGACGCCGTCGAGAGCATGGGCGAGGCCTTCGCGCTGTTCGATGCCCATGACCGCCTGGTGCTGTGGAACAGCCGCTACGCCGACTGGAACCCGGCGGTCGCCGAGATCCTGGAATACGGCGTCACCTTCGAGCGGATCCTGCGCCACGCGGTGGCGCGCGGCGAGCCGTGCCATGCGACCGACGACGCCGGCGTCTGGCTGGCCGAGCGGCTGGCGCAACACGCGCGCGGCGACTCGAGCCAACTGCAGCTCCGCGCCGACGGGCGCTGGCTGCAGGTCGAGGAGCATCGCACCGCCGAGGGCGGCGTGCTGCTGATCATGACCGACGTCAGCGAGGCGAAGCGGCGCGAGGGCGCGCTGGAGGAGAACTCCGCCAACCTGCAGGCGACCTTCGATTCGCTCTCCCAGGGCCTGGCGGTGGTCGACGGCGAGCAGCGGCTGGTGGCGTGGAACCAGCGCTTCGTCGAGCTGTTCGGCCTGCCGGCGGCGCGCCTGCACCGGACGATGCCGTGGGCGGCGATCGGACAACTGTTGGTCGAGCGCGGCGAGAGCATGGCCGGCGAGCCGCACTGGCTGCCGGGCGGCACGCTCCCCGATACCCGACCGGCCGAGCAGCGCCGCTGCGAACGGCGCCTGGGCGATCTGGTGCTCGAGGCGCGCTGCAGCCCGATTCCCGGCGGCGGCTTCGTCACCACGCTGTCCGACATCACCGGCACCAAAGCGCGCGAGGCGCGCCTCGCCGAGCTGGCGCAGCGCAACGCCTCGCTCGCCTCGGCGGTCGACGCCACCGCCAATGCGGTGGTGGTGACCGACCCCAACCTGCCGGGCAACCCGATCATCTTCGTCAACCCCGCCTTCACCCGGATCACCGGCTTCCGGGCCGACGAGGTGGTCGGCAAGAACTGTCGCCTGCTGCAGGGCCGCGACAGCGACCGCGCCACCATCGACAAGCTGCGCAAGGCGATCTCGGCCCGGCGCTCGGTCTCGGTGACGATTCGCAACTACCGCAAGGACGGCCGCACCTTCTGGAACGAGCTGACCGTCAATCCGGTGGTCGACGAGCGCGGCCAGGTGGTGCAGTTCGTCGGCGTCTTAGCCGACGTGACCGACCGGGTGCGCGCCGAAGAAGCCTTGCGGGCGGCCAAGGAGCAGGCGGAATTCGCCAGCCGGTCGAAGTCCGAGTTCCTGGCCAATGTCAGCCACGAGCTCCGGACCCCGCTCAACGCCATCATCGGCTTCTCCGAGATCATGCGCATGGAGATGTTCGGCGCGATCGGCCAGCGGCAGTATCGCGAATATGCCCGCGACATCCACGACAGCGGTGTGCATCTGCTGACGCTGATCAACGACATTCTCGATCTCTCGAAGATCGAGGCCGGCAAGTACGAGCTGCATCCGACCGACCTTCAGCTCGGCGAGATCGTTTCGTCCTGCCTGCGACTGGTCAAGGACCGCGCCGCCCATGGCAGCCTCACCCTGCATGCCGAGCTGGCGCCGAGCCTGCCGCCGCTCCATGCCGACGAGCGCGCGGTCAAGCAGATCCTGATCAACCTGCTGTCGAACGCCACCAAGTTCACCCCGGCGGGCGGCCGCGTCACGGTCCGCGCGCGGACCGAGGAGAGCGGCGACTTCCTGCTGTCGGTCGCCGATACCGGCATCGGCATCGCCGAGAAGGACATCCCGAAGGCGATGGCGGCGTTCAGCCAGGTCGACAGCGCGCTGAACCGCAAATACGCCGGCACCGGGCTCGGCCTGCCGCTGGTGCGGCTGCTGACCGAGATGCATGGCGGCTCGGTGCTGCTCGAGAGCACGGTCGGCCGCGGCACCACCGTCACCGTGCGCCTGCCGCAGAAGCGCCGCGCCGCGGCGGTGGCGGCGTAGAAACCCTCACCCGCCTCGCCGGCGCTCGACCGGACCGAAGCCTACTTCCCCGGCGGGCAGACCATGCGGCCCATGTCCTGGCCGCCGAAGACGTGGATGTGCAAATGCGGCACTTCCTGGCGGCTGTCGGGGCCGGCATTGGCGAGGATGCGGTAGCCGCTTTCGACCAGTCCGAGCTTGCGCGCGACCTCGCCGACCGCGCGGAACAGCCCGGCGATCTCGGCCTCGCTGGCCGTCGCGGCGAAGTCCGCCATCGAGACATAGGCGCCCTTGGGGATCACCAGGGCGTGGAGCTTGGCCTGCGGGTTGATGTCGTGGAAGGCGAGGGCGTGGTCGTCCTCGTGGATCTTCTTGCACGGAATCTCGCCGCGCAGGATGCGGGCGAAGATGTTGTCGGAATCATAGGCCATCGGCGGTTCCGTTCGGTTCAGACGTCCTCGCCGCGGGCCTTCTTCTCGGCGATGCCGGAGATGCCCTCGCGCCGTGCCAGCGCGTCCCACACCTCGTCCGGCTTCAGCCCGCGATGGGCCCACAGCACCAGCAGATGATAGAGGAGATCGGCGCTCTCCGCCGCCAGCTCCTTCTTCTTGCCGCGGATGCCCTCGATCAGGGTCTCGACCGCCTCCTCGCCCAGTTTCTGGGCGATCTTCTCGGTGCCCTTGGCGAACAGCTTCGCGGTGTTCGAGACGGCGGGGTCGGCGCCGCGGCGGCTTTCGATCACCTTGTACAGGCGATCCAGGATGGTGCCGTCCGGCAGGATCTCGGTGTTCTTCGCCATCTTCCGGCGGTTCCTCCTCGCACTCACATGTGTGACTCCGGCGCGGCGGTCGAGGACACAGCCCGAAGCTGACCGGCGGGCGATTCGGGCGTCCGGCCGGCGAAAGAAGTTCCCTAGAGCATGGTCGGATCGCACTGAAACAGTGCGATCCGACCATGCTCTACTTAAAAAAAAAGACCAAGATTAAAGCCACGGATCG
>CAYJQC010000012.1:36100-143683 GCA_964372215.1 uncultured Rhodospirillaceae bacterium
CCCCTGGGCCCCCCCCCAAAAAACCCGCCCCCCCCCACCATGCTCTACTTCAAAAAATAGACCAAGATTCACGCCTCGGATCGATGCGATCCGAGGCGATCTTGGTCTAGCAGAGATGCCCGGGGCCTGTCACGGCCGCGGCGCGGGGCGGCGTCATGCAGGCGTCACAAAACCGTCACTTGGTGGCGCCATCGACCGGCCTGACCGGGATGCCGGCCCGCGCCAGATGGGCCTTGGCCTCGGCCATGGAGTAGCTGCCGAAATGGAAGATCGAGGCGGCCAGCACCGCCGCCGCGTGGCCGTCCCTGATGCCTTCCACCAGGTGGTCGAGGGTGCCGACCCCGCCCGAGGCGATGACCGGCACCGGCACGGCGTCGGCGACCGCCCGGGTCAGCGGGATGTTGTAGCCCCGTTTGGTGCCGTCGCGATCCATCGAGGTCAGCAGGATCTCGCCGGCGCCGTACTCGGCCATGCGACGCGCCCAGTCGACCGCGTCGATGCCAGTCGGCTTTCGTCCGCCATGGGTGAAGACCTCGAACCGGTCGCGCCCGTCCGATCCCGGGCCGACCGATTTCGCGTCGAGCGCCACGGTGATGCACTGGCTACCGAACTTCTCCGCCGCCGCGCGCACGAATTCCGGGCGCTCGACCGCGGCGGTGTTGATCGACACCTTGTCGGCGCCGGCCAGCAGCAGCCGGCGGATGTCGTCGACGCTGCGCACCCCGCCGCCGACGGTCAGCGGCATGAAGCAGCGCTCGGCCGTGCGGGTCACCACGTCGTAGATGGTGTCGCGGTTCTCGTGACTGGCGGTGATGTCGAGAAAGGTGAGCTCGTCGGCGCCGGCGGCGTCATAGACCGCGGCCTGCTCCACGGGATCGCCGGCGTCCACCAGGTCGACGAAGTTGACGCCCTTGACCACCCGCCCGTCCTTGACGTCGAGGCAGGGGATGATCCGGACCTTCAGCATGCGGCCGCCTGTGCCGCGCCGAGCAGCGCCAGCGCGGCCTCGAGATCGAGCCGGCCGTCATAGAGCGCGCGGCCGGAGATGACGCCGGCGACGCCGTCCTGCTCCACGCCGAGCAGCGCGGTCAAGTCGGCCAGCGAGGCGACCCCGCCGGAGGCGATCACCGGAATTGCGACGGCGCGGGCCAGCGCCGCCGTCGACTCCACGTTGACCCCGCCCAGCACGCCGTCGCGGTCGATGTCGGTGTACACGATCGCCGCCACCCCGGCGTCCTCGAAGCGCCGGGCCAGGTCGATCGCGGTGGTGTCGCTCACCTCGGCCCAGCCCTCGGTGGCGACCCGGCCGCCGCGCGCGTCGATGCCGACGGCGATGCGGCCGGGATGGCGCTTGCAGGCCGCGCGCACCAGATCGGGATCCTTCAGCGCGACGGTGCCGAGGATCACCCGGGCGACGCCCTTCGCCAGCCAGGACTCGATGGTCGCGAGATCGCGGATGCCGCCGCCGAGCTGGCAGGGGACGGCGACCGCCGCCAGGATCGCGTCGACCGCCGCCGCGTTCCTCGGCGCGCCGGCGAAGGCGCCGTCGAGATCGACCAGATGCAGCCAGCGGCAGCCAGCGCCGGCGAAGTCGCGCGCCTGGGCCGCCGGATCGGCGTTGAACACCGTGGCCTGGTTCATGTCGCCCCGGACCAGGCGCACGCACTGGCCGCCCTTGAGGTCGATGGCGGGGTAGAGGATCACGGCACGCCGTCTGCCGGAGTCGCCGTCAGATGCTTGCAGAAATACAGCCCCGAGACGTACTTCCCGTCGACCCAGGCATAGTGCGGGTGGGTGCCGAAATGGGTGTAGCCCAGGGAGTGATAGAGCTGGATCGCCGCGCCCAGGGTCTCGCGCACGTCGAGATTGAGCACCCTGAACCCGGCGTCGCGTGCCGCGGTCTCGACCGCCAGCGTCAACAGGCGCGCCAGGCCGTGCCCGCGCGCCCAGGGCGCCACGAAGCTGATGGTGAGCTGCGCGGCATGGGCCTGGGCCTCGTTGTTGCGCGGGCCGCGCACGAGCTGGGCGGACGCGGCGATGACGCCGTCGAGCCGGCCGACGAACAGCCGGCGCTCCGGAATCAGCAAGACGCCGCGCCAATAGGCCTCCATGGCGTTGCGCGCCGGCGGCTGCAGCCAGCCGAAGCCGCCGCCGGCGCCGATCGCATCCTCGGCGGCGTCGCAGAGATCATGAAGGTCCGGGCCCTTCAGCAGCTTCACTTCCTCCACCGCCGTGGTCGGCGTGATATCGGACACCGTGGTCATGCCGTCTCCTTCAGGGTCGCCAGGCGAGGAAATTCGCCAGCAGGCGCAGGCCGACCGCCTGGCTCTTCTCCGGGTGGAACTGGGTGCCGACCAGGTTGTCGCGCCCGACCGCGGCGATGACCGGCCCGCCATAGTCGACATCGGCGAGGACATGGGCGGGATCGTCGGGCAGCAGGTGATAGCCGTGCACGAAATAGACATGGGCGCCGGCGGCGACGCCGCGGAACAAGGCATGATCAGGGGCCGCGAGCCGGAGGTCGTTCCAGCCGTAATGCGGGATCCACCAGGGCCGGCCGGCCGGCGGCCACACCGTCGCGCCGTCCGCCCGCGCCACGCCGACGCCGGTCGCAGGCTGGATCTTCACCACCTTGCCGGGGATCCAGCCGAAGCCGGCATGCTCGCCCATCTCGAGGCTGACGCTCGCCAGCAGCTGCTCGCCGATGCAGGTGCCGAGGAACGGCCGGCCGCGCGCGATCACCGCGTCGGCCAGCGCCTCCATCATGCCGGCGCGGGCGTCGACCGCGCCGCGGCAATCGGCGAAGGCGCCCTGGCCGGGCAGCACGATCCAGTCGGCCGCCGCCACCTCGTCCGCCGCGGTCGCCGCGCGCACCACATGGCCCTGGCCGAGCGCGCCCGCCGCGCGCGCGAGCGCCTTCACCATCGAGTGGAGGTTGCCGCCTCCCCCGTAATCGACGACGACGACGTTCAAGCTCGAGTATCCATTTCAGATTGGCGCACCGGCCCTCGTCCTTCGACAGGCTCAGGACGAGGATTGTTCAATCCAAGTGGAGCCTCATCCTGAGCCTGTCGAAGGATGAGGCGGTTGCGCGGTTGGGCGCGCCTCAGCCGAGCGAGCCGCCAAGCACGCCCTTGGTCGACGGCACCTCGTCGGCCTTGCGCGGGTCGATGGCGATGGCCTGGCGCAGCGCCCGGGCCAGCCCCTTGAAGCAGGACTCGACGATGTGGTGGTTGTTCTCGCCGTACAGGTTCTCGACATGGAGGGTCAGGCCGGCGTTCTGGGCGAAGGCCTGGAACCATTCCTTGAACAGCTCGGTGTCCATCTCGCCCAGCTTCGGCTTGGTGAAGTCGACCCGCCAGATCAGGTAGGGCCGGTTCGAGGCGTCGAGGGTCACCCGGGTCAGGGTCTCGTCCATCGGAATGGTCGCCTCGCCATAGCGCACGATGCCGCGGCGCTCGCCGAGCGCCTGCGAGACCGCTTCGCCGATGGCGATGCCGGTATCCTCCGTCGTGTGGTGGAAGTCGATATGGAGGTCGCCCTTGGCCGCGACCTCGAGGTCGATCAGGCTGTGGCGCGACAGTTGCTCCAGCATGTGGTCGAGGAAGCCGATCCCGGTGGCGATGGTCGAGCGGCCGGCGCCGTCGAGATCGAGCGCGACCTTGATCCGCGTTTCCTTGGTGTTGCGTTCGACCCGGGCGCGGCGCCCAGTCTTCGCCCCGGCGCCGGCGCTGGCCGGCTTGCTGGTCGCTGCCACGGAACCCTCCATGCCCCCGGCCGGGCGGCCGAATTCGGCCCCGGACCGGCGGTTTCTTGCAGGCGCCGGGGTTTTACCAGCTAGCCGCCCCGACCGCCAGTGTTGCGCCACCAGCCTTGCGGCGGGCCGGCTTGTGGCCTATCTCACCGCTATGTCCGCTCATTCCCCCGGGTCTTCCGCCGCCGGCGCGCCGGTCTGGCACGGCACCACCATTCTGTCGGTTCGCAAGGACGGCCAGGTGGTGGTGGCCGGCGATGGCCAGGTCAGCTTCGGCAACACCGTGATGAAATCCAACGCCAAGAAGGTGCGCCGCCTGGGCAAGGGCGAGGTCATCGCCGGCTTCGCCGGAGCGACCGCCGACGCGCTCACCCTGTTCGAACGGCTGGAGGCCAAGCTGGAGCAGCATCCGGGCCAGTTGGCCCGGGCCTGCGTCGAGCTGGCCAAGGACTGGCGCACCGACCGCTACCTGCGCCGGCTCGAGGCGATGATGGCGGTGGCCGACAAGTCGGTGAGCCTGGTGCTGACCGGCACCGGCGATGTGCTGGAGCCCGAGGACGGGCTGATCGGCATCGGCTCCGGCGGCAGCTTCGCGCTCGCCGCCGCGCGCGCCCTGATCGACCTGGACGGCATGGCGGCCGAGGCGATCGCCCGCAAGGCCATGAACATCGCCGCCGACATCTGCATCTACACCAACCGCAACGTGACCGTGGAAACCCTGTGATGGCCGAACCGCAGCGCGCCGCCATTCCGCCCGCCGCCGACAAGGCCGCGGTGCCCGAGCAGGCGGCCGCCTTCACCCCGCGCGAGATCGTCTCCGAGCTCGACCGCCACATCGTCGGCCAGAACGACGCCAAGCGCGCCGTCGCCATCGCGCTCCGCAACCGCTGGCGCCGCCAGCAGCTCACCCCCGAGCTGCGCGAGGAGGTGCTGCCCAAGAACATCCTGATGATCGGCCCGACCGGCGTCGGCAAGACCGAGATCGCGCGCCGGCTGGCGAAGCTCGCCCAGGCGCCGTTCCTGAAGGTCGAGGCCACCAAGTTCACCGAGGTCGGCTATGTCGGCCGCGATGTCGAGCAGATCGTGCGCGACCTGGTCGAGATCTCGCTCACCATGACCCGCGAGCGCCTGCGCAAGCAGGTCCAGGCCAAGGCCGAGATCGCCGCCGAGGAGCGCGTCATCGACGCGCTGGTCGGCGAACAGGCGGGCGCCGAGACCCGCGCCAAGTTCCGCCGCATGCTGCGCAGCGGCGAGCTCGACGACCGCGAGATCGAGATCCAGGTCAAGGAGTCCGGCGGCGGCGCCATGCCGACCTTCGAGATTCCCGGCATGCCCGGCGCCAGCATGGGCATGGTCAACCTGAACGACATGCTGGGCCAGGCCTTCGGCGGGCGCAGCAAGAAGCGCCGCATGCAGGTGTCCGACACCCACGCCGTGCTGGTGGCCGAGGAAAGCGACAAGCTGCTCGACCAGGAGAAGCTGACCGCCGAGGCGATTCAAGCGGTCGAACAGAACGGCATCGTGTTCCTGGACGAGATCGACAAGATCACCGCGCGCTCCGAGCGCATCGGTGGCGACGTCTCCCGCGAAGGCGTGCAGCGCGACCTGCTGCCGCTGATCGAGGGCACCCAGGTCGCCACCAAGCACGGCACGGTCAAGACCGACCACATCCTGTTCATCGCCTCGGGCGCGTTCCACCTGGCGAAGCCGTCGGACCTGCTGCCCGAGCTCCAGGGCCGCCTGCCGATCCGGGTCGAACTCGCCGCCCTGACCCGCGACGACCTGCGCCGCATCCTGACCGAGCCCCAGGCCAGCCTGATCACGCAATACAAGGCGCTGATGGCGACCGAGGAGGTGAAGCTCGACTTCACCGACGACGCGATCGACGCGATCGCCGACCTCGCCACCCAGATCAACGGCAGCGTCGAGAACATCGGCGCCAGGCGGCTGCACACGGTGATGGAGCGCCTGCTCGAGGAGATCAGCTTCACCGCCACCGACAAGTCCGGCAGCGCCGTCACCATCGACGCGGCCTATGTGCAGGAGCGCGTCGCGCCGCTCGCCAAGGACACGGACTTGAGCAAGTTCATCCTGTAGCATCGCCTCGACGATCCGCGTCCTTCGACGGGCTCAGGACGAGGGCAACATTCCGGTGGCACGAACAAGGTCCTCATGCTGAGCTTGTCGAAGCATGAGGAGGCCCCAATGCCCAACTACGACCTCGTCTTCCGCAACGGCCAGGTGATCGACGGTTCCGGCGCGCCGCCGCGCCGCGCCGACGTCGCCATCGCCAACGACCGCATCGCCGCGGTCGGGGAAGTTCCCGCCGGCGCCGGCGCCCGTGAGATCGACGTCGGCGGCCGTGCGGTCGCGCCCGGCTTCATCGACGTCCACACCCATGACGACCGCGCCCTGTTCGCCACCCCGGACATGGCGATGAAGGTGAGCCAGGGCGTCACCACGGTCATCACCGGCAATTGCGGGGTCAGCCTGGCGCCGCTCGCGCTCGCCGCCGCGCCGCCGCCGCCGCTCGACCTGATCGGCGGCCAGGCGGACTATCGCTTCCCGACCTTCGCGTCCTATCTCGATGCGCTCGACGCCGCGCCGGCCGCGGTCAACGCCGCGGCCCTGGTCGGCCATTCGACCTTGCGGGTCGGCGCCATGGACGCGCTCGACCGCGCCGCGACGCCGGCCGAGGTCGAGGCGATGCGCGGGCGCCTGGCCGAGGCGCTCGATGCCGGCGCCATCGGGTTCTCCACCGGCCTCGCCTATGCGCCTTCCGCCCACGCGCCGACCGTCGAGGTGATCGCGCTCGCCGAGCTGCTGCACGGCGCGCAGGCGATCCACACCACCCATATGCGCGACGAATCCGACCACGTGATGGACAGCCTTGACGAGACCTTCGCGATCGGCCGCGCGGTCGACGTGCCGGTCGTCATCTCCCACCACAAGGCCTCGGGCACCGCGAATTTCGGCCGCAGCCGCGAGACCCTGCCGAAGATCGCCGAGGCCATGGGCCGCCAGAGCGTCGGGCTCGACGCCTATCCCTATGCCGCGTCCTCCACCGTGCTCGACCCCGACTGGGTGAAGGAGGCGGTGCGGGTGCTGGTCACTTGGTCGGTGCCGCATCCCGAGGAGGCCGGGCGCGATCTCGCCGACATCGCCGCCGCCTGGGGCGTCGACCAGCGCATCGCGGCCGGGCGGCTGCAACCGGCCGGCGCGGTCTATTTCGCCATGGACGAGGGCGACGTGCGGCGCATCCTGGCCTTCGAGCACACCATGATCGGCTCGGACGGGCTGCCGCACGATGCCCATCCCCATCCGCGGCTGTGGGGCAGCTTTCCGCGCGTGCTCGGCCATTACGCCCGCGAGCAAGGGCTGTTCACCACCGCCGAGGCGGTGCGCCGCATGACCGGCCTGCCGGCGGCCCGCTTCGGCCTCGCCAATCGCGGCGCGATCCGCGCCCACGCCTATGCCGACATCACCGTGTTCGACCCCGAGACGGTGATCGACCGTGCCACCTTCGCCGCGCCGAAGACCCCGGCCGCCGGCATCGAGCTGGTCATGGTGAACGGCCGGATCGTGTGGCAGGACGGCGCACCGACCGGCGACCGGCCCGGCCGGGCGCTCCGGCGTCAGGCGATGCAGGCCGAGGCCGCGCGCGCCTAAGCTGCCTTATGCTGTTTGTACGCTCGGGTCACCTCAAGACGAGCCTGATGCATGTCCACCACGAAGGCGAACGCCAACTGCCCGTCCTTCGAAAGATTTACCAGAATACCGGGCTCCTCTTCTAATAGGATTTCTTTCCCATCTGTTATCAGGAACCGCTTGAGGTCACTTTCGGGAGATATACGGCTGAAAATTCGGCGATACGTGGCGAGCGATTTTTTCAGGCCGCGCACCGGCACTCTTTGGACCAGCAGGCGGTTGAGGGCGCGTAGCATAACTATGTCACCGAAGCTGTAGAGGCGACGACGCCCCCTCCCTGGCGAGGGCCGAATCGAAGGAACAACTATTCCCGATCGCGCCAGATAATCGAGCATGGAGACCGTGCGGAGGCCGGAGTAGCGACGGGCCTCCTGGGCGGTAAAGCCATGCTGAAGGGCTGTTCGCATGTAACTAGTTCAGTATAAGACTAGAAATTATATGTCAAGGGAATCAAATGACTAAACTCGATGCTCAGTCAAGCAGGTATAGTATGCCCTTTGATTTGTTAACACTAGACCTAGGGCGACTACCACATCTTGTGCTCACCTAGTCTTGACGAGCGGAAAATATAGTGATAGCCGATGAATCGCCGCTTCATGGAAACGGCGACGCCCGCCGCACGCTTTTCAAGGGTCATGCGACGGGCGTCTTTCCACAACCTCCCTCATTTGAGGAGATCGCCATGAGTGCATACGCTGGAACGACAACTGCTCGCAAGCCGATTGGGACGACCGTTCGCACGGGTCAGACTTGCCCGGAGAGCGGTGTTTGGGAGGTGGTCGAACCTCCGACCACCACGGCGCCGATTGCGAAGGGCAACACGATGCCGCCCTATCGGAATCGGGCCGTGACGTGGCGTCTCATCCGTTACGCGTAACAGTCATTTCGTTCCTGGGGTGACCGGGCTTCTTGTGTCATCAGGTGATGAAATTTGAAGTCCGGTTGCCACACCCCCTTTCATGCCTTAGGCGCCGCCAGCAACTTCTCGATCCTGTCCTTGTCCAACTTGCCGATGGATTCGGCGAGACGGATGGCGAGTTCGATCGCCTGGGGGGTGAGGCCGCCTTGTCGACGACGATACGCGGGTGCGACAGCTCGGTCAGCCACTTCAACTCGTCCACGTCGTCTCTCGCCAATTGCCGTCTCACCACAATTTGAGCAGGCGGAGCTCTGCTGGATGGCTGGGGGACGGCCTGCTACAATTGTGGCGCACCAGCACCGAGGGACAGAGGACGAACACGCCCAGGGCAGCCGGAGCGCTCTTGAGCCGAGGCTGACAGGGCCGTGCACGCATGATCGCGCGCCTGAACGCCCGCGTTAGGTGTCCGGGTGCGTCTCCCGGTAGCGCCGGAAGGTTTCCTTGAGCTGCCTGCGGTCCGGCTTGCCGAACGGGGTCTTGGGGATCTCGGCCACTGAGAACACCCAGCGCGGCGCCTTGTACAGGGCGATCTTGCCCTTGCAGTAGTCGTGGACGTCGGCAGGCTTGAGCTTGCCGGACTGGACGATGAACGCGACGGTCACCTCGCCATGCTGGGGATGGGGGCCGCCGATCACCGTCACGTCGGCGATCTCGGGGTGGGCGCGCAGCACCTGCTCGACCTCGGCCGGGTAGTACTTGGCGCCCTCGTTGTTGATCACCTCGTCGGCCCGGCCGCGCCAGAACAGGTAGCCGTCCCGGTTCATGGCGATCAGGTCGCCCGGATAGAACCAGCCGTCCGGGTAGTGCTCTGCCGTCGCCTCGGGGTTGTTGAAGTACTCCCCCGGATAGTTCCGCCCGCGCATCCGGATCGACCCGGTTTCCCCGAACGGCAGGACGGCGCCGTCGGCATCGACCACCTGGACCTCGAGTCCGTCGACCACGCGGCCGAGCGAGTCGGGATAGCGATCCTCGTCGCCGGGGCGGAACAGCGCGATCTCCGCCACCTCGTTGGTGCCATAGGAATCATATATCTGCGGCGTCAGCCGGCGCATGCCCAGACGCTTCTGCTCGAGCGGCAGGGCGCTGCCGGTGAGCACCAGCTTGAGCCGCGGGCAGAGCGGCGTGTCGTTCGACAGGGAGGCCAGGAGGAGGCGCAGGTGCGACGGGGTGATGAGGGCATAGGTCACCCCGCGCTCCACGAAATAGGTCAGGTAGTCGGCGGCCGTGTTGGCATAGTTCAGGATCACCGTGGCGCCCAGCCCGATCATGGCCAAGCATCTGCGGCGCCCGGCGGAGAAGCGCAGCGCCGGCACCTGCAGATAGCGGTCGGCCGGGGTCAGTCCCATGAGGTCGACGAGCTGCCGATTGCGCCACGCCATCTGCCGGTGGGTCAGCATCAGGCGCTTGGGGTCCCCGGTGGTTCCGGTCGACTGGATCACCATCAGCGTCCGATCGGCATCGAACGCGGGATCCGAGCCGGGCGCCGGGACTTCCGGATCGCGCGTCGCGGCGGGGCCGCACAGCTCGTCGATCGGGATCGGCGCCAGATCGAGCAGGCGTCCGGGATCGCGCTCCACCACCGCCGCGGTCACCGCCAGGCCGGCAATCGCCTTCGCCTGTTCGGGCCGGGGCAGGCCAGGATCGACCGAAAGGCTGATCGCGCCGAGACGGGCGATCGCCAGCAGGGCGACGATATGGGCGGCGTGGTCCCACAGCGAGACCGCGACGAAATCGCCGGGCGCGATGCCGCGGGCCTGCAGTCGGCCCGCCGCCCGGTCGACCAGGGTATCGAGCTCGCCATAGGCGACGACGCGCGCGCCGTCTTCGATCGCCGGATGCGCCGGCCGCTCGGTCGCGTGTCGGGCGATGGCATCCGCAATGTTCACGCGCCGGTCCTCTTCGTTTCGCTGCGCCGCCTCGAGGCGCGGAGTCGCTGGCGGCAAGGAAACACCGTGGGCGGCCGGCTCGACAAGGGCCTGCAGGCACCGGGTGCAGGCGCGATCAATCGCCGGGCCCGGAGCGATCCAGGGCGTCGAGCAGCCGCTCGATCGTGTCGGCGTCGAGCTTGTCGATGGATTCGGCGAGGCGGTTGGCCAGCTCGGTCGCCCGCGGGCTGAGGCCGGCGGTGTCGACCACGATGCGCGGATGGGACAATTCGGCCAGGCGCTTCAGCTCGTCGACATCGTCCCAGGCCAGGTTGAAATAGGCCGAGATCTGCTGCACGAAGCCGGAGGACGGCCGGCCGCGATTGCCGTGCTCGAGCGCCGACAGATAGGGCGGGGAGACGCCGAGCGCGCCGGCCATGTCCTTCAGCCGGAGGCCGCGCGCCAGGCGCAGCTCGCGCAGCCGCTTGCCGAACGGGGTCATCGCGCGGTCACCACCGGTTCAATCCCCCTTGGGCCGCTTGAGCAGCACGTAGAGCGCGCCATGGCCGCCATCCTTGGGCTGCGCATGGGATACCGCGATGACATGGCCGCGCAGCGGAAGCTCGTTCAGCCAGCGCGGTACCGCCGCGCGCAGCACGCCGGCGCCGCGCCCGCTCATCTCGGCCATGGATCCTTTTGGCGTCAGCCCCTTGCCGGTGATGACCAGCACGCAGCGCCGCCCGGCCTTGATCGAGGCGTGGATGAAGGCGTCGAGCCGGCGATGGGCCTCGGCCTGGGTCATGCCGTGCAGGTCGATGCGAGCGTCGATCTCGGTGCGGCCGCGTCTCAGCCGCTCGGCCTGGCGCTTGTCGATGCCGACGGCGCGGCCGATCTCGAGCGGGGCCTGGGCGGTCTTGGCGGGCGCCGCCGGCGCGGCCGGCCTGGCCGGGGCGCGTCGATGACCGGTCTTCGACGGCTTGGCCGGCGCCGCCGCGGCGGCGCCGGGCGCGGGCGGCGGCTCGCCCGGCAGCTCGGGCAGCTGGCGCCCGGGCAGCGGCGCCGTGTCCTGGAGCACCGAGCGCCACAGCTCGATCTCCGCGCGGCTAAGCGCCCGGCCGCGCTTGGTCGGCGGGCGCTGCGGCGGCTTGCTCACGAGGTTCCTGATCCGCGCCGTCGACCAGCAGGATATGCAGGCGGCGCGGTCCGTGCGCGCCCATCTGCAGCTTCTGCTCGATATCGGCGCTGCGCGACGGGCCGGTGATGAAATTCACGGTGCGCGGCATGGCGCCCTCGCCGAACCGCGCGCGGAGCTGGGTCCAGACTTCCTCCAGGGCGCCGACCACCGCCGAAGACGGCAGCACCACGATATGGGTGTCGGGCAGCAGGTTGAGGGTGGTCGGCGCCGCCGGGCCCGAGGCCAGGGCCAGGGTGCCGGTCTCCGCCACCCCGGCCAGGGCGGCGGTCAGCGAGACCGCGTCGCCGCCGTCGCTCGGCCCGCTGGTGATCGTCAGCAGCGGGCGCGCGGACCAGTCCAGGGCGGCGAGCGCCGGGTCGGGGGCGAGGCGGATCTCCGCCGGCAGGTTCTCGCGCGCCAGATAGGCGGCGACCGCCGCCGGAATCCGGTCCGGCGCCGCGAGCCGCTCGACGGTCGCGGCCGCTTCCTCCGCCATCCGCTGGAACAGCGCGATCCGCGCCGCCGCCGGCAGGCGCCCGCGCGCCGGGACCGGGCCCTGGGGGCGGGCGGCGAGCCGGGCCGCAACCGCGGCGGCGGCGCGCGGACCGGTGCCGTCGGGTCCGAGCGCCCGGCGGATGCCGCCGATGATGCTGTGGCGGCCGCCGCTCATGGCCGGTCGGCGCCCGGGCCGGCGAGGCCGCGCGCGAAGCCCTGCCAGTCGCCGTCGGGCGCGACGCAGGACGTACCAGCGTCGTCGCGCCGGTGCAGGGCGAGGCCGCCCATCCGCCACAGCGTCTGCCAGTTCTCGAGCGTGGCCAGGGCGGCGGCGGTGGTGCGCGCGACGGTGCGCCGGTGGTTGAACGGGCGCAGCAGGACGACGATGATTCCGGCGGCGGCCACGAACAACGCGACCGCGGCGACGACGCCGTAGGCGACCGCGACATAGGCCGAGATCACGACGGCGACGAACCAGGGCACCACGATGTCGGTGGTGCGGAACGAGGGCGAGCCCTTGCGGCTGACCGCCTTGACCGCGACGTCGAGGACGACCCGGTCGGCCGCATGGGCGTCGCGGATCGCCGCGTGCAGGCGCGCCGCGTCGCTCATCGCGCGCCGCCCCGCCGCCGCCAGGCGGCCTGGAAGGTTTCGCCCTGGGGCGCCGGCAGGTCGCGCGACCCGGTCCAGCCGCCGGCGAACGGCAGCGCCGCGAAACTGCCGCGGCGCCGGCCGAGCCGGCCGAGGACGCGCATGGGGAGCGCGGTGGCGGCGCGGTAGAGCGCCGGTCGGCTGGCCAGGAACGCCCACAGCCGGAGCGCCGTGCGGGCCAGGCTCGGCCGGGCATGGCGCTCGAACTCGCGCTCGCGCCAGTGGCGCATCAGGCCGGGCAGCGGGATCCTGACCGGGCAGACCGCTTCGCAGCGGCCGCAGAAGGTCGAGGCGTTCGGCAGGTGGCCGGACTGCTCGATGCCGATCAGGGCGGGCGTCAGCACCGCGCCGATCGGCCCGGGATAGACCCAGCCATAGGCGTGGCCGCCGATCGCCTGATAGACCGGGCAGTGGTTCATGCAGGCGCCGCAGCGGATGCAGCGCAGCATGTCCTGGAACTCGGTGCCGAGCATGGCGCTGCGGCCATTGTCGAGGATCACCACGTGGAACGCGCCGGGCCCGTCGAGATCGGCGGCCCGGCGCGGGCCGGTCGAGAAGGTGGTGTAGACCGACATCTCCTGGCCGGTGGCCGAACGCGCCAGCACACGCAACAGAACGGCCGCGTCCTCCAGCGTCGGCACCATCTTCTCGATCGAGGCGAGCACGATATGCGCCTTGGGCAAGGTCTGGGTGAGGTCGCCATTGCCCTCGTTGGTGACGATCACCGTCGAGCCGGTCTCGGCGATCATGAAATTGGCGCCGGTGATGCCGACATCGGCGGCCAGGAAACGATTCCTGAGGCGGGTCCTTGCCTCGGCCAGCAGCGTGCTGGCCTCGTCGAGGTTCCGTGCGGGATCGAGATCGGTATGGGCGGCGCGGAACGCCTCGGCCACCTGGTCCTGGTTGACGTGGATCGCCGGCGCGATGATGTGGCTCGGCGCCTCGCCGCGCAGCTGGATGATGTATTCGCCGAGATCGGTCTCGACCGGCTCGATGCCGTTGGCGGCGAGGTGATCGTTGATCCCGATCTCCTCGCCGATCATGGTCTTGCCCTTGGTGACCGTGCGCGCGCCGGCGGCGCGGCAGATCTCCAGGATGGTGGCGCGCGCCGCGTCGGCGTCGGCGCACCAGTGCACCTCGCCGCCGCTTTCGATCACCTTGGCCTCGAAGCGCTCGAGATAGTGATCGAGGTTGGCCAGGGTGTGGTTCTTGATGTCGCGGGCCGCGTCGCGCAGCGCCTCGAACTCCGGCAGCCGTTCCGCCGCCCGGGCGCGGCGGTCGATGAAGCCGGTCTTCACATGGCGCATCGCCTTCTGCAGCTGGGCGTCGGCGAGCGCGGCGCGGGCGTTCTCCTTGAAGCGCGAGCTGGTGACGGCGAGCATGGGATCGTCTTCCTAGGCCTTCGGGCCCGCGCCGATCGGCGGCGCGTCGGTCATCCCGGCCAGCACCTCGGCGACGTGGCGCACCGCGATGGACTGGCCCTCGCGCGAGAGCCGCCCGGCCATGTTCATCAGGCAGCCCATGTCGCCGGCCAGCAGCAGGCCGGCCCCGGTCGCGGCGATGTCCGCGGTCTTCTCGGCGACGATCTTGCCGGAGATCTCGGGGTACTTGACGCAGAACATGCCGCCGAAGCCGCAGCAGATCTCGGCGCCCGGCAGCTCGGTGAGGGTCAGGCCGTCGACGCTGGCGAGCAGCGCGCGCGGCTGGGCCTTGACGCCGAGCTCGCGCAGGCCGGAGCAGGAATCGTGATAGGTGGCGGCGCCGGCATGGCGGGCGGCGACCCGTTGCACCCCCATGACGTCGACCAGGAACGAGGTCAGCTCCCAGGTCCGCCCGGCGATCGCGCGCGCCGCCGGCTCCTGTGGCGTGCCGGCGAACAGCTCGGGGTAGTGCACCCGGATCATGCCGGCGCAGGAGCCGCTCGGCGCCACCACGTAGTCGAGCCCGGCGAAGGCCGCGAGCACGGTCTCGGCGACGCGCCGGGCATCGGCGGGATCGCCCGAGTTCCAGGCCGGCTGGGCGCAGCAGGTCTGGCCCGCCGGCACCACCACGTCGCAGCCGGCATCCTCCAGCAGCTTGACCGCGGCGAAGCCGACGCTGGGACGGAACAGATCGACGAGACAGGTGACGAACAGGCCGACGCGCGGGCGCGCGCGAGAATCGGAGCGGGGCGAGTCCTGCTGCATTTCCAACCTTCTGCGCCCCGTCGTCCGGCGCGCCGGCCAAGCATGGCGGCAGCGTCCGGCGAAGGCAAGCGGGGCTCAGCCCGCCGCGTCGCGGCGTTCCGCGACCGTCTTCGGCAGCAGCAGCCAGTAGCGCCCGCGCTGCTTCATGCCGCCGGCCACCGCCAGCGCCGGCTCGCCGGTGCCCCAGAAGAAGTCGCCGCGCACCGGGCCCTTGATCGCGCCGCCGGTATCCTGCGCCACCATCAGCCGGCGCAGCGGCGCCCCGGCCTCGGGACTGCCGGGCGGCCAGGTGGTGTCGAGCCAGACGGGCGCGCCGAGCGGCAGCAGCCCGGTATCGACCGCCAGGCTGCGGCGCGGCGTCAGCGGCACGCCCTGGGCACCGATCGGCCCGTCGGCGGTGGCGTCGGGCCCGTCGATCTCGCGGAAGAAGATGTAGCGCGGATTCTTCTGCATCAGCGCCTGGGCCTCGACCGGGTTGGCGCGCAGCCAGCTGCGCACCGCCTGCATCGAGGCGTCGTCCTTGGGCAGCACGCCCATGTCGATCAGGTCGCGCGCGATGCCATGGAATGGCAGGCCGTTCGAGGCGGCGAAGCCGACCCGGATGATGCCGCCATCGGCCAGCCGGACCCGGCCGGAGCCCTGGATGTGCAGGAAGAAGGCGTCGACGGGATCGGCCACCCAGATCAGCTCGGCGCCTTGGCCGGCGAGCGCGCCGGCGTCGATCGCGGCGCGGTCGTGATAGGGCTTCAGGCGGGACTCGACGACACGGCCGACCAGGGACTCGCCCTTCCAATCGGCGCGGAAATCGCCGAGATCGACGGTGACGAGGTCGGGCGGCCGGCGGTAGAGCGGGGTGGCGTGGGCCGCGTCGGGCGCCCGGGCGCCGTCGAGCTCGGCCTCGTAATAGCCGGTGAACAGACCGTCGGCGGTCTCGCCGTCCGGGTCGACCCGGATCGCCGCATAGGGCACGAACCACGCGGCGAAGAAGCTTCGCGCCGCCCCGTCATCGCCGGACGCGAGCGCGGCGGCGGCGGCGCAGGGCGCCTGCCAGTCGGCGACGGTGCCGCCGATTCCATCCGGCCCGACCGGCCGCGCGGCCGGCTGGGCGGTGATGCGGCGGCAGCTTCGCAGCAGGGCTGGCAGCGCCTCGGCGGTGCGATCCTCGGCCCAGCCGGGCAGGGCGTCGAAGCCGCTGCGCTCGAGCAGCAGGGTCGGGGTGGCGAGGGCCGGCGGTTGCGCCGGCCCGCAGGCGGCGAGCAGGAGAACGAGCAGGGCGCCGAGACGCCGTACGGCCGGCCGGGCGGCAAGGGTCCGCGGCGCCGTCGGCCGAGCCGTCCCGGGCATGGTCAGGTCGGGCTGCGGGTGGCGACCAGCGCCCAGTTGGGATCGCGCGAGCGGGTGTTGCGCGCGAAGGTCCAGATATCCGTGATCTTGGTCGCCGCGGCCGGATCGCCATCGACGATGCGACCTTCGGAGTCCTTGGTCACGTTGACCTGCTCGGAGACGAACTTCACCGTGACCAGCGCGGTCTTGCCCTGCAGCTCGGCCTCGATGATCTCGGCCGAGGAGATTCCAACCAGGGTGGTTTCCAGCGTCTCCTTGGCCTTGGCCCGCGCTTTGATGGCGTTGCTGAAGTTCTCGAACACTTCGTCGGAGAGCAGCGGCTTCAGGACCGCGGCGTTGCCGGCGGCGAAGGCGTCGACCACCATCTCGAAGGCGCCGCGGGCGCCGGCCACGAAGCCCTCGGGGTCGAAGGACGGGTCGGCGGCGCGGATCTGGGCCAGGCCGGGGGCCGGCTTGGCCGCGTCCGGTCCGGCGGCCGGCGCCGCCTCGGGCGGGCGATTGCGATCGGGCAGCGGGATCACCTTGTCGCGACCGCCGTCGTCGCGGACTTCGGCCTCGCGCTTCCCGGTCGCCTGGCCGGGGCGCTTGAACGGATCGTGCGGCTTCTCGCTGCCGGTGCGCCGGCCGAGCACGTTGCGCAGCCGCAGCCCGAGGAACACGGCAATCGCCGCGAAGATGATGATGTCGAGAAACTGCACGCCTTCGCCCATGCTTCGCGCTCGCTGCTCCGTCCCTGGCGCTGCCGATCCGCGCCATCCTACCCGGAAATCCAGCCGCAGGCCGCCTGATATATGCGGTCGCGCGGCTGCCCGGCTGGACCCGCTTGGGGCTTTCCGCTAGACAGCGGCCATGAGGCCCAAGATCCTGATCCAGGCCATGCTCCGGCCGGTGCGCAGTAAATGTCACCAAGTACATAGGAAATCGCTGCCGCGAGAACAAGCATGAGACCGCTGATCCTGCTGGTGCTGCTCGGCCTGCCGGTCTCCGAAATCGTCGGATTCGTCGAGATCGGCGGGCGGATCGGGGTGCTGGCGACCCTTGCCTGGCTGTTCCTGGCGGCGGTGGCCGGGATCGTCGTGATCCGGCTGCAGGGGCTGGCGACCGCCATGGCGGTGCGCGCGGCGCTGGCCCGCGACGAGTTGCCGGCGCGCGCCCTGTTCGACGGCGCCTGCGTGGTGCTGGCCGGGCTGCTGCTGCTGTTTCCCGGATTCGTTTCGGACGGGCTGGCCGTTCTCCTGTTGCTGCCGCCGCTGCGCGCCCTCCTGTTCCGGCTGGTGGCACGGCGCCTGCGCGGCCACGTGACCATGGGCCTGCGCCGCGGATCCGGCGGCGCGGCGCGGCGCGGCGGGGGTATGGTGATCGAAGGCGAATTCGAGGAGGTCGAGCCCGCGCCGCCGCAAGGCCCCGGCAACCCGCCGCGCCTGCCGCCGGATGGCCGCCGCGACGACCCGGACTGAACCAGGCATGATCCTGATCCGACACGGACAATCGGCATTCAACGTGGTCTATGGCCAGACCCGGCGCGACCCCGGCATTCCCGACCCGGCGCTGACCGACGAGGGCCGCCGCCAGGCGGCGGCGCTGGCCGAGACGCTGCGCGGCCAGCGGGTCGCGCGGCTGGTCGCCAGCCCCTATACCAGGGCGCTCGAGACCGCCACGATCATCGCCGAGGCGCTGGCGCTGCCGGTCGCCATCGACCCGGTGGTGCGCGAGCGCGCCGCGTTCATCTGCGACATCGGCACCCATGCTAGCGAGCTGTGCCGGCGCTGGCCGCGCTATCGCTTCGACCATCTCGAGGAAGAATGGTGGCCGGCGCTCGACGAGACCGAGGCCGGGGTGGCGGCGCGGGCCCTGGCGTTCCGCCGCGCCATGGCCGGCACCCCCGATTGGTCCGAGGTGGCGGTGATCAGCCATTGGGGCTTCATCCGGGCGCTGACCGGCCAGGAGCTCGGCAACGGCCAGACCCTGCGGTTCGACCCCACCGGCGCAGCCTGACCCGCGGCGGGGTAGTGTCTCAGTTTGAAATTCAGATCGACGAAGCGCCCTGATAGGGAAGGCCGTCATCCGTCAATTGAGCCTGCAGCAAACCGGCGAGGTAATCCTCCATCCGCGCAAAGTCGAGATGGCCGTCATCCCACGCGTGATCCGCAGCATTCAGTGCCGCTTCATATCCCGCCCTGTTGTCGCGAATCCGCTCCGGAACAATTCTCCTGCCGGGCAACAACGCGCCAGACCGAACGCATAGGACGAAGTAGCAGGCCGCGCGCGCGGTCCTTCCATTGCCCTCTATGAACGGATGAATCCAGTTGAGGCGCCATAGCGTATATGCGGCCAGTTCGGTTGGGGTCCACACATACCAATTCTCTTGGACCGTTGAGATGAAGCGGTCCATCCAATCGTCAACTTCGTTGAAGTGGGGCGGCTTATGGTTCCCTACGTAGATTGGTTCCTTGCGGAACCGTCCGCCGAATTGCGAGATGTTTGCTACAGTCACGTGGTTCAACGACCACAGTAGGTACTTATCAAAAGAGACCGGTCCCTTTTTCAAGAGACCGATCTCGATGCAGTTCGTCAGAAGCTCATACTGGCGATTCAAGTTTTGCTCTTGAACCCGGTCATAGAGCTCCTGGTCTTCTTCCTCCAAAATGAACATCGATGCGTATTACCCGGCGTGGGCCTCTCAATCGGCCAAAGCCCCCACGACGCGAATGCGATTGACGGATTTCAGAGCGGATTCCTTTGTGATCCGCGATCCCTTCGGAGCGTTGCCATAAACAAAGCTCGCGCGCTGCTCTCGGAGATCGGCTTCCGTTAAGACAACCGTCTTGGCGCGCTCCAAGAGCGCGTCAAGCTCCGGACGTTCGGGCGCCCGCTTAAGGGCTGATTTTCGCTCGACCATGTGCCTGACCCTCTGGAACGGAGAACGAATCGCGTTCCTCTTTGTACCAGCAAGAGGCTTTCGCCTTCCAGAGCAGATATGTGGTCTCAGCGTTAGCAATTTGCTAGGAAAGCGCACATGTTTGTGCTATGTGATTGATTTTACACGATTATTATAGGCGCCTCGCGGGCCGGGCTTGGGCGCCCGGGCATCGATCAGAGAGACGATCCACTCCATATCCCGCACCGTGTCGCTGATGCCGGCGGCCATGGCTGGCGTCATCCGCAGCGACTTGTGCATGCGGCAGAAGTTGTACCAGACGAAGTACAGCGACAGCGCATGGCAGTGGTTCTCGACCTTCTTGGAGAAGGCATTCGTAAGTCGGGTGAACCGCCGCATGGATATGCGCATGGTGAGGTTCTGTCGCTCGACGTAGGACGTGCTGATGTGCTTCGGGTCCGGGGTGCCTTCAATCGGCTCCTTGCGTGCCCCGACGCATTCGGCCGGGCTGTAGCGGCCCTTGGCGCTCTCGGGAGCGGCGCCGTACAGCTTCACCAGCATGGCGTAATCCACATCGGCGCCGAACGCGCCTTCAACGGCCTCTAGATAGGCCTTATGGCCGTCCGTGGTGAGCTGGACGCGACCGGCGAGCCGCTGGCGCAGATCGTCGATCAGGCCCATGGCGTAGTCGCTATCGCGCCCGCCGACCATGTAGGAGACGATCAGCTTGGAGTCGGCATCGAGGGCCGTCCACGTCCACACGTCGCCGTAGGCCACGTCCTGCCGCTTGGCAGCCGCGACGTTCTTCTGCTTGGCGTAGCAGAAGGACCAGATTTCATCGCACTGCGCCCGCTTCGCATTCACGTCCCGCACTGCCTCATCGTGATAGGCGGCGCACGCTTCGCCAGCCTCGACCAGCAGCTTGGAAACCGTGTTGATCGACACGTCCGCCACGCGAGAGATCGACCGCATGGAGGACCCCTCACAGAGCATGGAGAGGATCTGGGCGCGCTTTTGAAGGGGCAGCTTGTTCATGCCCCTAGTATCTGAAATTATATGCTTAGCGTCAAACACAATGCAAGCATATCCCAGGAATCTGCTTGCAAAATGCCCGAAATGGCCTAGATTGCAAGCAGATTATGAAGAGGAGCTTACATGACTGATCACACTTCCGGACGCGCCCGGGGCGGCCTGGCCCGCGCCGAGGCGCTTACCCCCGCGGAGCGCAGTGAAATCGCCCGGCGTGGCGCTCTGGCGCGCCATTCGGGGGCGATCAAGAAGGCAACGCACGGGTCGCCCGACCATCCGCTGAAGATTGGGGACATCGAGATTCCCTGTTACGTCCTTGAAGACGGCACCCGAGTCCTCTCTCAGAGAGGTCTTCAGACCGGCATTGGTATGTCTATCGGCGGCGGCTCCAAGGTCGGCGAGCAGCGGGTCGCTGTTTTCATTGAGTCTCTTGGCCAAAAGGGCGCAGACATCAAGGACTTGCCGGCGCGCCTCCGCAATCCGATCCGCTTCACGATTCCCGGCGGCGGCCGGGCAGCGTATGGATATGAGGCGACCGTCCTCGCCGATATGTGTGATGCGATCCTGTCTGCACGGCAGAAGGGGGGCATCCTCCAGCCCCAGCAAGCCCACATTGCCGAGCAATGCGAAATCCTCGTTCGCGGGTTTGCCCGAGTTGGAATCATCGCGCTTGTCGATGAAGCGACCGGGTATCAGCGAGATCGAGCCAGAGATGCGCTTGCGAAAATCCTGGAGGACTTCATCGCCAAGGAGCTTCAGCCATACGTCCCGACGTTTCCGTCTGACTTCTATGAAGAGATGTTCCGCTTGCGCGGCATCGAATACCCGACCGGGTCCGTCAAGCGCCCGCAATACTTCGGGATGCTGACCAACGACATCGTGTACAAGCGGCTCGCGCCGGGTGTCCTCGACGAGCTAAAGCGAGTCACCCCGAAGAACGAGGCTGGACGGCCTAAGCACAAGTTCTTTCAGCGACTCACTTCCAACATGGGTTACCCCAAGCTGCGCGAGCGGCTTGGATCAATCGTCACCATGATGAAGCTGAGCGCCGATTGGCACGACTTCATGGAAAAGCTGGACCGCCTTCACCCGAAGCTGATCCGGGATGGTCAGCTTTCGTTTGACTATGAAAGGTCGGAGGACAGCGGGAAGGGCCTTTAGCCCTTCCCCCACCTTTTTGCTGCGGCCTTCCGCGCGATCTCTGCTCGCCGCTCAGGTGCCATCTTCTCCGCTCGCGCCTTGCCGCCGCGCCGCCCCAGCTCGGCAGCGGCGCTGGCCGGCTTATCGGTCTCATCCTCGATCTCGCCCGTGGCGATCTTGGCCACCATGATGGCCGCGCCGATCACGTCGCCCGGTCGCTTCTGGCCTTTGGGGCCTTTCGGCATAACTATTCCCTTCCGCTACCCAGCATTCACTCCGGCGAGGGCCAGGTCGTCCTGCTCTGCAAGCTCTTCCTGGGCATCCGGCGCCGCTGCGGCCGGGCGTTGGGCTAACAGTTCGGTTACGTCGCTCCATTCTTCCATGCGGAACACATGGACGCGTCGGACGAAGCGGCAGAAGTTCGGTGCGCCGCCCGTCAGAGCGCCCTGGAGCTTCATCAGCGCCGTAATGGGGTCATGATCCGTTTCGGTATGATATAGGGAGCCCTGCGGATGTGCTGTGAAACCGCACGATGTCAAAGCGTCTGGAATCTCGGTTTGATATACCCTGGTTCGCTGTGCGTCGGTCAGTCCAGCTTGCCGCATGGCTGCGGTATCAAGATCGAAGGCAATCGCATACTGCGCCATCGCTGTGCTCCTATGCTTTCCGCTAAGCATATAGGAGCGATGGCCGGGGAGCGACAGCGGAGCGGGGATCAGATTTCAAACTGAGAAACTACCCGCGGCGGCGGCGCATTGAGCCGACCGCCGTTCCGTGGTAGCCACTGCGCGCCCCACCCTTGGAAGTTCGAACCGGAGCCCGTGATGTCCGACCAATCTTCCGGCGCCGGCGCGCCCCCCGGCGCGCCGCCCGCCTCGCCCCAGGCCGCCTCGCCCCAGGCCGCCCCTGCAGCGGCGGCACCGGTCGGCGCGCCGGTCCCCGGCCAGCCGGGTCCGGGCGGCACGCCGCAGGTGCCGCTCACCGTGCTCGCCCAGTACGTCAAGGACCTGTCCTTCGAGAACCCGCGGGCGCCCGGCGTGTTCGGGCTGTCCGGCCAGCCGCAGAGCGGCGCCCAGGTGACGGTCGAGGTCCACAATATCGGCGAGCGCACCTACGAGGTGGTGTTGAACATGCGGATCGAGGGCCAGATCGCCCGCGAGCCCGCCTATCTCGTCGAGCTCGCCTATGGCGGGGTGTTCGGGGTCGGCAACGTGGCCGCCGAGATGGTCGAGCCGCTGCTGATGGTCGAGGCGCCGCGGCTGCTGTTTCCGTTCGCCCGCAGCGTGGCGGCGGCCGCCACCCGCGAAGGCGGCTTCCCCCAGGTGATGATCAATCCGATCGACTTCGCCGCGTTGTATCGCGGCCATCGCCGCCAGCGCGCGCAGCAGGGCGCGGCCAGCGCCGGCTGAGCCGGAGGTTCAGTTCAGCCAGAGCGGCTGCTTCAGCCTAGCGAGCAGCGCGGCATGGGCCGCGTTCTCCTCGGGCGTCGGGGCGTGCGGCCGTGGCGGACGTGCCGCCCGGCCCGGGCCGGCTGCAGCCGATGACGCGGCCGCCGCCGCCTCCAGTTCGAACCCGGCGAGGTCGAGGCCGGCCTGGCGCCCGCCCACCAGCTCGAGATAGACCTCGGCCAGCAGCTCGGTATCGAGCAGCGCGCCGTGCCTGGTGCGGGCCGAATTGTCGATCGCGAAGCGCCGGCACAGCGCATCGAGGCTGGCCTGGGCGCCGGGAAACTTGCGCCGCGCGATCGCCAGGGTGTCGATCACGCGATGTCCGAGCGGCGGACGCTCGACCCGCCGCAGCTCGGCGTTCAGGAACTTCAGGTCGAACTCGGCGTTGTGGATCACCAGCGCGCCGTCGCCGATGAATGCCAGGAACCCGTCGACGACCGCGGCGAATTTCGGCTTGTCGGCAAGGAACGCGGCGCTCAGCCCGTGCACGGCCTCGGCCTCGCGCGGCATGTCGCGCTCCGGGTTGAGATAGCACTGAAAGCTGCGCCCGGTCGGCAGGTGGTTCACCAGCTCGAGTCCGGCGATCTCGACGATGCGATGGCCGGCTTCCGGCTCCAGCCCGGTGGTCTCGGTATCAACGATGATTTCGCGCATGACGTCTCCGGCGCCGCGGCGGCTTGCCGCTGCGCATCAATCTGAGGATGCGCACCAGCGCGCGCAAGGAGGTCCGCCGGTCGAGCCCGGTGGGGACCACGAAATCGGCGCGCCGGCGCTTCTCGGCGTCCGGCATCTGGCGGGTCTCGATTCCGGCCAGGCGTTCGGGCGACATGCCGCGCCGGGCCAGCACCCGGGCGCGCTGCACGAAGCGCGGCGCGCTGACCACCGCCACCGCCGCGCAGCGCGCCGCGCCGCCGGTTTCGAACAGCAGGGGGATGTCGAGCACCACGACCCGGCAGCGCCGGGCACGGGCGCGACCCAGGAAGCGGCCGGCGGCGCGCTGCACCAGCGGATGCAGGATCGCCTCGAGCCGCCGCAGCGCCAGCGGATCGGCGAACACCCGGCGCCCGAGCTCCTGGCGATCGACCGCGCCGGCGGCGACCACGCCGGGGAAGGCCGCGTCGACGGCACGCACCGCCGCACCGCCGCGGCCGAGCAGGCGATGCACCGCCGCATCGGCGTCGTGCACCGGCACCCGTCGGCGGCGCAGCACCGCCGCCGCCCGCGTCTTTCCCATGCCGATCGAGCCGGTGAGGCCGAGCACCCGCATCGAGCCTCTCAGAGTCCGTCGAGCACGTAGCTGCGCAGGGCGGCCGAGACCTCCGGCAGGGCGCCGAACCAGGCGGCGAAGCCGGGGCGGGCCTGGTGCAGCAGCATGCCGATCCCGTCGACGGTGCGGTTGCCGCGGGCCTGCGCCCCGGCCAGCAGCTCGGTTTCGAGCGGGACGTAGACGATGTCGTTGACCACCGCCGAGGCGGGCAGCCGGGCGAGGTCGAGCTGCAGGTTCGGCTGGCCCTCCATGCCGAGGCTGGTGCTGTTCACCAGCAATGCCGCGTCCTGCAGCACGTCGTTGCGGCGCTCCCAGTCCTCGACCGCGAGCCGCGGGTCGGCGAGATCGCCGGCGAGCTGGTCCGCCCGGTCGCGGCTGCGGTTCAGGATCCGGAGCGCCGGCGCACCGGCGTCGAGCAACGCCACCGCGATCGCGCGCGCCGCGCCGCCGGCGCCCAGCAGCACAGCGGGGCCCGCATCCGGCGCCCAGTCGGGCACGCCGGCGCGCAGATTCTCGAGGAAGCCGAAGCCGTCGGTGTTGCGGCCTTCGATGGTGCCGTCGTCGCCGATCACCAGGGTATTGACGGCGCCGATGCGGCGCGCCTCGTCGCTGACCGTGCCGCACAGGGCGAGCACCGCCTGCTTGTGCGGCACGGTGACGTTGGCGCCGCGGAATCCCAGCAGCGGCAGCGCCGCGACGGCGTCCGCCAGATGTTCCGGCCGGATGCCGAGCGGGACATAGGCCCCGTCGATGTCGTGGGCGGCGAGCCAGAAGCCGTGCAGCCGCGGCGAGCGCGAATGGGCGACCGGCCAGCCGATGACGCCGGCCAGCCGCGCCGCGCCGCTGAGCGTGCGCAAGGTGCTCCCGGTCATGCCGGCACCACCCCGTGGCCGCGCAGGAAGTCGAGCAGCGGCAGCAGCGGCAGGCCGAGGATGGTGAAATAGTCGCCGCGCACGCGGCTGAACAGCTGGGCGCCGAGGCCCTCGAGCTGATAGGCCCCGACCGAGGCGAGCGCCGCGTCGCCGGCGGCGGCCAGATAGGCGTCGAGAAAGCCGGCGCCGAACTCCCGCATGGTGAGCGTCGCGCCGTCGCCGTGATGCCACAGCCGGGCCCCGTCGCGCACCACCACCGCGGCGGTCAGGAGCTGGTGGCTGCGGCCGGCGAGGGCTTCGAGCTGGGCGCGCGCCGCGGCCAACGTCGCCGGCTTGTCGAGCCACCGGCCGTCGCAGTCGAGCATCTGGTCGCAGCCGATGACGAGTGCGCCGGGATGGCGGCGGCTGATCTTCACCGCCTTCATTTCGGCCAGCGCCTCGGCGACCGCGGCGGCGCCGGCACCTTCGGCCTTGAGCGAGGCCTTGATCTCGGCCTCGTCGATCGCCGCCGCCTGGCGCGCCACCGACAGGCCGGCCGCCTCGAGCAGGCGGGCCCGCGCGGCGCTGGCCGATGCCAGGATCACCGGCGGCACGCCGGGCCGGCCGATGCGGTCGAGCACCGGTGCACGCTGCGGCATGTCGGCCATGGCCGCGTCAGGCATGGTCCTGCACCAGGCCGCCGGCCTGATGCTCGCGCAGCATCTGGATGATGGCCGCGGCGGTTTCCTCGATCGAGCGGCGCGAGACGTCGATCACCGGCCAGTGATGCTGGCTGCACAGCCGGCGGGCGAAGGCGACCTCGCGCTTCACGAAGTCCGGGTCGACATAGTCGGTTTCCTCGTCGCCGGACATCAGGCGCAGGCGGTTGCGCCGCACCTGGACCAACTGGGTCGGGTCCTTGGTCAGGCCGACGATCAGCGGTCGCTTGGTCGCGGTCAGCTCGGGCGGCAGCGGGCAGTCCGGCACGACCGGGACATTGGCCGCCTTGATGCCGCGATTGGCGAGATAGATGCAGGTCGGCGTCTTCGAGGTGCGGGAGACCCCGACCAGCACCACGTCGGCCTCGTCGTAGTTCCAGCTCGACTGGCCGTCGTCGTGAACCAGCGCGAAGCTCATGGCGTCGATCCGGCTGAAATACTCGGCGTCCATCTCATGCTGCCGGCCCGGCTGGCCGCGCGCCTGCAGGCCGAGATGGCTGGCCAGCGCGCTGATCACCGGATCGAGCACCGGGATGCAGGGCATCCCGGTGCGCCGGCAGCCGTCCTGCAGTTTCTGGCGCAGTTGATCGTTGACCATGGTGAACAGCACCAGGCCCGGATTGGCCTCGATCCCGGCCAGCACCTTGGTCATCTGGCCCGGCGTGCGGATCAGGGTCCAGCTATGCTCGGTCGCGTGCACGCCCTCGAACTGCACCAGGCAGGCGCGAGCCACGCTGTTGATGGTCTCGCCGGTGGCGTCCGAGACCAGGTGCAGGTTGAACGGTGCCTGTGGATCAGCCTGTGTGGCGACCATCGACTTCTACTCCGCAATCCGTCGTCGTCGTGTGAATAGCCGGGATCGAATCCGGCTTTCGGCAGGCCCCTGTGGATCGCAGCCCGTTGGCCTCGATTCAGTGAGCGCCAAGTCGGCGGGAGTCACAGGCCGCGAAACCCGGGCAGGGCGGCCTCGCACACGCCGTTCTATCCCCGCTTTCCCGATCTTTCCAGCATCACCGGAATCCCCGCCGCTCTGCCCTCGGCGCGCGCGATCCCCGGATTCGCCCCGTGCCAAGCGCTTCGGGTCGCGCTCGTCAGCGATCCCTGGGGACGATCGGGGGACGGCCACTAATCCTCGACTCGCACAGCCACCCACTACCACTACCACTCTAAGAGATATCTTATAGTAGAAGGAGAAGCAGGCGTGCGAGTTCGCCGCCGACAACCTGGAATCAGTCAGCTGCAGGCCCCCATGCCATCCCAGAACAAGTTGCTGCTGCATGCGTTGCGCGGGCAGGTTCCGCCGCGGCCGCCGTTCTGGCTGATGCGCCAGGCCGGCCGCTACCTGCCGGAGTATCGCAAGCTGCGGGCCGAGACCGGCAGCTTCCTCGACCTGTGCCTGACGCCCGACGCCGCGGTCGAGGTGACGCTGCAGCCGATCCGGCGGTTCGCCATGGACGCGGCGATCCTGTTCTCGGACATCCTGATCGTGCCCTATGGCCTTGGCCAGAACGTCACGTTCGAGGAGGGCCGGGGGCCGGTGCTCGACGCGCTGCCCGATGCCGGCGCGCTCGACCGGCTCGATCCGAGCGGCTTCGGCGAGCGGGTCGCCCCGGTCTACCAGGCGGTGCGCCAGCTCCGGAAGGTGCTGCCCGAGGATGTCGCGCTGATCGGATTCGCCGGCGCGCCCTGGACCGTGGCGAGCTACATGATCGAGGGCGGATCGAGCCGGGATTTCGCCCTGGCCAAGGCCTGGGCCTATGGCGATCCCGACGGTTTCGGCCGGTTGATCGATCTGCTGGTCGAGACCACGGT
Source organism: uncultured Rhodospirillaceae bacterium (assembly GCA_964372215.1). Lineage (GTDB taxonomy): Bacteria > Pseudomonadota > Alphaproteobacteria > Dongiales > Dongiaceae > DAIMFL01. The sequence continues at coordinate 63,341 of CAYJQC010000012.1, forward strand.
CGGCTATCTGCTGCGCCAGGTCGAGGCGGGAGCGGAGGTGCTGCAGCTGTTCGACAGCTGGGCCGGGGCGCTCGCCGCGCCGGCGCTCGAACGCTGGTGCCTGGCGCCGACCCGCGCGATCGTGCGCCGGCTCAAGTCCGCGGCACCCGACGTGCCGGTGATCGTGTTTCCGCGCGGTGCCGGCGTGCTGTACGAGCGATATGCCATCGAGTGCGGCGCGGCGGCGCTCAGCCTCGACACCGCGCTGCCGGCGGAGTGGGCGGCACGGCACCTGCAGCCGCATCTCGCCGTGCAGGGCAATCTCGATCCGATGGTGCTGGTGAGCGGTGGCGCGGCGCTGGACGGCGAGACCAGGCGGATCCTGGAGACCCTCGGCCGTGGGCCGTTCGTGTTCAACCTCGGCCACGGCATCGTGCCGCAGACCCCGCCCGAGCATGTCGCGCGGCTGGCCGAGCTGGTGCGCGGCTGGAAAAGCTGATCGTTCGGCGCCATAACCTTCGTCATGACCAGAACCGCCATCGTCCTGTTCAATCTCGGCGGCCCCGACGGGCCGGACGCGGTGGAACCGTTCCTCTACAACCTGTTCAGCGACCCCGCGATCATCGGGCTGCCAGGGCCGCTGCGGCGCTTCCTGGCGTGCCGGATCGCGCGCCGCCGGGCGCCGATCGCCCGGCACATCTACGCCCAGATCGGCGGCGGATCGCCGCTGCTGCGCAATACCGAGGCTCAGGCGCGGGCGCTCGAGGCCCAGCTCGCCGGCGCGGGGCGGGAGGTGCGGGCGTTTCCCTGCATGCGCTACTGGCATCCGATGAGCGCGGCGGTGGCCGCGGCGGTGCGCGACTACGCGCCGGACAATGTCGTGCTGCTGCCGCTCTATCCGCAGTTCTCGACCACCACCACCGGGTCCTCGCTGCGGGCCTGGCGCGCGGCGGCGGCCAGGGCCGGTCTCGATCGTCCGACCCGGACGGTCTGCTGCTATGCCGGGGCCGCCGGCTTCGTGGCCGGCGCCGCCGAGCTGGTGCGCCAGGGGGTCGCGACGGCCGGCGCCGGTACGCGGGTGCTGTTCTCGGCCCACGGGCTGCCCAAGCGGGTGATCGCCAAGGGCGATCCCTACCAGGAGCAGGTCGAGCGCAGCGCCGCGGCGGTGGCCGGCGCCGCCGGGCTGGCGGCGGATAGCTGGCTCGTCTCGTATCAGAGCCGGGTCGGGCCGCTGGAATGGATCGGGCCGGCGACCGACGACGAGATCCGCCGCGCCGGCGCCGACCGGGTGCCGCTGGTCGTCTTCCCCGTCGCCTTCGTGTCCGAGCATTCCGAGACCCTGGTCGAGCTCGACATCGAGTATCGCGACCTCGCGGCGCAGGCCGGCGTGCCGGCCTATGTGCGGGTGCCGACGGTGGGAACCCACGCCGCGTTCATCGCGGGCCTGGCCCGGCTGGTGGACGACGCGCTGGACGGGCCGCTCGAAATCCGCTCGGCGGCCGGCGGGCGGCAATGCGGCGCGCGCTGGCACCGCTGCATTCATCCCGACCGCACGGCTGCCGCATGACGATCGCGTGGCTGGCTTATGTCTATCCCTGGACCAAGGCGCTGCACGTCATCTCGGTGATCGCCTGGATGGCCGGGTTGCTCTATCTGCCGCGGCTGTTCGTTTATCACTGCGCGGCGGCGCCGGGCTCGGCGCAATCGGAGACCTTCAAGGTGATGGAGCGGCGCCTGCTGCGGGCGATCATGAATCCCGCGATGATCGCCACTTGGCTGTTCGGGGCTACGCTGCTGTTGACCCCGGGGATCGTCGACTGGGATGCCGGCTGGATCTGGGTGAAGCTGGCCCTGGTGCTGTTGGTGACGTTCTACCATCACCTGCTGGCGCTGTGGTTCAAGGCGTTCAGGGCAGACGCCAACAAGCACGATGCCCGCTTCTACCGGGTGATGAACGAGGTGCCGACGCTGGCGATGATCGGCATCGTGGTCATGGTGATCGTGCGGCCGTTCTGAGACCCGCGCCGCCGGCGCCGTGGAACAGGGCTTGCGCGAAACCATTTGTTAACCATATCCAATCAGGGTAAAGCCGGGTTTGACTTGGCGGGCAAGTTTGGCTAATGCTTCCGGTCGGCCCACCCGGGGCCGCCGTCGCCGCGCTCCGATCCAGGAAAACTTGGTCTTCCCCTGCCCTCCGGGCATGGGCTCTGCATTACAGGACAGGCGCAGTCGGTGACGAACCGGCAGCACGCGGCCAGGCGCCCGCGCATCCGCCCATCGCATTCTCCCGCTCACCACCGTTCCCATCCCCCCCAGTCGTCACAGCTCCGCAGAAAACATGAACCTTCAGGAACTCAAGCGTAAGACGCCCGCCGAGCTTCTCGCCTATGCCGAGGAGCTGCAGATCGAGAACGCCAGCACCCTGCGCAAGCAGGACATGATGTTCGCGATCCTCAAGCAGCTCGCCGAGAACGACATCGCCATTTATGGCGACGGCGTGCTCGAAATCCTGCAGGACGGCTTCGGCTTCCTGCGCTCGCCGGAGGCCAACTACCTGCCCGGGCCCGACGACATCTACGTCTCGCCCAGCCAGGTGCGGCGCTTCAGCCTGCGCACCGGCGACACGGTCGAGGGCCAGATCCGCTCGCCCAAGGAGGGCGAGCGCTACTTCGCGCTGCTCAAGGTCAACCAGATCAACTTCGAAGCGCCGGAGAAGGTGCGCCACCGCATCAACTTCGACAATCTGACGCCGCTGTACCCTGAGGAGCGGCTGAAGATCGAGCTCGAGGATCCCACCAAGAAGGACCTGACCACCCGGGTGATCGACCTGGTGGCGCCGCTCGGCAAGGGCCAGCGCGGCCTGATCGTCGCGCCGCCGCGCACCGGCAAGACCATGATGCTGCAGAACATCGCCCACGCCGTCGCCGCCAACCACCCGGACTGCTACCTGATCGTGCTGCTGATCGACGAGCGGCCGGAGGAAGTGACGGACATGGCGCGCTCGGTCAAGGGCGAGGTGGTGAGTTCCACCTTCGACGAGCCGGCGGTGCGCCACGTCCAGGTCGCCGAGATGGTGATCGAGAAGGCCAAGCGCCTGGTCGAGCACAAGCGCGACGTGGTGATCCTGCTGGATTCCATCACCCGCCTGGCGCGCGCCTACAACACCGTGGTGCCGTCATCGGGCAAGGTGTTGACCGGCGGCGTCGACGCCAACGCGCTGCAGCGGCCGAAGCGCTTCTTCGGCGCCGCGCGCAACATCGAGGAAGGCGGCTCGCTGACCATCATCGCCACCGCCCTGGTCGACACCGGCAGCCGCATGGACGAGGTGATCTTCGAGGAGTTCAAGGGCACCGGTAACTCGGAAATCATTCTCGACCGCAAGCTCTCGGACAAGCGCACGTTCCCGGCGATCGACATCACCAAGTCGGGCACCCGCAAGGAGGAGCTGCTGGTCGACAAGGCGACGCTCAGCAAGATGTGGGTGCTGCGCCGCATCCTGATGCCGATGGGCGTCACCGATGCGATGGAGTTCCTGGTCGACAAGCTGAAGCAGACCAAGACCAATTCCGACTTCTTCTCGTCGATGAATCAGTAGGCATAGCTCGCGGGCGACAGGCAGGCGTCCCGCACGCACCCGCGCAGCCAGCGATGCGCCGGGTCGGCATCCAGCCGCGGGTGCCAGAGCAATGAGACCGTGATCTCCGGCACGGTGACCGGCAGCGCAAAGCTGTGCAGTCCCGCGCGCAGGTTTCCGGTATGCCGTTCGGGAACGCTGGCGATCAGGTCGGAGGCCCGCGCCAGGGCGAGCGCGGCCGAAAAGCCGCCGACGATCGTGACGATCTGCCGTTCCAGTCCGTACGGCGTCAGGGCTTCATCGATCGGTCCGGTGTCGAGACCCCGCCGCGAAACCCCGATATGCCGGCCCGCCGCAAAGCGGACAGGCGTGATCTCGCCGAGGGCAAGCGCGTGCCCCGTGCGCACGACGCCGATGAAGCGGTCACGGAACAGCGCCTTGGCGCGTACCTCCGGACCCGCCGTCTTGCCGACGACGCCGGTTTCCAGATCGACGCTGCCGTCGCGCAGCGGCGTGCTGTCCTTGTCGGGTTTCTGCAGGAAGCGCAGCCGGACGCCGGGCGCCTGCTCGCCGACACGGGCGATGAGGTCCGGTCCGAAATTCTCCACGAAGCCGTCGCCGGTGCGCAGCACGAAGGTTCGGACCAGCCGCTTTGGGTTGAGCGTCTCGGCCGGGCGCAGGACCGCCTGTCCGTCCTCGACGATTCGGCCGACCCGCTCGCGAAGCTCGAGTGCCCGGGGTGTGGGGACCAGGCCGCGTCCGGCCCGGACCAGCAGCGGATCGCCGGTCGTCTCCCGCAACCTGGCCAGGGCCCGGCTCATGGCTGACGGGCTGAGCCGCAGGCGCTGGGCGGCGCGCGCGACGCTGCCTTCCCTGAGCAGCACATCGAGGGTCACGAGCAGGTTCAGATCAGGGGGCGTCATACATCGAGCCTAGCAAAATTCGATGGTGATATGGCGTTAAACGCACGAATATAGTGCCAATCGTGCGTCTTCCGCCATGTCAGGTAATGGACCACGTTCTCGGCAGCCCCATTTCGGAGGCCGTCAGAACGGAGTTCATGTTGAAACCAATCATTTCGGGAAGCAATGCGGCCACGGCTGCAAGCGTGGAACCGGCAGCTTCGGTTCGCTGGGCGCTCGCGGCCCTGTCCCTCTCCATGCTGCTGTCCTCGCTCGGCACCAGCATCGCCAATGTCGGCTTGCCGACCATGGCACAGGCGTTCGGCGCCTCCTTCCAGGAGGTCCAGTGGGTCGTCCTCGCCTATCTTCTCGCCATCACCACCCTGATCGTCAGCGTCGGGCGGCTCGGCGACATCGTCGGCCGCCGCCGGCTGCTGCTGGCCGGGCTCTTCCTGTTCACGCTGGCCTCGGTCCTGTGCGGCGTCGCGCCGACGCTCTGGCTGCTGATTGCCGCCCGGGCGGCGCAGGGGCTCGGCGCGGCCGTCATGATGGCCCTCACCATGGCGTTCGTCGGGGAGACGGTGCCGAAGGCAAGGACCGGCAGTGCCATGGGGCTGCTCGGAACGATGTCGGCGATCGGCACCGCGCTCGGTCCCTCGCTCGGCGGCGTTCTGATCGCCGGGCCGGGGTGGCGGGCGATCTTCCTCGTCAACCTGCCGCTCGGACTCCTGGCGCTCGTGCTCGCCCATCGCACCCTGCCCATTAATCGCCGGGAGCCGAAGCCGGATCGTATCCGGTTCGACAATCTGGGCACGCTGCTGCTGGCATGCACGCTCGCGGTCTATGCGCTCGCCATGACCATCGGGCGCGGCAATTTCGGTCCGCTCAACCTGGCCTTGCTGTTGGCCGGTGTCATCGGCGCCGGCCTGTTCGTGCGCGCCGAGGCGAGCGCTGCGTCGCCATTGATCCGGCTGGCGGTGTTCCACAACGCCGTGTTTAGTGCGGGCTTGGCTACGAATGCGCTCGTCGCGACGGTGATGATGGCGACGCTGGTGGTCGGGCCGTTCTATCTTTCGCGCGCGCTCGGGCTCGACGCGGCGCTCGTGGGACTCACAATGTCGATTGGTCCGATTATCTCGACACTGAGCGGCATTCCGGCTGGCCGTATCGTCGACCGTCTGGGCGCGCCCTTCGTGACCGTCGCGGGACTCGTCTTGATGGCGGTTGGTTCATGCGCCTTGTCCGCGCTTCCGGCGATATCGGGCATCGCCGGCTACATCGCCGCCATCGCCGTCCTGACCCCGGGATACCAGCTTTTCCAGGCGGCCAACAACACCGCAGTCATGACGGATATCCGCGCCGACCAGCGGGGCGTCATTTCCGGCATGCTCAATCTGTCGCGCAATCTGGGCCTGGTCACCGGCGCATCGGTCATGGGCGCGGTGTTCGCGCTCGCCGCGGCGACGACGGACGTCACGACGGCGCCTCCCGAGTCCATTGCCACCGGCATGCGGATCACCTTCGCGGTGGCGGCGGCTCTGATCGTCGGCGCGCTCGCCATCGCGGTGGGAAGCCGCGCACGCGCGACCCGCAGTTCGCTCCCCGGAGACGCGTCGTAGCGCAAGCCCGACGATGACCTGAGGGGAGGCGAGATCCGCCGCCCTATGCCGGATAGACCCGGCGGAAGGCCTCGGGATAGTCGATCACCAGGGCGTCGGAATCGAGCGGCAGGTCGACCTTGAACTTGCGGAACAGCCCCTCGTAGGTGACGGTCATGCCGTCGGGCCGCTGCTCGACGCAGGCATAGCGCTGCTCGACCGGGCGGATCTGCAGGTTCGGCATGTCGATGAAGGCGACGCGCAGATCGGCGCGCTGTCCGGGCCGCAGCTTCAGCCGGCGGATCGCCAGGGTGTTGGTGAACGGCGTCACCGCGATGTCGACATCCTGGCAGCCGTCGAGCTCGGCCAGGATCTCGCCGCTGTCGTCCTTCCACTGGCCGCGGCCGGTGGCGCGCAGGATGCGCTCGCGGCTGCCCTGCGGCCCCAGGCAGTCGAGCAGCACCTTGCGCACGCGCCAGTCGGAATCGCACTTGATCTTGTATTGCAGGCGGAACGGCTGCCCGTCGCTCATGCCCAGCACCGTGCCGGTGGCGACGTAGCCGATATCGGCCGTGCGCAGCCTGAGATGCTCGAGCCCGGGTCCGGCCCACGGCGCCCAGAACAGCGTGCGGTCGATCGGCTTCACGGCGGACGGTCCGAGCAGGCTCATGTCATCGATTCCATTCTGGGGCGTTCCGGCGTCGCGGGGCAGTCACGGCAGCAGCACGGTGGAGCCGGTGGTGGCGCGCGCCTCGAGCGCACGATGCGCCGCGGCGGCGTCCTTCAGCGCGAAGCTCTGGCCGGCCTCGATCTTGACCGCGCCCTTGGCCACCACCTCGAACAAATCGTCGGCCGTCGCCACCAGCTCCTCGCGCGTCGCGGTGTAGGAGTCCAGGGTCGGGCGGGTGACGAAGAGCGAGCCCTTGCGCGACAGCAGCAGCGGCTCGAATGGCGGCACCGCCCCGGACGCGTTGCCGAAGGTCACCAGCATGCCGCGCAGCGCCAGGCTGTCGAGCGAGCCCATGAAGGTATCCTTGCCGACTCCGTCATAGACCACCTGCACGCCCTTACCGCCGGTGAGCTCGCGCACGCGGCTAGGAAAATCATCCTCTCGGTACTGGATCATGTGGTCGGCGCCATGGGCCTTGGCGATCTCCGCCTTCTCCGCCGAGCCTGCGGTGCCGATGACGGTGGCGCCGAGATGCTTCGCCCACTGCACCAGGATGAGCCCGACACCCCCGGCGGCGGCGTGGATCAGGACGTGGTCGCCGGCGGCCACCCGGTAGGTGCGCCGCACCAGGTACTGGGCGGTCATCCCGCGCAGCATCATCCCCGCGGCCTGGCGATCCGAGATGCCGTCGGGCAGGCGCACCAGGTGCTGGGCCGACATCACCCGCGCCTCGGCATAGGCGCCGATCGGCCCGGTGCCGTAGGCGACGCGGTCGCCGGGTTTCAGGTCGGCGACCGCGGACCCGACCGCCTCCACCACCCCCGCCGCCTCGAACCCGAGCCCCGACGGCAGCGGTGTCGGGTAGAGCCCGGTGCGGCTGTAGACGTCGACGAAGTTGACGCCGATGGCGCTCTGGGCAAGGCGGACCTCGTCCGGCCCCGGGTCGCCGATCGCCACCTGTTCCAGGGCGAGAACCTCGGGGCCGCCGGTGCGGTGCAGGCGGATCGCCTGCGCGGTCATGGCGCCGGCGCGGCTCACGCGAGGTGCTTCCTGAAGAACGCGGCGGTGCGCTCGTTGGCGAGCCGCGCCGCCTCGGCGTTCCAGTGCTTGCCGCCGACCCGCGCGAAGGCATGGCCGACGCCGGGATAGCTGTGCAGGGTCGCCAGGGCATGGCGTGCCAGCCCCTGGGCGATCTGCGCCTGGGCGTCCTTGGGGCAGTACTCGTCGGCCTCGGCGATGTGCAGCATGAGCGGCTTGGTGATGGCCGCGGCCTCGCCCAGCAGGCCCTCGATGCCGACGCCGTAATAGCCGACGCTGCAATCCGCGTTGCTGCGGGTCGCCATCAGATAAGCGAGCCGCCCGCCCAGGCAGTAGCCGACACTGCCGACCTTGCCGCTGCAGCCGGGATCGGCGCGCAGGTGGTCGAGCGTGGCCTGCAGATCCGCGATGCCCTTCGCCTCGTTGAAGCCCTTCATGTAGCCGAAGGCCTGCTGCCATTCGGCGTCGCTCTTGTCGGTGAGCTGGATCCCCGGCTTCTGGCGCCAGAACAGATCGGGGGAGATCGCCAGGTAGCCCTGCGCGGCAAAGCCGTCGCACAGGTCGCGCATCACCGCGTTGACCCCGAAGATCTCCTGGATGACGAGGATGCCGGGCTTGCGCCCGCCGTCGCCCGCGGGCCGCGCCAGGTAGGCGGAGAAGCTGCCGTCCGCGGTCTTGATGGTGATGTCGGGCATCGTCGTCTCCCCGCGATGAGCTGTCGGATGGCGGTAAAGCCCGGTCGGGCCGGGTCTGCGATCCTAGTCAAGGTATAGCGTGATTGCGACAGGCACGCCACGCGCCGGCATGGCCGTTCAGACCAGCAGCGCGCCCTCGAGGGTCAGCAGGAAGGTCTTGGTGTCGATGCCGCCGGCGCCGGAATAGCCGCCGATGCTGCCGCCGGCGGCGAGCACGCGGTGGCAGGGAATCAGGATCGGGATCGGGTTCGAGCCGCAAGCGCCGCCGACCGCCCGCGCCATGCCGCCGACGCTGCGGGCGATCTCGCCATAGGTCCGGGTCGCGCCATAGGGAATCCGCAGCATCTCGCCCCAGACCGCCTGCTCGAACGGTGATCCGGCCGGCGCCAGGGGCAGGTCGAAGGCGCGCAGGCCGCAATAAAAATAGGCGTTGAGCTGTTGCGCCGCCGCGGCCAGTAGCGGCGTTTCGCGCTCCGCCGCGGCCGTGCCCCAGCGCAACGCGACGACATGGCCGTCCGCCTCGCGCACCAGCAGCGGTCCAACCGGCGAGGGGACGGTGATCTCGGCAACAGGCATGGCGCCAGTCCTCCGCCGCTGAGCTTCAGGCCAAGGCGAGGGCCTGCGCAAGCCCGGCCGCGTCGCCGATCGGCAGCGAGCAGACCTGGCCGTGGCAGACGAAGGCCGCGGCGCCGCCGGCCGGTGCCGTCTTGCCGAACGCCGGGTGTCCCGCCGGCAGCGCATTGCCGTCTGCCACCAGGCTCAGGATCCGGTTCGGCAGCGAGACGCCGTGGACCGCGCCGATCAGAGCCCGGGCGGCCGGGCTCGCGGGATCGCCGACGATGACGATCTGGAGCGCGGATTCCAGCAGCTCTGCGGCGTTGAGCAGGCTCGCGAGCGGAAACAGGTTGCGCCGGAGCTCGCCCGAGAAGGCATCGACGATCGCCTCGGCGCGGGTGCGGTAGCCGGCTTCGCCGGTCAGGTGGTGCAGCCGCGCCAGCACGCCGACCATGGTGCCGTTGCCCGCGGGCACCGCGTTGTCGCGCGCGTTGCGCAGGCGATGGATCAGGTCGCTGGCGTCGTCGGCGCTGGTGAAGTAGCCGCCATGGACGTCGTCCCAGTAGTGGCGATCGAGGGTCGCGACCCAGGCCTTCGCCTGCTCGAGATGGGGTGATCCGGCAGTGGTTTCGGCGAGGGCGAGGGCGGCGCGCGCCATCTGGGCATAGTCCTCGAGCAGCGCCTTGTGGGCCGCCTGGCCGGCGCGCCAGGCATGGCAGAGCCGGGCCTCGCCGCCGTCGCCGCTGACCATGTCGGCGGCGACGAAGTCGAAGGCCTCGGCGGCGGCGGCAAGCCATGCCGGCTCGTCGAACGCCTGGCCGGCCAGGGCCAGGGCGGTGATGGCGAGGCCGTTCCAGTCGGCCAGGACCTTGTCGTCCCAGCTCGGCCGCACGCGCCCCGCTCGCGCCGCCAGCAGGACGGCGCGGGCGGCGGCGAGCCGGGCCTCGTCGGCGGCGCTGCCGAGGTCGCGCCGGTCGAGCCGGTTCAGGATGGTGTGGCCGTCCCAGTTGCCGCCCGGGGTGACGTCGTACGCCGCCTTGAAGAAGGCCGCGTCGGCGCCGAGCAGGTCGTCGATCTCGGCCTCGCTCCAGACGTAGAAGCGGCCTTCCTCGCCCTCGCTGTCGGCGTCGAGACTGCTGGCGAAGCCGCGCCGTCCGCCGGTTCCCGGCGCGGCGCGCATCTCGCGCAGCAGCCAGCCGACGGTCTCGCGGATGCGCGCCTCGTAGAGCGGCGCGCGGGTTTCCTGCCACACCAGGACCAGCAGCTCGAGCAGCTGGGCGTTGTCGTACAGCATCTTCTCGAAATGCGGCACCAGCCAGCGCTGGTCGACGGTGTAGCGCGCGAAGCCGCCGCCGAGATGATCGTAGATGCCGCCCTGGCACATGCGGTCGAGGGTCAGCAGCACGCCGTCGCGCGCGACCGCGTCGCCGGTCCGCTTCCAGGCGCGCCACAGCAGCTCGAACACCGAGCCGTGCGGAAACTTGGGGGCGCCGCCGATCCCGCCGTTCTGCTGGTCGAGGTCGCCGGCGAACTGGGCGGCGATCTGGTCGAGCATGGCCGGCGACAGCGCGACCGCCTCGCTCGGCTGCGACAGGCCGGCGAGGGCGTCGCGCAAGGCGGCGGTGTTCTGGATCACCTTGTCCGGTTCGTCGCGATAGATTCCGGCGATGCTCTCCAGCACCTGGTGGAACGAGGGCCGGCCCCAGCGCGGCTCCGGCGGAAAATAGGTACCGCCCCAGAACGGCTCGCCCTTGGGGGTGAGGAACATGGTGAGCGGCCAGCCGCCCTGCTGGCCGAGCAGGGCGAGCGCCGACTGGTAGATGCTGTCGAGGTCGGGGCGCTCCTCGCGGTCGACCTTGATGTTGACGAACAGCCGGTTCATCAGCGCCGCGGTGGCCGGATCCTCGAAGCTCTCATGGGCCATGACATGGCACCAATGGCAGGCGGCATAGCCGACCGAGAGCAGAATCGGCTTGGCCTCGCGCCGGGCCTGGTCGAGCGCTGCCGGGCCCCAGGGCTGCCAGTCGACCGGGTTGTCCTTGTGCTGCAGGAGATACGGGCTGGTGGTGTCGGCGAGGCGGTTGCCGGACATGTCGGGGTCCATGATCGCTGGGGATGCCGCTGACGCGGCGTTGCGGCAAGGTCGCCGGTCGGGTAGAAGCCAGAGCGCGGCGCGCATCGGACGGCAACATCGGCGTATGCTCCATAGTTGCGGCGGGGCGGCGCCGGCTCAACCACAATCTGGTTGGGGATTCGGTCGGCGGGCCGGTCGGCTGGACATTCCTCGGACGGCGGGCGGAGCGGCGACATGAAGATCAGCATCGATATCGACTGCACGCCGGAGGAGGCGCGCGCCTTTCTCGGCCTGCCCGATGTGGCGCCGCTGCAGGCGGCGCTGATGAAGGAAATCGAGGAGCGGATGCGCGCGGCGCTGCACAGCACCGACCCGGAGGCGCTGTTCAAGACCTGGCTGCCGGCGAGCCTGCAGGGCTGGGAGCAGATGCAGTCGTTCTGGCGCGGGATGGCCGGCGCCAAGGGCGGCGGCAAGCCGGGGACGGGCGAGTCGTGAGCGCCGACCCGCCGCCGTATTATCGGGCCCATGTCTTCTGCTGTACCAACGAGCGGCCGGCCGGCCACCCGCGCGGCTGCTGCAAGGCCAAGGGCAGCGAGAAGCTGCGGGATTACATGAAGGCCCGGGCCAAGGAGCTCGGGCTCGCGGAAATACGGATAAATACTGCGGGATGCCTGGATCGTTGCGAGTGCGGACCGACCGTGGTGATCTATCCCGAGGGGGTCTGGTACAGCATCGCGACGCGCGCCGACGTGGATGAGGTGCTGGAGGTGCATCTGCGGGGCGGCGGGCGGGTGGCGCGGCTGATGCTGCAGCCGGAGGACAAGGCGCCGGCGCAGGATCGGGCGGCGGCTTCCAAGGCGGCAGGCTAGACCAAGATTCACGAGTCGCGCTGTCTAAGTGCGATCCGACCATGCGCTAGGCGCGGGAGGCGGCGGTGGAACTCGACGGCGACTCTCGGCCAGCGGAATGGCGCGCCGACGCGGCGGATTCCGGCGGGCCGGCAGCGACCATCTTTGCGCTGTCGACCGCACCGGGCCGGGCCGGGATTGCGGTGTTTCGACTGTCCGGGCCGGGCGCCGGCGCGGCCCTGCGCGCGCTGACGGGGCGAGCGCTGCCGCCGGCCCGGCAGGCGTCGCTCAGCAGGTTGGTGGATCCTTCTGATGGCGAAACGATCGATTCCGGCCTGGCGCTGTGGCTGCCGGGTCCGGCGAGCTTCTCGGGCGAGGACATGGTCGAGCTGCAGGTCCATGGCGGGCGGGCGGTATCGACGGCGATGATCGGGGCGCTGGGTCGGCTGCCCGGCCTGCGTCCGGCCGAGCCGGGGGAGTTCAGCCGGCGCGCCTTCGAGCACGGCAAGCTCGACCTGACCGCGGTCGAGGCGATCGCGGATTTGGTGGACGCCGAAACCGTGGCCCAGCGCCGGCAGGCGCTGCGCCAGCTCTCGGGCGCGCTCGGTCGGCTGTACGAGGGGTGGCGGAAGCGATTGCTGCGTCTGCAGGCCCGGCTCGAGGCGGCGATCGACTTCCCGGAGGAGGTCGGGGAATCTACCATAGGTAGTATGACTCACGACCTGTCGTGGTTGGAGCAAGAGATATCGCAACATCTAGACGATGATCGGCGCGGCGAGCGGCTGCGAGAGGGATTCTCCGTGGCGGTGGTGGGCGCGCCGAATGTCGGCAAGTCGAGCCTGCTCAACTGGCTGGTCCGGCGCGAGGCGGCGATCGTCTCGACGACCGCGGGAACCACGCGGGACGTCATCGAGGTGCAGCTCGATCTGGCGGGCTATCCGCTGGTGCTGGCCGATACCGCCGGTCTGCGGGGGTCGGACGACGAAGTCGAGGCCGAGGGCGTGCGCCGGGCTGTCGCCCGGGCCGCCGCGGCGGATCTGCGCCTGGTGGTGCTGGATGCCACCCGATGGCCGGAGGTCGATCCCGCGGTCCTGGCCGAGATCACCGGCGATTCCCTGGTCGTGCTGAACAAGGTGGATCTGGCGCCCCAGCCGGCGGGTCTGGCCATCGACAATATCGCCGTCCTGCCGGTCAGCGTGAAGTCCGGGGAAGGTCTCGGGAACCTATTGCAGCGCCTGTCGGAGACGGTATCCGCGCGCATGACGATGAGCGGCGCCCCGGCCCTGACCCGGGAGCGGCACCGGCAGGCCCTGGTGGAATGCCGCGAGGGCGTCGAGCGGGCGAGGTCGGCGATCGCCGCCGAGGGGCTTCCGGAGCTGGCCGCCGAGGACCTGCGCCTGGCGGTGCGGGCCCTGGGCCGAATTACCGGAAAGGTGGATATCGAGGACATGCTGGACGAGCTGTTCCGCGAGTTCTGCATCGGCAAGTGAGGCAATGTTTCACGTGAAACATTCGCGCCGGGCACGAAAGTCGAGATATGGACGGGTTTGACGTCATCGTGGTGGGGGGAGGACACGCGGGCTGCGAGGCCGCCGCCGCGGCGGCACGGCTGGGTGCGCGAACGGTCCTGGTCACCCACCGTCTGGGGACGATCGGCGAGATGTCGTGCAACCCGGCGATCGGCGGCCTGGCCAAGGGCCATCTGGTGCGCGAGATCGACGCCCTCGACGGATTGATGGGCCGGGCCATCGACCGGGCCGGAATCCAGTTCCGGGTCCTGAACCGCAGCAAGGGACCGGCCGTGCGGGGTCCGCGCGCCCAGGCCGATCGCAGGCTCTATCGGCGGGCGGTCCAGGAGCTGCTGGCTGAGTATGAGAACCTCGTCGTGGTCGAGGCAGCGGTCGAGGATCTGGTCCTGGGATGGGACGGCACGGTTGCAGGGATCGAGACGGTGGATGGCCGCTCCCTGACCGCCGGCGCGGTAGTGCTCACCACCGGGACTTTCCTGCGCGGGGTCATTCACATCGGCGAGGACCAGACCCCGGCCGGCCGGGTCGGGGAGGCGCCGGCGATCGGCCTGTCCCGTACCCTGGACCGGATCGGGTTCGACCTGGGGCGCCTGAAGACGGGAACGCCGCCGCGGCTGGATGGGCACAGCATCGACTGGCGGGCGCTGGAGGTACAGACCGGCGACGAACCGCCGGCGCCATTCTCCTTTCTCACCGCGCGCATCGCCGTGCCCCAGGTGCCCTGCCATGTGACCTGGACGTCGCCAGCCGGGCACGCGCTGATCCGGGACAACCTGCACCGCACGGCGATCTATGGCGGCCGGATCGACAGCACCGGTCCGCGCTATTGCCCGTCGATCGAAGACAAGGTGGTGCGGTTCGCCGATCGCGAGCGACACCAGATTTTTCTCGAACCCGAGGGCCTGGACGACCCGACGATCTATCCCAACGGCATCTCCACTTCCTTGCCGGCGGAGATCCAGGCCGCGTTCCTGAAGACTATCCCCGGTCTGGAGCGGGCGACCATGCTGCGCCCGGGCTATGCCATCGAGTACGACTTCGTGGACCCGCGGGAGCTGTGGCCGACCCTGGAGACCCGCCGGGCGCCCAGGCTGTTCCTGGCCGGTCAGATCAACGGCACCACCGGCTACGAAGAGGCTGCGGCCCAGGGCCTGATGGCCGGTGTGAACGCCGCCCTGCGGGCCGCCGGCGGCACCGCGGCCGAGGGTTTCGTGCTCGACCGCGCCGACGCCTATATCGGGGTCCTGATCGACGACCTGGTTACCCGCGGCACCCGGGAGCCCTATCGCATGTTCACCTCGCGTGCGGAGTACCGGCTGCTGCTGCGGGCCGATAATGCCGACCGGCGCCTGACCGACCGGGGTGGAGACATGGGGCTGGTCGGCGGCGAACGGATGGCGGCATTCGATGGCAAGATGTCCGCGCTCGCCGCCGCCGGCGAATTGCTCGGGCGGCTCCAGGCCACGCCGCCGGAGCTGGCCCGCCATGGCCTCGCGATCAACCAGGATGGGGTGCGGCGGTCGGCGGCGAACCTGCTGGCCCATCCGGGAATCGACATGGCCCGGCTGGTGCCGATCTGGCCGGAGCTGGCGGGCATCCGCGCCGACGTGGTCGAGCAGCTCGAGATCGACAGCCGCTACGCCGGATACCTCGAGCGCCAGGCCGCCGACATTCGTGCCTTCCGGCGCGACGAAGCCCTGCTGCTGCCGCCCGATTTGGACTACGCCGCGATTGGCGGATTGTCGGCCGAGATTCGATCCAAGCTGTCGGCGGTACGGCCGACCACCCTTGGCGCGGCGGCACGTATCTCCGGCGTGACCCCGGCGGCACTGACGGCGCTGCTGCGCCATGTCCGCCGACGGGACGGGGGCAATCATGGGTCCCGGGAAGCCCGGCTCTCGGCGTGACCGGCCAGGGCCCATGACGCCTTCGGCGTTTCAGGCCCTGACCAATGTTTCACGTGAAACAATTCAGCGCCTCGAGACCTACGCGATCCTGCTGCGCAGGTGGCAGGGCGCCATCAATTTGGTGAGCCGGGACAGCCTGGGCGATCTCTGGCGCCGGCACATGCTGGATTCCGCGCAACTCCGGCCGCTGCTGCCGGCCGACACACGGGTGCTGGTCGATCTCGGCAGCGGCGCCGGTTTCCCCGGCCTGGTCCTCGCGGCCATGGGCGTGCCGGAAGTCCACCTGTTCGAGTCGGACACCCGCAAATGCGCCTTCTTGCGCGAGGCCGCGCGGACCCTCGGCGTGGCCGTCGCGGTCCACAATCTGCGGATCGAGCAGGCCGCGCCGCTGGCCGCCGACGCGGTCACCGCGCGGGCCCTGGCACCCTTGCCTGACCTACTAGATCTAGGGGAGCGGTTCCTCGGCCCCCACAGCATCTGCCTATTTTTGAAGGGCAGAGGGGTCGATGAAGAATTGACCCGGGCGCGCGAAAGTTGGAATATGACGGTGACGTGCCAGACCAGCATCTCGGATCCGTCCGGCACGATCCTGCGCCTGGAGCATGTCCATCGTGACCGAGCTTCCTAGCAATCTTCCCGGCATGTCCGTTTCGACCCCGAAACGGGCCCGCGTGCTTGCCATGGCCAACCAGAAGGGCGGCGTCGGCAAGACCACCACCGCAATCAACCTGGCGACTGCGCTCGCCGCCTGCGGCAAGTCGGTGCTGATCATCGACATCGATCCCCAGGGCAATGCGTCGACCGGCCTCGGCATCGACCGCCGCAATCGCGCGGTCACCTCCTATCAGGCCTTGATCGACGGGACGCCGGTCTCCGCCGCCACCGTCGGCACCATGGTGCCGGGCCTGACCATCGTTCCGGCGTCGGTCGACCTGGTCGGCGCCGAGATCGAGCTGATCGAGCTGCCCCGTCGCGAGTTCCGCCTGCGCCAGGCGATCCAGCCGGCGCTCGGCAGCTACGACTTCATCCTGATCGACTGCCCGCCCTCGCTCAGCCTGCTGACCCTGAACGCCCTGGTCGCCGCCGACGCGGTGCTGGTGCCCCTGCAATGCGAGTTCTACGCTCTCGAGGGCCTGAGCCACCTGGTGCGCACCATCGAGCGGGTGAAGCGCTCGCTCAACCCGGGGCTCGAGATCCAGGGCGTGGTGCTCACCATGTTCGACCGCCGCAACAATCTGTGCGACCTGGTGGCGAGCGACGTGCGCGGCCACTTCGGCAGCAAGGTCTACGAGACCGTGATTCCGCGCAACGTCCGGGTCTCCGAGGCGCCGTCCCACGGCAAGCCGGTGCTGCTCTACGACATGCGCTGCGCCGGCAGCCAGGCCTATATCCACCTGGCCGCCGAGGTGCTCAAGCGCGAACAGGCGACGGCGGCGGCGCTCGCCACCGCCGCGTCATAGCCGGGATGCCGGCGGTGAGCGAAGAAGGCGGCAAGAGAAACCTCGGCCGCGGGCTGTCGGCCTTGCTCGGCGCCGAGAACGAGGACTACGCCTCGCTCGACCGCGTGCGCCTGTCGAAGATGGTGCCGATTGAGCTGGTCCATCCCGGACCGTTCCAGCCGCGGCACAATTTCGACGAGGAACAGCTCCAGGCCCTGGCCGACTCGATCCGCCAGAACGGCATCCTGCAGCCGATCCTGGTGCGCCGCCACCCGCAGACCCCGAACGCCTTCGAGATCGTCGCCGGCGAACGGCGCTGGCGCGGGGCGCAGATCGCGCGGCTGCACGAGGTCCCGGTGATGATCCGCGAACTCGGCGACCGCGAGGCGCTGCAACTCGCCATCGTCGAAAACGTCCAGCGCCAGGATCTGTCGGCGCTGGAGGAGGCCGACGGCTATCGCCGCCTGCTCGAGGAATTCGGCAACACCCAGGAAGACCTGGCAAAGCATGTCGGCAAGAGCCGCAGCCATATCGCAAATTCGTTGCGGCTGTTGAACTTGCCGGACCCGATCAAGGTCATGCTGGAGCAGGGCAAGCTGACCGCCGGCCACGCCCGCGCCTTGCTCAATGCCGTCGATCCGATCGCGGTGGCCGAGAAGATCCTGGCCAAGGGGCTCAATGTCCGCCAGGCCGAGAAACTGGTGCAGGACGAACGCAAGCCGGCCGCCAAGCCCGCCGCCAAGGGCAGCGGCGGGGCCGCGGTCGGCGCGGCGACCGGCAAGGACCCCGACACCGTCGCGCTGGAGCGCGACCTGTCGGCGCTGCTCGGGCTGCGCGTCACCATCAGCTTCCAAGGGCAGGGCGGCTCGCTCAGCATCCACTATCGGACCCTGGAGCAGCTCGACGACGTGCTGCAGCGCCTGAGCCACGCGCCCGCAAAGCCCTCATCCCAGGACTGAACACCCGCGACCGAACCGACGACGGCGTCAGGCCCGCGCGGCGGCCCTTGCGGCATGGGCGATCGCCAGAAACGCGTGACGCATCAGCGCCTCGTCGGGCGCGCCGGTGCGCTTGCACGCCATCTCCGCCTCGAGCAGCCGATCCAAGGCCTGCGCCACCCGGCCCGCGGGCCAGCGCCGCGCCTGGCGCTGGAAGCGCTCGACCTGGCGGAAATGCACCGGCGGGCGCAGCGACTTGACCGCGCGCTCGGCGTCGCCGCCGGCGGCGATGACGAGGCCGGCCTGGTGCAGCCGCAGCAGGTGCCGCGACACCGCCCGCAGCAGACCGATGGGATTGGCGCCATCCTGCAGGCCGCGATCGACGGCGCGATCGAGCCCGGCGACGTCGCCGTCGGCCAGGGCGAAGGCGACATCGTCGAGCGACGCGGCGGCGCTGTCGCCGACGCAGGCGATGGCGTCGTCGAGCGTCACCTGGCCGCCGGCCTCGCCCTTGTACAGGACCAGCTTGTCCAGCTCCGACCGGCTTACCCCGCGGTCGCCGCCCAGGCTGTCGAGCAGGAAGGCGCGCGCCTCGGCGCTGACGCTCAGGCGCGCCGCCTTGAACGTGGAGTCGACCAGGGCCGCCAGGGCGCCGCCTTCGTCGCGGTAGCAGGGCAGGGCGGCGCCGGCGGCGGCGCGCTCGAACATCTGGCGCAGCGACGAACGCGGCCCGAGATCGCCAGCCTCGACGACGACCAGGGCGGCCGGGGCAGGGCCGTCGAGCAGCCCCTGGAACCGGCTGGTGACCGCGTCGCCGGCATCGCGCAACCGCACCACCCGGCGCCCGCCGGTCAGCGCCAGGGCGTTGGCCTCGTCGGCCAGGCGGGCCGGATCGTCGCGCAAGGCGGCGGCCGGGATCTCGACCACCCTGAACGGGTCCGCGGCGTCGCCGGCGACGACCCGCGCGAGCTGCTCGGCGCGTTCGCGCACCAATCCGGAATCCGGACCGTAGAGCAGCACCCACGAGGCGCCCGGCGATTTCAGGAAGCCGTCGATCTGGCGCGCGTTCAGCTTCATGCCGCGCCTCTCATGCCGCCGCCCTCAAGGGGCGGCGGCGGTCGGCCGCGACAATGCCACGGCGAGCCGCGCCTGGATGTCGTCGCCCAGCACCTGCACGGCGCGGGCCCGGGCATCGTCGATCGACGCCAGGGTCGCGTACTGCGACTCGAGAATGTCGTAGGACGTGGTGATCCGCGATTCGCCCTTGGTCAGCACCACGGTCTCGCCACCATCGCCCTGCGACACGGCGCGCTGCAGGACATAGTTGGCGCGCAGCTGGAGGTTGGCGCGGGTCGCCGTTTCGTCGCCGCGAAACGCCAGCTCCTCGCGGGTCTCGATCAGGGTCACCATGAGGACGTAGAGCGGCGCCCCCGGCTTGCCGCGGGGATTCAGGCGATCGCGCAGCTCGTTGTAGAGCAACTGGCCGGTGCGGTCGGCAATCGGCGCGATGCGGATGGCGGCGAGCTGGTCGGACGCGGAACCGCTGCCCGAGCGCCGGCCATAGAGCGGCTCGAAGCCGCAGCCGCCGGGGCCGGCGGCCAACGCGGCCGCGCCCGCCGCCAGCAGGCTGCGCCTAGACCACGACATTGACGATCCGGTTCGGCACCACGATCACCTTGCGCGGCGCCTTGCCGTCCATGGCCCGCTGCACCGCGTCGTCCGACAGCGCCGCGGCGCGCGCCGCCGCCTCGGCGGCGTCGCGCGGCAGCTCGATGGTCGAGCGCAGCTTGCCGTTGACCTGGATCGCGACGGTCACCGTGTTGTCGATCACCAGCGCCGGGTCTGCCTCCGGCCAGGGATTGTCGACCACCAGCCCGTCATTGCCGAGCGCCAGCCACAGCTCCTCGGCAAGATGCGGCATCATCGGCGCGACCAGCCGCACCAGCGCGTCGAACGCTTCGCGCACCGCCCACAGCCGGCCGCCGGCATCGGCGCCGTTGCCTTCCGGTTTCACGTCGCCGAGCGCATTCGCGAGCTCGTAGAGCCGCGCGACTGCCCGGTTGAAGTGGAACTTCTCGACGTCGTCGGTGACCCCGGCGATGGTCTTGTGGGTGATGCGGCGCAGCGCCAGCGCCGCAGCGTCGAAGCTCGCCGGGCGCGCGGCTGCGGCGGGCAAATCGGGCAGCCGGGCGGTGACCAGGCGCCACAGCCGCTGCACGAATCGCCAGGCGCCTTCGACGCCGGCCTCGGTCCATTCCAGGTCGCGCTCCGGCGGACTGTCCGACAGCATGAACCAGCGCGCCGTGTCGGCGCCGTATTTCTCGATGATGCCGCGGGGATCGACCACGTTGCACAGGCTCTTCGACATCTTCTCCGAGCGGCCGACGACGACCGGCCGGCCGCTCTCGGCGTGCACCGCGCCGTCGGCGCGCTTGTCGACCTGTTCCGGATAGAGCCACTTGCCGCTCTCGTCCTTGTAGGTCTCGTGGCAGACCATGCCCTGGGTGAACAGCCCGGCGAACGGCTCGTCCAGATTCACATGGCCGCAGGCCTTCATGCCGCGGGTGAAGAAGCGCGAGTACAGCAGGTGCAGGATGGCGTGCTCGATGCCGCCGACATACTGGTCGACCGGCAGCCAGTAATCGACCGCCGCGGTGTCGACCGGCGCATCGGCGCGCGGGCTGCAGAAGCGCGCGAAATACCAGGACGAATCGACGAAGGTGTCGCAGGTGTCGGTCTCGCGCCGGGCCGGCTTGCCGCAGGCCGGACAGGCGACGTGCTTCCAGGTCGGGTGACGGTCGAGCGGATTGCCCGGCCTGTCGAAGGTCACGTCGTCCGGCAGCAGCACCGGCAGGTCGGCCGCCGGCACCGGCTGCACCCCGCAGGCCTCGCAGTGGATCATCGGGATCGGGCAGCCCCAATAGCGCTGGCGCGAGACGCCCCAGTCGCGCAGCCGGAACTGGGTCTCGCCGACTCCTTGCCCCAGCTCGCCGAGCCGGGCGATCGCCGTGCGCTTCGCCGCCTCGACCTCCATCCCGTCGAGGAAGCGCGAGTTGATGATCACCCCGTCGTCGGTGAAGGCCTCGCCGGCGACACTCATGTCCGCCGCCGCCACGCCCTTCGGCGCCACCACCGGCACCACGCTCAGGCCGTACTTGCGGGCGAAATCCAGGTCGCGCTGGTCATGGGCCGGGCAGCCGAAGATGGCGCCGGTGCCGTACTCCATCAGCACGAAATTGGCGACATAGACCGGCAGCTCGATGGTCGGATCGAACGGATGCAGCGCCTTCAGCCCGGTATCGTGGCCGAGCTTCTCCGCCGTCTCGACCGCCGCCTGGCTGGTGCCCATGCGGTTGCATTCGGCGACGAAGGCGGCGAGGCCGGGGTCCTTGGCGGCGAGGTCGGCCGCCAGCGGATGGTTCGGCGAGATTGCGCAGAAGCTGGCGCCGAACAGGGTGTCGGGCCGGGTCGAGAACACCTCGAGCAGGTCGTCGCGGCCCTTCAGCTTGAAGTGGAAGCGCGCGCCCTCGGAGCGTCCGATCCATTTTTCCTGCATCAGCCGGACCCGGGCCGGCCAGCGGTCGAGCCCGCCCAGCGCATCCTGCAGCTCGTCGGCGAAGTCGGTGATCTTGAAGAACCATTGCGACAGCCGGCGCTTCTCGACCACGGCGCCGGAGCGCCAGCCGCGGCCGTCGATCACCTGCTCGTTGGCCAGCACCGTGTGGTCGACCGGGTCCCAGTTGACCCAGCCCTCCTTGCGATAGACCAGCCCGGCCCGGTGGAAATCCAGGAACAGCCGCTGCTGATGGGCGTAATAGCCGGGATGGCAGGTGGCGAGTTCGCGGCTCCAGTCGAGCGACAGCCCCATGCGCTGCAACTCGGTGCGCATGTTCGCGATGTTGGCGTAGGTCCATTGGCCGGGATGGATGCCCTGGTCGCGCGCCGCGTTCTCGGCCGGCAGGCCGAACGCGTCCCAGCCCATGGGGTGCAGCACGTTGAAGCCGCGCGCCCGCTTGTAGCGCGCGACCACGTCGCCCAGCGTGTAGTTGCGGACATGGCCCATGTGGATGCGCCCCGACGGATAGGGAAACATCTCCAGCACGTAGTATTTCGGCCGCGACCGGTCCTCGCTGGCGACGAAGCAGCGGCGGTCGTGCCACGCCTGCTGCCACTTGGACTCGGATTCCCGGAAGTTGTAGCGGTCCATCATCGGATGCGCGCTTTTTGGAACGGCCGGAGCTCAGCCGATGGGCGCCGCCGCGCGGCGGCCCCGGTGCGAACCCGCCAGTGTCATTCGCCGACCTGAACGATGCGCAGCTGGCGCGCCCGGGTCAGGATCGCGTTCTCCAGCTCGGTGCCGGTGCTGGTGGAGACCGGCGCGTCGACCCAGCCGGCGCCGGCCTGGCGCTGGCGGAACACCGCCGCGCGAATGCCGTCGGCGCGGAGCGCCCGGCCGAGGATGTAGACGTTGACCTTGAAGCGCTCCTGCGGCGAGGACGGCGGCGAGTACCAGTCGGTGATGATGACGCCGCCGAACGGGTCGGCCGAGACCAGGGGCATGAACGAAATGGTGTCGAGCGAGGCGCGCCACAGGAAGCTGTTGACGCCGATCCCGGAGCCCTGGGTGGCCTGTTGCTGCGGGTCCTCGCCGCCAAAGCTCAAACCGCCCTCGCCGAAGACCGACTCGCGGTCGCCATAGACCGGCTTCTGGTCGCCTTCCTGGCGCGTGTCGGGATAGATCGGATCGCCCCAGCCGCAGGCCGCCATCAGCAACAACAGGCCGAAAGCGACGGGTCGGCGCAGCACGCGCGTCCACGGCCCGGTACGGGCGGCACTGGTCATTGCGGCGGATACTCCGGAAACCACTGATATACGGACACTTAAAGCAGGGGGCGCGGGACAGGTCAAGGCTGGCCCCCAGGCCGCGCCGCGACCGGCTGGCGACGGGGTTTTCGCTTTGCGGCGGTGGCGGTCTCGCCTATTTAAGGGCCGGACGCGGCGCCGCGTTGCGCCGGCGAACGAATTCCGGAGGACCGTGCCGGCCGCCTCGGCCGGCGCGGGGACATCGATGGGCAAGATCATCTGGCTGGCTTCGTACCCGAAATCGGGCAACACCTGGCTGCGCGCCTTCCTGCACAACCTGCTGCGCAACCCGGACAAGCCGTACCACATCAACCAGCTCACCGACTTCACGCTGAGCGACAACCAGCTGCGCTGGTTCAACCTGTTCGATCCGCGCCCGGGGCCGGAGCTGCCGAAGGACGTGGTCGCCGCCCTGCGCCCCAAGGTGCACGAGGCCATGACCAAGGCGTCGGCGGATTCGGTGTTCGTCAAGACCCACAACGCCCTGGTCGAGGACCGCGGCACCGCGATGATCACCATGGCCTGCACCGCGGGCGCGATCTACGTGATCCGCAATCCGCTCGACGTCGCGATCTCCCACAGCCACCACTACGGCCATTCGCTCGACCAGGCGATCGCGGCGATGAACCTGTGGGGCCTCGAATCGATGAACGACGAGATCCACGTCTACGAGCATCACGGCTCGTGGAGCGAGCATGTGATCAGCTGGACCGGGCAGCCGAGCCCGGGCCTGCACGTGGTGCGCTACGAGGACATGCTCGACTCGCCGCACCGGACCTTCTCCGGCATCGCCGGCTTCCTCGGCCTGAAGCCGACCCGCGAGCGCCTGGACAAGGCGATCAAGCTGAGTTCGTTCCGGGTGCTCAAGGAGCAGGAGAAGCGGCACGGCTTCATCGAGCGCAGCGGCGCCGGCGAGGCGTTCTTCCGCGAAGGCAAGGCCGGGCAGTGGCGCAAGGCCCTGAGCGAGGCCCAGGTCGAGGCGCTGGTCGCGGTGCATCGCGAGCAGATGGAGCGTTTCGGCTACTGGCCGCCCAAGGGCTGACCCGGCCGCGCCGGCCGGCGCGAAGCGGTCAGGCGGAGGCCGGCGCCGGCTGCAGGTAGCCGGTGATCTGCATGCCCGGGCCGAAGCGCTGCAGGGCCAGCTCGCGCTGGGCGTCGCTCAGCATCGCCGCGCCGGCCTCGCCGCGATTGATGAAGCGCACCCCGGCCGCGACCGCGCCGGCCCGCTCGCCGGTGTAGAAGAAGCCGGGGCGCCGCTCGGCGATCTCGCGCTCCTCCATCGCCCGGAGCTGCTCGAAGGACGAGCGCGCGACCGCCGCCGCGATCTCCTCCGGGGTCTTGGTCACGTTCAGGAAGCGGCAGATGTCGTTCGCGGCCTTGCCGGTGTCGGCCTTCAGATCCTCGTAGCGCAGCACCAGGCGCGGCACCGGGTTGGCCTTGGCGAGCCAGCTCCTGACGTTTTCCTCCCAGGTTCCCATGGCGTGGCGGCGCCATTCGGGGTCGCCGCCCTCGGCGATGAAGCCGTCGATCCAGCGCTGCAGCCGGGCCGCGCGCTCGGCCTCGGACATGGCCGCGACCGACTCGCCGGCGCCGAGCAGCCGGTAATTGGCGTTCGACACGGCGACGTCCAGGGGGTTGCGGACGATGTAGATGGCGCCGATGACGTCCTCGCGCAGCGGCAGGTCGGGCCGCCACGCCCAGTGGGTCTTGATGAAGGTGGTGCGCTGCCCGATCAGATGGTCGGCGCGCACCCCGCGATGGATCCCGGGGATCAGGTTGTCGAGCTCGGCCGAGCTGTCGATCGGCTTGATGATCAGGTTGGCGAGCAGAAACCGCAGCCACGTGTTCCCCGACCGCGGGTAGGACGCCACCCAGACAAACTTCGCCACGCTTTGGTTCCTTCACGCGCTGCCGTCGGGCCAACGAGGCTACTCTATAGACGCTCCGCCGCGATGACGCCATAACGGGGCCGGCCGGCGCCGCGATGCGCTGCCGATCGCTGGTCTCCCATTGCGCCGAAATGCCGCAACATGCCCGCTGCCGATCCCGCCGCTCCATCGCCCGCCAGGCCGCAGATCCGGCTGCTGCACCACATGGCGCGGACCGGCGGCACCGTCATCTCGAAATGCCTCGGCTCGATGGCCGGCGTCGCCCTGCTGTCCGAGATCCATCCGGCCGGCACCAAGTGGTTCAATCCGCTGCAGCAGGCCCATGAATGGTTTGGGCTGCTCAACCCCAGCGACTTGGCCGGCCTGCGCGCCGGCAAGGGCATGTCGTTTCCCGCTGCGCTGGCGCTGATCGACCGGCGGGCCCGCGAGCGCGGGCTGACGCTTGTCATTCGCGATTGGAGCCATCTCGATTTCACCGCGGTCCCGTTCCTGCCGCGGCCGAGCTATCGCCTCGGCCTGGCCGAGGCGCTGGCATCCGGTTTCGAGGTGATCCATAGCGCGACGGTCCGTCACCCGATCGACCAGTGGCTGAGCCTCAGCAATCTGCCTGTCATGCGCGGCAAGCTCAGCCTTGCCGACTACCTGCGCGGCGCTCGCCGCTTCGCCGAGGCGGCGTCGCGCATCGGTTTTCTGCGCTACGAGGATTTCGCCGCCGATCCCGACGCCGGGCTGGCGACCCTCTGCGGGTGGCTGCGCATGCCCGTCGATCCCGGCTATCGTCAGCGCTGGATGCACTATTCCAAGATCACCGGCGACACCATGGGAGACGCAGCCGCCGCGGCGATCCGCCGGCCGCAGCGCAAGCCCTGCGACCCCGGCCTGATCGCCGCCTTCGCCGCCAATGCCGACTACCTGGCGGCGATCGAGCTGCTCGGCTATGGCCATCCCCAGTGACCATTCGACCGGACCGCCGCCCGTGCCCCTGCCGACAGTGATCCTCAGCGCGGTCGTGCGCTCCGCCCATCAGGGCGACAGCCATGGCGGCGTCTACCTGGTCGATCTCGAGCGCGAGACCTGGGACCAGGCGATCGAC
Organism: uncultured Rhodospirillaceae bacterium; assembly: GCA_964372215.1. Taxonomy (GTDB): domain Bacteria; phylum Pseudomonadota; class Alphaproteobacteria; order Dongiales; family Dongiaceae; genus DAIMFL01. The sequence continues at coordinate 88,932 of CAYJQC010000012.1, forward strand.
TGGAACGACGGCTCGATCACCTGGCAGGGGCGCGGCGGCGACCGCGGCCTGCGCGGCATCGCCGTGCATGGCGACGAGATCTTCATTGCCGCCAGCAACGAGGTGTTCGTCTACGACCGCCGGTTCCGGCTGCGGCGCTCGTTCACCAACCGCTTCATGGCGCTGTGCCACGAGATCGCCATCGAAGCGGGCAGGCTCTATCTGACCTCGACCGCATTCGACTCGGTGCTGGTCTACGACATCGCCGCCAGCCGGTTCGTCGCCGGCTACTGCGTCAAGGTCGGCCAGGTGCCCAATCCGCGGACCGGCCAGGCCGAGCGGCGCATCGGCTTCGGTCCGTTCGACCCGGAAGCCGCCGCCGGCCCGCCGCGCCAGGACACCGCGCATATCAACAACGTCTGTGCCGACGGCGGCCGTATCTATGTGAGCGGCGTCAATCTCGACCAGCTGCTGGTGATCGAGAACGACCGCATCGCACCCTATGCCCGGGTGCCGCTGTGGACCCACAACGCGCGGCCGTTCCGCGGCGGCGTGCTGGTCAACTGCACCGGCTCGGATGCGCTGGTGCTGATGGACCGCGACGGCGTTGCGCGCGTCACGCTGCCGGTGCCGCGCTACGATCCGGCGACGCTCACCCATGCCGACCTGCCGCAGGACCATGCACGCCAGGCCTTCGCGCGCGGCCTCTGCCTGCTCGATCCGGCGACCGTGGCCGTCGGCTCGTCGCCCGCGACGGTCAGCGTGTTCACCCTCGATCCGCCGGCGCGGGTGAAGAGCATCAATCTCACCCTCGACATGCGCAACGCGGTCCACGGGCTGGCGCGATGGCCGTTTTGAGATCCGCCGCAGCGGTGCCGCGCCGGCTGTGGCCAGCACGGCGCGGGCGATGACCCGCCGGCCGCCCCGATTCGGCGCGCCGCGCGGCCCCCGCCGCGGCAGCAAGCCTCGCTCCGGACCCGGCGGGCCGGCGGCGACGCCCCCGGTGGCCGTGCTGCTCGATCACGCGCTCGAGCTGCATCGAACCGCGCGCCTGGCCGAAGCTGAGTCGATCTATCGCCGCATCCTGGCGCTCGCACCTGGCCATCCCGACGCGCTGAACCTGCTCGGGCTGGCGGCATTGCAGTCCGAGCGTCCAGCGGATGGTCTGGCGATGTTCGATCAGGCAATCCGCAACGCGCCCGCGGTCGCGGATTTCCACAACCACAGAGGCCTCGCGCTGCAGCGGCTCGGCCGCACCGCCGATGCCACCGCGAGCTTCCGCAAGGCGCTCGCGATCATGCCGCTCCATGTCGGGGCGCTCGCCAACCTTGCCGGTGCGATGCTCGCCAACGGCGAGATCGACGCCGCGATCGACTGCTATCGCCGGGCGCTCGATCTGCAGCCCGGCCACGCCGAAGCGTTCTCGAACTACCTGCTCGCCCTCAACTACGACCCCGGCGCCGGTGCCGACTTCGTCCTGGCCGAGCACCGCCGCTTCGAGGCCGTGCTCGGCATCGAAGCGCGCGGCGATCATCGGCGCGATCGGGATCCGGCGCGCCGCCTCAAGGTCGGCTATGTCTCCCCCGATCTATGCGAACATTCTTGCGCGTTCTTCGTCGCGCCGTTGCTGGCGGCGCACGACCGGACTTGTGTCGACGTGTTCTGCTACGCGGCCGTGAAGCGACCGGACGCGACGACCGCGCGGCTGCGCGGCATGGCCGACCACTGGCGCGACATCGCCGGCCTGGACGACGCCGCGGCCGCCGCCCTGATCGAGCGCGACGGGATCGACATCCTGGTCGATCTCGCCGGCCATACCGCCGGCAACCGACTGCCGCTGTTCGCGCGCAAGCCCGCGCCGGTGCAGGTGTCCTGGCTCGGCTATCCCAACACCACGGGCCTGCGGGCGATCGACTATCGGCTGACCGACGAATCGGCCGATCCCCCAGGGACCGACTTGGCCGGCGCCGATGGCCGCAATGTCGAACGGCTGATCCGGCTACCCGGCGGGTTCCTGTGCTACCAGCCGCCCGCCGACGCGCCCGATCCGGCGCCGCCGCCCGTCGTGCGCGGCGCCGGCGTCACCTTCGGCAGCTTCAACAACTCCAGCAAGATATCGGCGCCCGTGGTCGAGCTCTGGGCCGGGATCCTCGCACGCGCCCCGGCTTCCCGGCTGGTGCTCAAGGCGCGCCAACTTGAAAGCCAGGCGCTGCGCCAGCACTATGCAGGGCTCTTCTCGGCCCGCGGAATCGCGGCGGACCGCCTCGTTCTGCTGCCCTGGACCGCCACGATCCGCGCGGGCATGGCAGCTTACGACGAGGTCGACATCGCCTTGGATACCTTTCCCTACAACGGTACCACGACGACCTGCGAAGCACTGTGGATGGGAGTGCCGGTGGTGACGCTGGCGGGAGATCGCCACGCCAGCCGCGTCGGCGCCAGCCTGCTGCGCGCGGTCGGTCTGGCAGAACTCGTCACCGAGTCGCCGGCCGCCTACTTGGCGACGGCCGTGGCTCTGGCCGACAGTCCTGATCGGATCCGGGCTTGGCGCCGGACCCTGCGCGCGCAGGTCGCCGCATCGCCGCTCTGCGATTCGCGTCAATTCGCCGCCGGTGTGGAGACGGCCTTCCGAACGATGTGGCACCGCTGGTGCGCGCCGGGATGCTAAACTCCCAGTCCGCATGTCGCCGGAGCCTCGCCGCGCGGTCGCGCCTGTGCGACGCTTGGCGGTCCGCCTGTACGACGGACGCCACGTTCGCTGGCATGTACCGGCGCGGTGCAGGTCATGCGGACGGGTGTTCCTGAACCGCGCTTCCAGGGCTTTCCGGCACCTTCATGAGCAAGATCGTCTGGCTCGCTTCGTTCCCGCGCTCGGGCAACACTTGGTTGCGCGCGTTCCTGCACAACTACCTGCGGGACCGCGGCGAGCCCTACGACATCAACCGGCTGCAGGACTTCTCGCTGATCGAATGCGACGCGCGCTGGTATCGCGGCCTCGATCCCCGCCCGGTCGTCGAGCTCGGCAAGGAGGAGGTCGCGGCGTTGCGGTCCAAGGCGCAGGCCGCGATGACCCGCGCCTCGCCCGACAGCGTCTTCGTCAAGACGCACAACGCGCTGATCGAGGACCGCGGGCACCTGCTGATCGATCCGGCGCTGACCGCGGGTGCGATCTACGTGGTCCGCAACCCGCTCGACGTGGTGCTGTCGTACGGCGCGCATTTCGGCGTGTCGCTCGATGACGCGATCGCCGCGATGACCCACGAAGGCACCCAGTCGATCGCCAACCAGGAGAACCACGTCTACGAGGTCTTCGGCTCCTGGGACCAGAACGTGCGGAGCTGGACCGCACAGGCTAGCCCCGCCGTCCTGGTGCTGCGCTACGAGGACATGCAGGCGGCCCCCGAGGCAGCCTTCGGCCGGGTCGCGGGCTTCCTTGGCCTGCATTCCGATGCCGATCGGCTGGACCGCGCCATCCGGCACAGCTCGTTCGACATGCTGCGGCAGCAGGAGGAGCGCCGCGGCTTCCGCGAGCGCAGCCTGAAATCGCCGCGCTTTTTTCGCGAAGGCCGGGTCGGCCAATGGCGCGAGCGGTTGACCCAGGCGCAGATCGACGCACTCGTCGCCGCCTGTCGCCCGCAGATGGAACGCTTCGGCTACTGGCCGATCGAGGGAACGGCCGAGATTTGAACGCTGGACCGGTCTTGGCCGCCGATCCGGTCAAGCTCGGCAACCCCTATGCCTGGGACGCCTGAACTGTCGGACTCGGCTGGACCGATGGCCAGTACGAGGTCTCCAGCAAGAACGACGACGACACTCACGACGTCTTCCGGCTGACCGGCGCCTACGCGATGAGCCCGGGCACAACCCTGGAAAGGATGGCACTGGAAGGGATGGCGGGCTACGCCAGCTACGAAGACGACGACAACGCCTAAAACGCAGCCTGCGACTCCACAGAGGTACGCACCGCCGTCGATAATGAACTCCGAGTCGCGGGTCGCGGGCGCCGAGTCGCGGGCCCAATCGGGCCGGGGAGGGCGAAAATGCCCTTTCCGCGCCGGTTTGTGGTTACGGAATGGTGTCTAACAGGACGCAGGATTCACCTCGCGTCAAGACACTGTGGCACCGCCGCCACAGTATTGTCCAAAAGCCACAAAACCGCCGCTGTCTTGCTTGACCGCCTCGGTCTTTACCATAGGATGACCGCTGCATCCGGCGCCTAGGTGGCGTTTTTGCCACGTCGGGCCTGCCGATCCCAGTTGAAGACAGGGGGTTGGAAAGCGGTGCAGGGGTGGTCGGCGGCGGCAAGCTGCCTCCGACCAAGTTCGGACACAGCAATTCAGGGAAACACGTTATGAAGCATGTTCTTCTCGGTTCGACCGCCCTGGTCGCCGCTGGCCTGATGGCCGGAACGGCCTCGGCCGCGGATCCAGTGAAGCTGACGATTTCCGGCTTCTACCAGGCGGCCGCTGGTGCCGTCATCGGCCAGGACGACTCCACGGGCGAGTCGGGCGACAAGCGTCGCAGCCATTCGATCGAGACCAACGGCGAAGTACGCTTCTCCGGCGAAACCACGCTCGATAATGGCCTGACCGTCGGTGCCCGCGTCGAAATGGAAGCCTTCCAGTCCGGCGACCAGATCGACCAGGCCTATGCCTATCTCAGCGGCGGCTTCGGCGAAGTCCGGCTCGGCGACACCCTCGAGGCGCTCAGCCAGATGTGCTACATCGCGCCGCAGGCCGGCTCGCTGTTCGGCGCCGACTCGCCGAACTTCAACTTCTCCAACGCCGGCGTGAACGGCTATAGCGGCACCAACGGCACCTGCTACGGCCTGGCCGCTGAGCGTTCGAGCATCATCTACTTCAGCCCGAACTTCGGTGGCTTCAGCTTCGCGGCATCGTATGCCCCGGACGGCACCGACACGGTCGGCGGCGGCATCGGCAATGCCGGCGGCACCAAGGCCACCAACAACAACACGCAGGTCTCCGGAATCGTTTCGGTCGCGGCGAGCTTCTCGCACGATTTCAACGGCTTCAGCATGGCGACCGGCGGCGGCGTGAGCTTCGGCGCCCGTGAAATCCACCCGGCGGGTGGCAGCGGCGTCGACGAGAGCGTCGAGGACTATCAGGCTTACCTGCAGTTCGGCTTCAGCGGCTGGACCGTCGGCGGTGCCTTCGAAATGACCAAGGACTATCTCCCTACCGTGTCCAATGCGGACCGTTGGGTCGGGTCGCTCGGCGTGACCTACGCCTGGGACGCCTGGACCGTCGGCCTGACCTGGAGCCATGGCCAGTACGAGACGTCGTCGAACAGCGATGATGACAATCAGGACATCATCCAGTTCACCGGCGCCTACGCCCTCGGCCCGGGCATCAACCTCGAAGGCATGGTCGGCTATGCCGACTACGATGACGATGACGGTCTCCAGACTGCCAACTACGACGCCGTCGAGATCGGCACCGGCATCCACATCGGCTTCTGATCTCTCCGATCGGAAGTCCCTGCTTGCGGGGAGGGCGGGTTACCGCCCTCCCCGTTACTTTTTTCGGGCCCCGCCGCCCGATGGCCTGACTTCGCCCCGCGCGGTCCTTGCCTCGCCGACGATCGCGCGACAGACTGCGGCGCGATGGCTTCCCACAGCGCCGACTCGCACAGCGACATCGCCGCACGCCTCGCCGGCGTGCGCGCCCGCATCACCAAGGCGGCGCGCGACGCCGGACATGATCCGGCGACGGTGATCCTGGTCGCGGTCGCCAAGACCCATCCGGTCGAGCAGATTCTGCCGGCGCTCGACACCGGCCATCGGGTATTCGGCGAGAACCGGGTCCAGGAAGCCGCAGGCAAGTGGCCGGCCCTGCGCGCCCGCTATCCCGACATCGTGCTGCATCTGATCGGGCCGCTGCAGACCAACAAGGTCAAGGATGCGGTGGCGCTGTTCGACGTGATCGAAACCGTCGACCGCGAAAAGCTCGCCCGTGCCCTGGCCGACGAATTCGGGCGGCAGGGCAAGCGCCCGGACTGCTACATCCAGGTCAACACCGGCGAGGAGCCGCAGAAGGCCGGGGTCCTGCCGGCGGATATCGACGGCTTCATCGCGCTGTGCCGCGACGAGCTCGGCCTGCCGGTCCGCGGCCTGATGTGCATCCCGCCGGTCGGCGAGCCGCCGGCGCCGCATTTCGCCCTGCTGGCCGAGATCGCCGAACGCCACGACCTGCCGGTGCTGAGCATGGGCATGAGCGGCGACTACGAGATCGCCATCGCCATCGGCGCGACCCATGTGCGGGTCGGCACCGCGATCTTCGGCGAGCGGCCCAGACCGCAGGAGTGAGGGCGCGGGGCTGGGTGCCGCGGGCCGTGCCGCCGCTCAGGACGCCGGGGCGGCCGATCCGACGGCCGGCTCGACCACCAGCGAATCGCCGGGCTTCGCCTCGGCCAGCACGGCCAGCAGATCGGCGAGCGCCAGCGCGACGCAGCCCTCGGTCGGCGCGTAGTCCGGCCGGGCGACGTGCAGGAACACCGCGCTGCCCAGGCCGGGCCGCGGCGGATCGTCGTTGTGGCCGATCACCACGATCACGTCGTAGACCGCGTCCGCGCGCCACAGTCGCTCGTGCCGGGCCGGATGCGGCAGGCGCACCGGCCGGTTGTAGGCGGCGTCCGCCGGATCGTCGCACCAGCCATCCGCCGGCGTCAGCGCCGCGACCGGCAGGCCGGTGGCCGGCGCGGCCAGCCGGTCCGCCCGGTACATCACCCGGCGCAGGGCAAAGCGTCCGGCCGGGGTGGCGCCGTCGCCCTCGCGCTTGTCGGGCCGGATCCCCGCCGGCCCCAGCGCGCAGCAGAACCGGCGCGTGCTCCAGCTTGCGGTGCCGTCCGCGGTGATGACCAGGTCCATGGCGCGAAGCTACCCGTCGACAGCGGCGTTGGCGACGCGAATTCGATCAGAGCCGGCTGTCGTACAGGCCGCCGGCGGCTTGCGGCGGCGGCGGGATGCTGCCCAGGCTGCGCTCGCGCGCCAGCGCCTGGTACTTGTCCAGCGCCAGCATCATCTGCGCGGCGATGTCCGGCGCCGCGGCGCCGGCGGCGGGCGGGCCGGCTGCCGGCGTGGCGAGGGCATACGGAGTTTCGTCCGTCTGACCGGTGACGGGGCCGGCCGGGACGATGGGAAAGCCGCCGCCGGCCGGGAGATCGTCCCCGTTGCCGGGACCCTGGTCGCGCGGATCGGGACTGGCCATCGCAGGAGCCACCGCCAGCTGTTCCGCGGCGGGCGGTCCGGCCGCCAGCGCTTCGGCCGGCGCGACCGGCATCGCCTGCGGTCCATCGCCCTCGCGGCCCCGGTTGAAGCCGTGGCTCGGCAGTTCGGCGATGCTGGTGCCGGCGCCCGGCCCGGCGCCGTCGTCTCCGGTCAGCGCGGCGATCGCGGTGCCGGCGATGTCGTCGCCGGTCACTTCCTCGAAGGCGGCGTTGGCGACCGCGCCGGCAAAGCCGAGCGGCCCGCCGAACAGGGCGCCGCCGGCCATCGCCGACCCCGGCGAGATCTCGTCGCCGGTGATCCAGCGATAGATCGACGAAACGATCGGGATGTGCTGCAGCGGATTGACGATGTCGATCAGATCGCCGAACCCGAATCCGTCCGCGCCGAACAGCCAGGTATCGCCGTTCTCGGTGGTCTGGACCTGGCGGCCCTCGACGAAGGCCCGGGTCCGGTCGCGCGCGTCCATGCCGCGCCAATCGGGCGCCGCGCCGGCGCCCTCGGACGGGATTTCCAGCGCGACCGCCGCGACGTTCGCCAGCGGCCCGGGATCGAGCGGCTCGGGATCGAGCGGCGCGGCCGGCGCGCCGGCAACGGCGTCGCCGGTCGCCGCCATGGGATCGGCCGGCGATTCGGGCGGCAGTCCGTTCAGGGCGATCGGCGGGTTCGCGGGCGGCGGCGGCGCGCCGGGCAGGGTGGCGCCGCCGGCCAGGTCGGCCCGCAGCTGCGCCATCACCGAGTCGAAGTCCGAGACCGCTGCCATGGCTGCGGGTGCTGCCGCCGAAGGGGGGGCCGGCGGTCGCAGGACAGGGATGGCGGCGGACAGCCCGCCGAGCGGCGGGCGCGGATCTACTGGCATGGCACTCCCTCGGCAGCAGATCCCCTGCAACCGCCGCGCCAAGCCCAAGCTATTCAAATATAATGATTAAGGTTTCGGCTGACCGGGTGATCCCGGCAAATCCTGCCGATCGCCCGGCAGGCTCGGCCCCCTCGGCGGGCCGGGCCGCCGAGGGCAACCGCTCAGAACATATGGCCGAGCCGCGACGCCTTGGTGCGCAGATAGCCCTCGTTATGCCCGTTGGCCGGGATCACGTGCGGCACGCGTTGGGTCACGGTGATGCCGCAGCGCCCCAGGCCGGCGACCTTTTCCGGGTTGTTGGTCATCAGCCGCACCCGGGAGAAGCCGAGCTGGCGCAGCATCTCCGCCGCCGGCTGGTAGATCCGCTCGTCGGGATCGAAGCCGAGCTGGCGGTTGGCCTCGACGGTGTCGGCCCCGCGATCCTGCAGCTCATAGGCCCTGAGCTTGTTGACCAGGCCGATGCCGCGGCCTTCCTGCGCCATGTACAGCAGCAGCCCGCTGCCCTGGCGGGCGATCTCGGCAATCGCGCCGCGCAGCTGGTCGCCGCAGTCGCAGCGCAGCGAGCCCAGCAGGTCGCCGGTGAAGCACTCGGAATGCAGCCGCGCCAGAACCGGCTGATCCGGCGCGGGATCGCCGATCACGATGGCGAGATGCTCGACTCCGCCATCGGTCGGCCGGAAGGCGACGATGCGGGCATTCTCGGCCCCGTCCAGCGGCACGCGGGCCTCGCCGACCCGGCGCAGGCTGTGGGCCGCCACCGCCTGGTAGCTGAAAACAGCCGCCGCCCCGACCGCCAGCAGGTCGTGGCGATGGGCCCATTCCGCAAGGCCCGGAAGCTCGCCGTCGGCTGCCGAGGCCAGGGGCGCGATCACCGCCGCCGGCAACAGGCGCGACAGCTTGGTGAGCTCGACCGCGGCGGCGGCGCTGCGCGCCGCCCGGGGTTCCGCCGCGATGGCGCCCGCCAGCGGCCGGACGGCGCCGTCGTCGACGGTCGGGTCCGCCAGCCGCCGCAGGGCAGCCGAGTCGCCGCCGTCGAGCCGGATCGCGGTCACGCCGCCCTCGGCGCCGCCGTCCGCCGCCGGCGCGTAGCCCAGCACCGCGGCGCGCCGCCGGCTCAGCGCCAGGGCCAGCCGGGCCGGCCGGACCAGGGCGGACATCTGGGCCAGCAGCTCTTCGCTGGCGGTCTCGGCGGCGGCGACCAGGGCGCCGCGCCCGGACTCGTCGACCAGCAAGACCGCGGCGCCGCGCCGCAGCTCGCTGCTGGCGCGGTCGACCGCAGTCAGAATGGCGGCATCGGCGGCCGGATCGGCCGGCGCGGTGCGGGCGAGGGAGTCGGACATCACGGACCGAGTGTATCAGGCTGTGGCGCGACCGCCACGGGTCCTGCAGACGCGGACCCCGGCAATACCGCCCCGGGGCCTGGCGGTCAATACCGGGCGGGCCACCCGTCGGCGGCCGTCCCTGCCCTGGTACCGCCCGGACAGGCGGCTGGCCGGGCGCCGACACCGCGCGGCTTGCGACGGCACGCGCCGCAATGCTATCTCAGCCCAGGCCCGGTCCTTGCCGGGGCCACCCGAATGCTGGGGCATTGCAGCGACGTCACCGGCGGTTCCAGCGTCGCCAGGGAGCACAGCGATATGCCGCGCGCGATCTGGAAGAGCCCTGCGACAGCCGAGACCGGGCGCCTCGGAATGGCGGCGTTGCGGACCGAAATCGGGGCCCGCACGTGACCGCGGCCTCGACCACGGGCGCCGCCGGCGTCCGCCGCGCGCCGGCCGGCAAGAAGATCCTGCTGGTCGATGACGACGCGGCGCTTCGGCAGTCGCTCGCCGAGCAGCTTCGCCTGTTCGAAGAGTTCAGCACGATCGAGGCGGACAGCGGCAGCCAGGCCCTCGAGCTGGTCAAGAACGACCATGTCGACGCGGTGCTGCTCGATATCGGCCTGCCGGACATGGACGGGCGCGAGGTCTGCCGGCTGCTGCGCCGCAACGGGGTGTCGGCGCCGATCATCATGCTGACCGCCGCGGATTCCGACGCCGACGCCATTCTCGGCCTCGATTCCGGCGCCAACGACTACATTACCAAGCCGTTCCGGCTCAACGTGCTGATGGCGCGGCTGCGGGCCCAGCTGCGCCAGCACGAGCAGAGTGAGACCGCGGTGTTCGCCATCGGCCCCTACAGCTTCCGCCCGGCGGCCAAGCTGCTGATCGACGAGGCGACCGGCAAGAAGGTCCGGCTCACGGAAAAGGAAACCTCAATCCTCAAATACCTGTATCGCGCCGGCGACCGGGTGGTCGGCCGCGATACCCTGCTGGGCGAGGTCTGGGGTTACAATGCAGGCGTCACCACCCATACTCTCGAAACCCATGTCTACCGGCTGCGCCAGAAGATCGAGCGCGATCCGTCCCAGGCGGAAATCCTGGTGACCGAGCCGGGCGGCTATCGGCTGGTCGTCTGAATGACCCTGACGGCAGTCCGGTCGAATCCGGGAAGGTCCACGACAGACCGCTCGAAAAGGAAGTGACAGCAAACAGTTAACGGGCCGATTTTGGTTTGCCCGTCGGGCGTGCGCGACTTAGATACGTTGCATGGGATCGGGAGCTCAGCCAGACGTGGCCGACCGCGACGAGTTTTTTGTGCGCTTCTGGGGCGTGCGCGGCAGCGTCCCCTGCCCCGGCCCGGAGTTCGTGCGCTATGGCGGCAACACCTCGTGCCTCGAGGTGCGCTGCGGGCCGCATCTCCTGATCCTCGACGGCGGCACCGGCCTGCGCGCGCTCGGCAACGCGCTCAAGGCCGAGGAGCCGATCGATGCCGACATCTTCTTCACCCACAGCCACATCGATCACATCAACGGCATCCCGTTCTTCGCCGCGCTGTTCAATCCCGCCAACCGGCTGCGGCTGTGGGCCGGCCATCTGAAGCCCGACCGCACCCTCAAGGAAGTGATCTGCACGATGATGGTGGCGCCGATCTTTCCGGTGCCGATCGACATCTTCACGGCACAGGCGACCTATGGCGACTTTTCCGCCGGCGAGACCCTGACGCCCAAGCCCGGGATCACGCTGCGCACCGGGCCGCTCAATCACCCGAACGGCGCCACCGGCTATCGCATCGAGTATGGCGGGAAGTCGTTCTGCTACATCACCGATACCGAGCACGAGCCGGGCCGGCTCGACGACAACATCGTCGAGTTGATCCGGGGCGCGGACATCGTCGTCTACGACTCGACCTATACCGACGAGGAGTTCCCGCGCTATGCCGGCTGGGGACATTCGACCTGGCAGCAGGGTGTCCGCCTGGTCGAGGCGGCGGGCGCGCGCCAGCTCGTGGTGTTCCACCACGACCCGTCCCACGACGACGACTTCATGGACCGGGTCGCCGCCGCGGCCGAGCGAACCCGCCCCGGCACCGTCGTGGCGCGCGAAGGGTTGACCCTGGTTCCGTGAGCGATCCGGCGCGCGGCGGTCACGCTGGCCTCATGGCGATGTGAGGTGGCGCGACCCAGGGCTTCGCTAGAATGACGCGCGACAATCGCGACAGGCCCGCATGCTCGAGCTTCCTTCCCGCGTCGACAGTTTCGTCCCCGTCCGCGGCGACCGGGCCGGACCGCTGGCGCGGGTGCAGAGCACGATCCGCCAGCACGAGGATCGCGCCGAGCGCCTGATCGGCTGGATCCAGCTCGGCGTGGTGTTGACCTTCGCCACGCTCTACTTCCTGTCGCCGAAGACCTTCGCGGCGCACCACACCTTCCAGCCGGTGCCGTGGGCGATCGGCGCCTATCTGCTGTTCACCGGCCTGCGCCTGGTGCTCGCCTACCGGATCAGCCTGCCGCGCTGGTTCCTGGTGCTGTCGATCGTCACCGACATGGCGCTGCTGTTCAGCCTGATCTGGAGCTTCCATCTGCAATACGAGCAGCCGCCGTCGTTCTACCTGAAGGCGCCGACGCTGCTCTATGTCTTCATCTTCATCGTGCTCAGGGCGCTGCGCTTCCGCGCGTTCTACGTCTTCGTCGCCGGCGGCGTCGCCGCGCTCGGCTGGGCCGGCCTGATGCTGTATGCCGTGGTCATCGATCCCCATGATTCGATGATCACCCGCGACTACGTCCAGTACCTGACCTCGAACACCGTGCTGATCGGCGCGGAGTTCGACAAGATCGCCTCGATCCTGGCGTTCACCGCGATCCTCGGTGTCGCGCTGATGCGCGGCCGCGCGCTGCTGCAGCGCGCCGTCGTCGAGGGGCTGGCCAAGCGCGACCTGTCGCGCTTCTTCGACCCGGAAGTCGCGGCCCGCATCACCGCCACCGGCCACGAGCTCGCCGCCGGTCACGGCGAATCGCGCGACGTGGCGATCCTCAATCTCGACATCCGCGGCTTCACGATGTGCGCGCGCGACCTGCCGCCGGACCTGGTGATGCAGACTCTGACCGAGTACCAGGCGGCGATGGTGCCGATCATCCAGCGCCATGGCGGCACCATCGACAAGTTCCTGGGCGACGGCATCATGGCGAGCTTCGGGGCCGCCCTGGCCAGCCCGGGCTATGCCGCCGACGCGCTGCGCGCGCTCGACGCGGCGCTCGCCGCCGCCGAGGCCTGGACCCGCGCCGGCGCGGCGCCGCGGCGCCCCCCCCCCCGGCGCCGCGCCCCCCCCCGGGGGGGGGGGGGGGGCGCCCCGCCCTCGCCGTCAACGGCGCGGTCGCCGCCGGCCGCGTGGTGTTCGGCGCGGTCGGCGACGAGAACCGGCTGGAATACACGGTAATCGGCGACGCCGTGAACCTGTCGGCCAAGCTCGAGAAGCACAACAAGACGCTCGGCACCCGCGGCCTGGCGACCCAGGCGGCCTTCGATCTCGCCCGCGCGCAGGGCTTCCGCCCGGCCGCCGCGCCGCGCGCCATCGCCGGGTCGCGCATCGAAGGCATGGCCCGGCCGCTCGACCTGGTGGTAGTCGCGGAGTAGCGGCGCCTGGGGGGCGTCCCGGCTACTTGTACGGGTCGGCCGCGTCGCGCAGCCCGTCGCCCAGGAAGTTGAACGCCAGCACCACGATGATGACGTTGGCCACCGGCAGCATCAGCCAGGGATAGAGCGCGACCACGTTGATGTTCTGCGCCTCGTTCAGCAGCACGCCCCAGCTGGTGATCGGCGGTCGCAGGCCGAGCCCCAGGAACGACAGCGCGGTCTCGCCCAGGATCATCGACGGCACCGACAGGGTGACCGAGGCGATCAGGTGGCTGGCGAAGCTCGGCAGCAGATGACGCCCGATGATGCGGGCCGGCCGCGCGCCCATCAGCTGGGCGGCGACGCAGAAATCCTCCTCGCGCAGGGCCAGCAGCTTGGAGCGCACGGCGCGCGCCAGGCCGGTCCAGTCGAGCAGGCCGAGGATGATGGTGATCCCGAAGAAGACCAGCATCGGGCTCCAGGTCACCGGCAGGATGGCGGACAGCGCGAGCCACAGCGGCACGTGCGGCAGCGAGCGCAGCACTTCGATGAGCCGTTGCGAGACGTTGTCGATCCAGCCGCCGTAATAGCCGGCCAGTCCGCCGATGACGACGCCGAGGATGAAGCTGACGGCGACGCCGAACAGGCCGATGGTGAGCGAGATGCGGGCGCCGTAGATCATGCGCGAGAGCACGTCACGGCCGAGCCGGTCGGTGCCGGCGACGAACAACGTGCCGCCCTCGGCCGGGCAGACGACGTGGAAGTTGCCCTTCCACAGGCCCCAGAACTCGTAGCTGTCGCCGCGGCAGAAGAAGCGGATCGGCTGGACCTGGGTCGGGTCCGGCGTGTACTCGCGCTTCAGGTTGTCCATGTTGAGGCGATAGCTGTAGCCATAGACGAACGGCCCGACGAACGTGCCCTCGTGGAACAGATGCACGGCTTGCGGCGGCGCGAAGATGAAGTCGACATGGCGCGAATGCAGGTTGTAGGGCGACAGCCACTCGACGATAACTATCGAGGCGTACATCACCAGCAGGATGGCGCCGGAAACGACCGCCACCCGATGGCGCAGGAACTTCCACCACATCATGCGCCACTGCGACGCCATGTAGTAGCGCTCCTGCTCCACCGACATCTGCTCGACCGACAGGGGATCGAATGGCGCGGTGGAAACCTGGTGCGGGATCGGTGTGCGCATGGCGTCGGCGCTCTCGCCCGGCGGCGTCACTTGCTGACTCCGCCGCTCAGCCGGATGCGCGGATCGAGGACCGCGAGGGCGAGGTCGGACAGGAACACGCCGATCACGGTCAGCAGCGCCAGGAACATCAGGAACGATCCGGCCAGGTACATGTCCTGGCTCTGCAGCGCGCCGAGCAGCATCGGCCCGGTGGTCGGCAGCGACATCACCACCGAGACGATGACCGCCCCCGACACCACCTCGGGCAGCAGGCTGCCGATATCGGAGATGAACGGGTTGAGCGACATGCGCAGGGGATACTTGACCAGCAGCCGGCCCGGCGGCAGACCCTTGGCCCGGCCGGTCACCACGTACTGCTTCTGCAGCTCGTCGAGCAGGTTGGCGCGCAGCCGGCGGATCATGCCGGCGGTGCCCGAGGTGCCGATCACCAGCACCGGCACCCAGAGATGCTCGAGCACCGAGCCGACCTTGCCGAGACTCCAGGGGGCGTCGATGTAGTTCGGATCCATCAGCCCGCCGATCGAGGTGCCGAAGGTGACGTTGGCGAAATAGAGCAGCACCAGGGCGAGCAGGAAGTTGGGCGTGGCCAGGCCGATGAACCCCAGGAAGGTCAGGCCGTAATCGCCCATGCTGTACTGGTGGGTCGCCGAGTAGATGCCGATCGGGAACGACACCACCCAGATGAAGATGATGGTGGCGGCGGAGACGATGATGGTGAGCAGCAGCCGGTCGCCGACCACGTCCTCGACCGGCAGGCTGTACTCGAAGGAATAGCCGAGATCGCCCTGGAGCAGGCCGCCGACCCAGTACAGGTACTGGATGTAGAACGGCTTATCGAGGCCGTACTGGGCGCGCAGGAATACGATCTTGTCGGGATCGACCGCCTCGCCCTGGCTCTGCAGCTCGTTGATGTAGGTGCTGAGATAGTCGCCGGGCGGCGCCTGGATGATCACGAACACCAGCATGCTGATCACGATCAGCGTCGGGATCATCGTCAGCAGCCGGTTCACCACATATCCGAGCATCGTCCCGTCGCCCCGCTGCCTGTCTTGCCGCCGGACCGCGCCGCTACTGCGCCGCGGTGTCCTGGCCCTGTTGCGCGTCGTCGAACCAGAAGCAGTCCGGCTTGTAGATCCCGAAATGCGCGCCGGGATCCCAGCCATAGATGCCCTTCTCCGGCACGTTGCGCAGCCGGCGGTCGACCACCACCGGCTGCGGCACGTTGGCGACGGTGCCGATGGTGAACACCTGGTCGGCGAAGATTTGCAGCATGTCGTGCCAGATCGTCCGGCGCTGCTCGCGGCTGGCGGCGGAGGTCCAGTCCTGCAGCAGGTCGTGGAGCTCTTCGGCCTCCGGCAGGTCGATCTCCTCGCCGGACTCGCCCTTGGTCTCCAGGTATTGGCCCCATTTCGGCCACATGAGCTGCTGCTGCGTGGTCGGCGCCAACTCCCACGGGCTCATGTCCGCGGTCGGCAGGCCGTTCTCGAGGCCGGTCCACACCGACATGATGGTCTGGCCGGCGAAGATCCGGTTGCGCAGCACTTCGAGCTGCGACGGCTTGGTGAACAGCTTGACGCCGATGCCGCGCCAAGTGTCGCCGATCAGCTCCAGCACGTCGGTCTGCTCGGTGCTCTCGCCGGCGGTCTCCACCACCACCACCAGTGGATTGCCGTCGGGCATCAGCCGTATGCCCTCGCCATCGCGCACCGTAAGGCCGATCTCGTCGAGCAGCCGGCTCGCCTCGGCCGGATCGTACACCGCCCAGTCATGGGCGTACGCCGCGCGATAGAGCGGGCTGTCCTTGAGCACCGTGTTGTTCTGTTCGTCGGCCAGGCCGTAATAGATCACCTGGTTGATCTCGTGCCGGTCGATGCCGAGCGACAGGGCGCGGCGGAAGCGCACGTCGCGCAGCAGCGCGCGCCACACGGGATCGCTGACGTTGAGATTGGGATACAGCGCCACCTGGGACCCGGTCTCGGTGCCCCACAGCAGCACGCGATAGTCGCTGCGCGCCTCGCCGATCTTCAGGAATGTGTAGTTGTCGAAGCGCAGATAGCGCGCCTGCAGGTCGGATTCGCCGGCGCCGGTCTTGGCCGGCACCAGCTTGCTGTCGGCAATCGAGAACACCACGCGATCGATATAGGGCAGCTGGTTGCCGTCGACGTCGACGCGGAAATAATACGGGTTGCGCTCGAACACGAAGCGTTCGGACGGCGGCTTGGTGACCAACATCCAGGGATCCAGGGTGGGCAGGTCCTGGTTGTCGTTCCGGTACATGTTGTCCTTGCTGTTGTGGACGCCGGCCCAGTCGCGCTGCTTGGCCTCCTTGACCCGCTTCTTGAGCTCCTCGGGATCGGCGTAGTCCTCGTGGAACTGCTTGAGATAGGCGCTCGGCCGGTAGATGTAGAGCGGATAGGCGCCGGCCAGGGCCGGCAGGAAGCCGGGATTGGGCTTCGCCCAGCTATAGCGGATCGTGGTCTCGTCGATGATGTCGATCTGCGGCGGCTGGCCGTCGACCAGCAGGGCGATCGGCGGGCCGGTCGGCGACAGCGCCTCGTTGTTGGCGACGTCGTCCCAGTAGTAGCGGAAGTCCTCGGTGGTGAACGGCGCGCCGTCGGACCATTTGTGGCCGGGCCGCAGGTGGAAGGTGAAGCTGCGCTCGTCCTCGACCTCGAAGGACTCGACCAGGTCGGCGACGATGTCGAGGTTCCGGTCGTACACCACCAGCCGCGCATAGGCGTAGACGGTCATGATGCGGGTGTCCTTGGTCGAGGCCATCAGCATGTCGAGCTGCCCGCCATAGCGGCCGATGGTCTGCCCCGGCCAGTCCATGCCGGCGACCGCGGGCCGCGCCGGCAGCCGTTCGGCGAGCGGCGGCAGCACGCCGGCCGCGACCTGCGCCGCGAGGACCGGCGCCTCATGATACTGCGCCGGCTGGGTCTGGGTGCCGGTTGCCGCCGTGGTGCCGGTGACGGCGACCAGCACCGCCAGGACGGCGAGCGTGCGGCCGAGCCTGTTCATGCGACCCTCGCCTCCGCCGGCGCTTCGGTGGCGCGCACGAAATGACCCTCGCCGACATCGATCAGATGCGGCCCGGTGGCGCCGTTCACGGTGAAGGGCGCCGGCCAGGCCGACGGGTCCGAGGCGCGATCGGCCATCAGCTTCGAAAAGTCGAGGCGATAGCGCGGATCGGGCTCGGGCACCGCCGACAGCAGTGCGCGGGTGTAGGGATGCAGCGGGTTGCGGAACAGCACCGCGGAGGGCGCCAGCTCGACCAGCTTGCCGGCGCACATCACCGCGATCCGGTCGGCGATGTAGTCGACCACCGCGAGATTGTGCGAGATGAAGAGATAGGTGAGGCCGAGCTTGTCCTGGAGGTCCTTGAGCAGGTTCAGGATCTGCGCCTGGATCGAGACGTCGAGGGCGGAAACCGGCTCGTCGCAGATGATGATGTCGGGCCTGAGCGCGAGCGCCCGGGCGATGCCGATGCGCTGGCGCTGGCCGCCGGAAAAGCTGTGCGGGTAGCGCTTGAGGTGGCGCACGTCGAGGCCGACCAGCTGCATCAGCTCCTTCACCGCCTCGCCCCGGCTCGCGGCATTGCCGATGCCGTGGATCACCAAGGGTTCGCTGATGATTTCGAACACCGTCATGCGCGGGTTGAGCGAGCCGTAGGGGTCCTGGAAGATGAACTGGATGCGGCGGCGGAACGCCATCAGGGGATCGCTGCCGAGCTTGAACACGTCGACCAGCCGTCCGCGATCGTTGAACGCGACCTCGCCGCTGTCGGCCGTCAGCGCCCGCATGATCAGCTTGCTGACCGTGGTCTTGCCGCAGCCGGATTCGCCGACCAGGCCCAGGCATTCGCCGCGCTTGATGTCGAAGCTCACGTCGTCGACCGCGAGCTTGGGCGCGGCCGTACCGCTGCTGAACAGCCCGGCATTGCCGCGGGTGACGAAGGTCTTGGTCAGGTGGTGCACGGCGAGCAGCGGGCCGGCGGCGTCGGCGCCCTCGGGCCAGGGCTCCTTCTCCACCAGCAGGCGGCCGGCCTCGGCCGGCTTGATCTCGCGGATCGGCACCAGCCGCTCGCCCGGCGCCATGTGGAAGCGCGGCACCGCCGCCAGCAGCGCCTTGAGATAGGGGTGCTTCGGGGCGGCGAAGATGTCGTCCAGGGTGCCCGATTCCATCACCTGGCCGTGATACATCACCACCACCTCCTCGGCGGTGTTGGCGACCACGCCGAGATCGTGGGTGATCAGCAGCAGGGCCATGCCCAGCTCGTGCTGCAGGTCGCGCACCAGCTTCAGGATCTGCGCCTGGATGGTGACGTCGAGGGCGGTGGTCGGTTCGTCGGCGATCAGCAGCGCCGGCCGGCAAATCAGCGCCATGGCGATCATCGCGCGCTGTCGCAATCCGCCGGACAGCTCGAAGGGATAGATGCCGAGCGCGTCCTTCGGGTTCGCGAAGCCGACCAGGCGCAGCATGTCGGCGGTCAGCTCGCGGCCCGCGGCGGCGCTCGCCTTGCGGTGCAGGTGCAGGGCCTCGCCGATCTGGTCGCCGATGCTGTGCACCGGCGACAGCGAGGTCATCGGCTCCTGGAAGATGATCGAGATGCGGCCGCCGCGGATCGTCCGCATCTGCGGGCTGTCGCGCGGCAGGGTCGCGATGTCGGTGCTGAGCGCCGGCCGGCCGGCCGCGGGATCGCCGGGATCGTTGAACAGGATCCGGCCGCGCCGGATCTCGGCGACGTTCGGCAGGATGCCCATGATCGCCTGGCTGACCACCGACTTGCCCGAGCCGGACTCGCCGACCAGGGCGACCGAGCCGCCGGGCGGCACCCGGAACGAGACGCCGCGCACCGCGTGGATCTCGCCTTCGGCGACCCGGAACGAAACCGCCAGGTCCTCGACCCGCAGCAGATCGTTCACCGGCCGGCCTCCGCGGCGGACAGCTCGATTTCCGACGGCTCCTCGACCGCATGGCCGAGCGCCGCCAGATTGGCGCGCGTCGCGTCGTTCAGCGCCAGTCGGTTGGCCCGCGCCGCGGCGGTCGCGCGGGCGACCACCTCGTCGAAACCGTCGAGCGTCGAATCGAGGCTGAGCCGCCGGCCGTCGGCGCCCAGGCTCAGCGTCATCCAGCCATTGCCCTTGTTGCGCCGCACCGCGTAGTAGCGCAGCTGCAGGCGGTCGAGCCGGTCCCAGGCCAGGGCCATGCCTCCGGCGACGCCGATTCGGGCCTCGTCGGCGGCAACGCGCAGCCGCTGGCGCATCGCGGTGCGCAGCGTGAACATCAGGAACAACGCGGTGAGCCCCCCGAACAGCACCATCGAATACACCGCCACCGGCGACAGCGCCCAGAACCCGGCGCTGACACCGGCACCCGCGACCCCCCGGCCATAATCGGCCATAAGCGTGCGGACGGGATAGCGATGAATGCGCGTCATGTGTCGCACGTCACTCCCTGGCGCGGCGGCGCCGGTCGCCGCCGGCGCTCTTCTTACGGCAAGTCGCCGTCGGGCGGCATGTTAAAGATACTCGGCGCGTCGAGCCAGATGGCGGCGCGCTGGCCGGCGACGCGGGCGGCCAGCCGGTCGCAGAACCGCCAGCAGGCCGCGTCATGGGCGAGATGATGGCTCATCAGGCCGGTCGGCTCGGTTTCGTCGACCCGGCCCAGCCGGCGCGCGGCGAGATGGTCCACCATCCGACCCAGCGCGACGGCCTCGCCGACGAAACCGCGGCCGCCGTGCCAGTCGACGATGTCGACATGGGCGTTGACCTGCAGCAGGCCGGGGGCCGGCCGGGCGCCGGTCCGCGCGCCGAAGCTGGACAGCCCGGCGAAACCGGCGCCGGCCAGCCCGGCCACCACCTCGGGCGCGATCCGGTTCCACGGCGGCACCACGACCGGCAGCGGCCGGTCGCCGATATCGGCGCACAGCGCCGCCAGACGGATGCGGCCGGTGTGCAGCTCCGCCAGCGCCGCCGCGGCCGGACGCCCGGCCCCGAGCTCGGCCTTCTTCGCCGGTGCCTGCGCATGGTTGCGATGGGCGAAGCCGTGCTGCAGCACGGCGACCCCGGCGCCGGCGCGGGCCAGCCGGCCGGCCAGCGCCGGGGTTGCCGCGTCGGGAATCACCGCGAGCGCCAGCGGCACGCCATGCTGCGCCGCGATATCGAGCAGCCGGTCGAGCGCCGGGCCGGCATCGGCGGCGTCGTCGTCGCGCCACCACAGGGTGGCCGTGCGCCCGGCGGCGGCCCACAGCGCGAGCTCACGATCGAGCGCCGCCCAGGAATCGCGCGTGGAATCGCCCGTGGGTTCGCCCGCGGTCACGCCCGCACCAGGCCGCGGATCAGCCGCGCGCTGGCCGCCGCGCCCTCGAGATCGAGCGCGCCGGGCGCCGGGCGATCTCGTTGCGCTGCCGAATCGATCGCCGCGGCGAGCCGCTCCGGTGCCGTCTCGGCGCCTTCCGCCAGGGTGATCAGGCCGCGCGCCGCCAGCAGGCGCGCGCGCCGGGTCTGCTCGCCCTCGCCGGGCGCCGCGAACGGCACCACCACGGCGCGGGCGCGGGCGGCGATCAGTTCCATCACCGTATTGTAGCCGCCCTGGGAGACCGAGACGGCGCAGCGCCCGAACAGCCCGGCCAGGTCCGGCCGATGGCGCTCGATCGTCACCCCGGGCGGCGCCGCGGCCGCCAGCGCCACGGCCTCGGTCGCCGGCAGGTTGAGTCCGGTGACCAGCCGCCAGGGCCGCCCGGCCAGCCCGGTCAGCGGACGCGCCGCCAGGCTGGCGCGCAGCAGGGCGCCGCCGACCGCGCCGCCGCCGGCCGAAACCAGCACCTCGCCGGTCTCCGCGCCGGCCTCCGCACTATCCGCTGCCGCCGGAAGCTCGACCACGTAGCCGGTATAGGCCAGCCGCCCGGCGATCTCCGCCGCGCCGGGAAAGCTCAGCTCCAGGGGCGCCAGGCGCGGATCGCCGTGGACCAGCACCCGGTCGAAGAACCGCCGCACCAGCGCCACCGTCTCGGCCACCCGCTTGGCGCTTTCGGGGCCGGGCCGGTGCTTGTCGACCAGGATGTCGCGCAGCGAGCACAGGATCAGCGGCCGGGGCCGCCGTGCAGCCGCCGCCTCGAGCAGCGGCAGCAGCTCGCGGCGGAAGGCGCGCCGGCCGAACGGATAGAGCTCGATCAGCAGCATGTCGGGCGCCCGCGCCGCGAACAGCGCCAGCAGCGCCGCCGCCCGCGCCGCCCACCAGGCGTCGTCGACCGGCCGGCCGGCGCCATCGAGCAGCGTGGCGAAGCCGGCGTCGGCGGCCCGCGCCGGCGGCAGCTGCACCGTCTCGGCGGCGCCGAAATCGACGCCCTCGACCGGTTCGCCGCCGGCCGCCACGGTGACCGCGATCCCGGCATTGCCGAGCGCCCGGGCGATCGCCGCCGCCCGCCTGAGATGGCCGATGCCCAGGAGATGCTGGACGTGGAACATCAGGCGCGGCGGCGCACCGCGGTTCATGGCGACCGCTCGGGGCAGGCCGGGGCGCCGGCCGCCGCCAGCGGCAGGTTCAGCCGCTCGACCGCCAGCCCGGCGGCGGAGAAGCGGAACTGGTGGACACAGCCGTCGGCCAGCTTCGCGGGCGGCTGTCCCAGCATGTCCCAGCCGCAGGCGGCGGCATGGATGGCGCGCAGCACGCTGCGATGGGTGACGCAGAAAATGCTGCGGCCCTGCTGCAGCATGTCCTGCAGCAATTCCATGTTGCGCTGCAGCACGTCGCGCGGACTCTCGCCTCCCGGCGGCCGGAAATCCCAGCCTTTCGCCTCCCATTCCGCCATTTTTGCGCCATGGCGGGCGCGCAGATCGGCCAGGGTCTGGCCTTCCCACGCGCCGAAGCCGCGCTCGATCAGGCGCGGCTCGATCGCCAGCGGCGGCGGTTTCATGCTGCACTCCATGCTGCGCAGCATGATCTCGGCGGTCTCGCGGCAGCGCCGCAGCGGACTGGCCAGCCAGTGGCGCTGCCGCCAGTCGATTTCCGGGGTCTCCGGCAGCCGCCAGCCGCGCACCGCTTCGCGGCCCTCGGGCGACAACGCCACGTCGGTGCGGCCCTGCAGCCGGCGCGCCGCGTTCCAGGCGGTCGGGCCATGGCGCATCAGCGCCACGGCGATGGCGCGGTCAGCCACGCTCACCCCGCCGGGCGCGCGACCGCGGCGCCGGCGCGGCGCCCGTACGACGCGACGGAAGCGGACAGCGCCGCGTCGAGCTGCCGGGCGGCGGCGGTGATGCCGTGCTGCAGGGCAACCCGGCGGCGGGCGGCGGCGCCCATGGCCGCCCGTAGATTGGCGTCGTCGAGCAGCCGGGCGGTGGCGGCGGCAAAGGCGGCGACCTCGCCGGGCGGGGTCAGCAGGCCGGTATGGCCGTCCTCGACGATCGCGGCGACGCCGCCGCTGGCGCCGGCCACCACCGGCAGGCCGCTGGCCTGGGCCTCGAGCAGCGCCATGCCGTAGGCTTCGTTGATCGCCGGCCAGGCCAGCATGTCGGCGGCGGCGTAGACCGGCGCCAGCGCGTCCGGCGCCAGGGCGCCGAGCCGGGCGACGCGGCTTCCGAGCGGCGCCAGCGCCGCGGTCACCGCCGCCTCTGCCTTGCCGCCGCCGACCACGATCAGCCGCCAGTCGCGCTCGAGCAGCCGTGCCAGGGCGTCGCCCAGGATGCGGTAGGATCTCAGCTTGTCGCCCTCGCGCATCATCCCGACGGCGAGCAGCCAGGGCGGCCCGGCGTCGAGACCGAGGCGCGCCGCCAGCTCGGACCGCGCCGCCCCGCGGGTGACGCGGCGATATGGCTCGGGGTCGAGAAACGGCGCCAACTGGATGACCCGGCTGCGGTCGCGCACCAGCGGCAGCAGGCAGGCGACATCCGCCGGGTTCAGGCACAGCACGCAGTCGGCCGCCATCACGCCCGCCGCGCTCGCCGCGTGCCCGATCGCCCACGGCCCCTCGGACCGCTTCGGCGCATGGGACGCCTCGGCGACGAGATAGGGGATGTCGAGCGCGGCCGCCACCGCGAGCCCGAGCCAGTCCGGCGCCTTGTAGTAGGGATGATAGGTGAGCCAGGCCTCGGGCCGCCGGTCTTCCGGCGCGGCCAGAAGGCGGGCGATCAGGCGGGCCGCGATCGCGTCGCCCTGGGCGCGAATGCGCTCCTGCCGGGCGCGGTCGCCGGCGCCGTCATAGGCGCGCAGCCGGCTCATCAGCTCGACCCGGTGCCCGACCTGGCGCAGCGCCGCCAGCAGCAGCCGAGCCATGCGCCGGTCGCCCGACGGCACGGGGTGATCGGGCGGCTTGAGCGGGGCGTAGAAGGCGACGCGCATCAGCCCGGTACCGCGCGTCGGCGGCCGGCATCCGGCTCGACCGCGACTTGTGGGGCGTCGGCCGGTTCGGCGCCGGCCAGGCCGAAGCGCGCGGCCAGCGCGGCGATGCCCGCCGCCATGTCGAACCGGCTGCGCACCCGGGCATGCCCCGCCGCACCCAGCGCGCCGCGCCGCGCCGGATCCGCGATCAGCGCCGCCAGCGCCGCCGCCAGGTCGTCGGGCGCGCGCGGCGGCACCAGCAGGCCGGTGTGGCCGTGCTCGACCAGTTCCGGCACGCCGGACACCACGGTGGAAACGACGGCAAGGCGCTGGCTCTGCGCCTCCATCAGCACGTTCGGCAACCCGTCGCGGTCGCCGTCGGGCGCCACCCGGCAGGGCAGCACGAACAGATCGGCCGCGCGGTACTCCGCGAGCACGCGCTCCTGCGGCTGGGCGCCCAGCCAGTCGATGCGCTCGGCCAGGCCGGCCGCCGCGGCCTGAGCCTTCAGCGCCTCGCCCAGCGGCCCGCCG
Source organism: uncultured Rhodospirillaceae bacterium (assembly GCA_964372215.1). Classification (GTDB taxonomy): domain Bacteria; phylum Pseudomonadota; class Alphaproteobacteria; order Dongiales; family Dongiaceae; genus DAIMFL01. Next base: position 112,991 of record CAYJQC010000012.1, read on the forward strand.
CCGACATGGCGCAGGCGCCACTGCAGCTCGCGGGGCAGCCGCGCCAGCGCCGCCAGCAGATCGTCGAAGCCCTTCTTCTCGACCGCCCGCCCGACCGCCAGCAGCCGCACCGGCCGGCCGGCGTCGGTGCCGTCGCGGCCGGGATCGGCCGAAGCGGCCGGCGCCGGGAAGCGGCGGAAATCCAGGCCATGGTAGACCAGGGCGAGCGCCCCGGCGGCGGCCCGGGCCGGGGCCAGCGCGGCCAGGTGCTCGAAGCCGGCGCGGGTGCAGGTCACCAGCCAGTCGAGCGCGGCGAGCTTCTCCCGCTTCTCCCACTCGGGCGTGGTCCAGATGTCCTTGGCGTGGGCCGAGCAGCTCCAGTTCAGGCCGGCGACCAGCGCGGCGTAGCGCGCGACCGAGGCCGGGGTGTGCAGAAAATGGGCGTGCAGCCGGCTGGTGCCGGCCGGCAGCTCGGCCGCCAGCACCAGGGCCTGGCCGAACCGGCGGCCGCGATTGGCGGTGAAATCGCGCCGCAGATCGGCGACCCAGGCCCGCCGCGCCGGCCGGTAGCCGGGCCGCCGGCGGACCCGCCACCAGGATCGCAGCACCCGCAGCGGCGCCTGATACAGGTATTCCGGGAGATAGCTCACGGGCGCCGCGATCTCGCGATGCACCGGGTGGATCTGGCGGTCGGTCGGCCGGCGCAGGGAAACGATGCGAATGTCGAGGCCGCGGCGCTCGAGCGCCAGGATCTCCTGGGCGATGAAGGTCTCGGACAGCCGCGGATAGCCCTTGAGCACGAACACCACCGGGCCGCCGGCCGGGGCGGGGCGGAGCCGGGTATCGCGATCCGGGACGGCGTCATTGGCCACGGCAGGAATCCAAAACGGCAAGATCCAGCTTCCGCCCGCCCTTCTAGCAGAACCGGGACGGGGGAATCCGGGGAAAATCGGCGCCCGCGGATGCCGGCGCCGGCATGTGGTCGAGCAGTCGGAAGTCGTCTTTCACCTCGTCCACGGGACACCGGGCCGACGCCCCGGGAGGGTGCGGCCACCCGCGATCCCGCGGCGCGCAAGAGCGTGCCGAGCGCGTGTCGGGAGCGACAGTTTGCCGCTGACGGTCGCTGTTGCGCAACGCCGATGCGGAAGCTAAGTGAGTTACTGCTAACTAACTGGAGTGTTGCCCCGTGCAATCCCGCAAGCCCGCCGCCGAGCGCCAGGCCGAGATCGTCGAAGCCACGGTACGGCTTGCGGCCAGCGCCGGCCCGGATCGTCTGAGCCTGGACTCGGTTGCCGCTGCCGTCGGCATCTCGCAGCCGGCGATCTTCCGGCACTTTCCGTCCAAGGGCCGGCTTTGGCTCGCCGTCGCCGGCTGGATCGCGCAGCGGCTGACCGGTGTCTGGGAAGGTGCGGAGTCGGAAGCGACGCCGACCGAGCGCGTGCGCAAGATGGTCCAGGGACAGCTGATATTGGTCAACGCGACACCGGCGATCCCCGCCATCCTGTTCTCCCGCACCCTCCACAGCGAGAACGAAGCGCTTCGCCAAGCGTTCGAGACGCTGGTCGGGACCTTTCATCAGCGTCTGACGCGCCAGCTCGACGCCGCCCAGGCGGACGGCAGCATCCGAGACGGCATCGAAGCGGCGCAGCTCGCCGCCCTGGTCATGTCGGTCGTCCAAGGCACGATCCTGCGCTGGACCGTGACCCGACAGCGCTTCGACCTTGTCGCCGAAGGGCTTGGCCTGGTGGATCTGCTGCTGCAGAGCTTCGGCCGCGATCCCGCGGCGAGGCGCTAGAGGTATCGCCATGCAACTCCGCAGATACCGCACATCGGCCCTGGTCGCGCTCGGCTTCGTCGCCGTGGCCGCCGCGGCTGCCGCGTACCATTGGTTGCGACCGCTGCCGGTGACGGTGGCGATGCCGGCCGAGAATGCGGCCGTCGAGGTCTACGGGCTGGGGACTGTCGAAGCACGGGTTCTGTCGGAGATCGGTTTCCAGGTCGGCGGAACGCTGATCGATCTGGCGGTCGATCATGGCGACAGGGTTTCGGCCGGCGGCATCGTCGCCCGCCTCGAGAGCGGAGCCCAGGAGGCCCGGCTGGCCAAGGCCGCGGCCGGCGTCGCGCTGGCTCGGGCGGCCCTCGAGCAGGCGAACGCGCGGCTCGGACGGGCTAACGCGATCCTGCACGAGAAACTGCGGATCAACACGCGACGGCAGGAACTGGTGACTCGCGGCACCGTCTCGGTCGAGGCCGCCGAGGAAGCGCAGACGGCGGCCGAGGTCGCGGCCGCCGACGTCACGGTGGCGCAGAGCGAGGTCGATCTCGCCGCCGCGGCGCTCGAGGACGCGCGCGCCAACGCCCATCTCGAAGACGCGCTGACTCGATACTACACGCTCACGGCGCCCTACGAAGGCGTCGTCGTCAAACGCCACGCCGAACTCGGCGCCGCCCTCAGCGCCGGCCAGACGCTGTTCACCTTCGTCGACCCGACGACCATCTGGGTGCGTGCCTATGTCGACGAGGCTCGGGCCGGCGGGCTTCAGGTCGGTCAGCGCGCCGAGATTCGTCTGCGGTCCTTGCCGCAGCAGGTGTTCGCCGGATCCGTCGCCCGGATCGACATCGAAAGCGATCGGGTGAGCGAGGAGCGGCGCGTGCATGTCACCTGTGATTCATGCCCCCGGCAGTTCCATCTGGGCGAACAGGCCGAGGTGGTGATCCGGAAAAGCAGCATCGCCCGCGCCATCCTGGTCCCGGAGAGTGCGGTCCAGGAATTCGACGGCCGGACCGGCCGCGTCTGGACGGTGGAGGACGGACAGCTTGCGCAAAGATCGGTGACATTCGGGGAGCGTACGCTCGACGGCCGCATCGCCATCGCCGACGAGCTGCCGCCCGATGTGGCGGTGCTCACCGAACTGCGTCCCGGGCTGCGGGTCGGGCGGGCGGCACGAGTGACGTCGACAGCGAGCGAAACTGCGGCAGCCGCAGCCGGCGCAGCATCATGAACCTCGCCTATCGCGACGTGCGGCACAAGCTCGGCCGATTCCTCTTGACCTGCATTGGCCTGAGCCTGCTGCTCGGCACGGTGCTGTCGATGATCGGGATCTACCGTGGCTTGGTCGATGATGCCTTGGCGCTGGTGCGGACCCCTGCGGCCGAGGTCTGGATCGTCGAGGCGGGCACGCGCGGCCCGTTCGCCGAATCGTCGCGCTTGTCGGGAGACACGCGCGAAGCGGTGGCGCGGATTGCCGGGGTCGCCGCCGCCGGGTCGGTCACCTACCAGTCGGTCGAGGCGGTTCAGGGCGGCCGGAAGATCCGGCTCTACGTGGTCGGATACGAGCCGACCCGGCCCGGCGGGCCGGCGCGGCTAATCGCCGGACGACTGATCGCGCGCAGCCATTTCGAACTGATCGCCGATCGGCGCAGCGGGCTCGCGATCGGCGACCGCCTGGCCCTCGGTCGCGACTTCTTCACTGTGGTAGGCCTCACCGACAACCAGGTCGCGTCGGGTGGCGATCCGGTCGTCTACATGACGCTGCGCGATTCCCAGAAACTGCAGTTCGATCTCGAGCCCCCTGCGGCGCGGCAGGAACGGGAGCGCCAGCTCGCTGCCGGCCGGACCCCCTTCGTCGACACCGATACGGTGAACGCCGTCATCGCGCGGCTGGCGGCCGGCGTCGAGGCCACAAGCGTCGCCGAGTCGGTGCGGCGCTGGAAGCACCTCTCGGCCATGACTCAGGACGAGCAGGAGGGCATCCTCACCCAGTCGGTCGTCGAGCGCGCGCGCCGGCAGATCGGCCTCTTCACCGGCATCCTGCTCACCGTCTCGGCGGTGATCATCGCGCTCATCATCTACACCATGACCATGGACAAGCTGCGCGAGATCGCGACGCTGAAGCTGATCGGTGCGCCGGACCGCACGATCGTCGGGCTGATCGTCCAACAGGCCCTGGCCATGGGGGTGATCGGTTTCGGGGTCGGTGCCGCCATCATCGCGACAGCCAAGGACTATTTTCCTCGCCGGGTCATTCTTGAGCCGCAGGATGGCCTCGTCCTGGCCGTCGCCGTGCTGCTGGTCTGCCTGCTCTCGAGCGGTCTCGGCGTCCGCCTGGCGCTCAAGGTGGACCCGGCAACGGCGTTGGGGGGCTGAGCCGATGACGGCGGACCCCGCGCGCCAGCCGCTGGTTCGGCTGGATCGGATCTCAAAGCATTTTGGCGAGGGCGCGGCCCGGGTCGACGCGCTGCGCGAGGTGAGCATCGCCGTCCAACCCGGCGAGGTCGTCGGGCTCCTCGGTCCCAGCGGCTCCGGAAAGAGCACGCTGCTCAACGTGGTCGGCTGCATCGTCGAGCCGAGCGCCGGCCGAATGCTGCTCGACGGCGAGCCGGTCTACGACGGCCGCTGGCTGCGCCGCGACCTCCGGCGGCTGCGCCTGGAGAAGATCGGCTTCATCTTCCAGTTCCACAATCTTCTGCCGTTCCTCACCAGCCTGGAGAACGTCGCCGTCGTCCTCGACATCGCCGGCGTCGAGCCGTCCGAGAGTCGCCGTCGCGCCGGCGCGCTCCTCGACTATCTCCAGGTCGGCAACCGGAGCGGAGCGCTCCCCGCCAGCCTGTCGGGCGGCGAGGCGCAGCGGGTCGCCATCGCGCGGGCCCTCGCCAACCGGCCGCGAATCATCCTGGCCGACGAACCGACGGCCGCACTCGACTCGCACCGGGCCGGCATCGTGATGGATCTGCTGCGCAAGGTCGCGCTCGAGCAACAGGCGGCCATTCTGGTGGTCACCCACGACGAAAAGGTGTTCGACCGCTTCGATCGGATCTTCATGCTGCGCGACGGGCGCCTCGACGGCGGCGAGGCCGGACCCGCGGGCTCCTCCGGACGGCCATCGGGCGGCGCTTCCGCGAGTCCGGACCGCGTCGGGAACGGCGACCCGGATGACGCGGCCGAAGCGCCCGACATGGCGGCTGGGGCCGACAAGTCCGCGCGCCTCAGCCAGGCGGCACGACAGATCCTCGCCGAGGCCCGCGGTCTCGCCGCCCAAGCGACCCAATCCGCCCCCTGAACCGCGCGCCCGTTCCCACCCTTGGACTGGAGAGCCACGCTGTCCGCAATGCCACGTTCCGGCCGGACCACGATCGCCGCGGCGGTGCTCGCCATCGGCTTTGCTCTCGGCCGGCTGGTGGCGGCGGCGCCGGCCGGCGACTCGCCCGCGGCGGCCATTGCCGACGGTCAGCCCTGGATCATGCAGACGGCCGACGGCGCGGAGCTTCAACTGACGCTCCACGGCGACGGCACCGGCCGCATCGAAGGCGGGCCGGTTTCGCTGGCGCCGAAGTGGCGGGCGACGCCGGACGGCCTATGCTTGAAGCCCGGACTGCTCGTCAGCGAGCGCTGCCTGGTTCTGCAGCGCGAGGCGGATGGCTACGTTGCTCGCCGCGACGGCGAGATAGTATTCCGGCTGACACGCTGAAGCCTGGGGCCGACGCGCCGGGTGCGCCGGGTGCGCCGGGTGCGGCATTCCCGCGGTGAAGGGACGCAGTACCCGGCCGCCGGCCGCCGGCGCGGGTCCGAGAAGTCCAGGAGATCGTCCGACAGGAGTGCGCGCGGGCCGCGCGCCGGAGGTCAGCGCGAGCGCTTGGCCAGCCCCAGGCGCTCGCGCCGGCCGCGCGCCAGCCATTGGTCGACCAGCCGGTTGACGTTCTCCTCGCCGTCCATCAGGCCGGGAATCACCACCTCCGAGGGCAGCCGCTGCTGCGGCAGATCCCTGAGCGCGGTCGCCATCTTGTGGGGATCGCGCTCGCCGGTCTCGGGCAGCATGCGGGCCAGGCCGAGATCGGTCACCCGCGCCGCGCGGATGAACTGCTCCATGCGCGGACGGGTGCGCGGCACGATCAGGCCGCGCTTGTCGAACGACAGGATCTCGCAGAACGTGTTGTAGCCGCCCATCGCGACGACGCCGAGGGCGCGCGCCATCAGCGCCTCCATCTGGGCATCGAAGGTGATCGCCTCGACCTTGTCGAGCCGGGCCGCGCGGGCCAGGAACTCGGCCTGGCGCTCCGACTGCATGAACGGCCCGAGCACCAGCAGCGCCGGATGGGGCAGCGCGGAATCGTGCTCATAGGCCTTCAGCACCCAGTCGATCACGGCCTCGCCGTCGCCGCCGCCGCCGGTGGTGACCAGGATGAACGGCTCGCTGATCTTCTGCAGCGCCGTGGCCGGCGCCTGCTGCGGCAGCTTGCGGCGGAGATAGCCGGTATAGGTCATCTTCTTGCGCACCGAGCGCGGCAGCGCGATGCCGGCCAGCGGATCGCACACCTGGGGCAGGCCGTAGACCCAGATGTCGTCGTACAGCTCGCTGAGCGCCGGCACCACGTTCTTGCGCTCCCACTCCGGCGCCAGCAGATGGGGCTCGTCCATCACGTCGCGCAGGCCGAGCACCAGCGGCACGCCGCGGTCCTTCAGCATGATCAGCGTGTCATGGACCTCGCCGCGCAGGCCGAGCGGCTCCTTGTCGACGATGAAGATGTCGGGATCGAAGATGTCGGCGGTGTGGTGGATGATCGAGGCCCGCATCGCCAGGGTTTGCTCGGTGTCGATCAGCAGGCTGAGCGAGGTGTAGTCGCCGTTCCTGAGCTTGATCACCCCGGGCACGCGCACGAAATCGACGCGCGCGCGGAAGTCGAAGCTGCCGATGATCGGCGAGCCCGTGAGAATCAGCACCGACAGGTTCTTGTTGTGCTCGACCAGCGCATGGGCGATCGCCCGGCAGCGGCGCAGATGGCCAAGGCCGAACGTATCGTGACTGTAGATGAGAACGCGCCCGCCCGTCCGGATGTTGCTCCGGGTCTCCTTCATGGCGGCTTCGTCCCTGCCCGGTTACGGATGCTCCCCGGACGCGACTATGGCACAGGGCGCAAAGTCCGGAAAAGCGAAGATTTGACCGACGCTTGCGGGGCGTCGGTCAACGCGGGCCCGGGCGTGGCCGGGCGCCGGGGCCCGGCCTTTACGGATTGGACCGTAACCCGGACCGTCGGGCGACTCCCCACGCAATCCGCGGTGTCGTCCGCCCGGCCGCCCTACTTCATGGGCGAACAGGGCCGGCGCGCCGGCCGGCAAACTCCGCTAAGATTCGGCCGACTCGGCGGCCGACGGCATGTTCCGTGCGACCGCCGGCGGGGCCGAACGCTGCGCGGGCCGGGGTCGGGGGCGTATGGAACGCAATCTGTTCAAGTACATCGTTCGGCATAGCCGCCGGGAACAGGTGCTGATTCTCCTGGTCGTGCTGCTGTCGCAGCCGTTCTATTTCCTCTCCCTGGACTTGCCGAAAACCATCGTCAACAAGGCGATCCAGGGCGGCGGATTCGACAGCCCGGGCTCGACCGCGGCGTTCCTGTCGATCGGGATCCCGCTGCCGGAATTCCTCGGCTGGCTCGACAGTGACGGCATCCTCACCCTGTTCAACGGGTTCGAGCTCGAGCGTATCCCCTACCTGGTCGCGCTGTCGCTCTTGTTCCTGCTGCTGGTCGTGATCAATGGCGGCTTCAAGCTGCAGATCAACACCTGGAAGGGGCGCATGGGCGAGCGCATGCTGCGCCGCCTGCGCTTCGAGCTGTTCGATCTGTCGCTGCGCTTTCCCCCGGCCCATCTGCGCAAGGTCAAGCAGGCCGAGATCGCCACCATGGTGAAGGACGAGGTGGAACCCCTGGGCGGGTTCATCGGCGACGCCTTCGTCCAGCCGGCGTTTCTCGGCGGCCAGGCGCTCACGGCGCTGTTCTTCATCCTGTGGCAGAGCGTCTATCTCGGGTTGGTCACGGTCGGCATCCTGATCGTGCAGGCGGTGGTGATCCCGCGGCTTCGGGTGAGGGTGCTGATGCTCGGAAAGGAGCGCCAGATCACCGCGCGCCAGCTCGCCGGGCGCATCGCCGAGACCATCGACGGCATGGCCGAGATCCACGCCCACGACACCTCGAACTACGAGCGCGCGGACATCGCGACCCGGCTCGGCGAGATCTTCCGCATCCGCTTCGAGCTGTACCAGCGCAAGTTCGCGATCAAGTTCCTGAACAACCTGCTCGCCCAGATGACGCCGTTCCTGTTCTACCTGATCGGCGGCTATCTCGCGATCACCGGCCGGCTCGACATCGGCGGCCTGGTGGCGGTGATCGCCGCCTACAAGGACCTGCCGGGGCCGGTGAAGGAGCTGATCGACTGGGACCAGCAGCGCCAGGACGTGCAGATCAAGTACGACCAGGTAATCGATCAGTTCAGCCCCGACAATCTGCAGCCGCAGCATCTGCAGGCGGCGATCCAGACGGTCGAGCCGCTGCACGGCAGCATCGTCATCACCAACGTGACCGTGCTCGAGGAGGGCGACGGCAAGCTGCTCGACGGCGTGAACCTGCGGGTCGACATAGCGGATCATGTCGCGCTCATCGGCCCGCCCGGCGGCGGCAAGGATCAGCTCGCGCTGGTCCTGGCGCGGCTGCTGGAGCCGACCAGCGGCCACATCACCATCGCCGGACAGGACCTGTCCGGGCTGCCCGAGGCGGTGAGCGGACGGCGCATGGGCTATGTCGGCCAGGACTCGTACCTGTTTCCAGTCAGCCTGCGCGACAACCTGCTCTACGGCCTGAAGCACGTGCCGTTGCGCGACCCCGATTACAGCGACGACGAGCGCCGCCGGCGCGCGGCCGCGGTGGTCGAGGCGCGTCGTGCCGGCAATCTCGATTTGGATTCGGCGGCCGATTGGATCGACTATCGCGCCGCCGGCGCGATCGGGCCCGAGGACATCGACGAGCGGCTGATCGACATCCTGCCGCGGGTCGCGCTCGACGAGGACGTCTACCAGTTCGGCCTGCGCGGGACGATCAACCCGGAGCGCCGGCCGCATCTCGCCAACGCCATGCTCGAGGCGCGCCAGGCGCTGCGCGGCCGGCTCGGCGATCCGGCGCTGGCGCCGCTGGTCGAACCGTTCGATCGCGACCGCTACAACAAGAACATGTCGCTGGCCGAGAACCTGCTGTTCGGTACCCCGGTCGGCAGCGCCTTCGCGGCGGAGAACCTGGTCGCGAACGACTATCTGCACGAGGTGCTGGAACGCCAGGGGCTGGTCCCCGACCTGTTCGGGATCGGCCGCGAGATCGCCGAGACCATGGTCGAGCTGTTCGCCGACCTGCCGCCCGGGCACGAGTTCTTCGAGCAGTTCAGCTTCATCGCCGCCGACGAGCTGCCGGACTATCGCGCGCTGCTGGCGCGCGTCGGCAAGGCCGGCGCCGACGCGGCGAACCGCGAGGATCGCACCCGCCTGACCGCCCTCGCCTTCCCCTATGTCGAGGCGCGCCATCGCCTGGGCGCGATTGGCCCGGCGGTCGAGACCAAGGTGCTGGCGGCGCGCCACGAATTCGAAGCCGGCCTGCCGCCGGCGCTCGCCGGCGCGGTCGAGTTCTATGACGAGGGCCGCTACAACGCCACCGCCTCGCTGCAGGACAACATCCTGTTCGGCCGCCTGGTCTACGGCCAGGCGCAGGCCGCGGCCAAGCTGGGCCAGGCGATCGGCGAGGTGCTCGACTCCCTCGACCTGCGCCGCACGGTGCTCGAGGTCGGGCTCGATTTCCAGGTCGGCATCGCCGGCAAGCGCCTGACCGCCGGTCAGCGCCAGAAGGTCGGTCTCGGGCGTGCCCTGGTGAAGCGCCCGGATCTGATGATCGTCAACGAGGCGACGGCGGTGCTCGACGCCGCGGCACAGGCCGCGGTCCTCGCCGCGGTGCTCGACATCCGCCGGGGACAGGGCGTGATCTGGGTTCTGGGCCGGGCCGACGCGGCCCGCAAGTTCGACCGTGTGGTGGTCGTGCAAGATGGTAAAATCATCGAGCAGGGCAAGGTCGGCGATCTCGACCGGCCCGGCACCGCGTTCAGCGCGCTGGCTGGCGCGGACTAACGCGATCCTAGGGTCGCAACAGGCATGACAGACGCCAGATCGAGGGCTGGGAGACGCGACCGGTGAGCCTGCAAGAGGAAGTCGAGCTGCTGCGCCGCATTCCGCTGTTCGCCAAGGTGGAGCCGCCCAAGCTCAAGCTGCTCGCCTTCGCCAGCGAACGGGTGACCTTCGAGGCGGGGCAGGAACTGTTCCACCAGGGCGACGTGCCGGACGCCGCCTATATCGTCATCGACGGCAGCGCCGAGGTGATCCTGGAAACCCCGAACGGGCGGGTGACGGTGGCCGAGATCGGGCGCAACGAGCTGGTCGGCGACATGGGCGTCATCTGCGACATGCCGCGCACCGCCACCGTGCGGGCGAAGTCCCAGCTGGTGACGCTCAAGGTCAGCAAGGATCTGCTGCTGCGGATGATCACCGAGTTTCCGGCGATGGCGATCGAGATCATGCGCGTGATGGCGCATCGCCTGGAGCATACCAACGCCCAGCTGCGCGCGGCCGTCGCCCAGCCCCGCACCTGATGGCCCCGAAGCAGGCCCGCCGCAAGCCGCGACTCCTGGACCCGCGGCGGCCATGAGTCGCCTCGACGCCATGATCCTGCGGCTCGAGGCGCAGCGCGCCGTGCTCAACGACGCCGCCCGCCGGGTCGCCGGCCTGAGCGGGCCGGTGCTCGAGTTCGGCCTCGGCAACGGCCGCACCTACGATCATCTGCGGTCGATCTTTCCGGGACGGCCGATCTTCGTGTTCGACCGCGAGATCGCCGCCCACCCCGACTGCGTGCCGCCGCCCGAGTTCCAGATCCTCGGCGATTTCCGCGAAACCCTGTCGGCGGCAGGCGCTCGGATCGGCCGGCCCGCCGCCTTCATTCATGCCGATATCGGCACCGCCGACGCGGCGGCCAGCGCCCGGCTCGCCAGTCGGATCCTGCCCGACTTGCTGGCGTTGCTGGCGCCCGGCGGGCTGCTCGCCGGCGACCAGCCGATGGATCATCCGGCGCTGGAGCCCCTGGCCCTGCCGGCCGGGGTGGGGCCCGGCCGCTACCGGTATCTCCGCCGCCGGCCGGCCTGAAAGCCGGCGGCGTTCCGCCGAAACCCGCCGGGTCGGGCGGTTGCGGGGCCAGGTAAATCAGGACTCCTATACGATTGCTCCAGGCGCCGGGCCGCTTCTATGCTTCCGGCCGCTCGCCAAATTTAATGTGGGGTCCTAAGTTGTTTCCAGTCCGCGCGGCTCGGGCCGCAGCGCCAACTGGAAAGGAACAACGGGCCATGTTCATCGCCAGCGCCGACTGCCCCAATGTCATCCCGTTCACCCGCCGCTCCCCGGCCGACGATGCTCCGGACCCGGTCGGCGAGAAGCTGCGCGTCGCCGCCGGCCAGCCTGAGCCGGCGATCGAGGCCGCGACGTCGCCCAACGACGCCGACAGCTCGGGTGGGCCGGTCGCCGGGGCCATCAATGCGGCCCGCGCGCCCGCCGAGATGCTGAGCGAACTCTACCTGATGCAGATCCTGCGCTCGATCCGCTGAGACCGCAGGATCGGACGGCCGCCCTGCTCAGGCGAGCGTGACCAGCACCGGCGCATGGTCGGACGGGGAGTCCCAGCCGCGCACCTCGCGCAGCACCTGGACGGCGGCCAGGCTGCCGGACAGCGGCGGGGTCACCCAGACATGGTCGAGCCGGCGGCCGCGGTCGGAGGCGGCCCAGTCGCGGTTGCGGTAGCTCCACCAGCTGTATAGCCGTTCCTCAGGCGGAACGAACCGCCGCGCCGCGTCGATCCAGCCCAGCGTCGCCTGCAGTTTGCCGAGCTTTTCCACCTCGACCGGGGTGTGGCTGACCACCCCGAGCAGCTGCTTGTGCGACCACACGTCGGTCTCGAGCGGCGCGATGTTCAGGTCGCCGACCAGCACCAGCTTCCGGCCCTTGCTGCGTTCGGCCCGGAACCACTCGGTTATTTCGTCTACGAAACGAAGCTTGTGGGCGAACTTGTCGTTCTGTTCCGGGTCCGGAACGTCGCCGCCGGCCGGGATGTAGAAGTCGTGCAGCTCGATCCCGCCCGGCAGCACGGCGCTGGCGTGGCGGCAGTCCTGGCGCTCGCACCAGCCCAGAGTCTCCGGCTTTTTCAGGGGCTTGCGCGACAGGATGGCGACGCCGTTATAGCCCTTCATGCCGTGGATCAGCATGTGGCGATAGCCCAGCTCGGCGAACGGCTCGCGCGGGAAGTCCTCGTCCTGGACCTTGGTTTCCTGCAGGCACAGCACGTCGGGCGCCTGCTCCGCCACCAGGCGGCGCACCAGATCCAGGCGCAGCCGCACGGAGTTGACGTTCCAGGTGGCGATCTTCAGCGCCATCGGCGGATAATCCCTTGAAATACCATGGAGTCGACTTATTCAATCCGTTCCCGGAACGACTACGATCGGGCTCGTTGCGAAGTCGGAATGACATTCCGCGGCACGGTCGCGCGGGATTTATAGCCGAGCCCGCGAAGCCAGGCAAAGCGGGGCCCGAAACGGCGAACGCCCGGTCAGGGGGGGACCGGGCGTTCTCAGTTCCTCTCGGAGTCTGCGGGCGGTAGGGGATGCCACCCTCAGACGATCGTGGCCATTGCGGCCTCGACCACTGTCGGACTCTGAAATAAGCGCGGCCGAATTGCATTTCAAGCGTGCGTGACGAGCATGGCTGCCTTGCAGCGGGTTCACGACGCTGAAGAAATAATAATTGGTTACAATAAGTTAGGCCGCGCGTTCCCGGCCGCTGCCGGGCCCGGCCAGCTGGCCTGCCGCGCGCGCCTCCGCCCGCTCGCGGGCGGCGGCGCCAAACGCCCGGAACAGCTTGAGGCTGACCGGATTTTCCATAACCCTGAACTCGGGATGCCACTGCACCCCCAGGGCGAAGGCCTTGGCGCCGTCGACCCGGACCGCCTCGACCACGCCGTCCGGGGCCCGGCCCTCGACCACGATGCCATCGCCGACCCGCTCGACCGCCTGCCAGTGCAGCGAATTCACCTCGATCCGGGTGGTGCCCAAAAGGCGCGCGAAGGCGCCGTCCGGCACCAGCTCGACGCCGTGCCGGGCGGCGTACTTGTCGTCATGGGGCACGTCCTGGGGGGCCCGGTGGTCGAGCGCCCCGGACCGGGTGTGGATCTGCTGGTGCAGGCTGCCGCCGAGCGCCACGTTCAGCTCCTGCAGGCCGCGGCAGATGCAGAACAGCGGCAGGCCGGCCGCCAGGGCGGCGCGGATCAGCGGCAGGGTGGTGGCGTCGCGCGCCGGGTCCTGCGGGCTCTCCGGCCGGTCGGCCGGCCCGGCGTAATGGTGCGCCGCAACATTGGACAGGCTGCCGGTGACCAGCAGGCCGTCGAGCCGCGCCACCAGGTCCGGGACCGCATAGGCCTCGCCCAGGGCCGCGATCAGGAACGGCAGGCCCTCGGCGCCCTCCACCACGGCGCGGACATACTTGTCGCCGACCGCGTGGAACGGCATGGAGTCGATCCCCTTGACGCAGGCGGGAACGCCGATCAGCGGGCTATGGCGGTCGAGGGGCATGGGACGGATCCTGGCGAACTCTGTGATTCCGATGGTCCGCGCCGCGCCGGCGGGCGCGCGCCGCCCCAATGTGGCAAGGGCGCGGGAAACTGACAAGGCCGGCGCGCCTTGTCGCCCCGCGGCCCCGCCGCCATAGTCTGCACCATGATCGAGCCGAGCGACTCGCTGATCGGCCAGCTGCTCGCCGCCAAGGGTGCGGTCGTCGCGCTCTGGATCGCGGCGCTGTTCGTGGCCGAGCGGCTGCGTCCGGCGGCGCCGCGCCCGGCCGGGCTGGCCGAGTCCCGGCCCGCCGGCCTCGTCGACGTCGCCCGGCGCGGCTGGGCTCGGCTCGGCCGCAACCTGGCCCTGTGGCTGATCAACACGGCGCTGTCGCCGCTGGTGGTCCTGCCGCTGACCGTCTGGGCCGCCGGGCGGGGCCTCGATCTCGGATTGCGGCCGGCCTGGTGGGCGGGGCCCTGGGGCCTGGTCGGCGACCTGCTGCTGCTCGATTTCCTGATCTACTGGTGGCACCGCGCCAACCACGTGGTGCCGTTCCTGTGGCGCTTCCACGCGATCCATCACCTGGACGGGTTCCTCGACACCTCGTCGGCGCTGCGCTTCCATTTCGGCGAGGTGCTGCTGTCGGCCCTGGCGCGCGCCGCGGTCATCGTGGCGCTCGGCATGCCGCTCGCCTCGGTGCTGGCGTTCGAGGCGCTGGTGCTGGTGGCGACGATCTTCCACCACTCCAACCTGCGCCTGCCGGCGGGCCTCGAATCCGCCCTGGCCCGGGTGGTGGTGACCCCGTCGATCCACTGGGTGCATCACCGCGCGCTGCGGCGCGACACCGATTCGAACTACGCGACGGTGCTCAGCCTGTGGGATCCGCTGTTCGGCAGCCGCAGCGCGACCGCTCGCTCGCCCGAGATGGCGATCGGGGTCGAGCGCCAGGGCGAGGAGTCCATGCTCGATCTCCTCACCCGGCCGTTCCGGCGCGGTTGAGCGCGCCCCGCCCGCCAATCAGTCCTTGCTGCCGCGCATCCTCTGCCGCGGCGTGGCGAACAGCTCGTTCGGCAGCTCGCCGCCCAGGCGCAGGTCGAACAGGCCGATGCGGGCCTCCTTGCCGGCGGCGTCGGTGATCTTCCACTGCCGCAGCTCGAGCGGGTCGTCGGCGAAGATCAGGTCGACCGATCCGGCATCGGGCTCCGAGGTCTGGTACATGGTGACGCGCAGCGCGCCGGGGCGCTTGTCGAGCGCGGTCACGGTGATGCCGTCGCTCAACGAGATCGGGCTGCGCAGCAGGAACCACGCCGGGGTCGAGCTGATCGGCAGCTGGCTGAGCTGGTCGAGCTCGGAATCGTAGTAGCTCACCAGCAGGCCGTCGGCGACCAGCACCACCGGCACCGGCGGCTCGTACTCGACCCGCATCTTGCCGGGCCGGCGGATGTAGATGTTGCCGAACACCACGCCGCCGCCCTCGGAATACTGCTGGAAGCGGGCGCGCAGGGTGGTGATGCCGTTCAGGTAGTCCTCGACCCGGGTCATGTCGGCGCGGGTCTCGGCGGTGATCGCGAGTGGCGCGTCGGCCGCCCGCGCGCCGGGCGCGGCGACGCCGGCCAGCAGCAGGGCGGCGGCCGCGGTGGCGCCGCCGATCAGCAGGCGGCGGCGGTCGAGCGTGGCGCCGCGCCGTGCGGCGCGCGCCGTCAAAAGGCTCCGATCGGTCAAAGGCAGCTCCGTCAGTCGAGGGCGTCGATGTCTCTGCCGAGAACTTCGCGCTTGCCCACATGGTTGGCCGGGCTGACGACGCCTTCCTTTTCCATCCGCTCGATGATCCGGGCGGCGCGGTTGTAGCCGATCTGCAGGTGGCGCTGGACGAAGCTCGTCGACGCCTTGCGTTCCCGGCAGATCAGCGCAACCGCTTGATCGTAAAGGGCATCGCCGCTATCGCCACCCTCGCCGAAGGAGGGCGGTTCCTCCTCCTCGTCGCGGGTGACGTCCTCGATATAGGTAGGCTCGCCCTGTTGTTTAAGGAACTGGACCACGGATTCGACCTCGCGGTCGCCGACGAACGGGCCGTGCACCCGGGTGATCCGGCCGCCATGGGCCATGTACAGCATGTCGCCCTGGCCCAGCAGCTGCTCGGCCCCGGTCTCGCTCAGGATGGTGCGGCTGTCGATGCGCGAGGTGACGTGGAAGCTGACCCGGGTCGGGAAATTGGCCTTGATGGTGCCGGTGATGACGTCGACCGAGGGGCGCTGGGTCGCCATGATGATGTGGATACCGGCGGCCCGCGCCATCTGCGCCAGGCGCTGGATGGTCGCCTCGATCTCCTTGCCGGCGACCAGCATCAGGTCGGCCATCTCGTCGACCACCACGACGATGAACGGCAGGGCGTCGAGATCGAACGGCTCTTCCTCGTAGAGCGGGTTGCCGGTCTCGGGGTCGAAGCCGGTCTGCACCCGCCGGGTCAGCACCTCGCCGCTGGCGCGCGCCTGGGCCACCCGCTGGTTGTAGCCCTCGATGTTGCGCACCCCGAGCTTGGACATGGCGCGATAGCGCTGCTCCATCTCGCGCACCGTCCATTTCAGCGCGACGATCGCCTTCCTGGGCTCGGTGACGACCGGCGACAGCAGATGCGGAATGCCGTCATAGACGCTGAGCTCCAGCATCTTCGGGTCGATCATGATGAACTTGCACTGGTCCGGCGGCAGCCGGTAGATCAGCGACAGGATCATGGTGTTGATGGCGACCGACTTGCCGCTGCCGGTGGTGCCGGCGATCAGCAGATGCGGCATGCGCGCGAGGTCGACGATGACCGCCGCGCCGCCGATGTCCTTGCCCAGCACCAGCGACAGCTTGGCGGCGGTGCGCTCATAGGCCTCCGACGCCAGCAGCTCGCGCAGGTAGACCGTCTCGCGGTGCTGGTTGGGCAGCTCGATGCCGATCACGCTGCGGCCCGGCACCACGGCGATGCGCACCGAGACCGCGCTCATCGAGCGCGCGACGTCGTCGGCGAGGCCGACCACGCGGCTGGTCTTGGTGCCCGGCGCCGGCTCGAACTCGTACAGCGTCACCACCGGGCCGGGGCGCACCTTCACCACCTCGCCGCGCACGCCGAAATCCTCGAGCACCGATTCGAGCAGCCGGGCGTTCTTCTCCAGCGATTCCTCGGTGATGCGCTGGGCCGCCCGGCTGACCGGCGCCTGCTCGAGGAAGTCGAGCGGCGGCAGCTCGTATTCGGTGTCCTCGACCAGGTCGAGGGTGGCCTGGCCGGCGGCGGCGGCGCGGCGGCCCGGCTTGGCCTGGGGCCGGCGCGCGGCGATCAGGCCGCGGCCGCCGCTCTCGATCCGGCGCGCCGGCGGGGCCGGGATCTCGTCGTCGTCCTCGTCGTCGTCGATCGCGGCGCCCAGCCGCGGCTCGCGCCGCACGGCGCCGGCGCTCTGGGCCAGGCGGCGGCGTTCGGCGCGCTGCTCGGCCGGGTCCTGCGCCTCGGCGTTGCTGCCCACCAGGGCGCGCACCCAGCCATAGGCGACGGCCAGGCCGGCGCCGGCGAGGCGCGCCCAGCCGGCGCTGGCGGTGGCCGCGGCGCGGTAGCTGCTCCAGGCGATGCCGGCCGAAAAGAACAACAGCAGCAAGGCGATGGCGCCGGCGATGGCGCCGACCAGCGGCGCCGGCAGGGTGGTGAGGGCGGCCAGCCGCGGCAGCAGGAGCTGGCCGACGAAACCGCCGATGCCGCCGGCGAGCTGCCAGCCGGCGGACGGCAGGGCGGTGGTCCCGATCGCGGCGACGATCAGCGTCGCCGGCAGCAGCGCCAGGCGCAGCCACCAGCGGTCGAGGCGGTGCAGCCGGACCACCCGCCAGGCCCAGGCGATCGGTACCAACGCCAGGACCAGGCTGACCAACCCGAGGCTCTGGAGCGCCAGATCGGCGGCATAGGCGCCGGGCCGGCCGAGCAGGTTGGCGACCCCGCCATCGGTGGCGCTGTTGAGCGACGGGTCGGCCGGGTCGAACGACAGCAGGGCCACCAGGAAGGCGAGCGCCAGACCGCCCAGGGCCAGGCCGGCGGCCTCGATGGCCCGGCGCTTGAGGAACGCCGCCGCGGCCGGCGGAATCAGGCCGTCCGTCCGCAGATTGCTGATCGACAGGCTCATTCCGGTCCCGCTGGTCCCCTGGTTGCGCTGGCCCGCCGCGCGGCGGGCTGGGCCGGCGCGGGCAGTCCATGCGGGCAGTCCATCCCGGCGGATTCCCCGTCGCCGGTACGAATCACGAACTAGATTAACCGTCTGAGGTTTGCCGGACAAGACCCTGAGATTCAAGGGGGATGCTTTGGGAGTCCGGTGTGGCCCATGGGCGACAGTGCGGATGCCCGAAAAGAGAACACCCGGAAGGTGGCGGGCACCTTCCGGGCCAGTGGCGTCGACCCTAGGGGCATCACGGGAGGCCCCGGGGCCGGCGCGGCGCGGGCAATCCGGCCCCATCTCCCATCAAGAGAAGGCGGGGATCCGCGCGCCGAGGCCTCGCGGAGCGCGGAGGAACGCCGTGGCCGACCGCCTGCGATCTGCTGGACCTGCGGTCAGGTCGACTGGGGCTCGCGGGCGGTCAAGGCACCGATTCGCCGTGCAGCACGATGTCGAGGCCTTCCCGCTCGGCGTCTTCCGTGACCCGCAGCCCGGTCACCGCCTTGGTCACCATGAACAGGACGAAGCTGGCGGCGCCGCCGTAGATGACGGTCACCAGCACGCCCGCGATCTGGGTGACGACCTGGCCGGGGTTGCCGTCGATCAGGCCGACCGGAGCCTCGCCGCCGGTCACCGCGTTGGTCGCGAACACGCCGGTCAGGATCGCGCCGACGATGCCGCCGACCCCGTGCACCCCCCAGACGTCGAGCGAATCGTCATAGCCGATCGCGTTCTTGACCGTGGTCGCCGCGACGAAGCACAGTACGCCGGCGGCGATGCCGATGACCAGCGCCCCCGAGGGCAGCACGAAGCCCGAGGCCGGGGTGATGGCGACCAGGCCGGCGACCGCGCCGGAGACGATGCCGAGGATCGAGGGCTTGCCCTTCATCACCCATTCCGCCGCCATCCAGCCGAGCGCGGCGGCCGCCGTGGCGATCTGGGTCACCGCCATGGCCATCCCGGCGCCGGCCCCGGCCGACACCGCCGAGCCGGCGTTGAAGCCGAACCAGCCGACCCACAGCAGCGAGGCGCCGATCAGGCTGTAGCCCAGGTTGTGCGGCGGGAACGGCGTCCTGCCATAGCCGTTGCGCTTGCCGAGCACGATGCAGGCGACCAGGCCGGCGATGCCGGCGTTGATGTGCACCACGGTGCCGCCGGCATAGTCGAGCACGCCCCACCCGGCCATCAGGCCGCCGCCCCACACCATGTGGCAGATCGGGGCGTAGACCAGCAGCAGCCACAGCGCGGTGAACAGCAGCAGGCCGGAGAACTTCATGCGATCGGCGAAGGCGCCGGTGATCAGCGCCGGGGTGATGATCGCGAAGGTCATCTGGAAGGTCATGAAGACCGATTCCGGAATCGTGCCGATGATCGACTCCATCCCGATGTTCTTCAGGAACAGATTGCTGAAATCGCCGAAGAAAGCGTTGCCCGCGCCGAACGCCAGGCTGTAGCCCGCCACCATCCACAGGATGGTCACCAGGCAGGTGATGGCGAAGCTCTGCATCAGCATGGCGAGCACGTTCATCTTGCGCACCATCCCGCCGTAGAACAGCGCCAGGCCGGGAATCGTCATCATCAGCACCAGTGCCGTGGCGGTCAGCATCCACGCGGTATCGCCGGAATCGATGGTCGCCGCCGCCGCTTCGACCTGTTCCACGGCTTCCGCCGCCGTGTCCTGGGCCAGCGCCGCCACTGCACCCGCCGCCAGGCCGAGCGCCGCGCCCGCCCGCGCGACCACACGCCGTCCAATGCCTCGCATCCTGTCCTCTCCTTGTCGTTTGCGGGTCCCGTTCGGACCCTCGATCCGCTCGGGACCCGCCGCGGAGTCCCGTTGCGGCCGCCAACAGGCCGTGAGGTCCCGCTTCAAGAATCGTGCCGGTCTCGGTGCGGCGCAAAGAGTCGAATTGATTCAAAGGATTGGGATATCCGGCGCGAGCATCGCCGGCGGCGGTGCCACGCCATTTGCCCAGATATTAGCCAGCGTCGGGATTTCGCCTAGTTCTTGTGCATGAACCCGCCTGCGGGGCGGGCGCCGGGGCCGCCGCCCCGCGCTCGTTGCGTCAGGGTGTCGCTGGACAAGCGGTCGGCTGAAGCCGATGCTTGCGGCCATGGAGCAGGCACAACCTTCGCGCGAGCAGACGCCGGCCGACGTGCTCGTCATCGGCGGCGGCATGGTCGGCATGACCCTGGCCTGCGCGCTGGCCGATGCCGGCGTCGCGGTGGTCCTGGTCGATGCCGAACCGCCGGCCGCGCGGCTCGGGGCCGACTATGACGGCCGGTCCTCGGCAATCGCCTTCGGATCCCAGCGCATCCTGGCCGGGATCGGCGCCTGGGACGCGATGGCGGCCGAGGCCGAGCCGATTCTCGACATCCGGGTGACCGACGGCGACGGCGTCGGCCGCACCTCGCCGCTGTTCCTGCATTACGACCACCAGGCCCTGTCCGGCCGGGCCGCCGCCGCCGATGCCGGCGCGCCGCCGTTCGGCTGGATCGTGGAGAACCGGGCGATCCGGCGCGCGCTGGTCGCCCGGGTCGCGGCTCTGCCGCGGATCGCGCACCTGGCGCCGGCCACGGCGCTGGGGGTCGAGCGGCTTCCCGGCGGGGTGTCGGCGACCCTCGACAGCGGCGCGCGCGTCACGGCCCGGCTGGTCGTCGCCGCCGAGGGCAAGCACTCGCCGACGCGCCGGGCCGCCGGCATCCCGGTCACCGAGTGGAGCTACGGCCAGACCGGCATCGTCTGCACCATCGGTCACGAGCTGCCGCATGACGGCGTCGCGCACGAGCATTTCCTGCCGGCCGGCCCGTTCGCGGTGCTGCCGATGACGACCACCGCCGAAGGCCATCGCTCGTCGATCGTCTGGACCGAGCGCAGCGCGCTGGCGCCGGCCATGCTGGCGCTCGACGACGACGCCTTCGCGGCCGAGATCATGGGCCGCTTCGGCCTGTCGCTGGGACCGATCCGGGTGCTCGGCCGGCGCTGGAGCTATCCGCTCCGGCTGATGCACGCGGCGCGCTATGCCGACGCGCGGCTGGCGCTGGTCGGCGACGCCGCCCATGTGATCCATCCGATCGCCGGCCAGGGGCTCAATTTGGGCCTGCGCGACGTCGCCGCCCTGGCGGAAGCCATCGTCGACGCAAATCGCCTCGGTCTCGATGTCGGCCAGGCCGACGTGCTGGCGCGCTACGAGCGCTGGCGGCGCTTCGACACCATGATGCTGCTGGCGGTGACCGACAGCCTCAACCGGCTATTCTCCAACGACGTCGCGCTGATCCGCATGGCGCGCGACATGGGGCTCGCCGCGGTCGACGGCCTGCCGCCCCTGAAGCGCCTGTTCATGCGCCACGCCATGGGGCTGGTCGGCGACCTGCCGCGCCTGGTGCGCGGCGAACGGCTGTAGCGCGCGGCTGTCCGGCTTACGCGTCGTTGCGCGGCTTCGAGCCGCGTAGCAGGCGATAGCCGTAGGCGCTGGTCTCGCCGGTCGCGCCGCGATAGACGAACTCCTGGCGGTCGAACGCCGAGCCGAAGCGGCCGGCGCGCAGGGTGTCGTCCGGCAGCACCGCGATCGGACGATAGGCGTGATGCTCTTGCCCGGCGATGAACGGGCTGTTGTCGACCGCGTTGTAGGAGCAATGCAGCAGGGTGCGCGGCGACCGGCTCAGGTTGGGGCCGGAGGCGTGCAGCGTGTTGGCGTGGAAGAACAGGGCGTCGCCCGGTTCCATGACGCAATCCACCGTCTCGTGCCGGGCCATCACCTGCGCCAGCCGCGCCGGATCGGCGCCGCTCGCCGCCCCGACCCGGGGATGCGCGATGCGGCCGAGCAGGTGCGAGCCGCGGACCAGCCGCAGGCAGCCATTCTCGGGAACGGCGCGATCGACCGCGACGGTGCAGGTGGCCATGTCCGGGTACAGGCAGCCCTCGTCGTACCAGTAGGCGTAGTCCTGGTGCCAGTCCCAGCGCCCGGCGCTGCCCGGCGCCTTCATCGACAGCTTGGAATGCCAGTGATAGACCGGCCGGCCGACCAGCGACGCGGCCCCCGCGACCATGCGCGCCAGGCGCGGCATGATGCCGACCAGGTCGTCGCTCGGCTCGGTCCAGCTCACGACCTCCTGGGCGTTGCCCTGGGAATCCGCGATCGCCATCAGATTGCCGCCGACCGTCGGGTCGGCCGCGCAGGCGCGGGCCAGGGGCTCGATCTCGTCGGCGGCGAAGAAGCCGGGCAGGAAGACGAAGCCGTCGCGGGCGTAGGCCGCGATCTCGTCGGCCGTCAGCGGCCGGGCGCTGGCGATCGGGTCGGATGCCGGCGCAGCGGACCGGTCGGCGGATGCGGCGGGCGACATGGGGCCTTGACCTCGATTCGGGGCCGGCCGCATGCCGGCGCGGCCCCGACGTTCCGCCCGCAACCGCGCTGCCGTCAAGAGGCTATCGCTATTTCCGCTTGGGCGGGTCGCGCGACTGGCCGCGCGCCTCCAGCGCCGCCAGATAGGCCTGCCAGATCGCGTCCTGGTTGCGGCCGAGCTCGTACAGGTAGCGCCAGGAAAAGATTCCGGTGTCGTGCAGGTCGTCGAACTTTATGCGGATCGCGTAGTTGCCGACCGGCTCCAGCCCGAGAATGCCGACATGGCGGCGGCCGGCGACCAGCTGCTTCTGGCTGGGCATGTGGCCCTGGACCTCGGCCGACGGGCTCTCGACCCGCAGCAGCTCGGCCGGATAGCGGAACGTGGTGCCGTCGTCGAACTCGACCTCGAGCGCCTTCTCCGCCGTTTTCAGGCGGATTTCCAGCGGCCAGCGTGCGGTGTCGTGTTCGTCCACGGGGTCCTCGGGGGACGTCGTCGCCGCGCCGGCTTCGCCCGGCCGCTCAGCCGGCGATCGGGCGGGAATCGGGATCGAGCGGGCGCGCCTCGTCGACCAGCATGATCGGGATGCCGTCGCGGATCGGATAGGCCAGGCCGGCCTGGCGGCTGATCAGCTCCTGCGCGGCGGCGTCGTATTCCAGCGGCCCCTTGGTCAGCGGGCAGACCAGGAATTCGAGCAGCTTGGGATCGATGGCGGCCTTGCGGGCCGGGCCGGCGGAATCGCTCATGGTCGGTCCTCCCGGCGCGCTCAATGGCGCGCCACGTTGCCGCCGCCCGGGGACAGCGCGGCCATCTCGATCAGCGCGGCCAGCAGCTCGGTGCGCCGGCTGACGGTCGGCGCCTCCAGCAGCGCCTGCTTCTCCTCCGGGCCGAACGGACAGATCATCGACAGCGCCGTGACCAGCGGCTCGTCGCCGCTCGAGGTGACGGCGGTCCAGTCGGCGGCGACGCCCTCGCGCTCGAAATAGCTGCGCAGCGCGGCGAGCAGGCGCTCGCGTCCCGGCACCCGGTTCTCCGCCGGCGCCAGGTCGCCCTCGTAGCCGGCATAGCGCGCGCTCACCCGGCGATAGCCGTCGCGGCCCTCGAGTTCGCGCGCCACGTCGAACCGGCACAGCCCGGTCAGGGTGATGGTGTAGCGCCCTTCCTCGGTCTCGCTGAAGGCCGTGATGCGGCCGACGCAGCCGGTGTCGTACAGCGCCGCGTCCTCCGGGATCGGGTGCGACTCCTCCTCGGCGATGCCGCGCGGCTGGATCATGCCGATCATCTGGTTGCCGGCCATGGCGTCGCGCACCATCGCGAGATAGCGCGGCTCGAAGATGTTGAGCGGCAGCTTGCCGTGCGGCAGCAGCAGCGCGCCGGGCAGCGGAAAGACCGGCAGCGCCGACGGCAGCTCGTCGAAGGCGACGATGACGGTGTCGTCGTCGTCGCTCATGCGAACAGAAGCGAGCTCAGGCGCCGGCGCGCCGACAGGGTGAGCGGGTCGGTCGGGCCCATCGCCTCGAACAGCTTGACCAGCTGCTTGCGCGCCGCTTCCTCGTTCCAGGCGCGGCCGCGCCGAACGATCTCGAGCAGCTCGTCCACTGCGGCCTCGCGCTGGTCGGCGGCATAGAGCGCGTTGGCCAGCTCGAAGCGGGCCTCGTGATCGTTGGCGTCCTGCTCCAGCCGGGCGCGGTATTTCGGCATCTCGCCGGCCGCGCCGACCGATTGCTCGGCCAGTTCGAGCGCGCTGCGGGCGGCGCTGATCGCCTGGTCGTTGGCCTTTTCCGCCGGCACCGAGGCCAACAGCTCGCGCGCCTGCTCCAGGTCGTCCGAGGCGATCAGGCAGCGCACCAGCCCGGCGATGGCGGCAGTATTGTCGGGCTCGTGGCCCAGCACCTGGCTGTAGACCGATCCGGCGGTGCCGGTGTCGCCGGCGGCGAGCGCCGCGTCGGCCTGTTCCAGCGCCTGCTCGACCGGCGACGGCCCGGCGGCGGCGCCGCCCATCTGCATCACGCGCTGGACGAAGGTCTTGATCTGGCTCTCCGGCACCGCGCCGACGAAGCCGTCGACCGGGCGGCCCTGATAGAAGGCATAGACCGCCGGAATGGACTGGACCCGCATCTGCCCGGCCAGCTCCTGGTTCTTGTCGACGTCGATCTTGACCAGCTTCACCGCGCCGCGCGCGTCCTTCACCGCCTTTTCGATGGCCGGGCCGAGCTGCTTGCACGGGCCGCACCAGGGGGCCCAGAAATCGACGATCACCGGGGTCGTCTGCGACGCCTCGATGACGTCGGCCATGAACGACTCGGTGTCGCCGTCCTTGATCAGGCCGGCGGCGCCGGCGGCGGGGGCGCTCGGCGCCTGGGAAAGAATCAGCGGGTCCATATCTCTCGTGCGATCTCTGGCCGGGGGAAATACCGAGTATAGATGGACGTTCGACCCGCGGCTGGCAAGTCCGGACCGGGCCGGCGCGGGCCGCGGTTCGGCGCCTCAGGCGCCGAGATCGAGAATCTCCGGCGTGTGGCCGCAACTGCGGATGAAGCTCAGCAGGTCGGCCGGCGACAGGGCGGTGGTCATGGTGTTGACCAGCGGGTGGACATTGACCGGATCCTGCTCGATCAGGCCCTGGTCGATCACCACCCGCACCTTGGCCTCGCGGTCGTTGATCAGCGCCAGCGGGGTGACCGCGCCGGGGATCACGCCGAGCTGGGCCATCAGCCGATCCGCGCTGCAGAACGACACCCGGCCGGCGCCGATCCGCTCGCCCAGGGCCTTCAGGTCGATCGCCCGGTCCTCCAGCGCGACGACCAGCCACATTCCGTCGCCCTTCTTGTTGCGCAGGAACAGGTTCTTGACGTGGCCGCCGGGCAGGCTGCCGCGCAGGGCCTTGGCCTCCTCCACCGTGAACACCGGTGGGTGCTCGACGGTGCGGTGCCGCAGCCCGAGCTCGTCGAGCCGGCGGAACAGGGCCGCCGGGCTGGTCGGCAGGGCGGGCCCGGGCGACTCCGGGGCGGCGCCGGGGACGGTCGTGGTTTCGGCGTCGGAGGTCATGGCCGGCAGTGTTAGACCATGCCGGCGCCCGGCTCAACCGCCGGGACCGGCGGGGCGGTCGCCGACGTTAACCTGCCGGCGAGGAACCGCGTGACAGACTGTCTTGCATTGGATGGCGCGCCGACTATTATCTGGCGGCCTCGCGACCGGCCGTTAACGGTTTGGCCGCCAGGGATACCCCATGCGGGCGTAGCTCAGGGGTAGAGCACAACCTTGCCAAGGTTGGGGTCGAGGGTTCGAATCCCTTCGCCCGCTCCAGTTTCGAAGCCCCCGGCGGCCAAGTGCCCCCGGGGGCTTTGTCGTTTCAGGGCGCCCCGGGGGCTGCCGGCGCCCCGGCCTGACAGGACCCAATCTTGACAGGACCCAATCTTGACAGGATTGGGGCGCCCGGCGCAAAGAGGCGGCCATGAGCGCTGGCGCGGGCCGCAGTCACGATTCCCCATCGACCGGCGGCTGGCTCGGCCCGGCGCTCGCCGCCGTCGCCGCCATCACCCTGGTGCGGCTGGCGGTGGTCGGCTTCGCCGGCCTCGAGCTCGATTTCGAGGAGGCCCAGTACTGGTTCTGGGCCCAGGATCCGGCCTGGGGCTATTTCTCCAAGCCGCCGCTGATCGCCTGGCTGATCGCCGGCGTCACCGCGGTCTGCGGCGACGGCGAGGCCTGCATCCGCCTGCCCAGCCCGCTGCTGCACGCCGCCACGGCGCTGGTCGTGGGCGCCATCGGCGCGCGTCTAGGTGGCGCGGCCGGCGGCGCCACGGGCCGACGCCTCGGCCTGTGGTCGGCGGTCGGCTACGCCACCCTGCCGGGGGTCTCGTTCTCCGCCTTCCTGATGACCACCGACGTGCCGCTGCTGTCGTGCTGGGCCGTGGCGCTGCTCGCCTGGCTGTCGCTGATGCGCGGCGGGCCCGGGCGCTGGGCGGTGCTCGGCGGCGTCGCCTTCGGGCTCGGCCTGCTGGCGAAATACGCCATGGCCTATTTCCTGCTCTGCGCGCTCGTGCATCTGGCGGTCTCGCCGGCGGCGCGGCGCGTCGTGGCCGCGCGCGCGCCGGCCTTCCTGGTGTTCCTCGGCCTCGCCATCCTGATCGTCGCGCCGAATCTCGCCTGGAACGCCGGCGACGGCTTCATCACCTTCCAGCATACCGCCGAGAACGTCGATCTCGGCGCCGCGCCGTTCCATCCGGTCAGGGCGCTGGCGTTCCTGGCCAGCCAGGCCGCGGTGTTCGGGCCGGTGCTGTTCGCGGTGCTGATCGCGGCGCTATTCGCGGCGCTGCCGCTCGGCCGCCGCCGCGCCGCCGGCGACGATGCGATGGCGGCGCTCGCCAGCTTCAGCTATCCGATCGTCGCCCTGCTGCTGGTCCAGGCGCTGCTGTCGCGGGCCAACGCCAACTGGGCGGCGCCGGCCTATGTCGCCGGCAGCGTCCTTGCCGCGCGCTGGCTGCTGGAGCGCGGCCGGCTGCGCCTGCTGCGGGCATCGCTGGCGCTCCATGTCGCGGCCGGGCTCGCCATGTATCTGGCGCTGGTCGCGGTGCCGGCGGTGGCGCTGCCGGGGATCGGCGCCAGGCCGGTGGCGGCGCGGCTGCACGGCTGGGACGTCCTCGGCGCCCGGGTCGAAGCGGCGCTCGCGGCCGAGCCGGGGACCATCCTGGTCTCCGATTACCGGCGCCTGCTGTCGATCCTGATCTACTACGCCCATCTCCAGCCCGGCGGCTTCGCCAAGTGGAACTCCGACCGCGATCTCGAGGACCACTACGAGCTGATCGGCGCG
Organism: uncultured Rhodospirillaceae bacterium; assembly: GCA_964372215.1. Lineage (GTDB taxonomy): Bacteria > Pseudomonadota > Alphaproteobacteria > Dongiales > Dongiaceae > DAIMFL01. Next base: position 139,740 of record CAYJQC010000012.1, read on the forward strand.
GTGATGGAGCGCCTGGCGCCGGCGCGCGCCGCCGGCCGCTTCGTGATCGCCTCGGAGCGGCCGGAACCCCTGGGCATCCTCGACCGCTTCGACTCCTGGCGGCTGCTCGAGGTGGTCGAGCTGCCGCTCGGCGCCGGGCTGACCCGCCGCCATTGGCTGTACGAGGCGCGCGGCTTCAGGGGCTACTGACCATGCGCGCGATCCCGTCCCTGGTCCTGGCCACCCTGTTCGCGGCGGCGCTGTTCTCGCTGTTTCCCGGGCTCGATCTCGCGGTCTCGCGCGCCGCCTATGTCGGCGGCGGGCGCTTCCTGCTGACCGACGCGCCGTTCGCCCTGGCGGTCAACGCGGCGACGCCGTGGGTGGTCTGGCTGACCGCGGCGGCGATCGTCGGCATCGGCGCTTCCGTCGCGTTGCGCCGCCGGCCGCTGCTCGGGCTCGATCTCAGGCGGGTGCTGTTCCTGGTCCTGAGCTTCGCGGTCGGCCCCGGCCTGGTGGTCAATGGCCTGCTGAAGGCGCATTGGGGCCGGGCGCGGCCGAACGAGATCGTCGAGTTCGGCGGCGGTGCGGCCTTCACCCCGGCGCTGGTCCCCGCCGACCAGTGCGCGTCGAACTGCTCGTTCGTCTCGGGCGACGTGGCGGTCGCCTTCGCCTATGTGGCGTTCGCGCTGCTGCTGCCGGCGCGCTGGCGGCCGGGCGGGCTGGCGGCGGCGGGGCTGCTGGGGGTCGGAATCGCCGCCCTGCGGGTGCTGCAGGGGGCGCATTTCCTGAGCGACGTGGTGTTCGCCGCCCTGTTCACGCTGTTCCCGATGGCGTTGTTCGCGTGGCTGCTGCTGCCGCGCAAGGCGGCCTAAATCTCGATCACGGCGCCGAACAGCAAGAGCGCCAGCAGCACCAGCCCGCCGATCACCGCCAGTGCCCCGCCGGCGAACAGAACGTTGCCGGCGGTGGTCAGCGGGCGGTGCCGGCGATCGCTGGCGCGGCGCGCGGCACTCCTGCGCTCGCGCCCGGCGAAGACCGCGAAATAATAACGTCCCCAAGGGGTTGGCAGGCTTATCCGGACGTCGACCGGGTGCGGCTCCAGGTTGCGGCCGGCGGCCGCCGTGCGCAACGCCGCCTCCTGGTCGCGGGTCAGGGTCGATCTGACGTCGCGCGGCAGGCGGCGCAGGAACAGTTCGGCCCGCACCTCGTTCAGCATCATCGGCATCGCACCCCCGGGCGCCCCGTTCCGTTCCGTCGATCGGCCCCGCGCGCAAGGCTGACAGCGTGCCGTTAACAAGGGCTTTATCGGTTCGGGCCGCTATTTGGCGTTGTCACGCGATTGGGATAGGTTTGCCGCGACCCCAGACGGGCTGGAATCGGCGACCCCGGCGGAGCAGGAACATGGCGTTGCGGGCGGAACAGCAGAAGGCCGAACTGGTCGAACGCGTGGTCGCGCTGGCCGAGGCCAAGCTCGGACCCGAGCGCGCGCCCGAGGTCGGGCACTTCCTGCGGGCCTTTTATGCGAACGTGCCGCCGGACGACATCCGGCACGAGACCCCCGAAAACCTGTTCGGCGCGGCCCTGGCGCTGTGGAGCTTCGGCGCGACGCGCCAGCCCGGCGGCTCGAAGGTCAGGATCTACAATCCGAACATCGAGGAGCATGGCTGGCGCTCGAGCCACACCGTGGTCGAGATCGTCAACGACGACATGCCGTTTCTGGTCGATTCGGTGACTGCGGCGCTGAACGGCTTCGACCTCACCGTGTTCCTCGTCATCCATCCGATCCTGAAGGTCGATCGCGATGCCGCCGGCAAGCTCGTCGCCTGCGGCGGCGAGCGCGCCGCGCTCAGCGAATCGTTCATGCAGGTCCGCATCAGCGAACAGGGCTCGACGGCGCGGCTCGACGAGATCAGCGGCGCGCTCGAACGGGTGCTGGCCGACGTGCGCGCCGCGGTCCAGGACTGGCGCAGCATGCGCGCCAAGATCGGCGAGACCCTGGCCGAGCTCGATCAGCGCCCGCCGGCCCTGGCGCCGGACGAGCTCGAGGAGGCGCGCGCGTTCCTGCGCTGGCTCGACGACGACCACTACACCTTCCTCGGCTATCGCGAGTACGACTTCGACGGCGACATCGAAGGCGGCGACAACACCGTGGTCAACCTGTCGATCCAACCGGGGAGCGGTCTCGGCATCCTGCGCGAGGACAGCGTTTCGGTGTTCGACGGCCTGCGCAACTTCGACAAGCTGCCGCAGCAGGTGCGGCATTTCCTGCGCCAGTCGCGGCTGTTCGTGGTCACCAAGTCGAACCACCGGTCGACCGTGCACCGCGCCGTGCACATGGACACGATCGGCGTGAAGCGCTTCGACGCGAACGGCAGGATCGTCGGCGAACGGCTGTTCGTCGGCCTGCTGACCTCGGTGGCCTACAGCCGCTCGCCGCGCGACATCCCGCTGCTGCGCCGCAAGGTCGAGACCTGCATGGCGCGCACCGGGTTCGCGCCGGCCAGCCATGACGGCAAGGCGCTGCTGCACATCCTGGAATCCTATCCGCGCGACGAGCTGTTCCAGATCTCCGACGACGAGCTGTTCGAGATCGCGCTCGGCATCCTGCACCTGCAGGAGCGCCAGCGCATCGCGCTGTTCGTGCGGCGCGATCCGTTCGAGCGCTTCATCTCGTGCATGGTGTACATCCCGCGCGACCGCTACACCACCGAGCTCCGCCAGCACATGCAGAGCATCCTGGAGCGCGCCTGGAACGGTCGCCTCAACGCCTTCTACACGCACATGACCGACGCGCCGCTCGGGCGGCTGCACATGATCATCGCGACCACCCCGGGCGCGATTCCCGAGGCCGACGTGGCCGAGCTGGAGCGGCGCCTGGTCGAGGCCGGGCGGTCCTGGGCCGACCAGCTGCAGGACGCGCTGCTGGAGGCGATGGGCGAGGCTCATGGCCTGGAGGCGCTGCGGCGCTATGCCGAGGCCTTTCCGTCGAGCTACCGCGAACGCTTCACCGCCCACGCCGCGGTGTTCGACATCGAGCGCATCGAGGAGGCGATCGGGTCCGGCACGCTGGCGATGAACCTCTACCGCCCGGTCGAGGCGGCCGGCAACGAGCTGCGGCTCAAGGTCTACAATGCCGGCGTGCAGGTGGCGCTGTCCGACGTGCTGCCCATGCTCGAGCACATGGGCCTCAAGGTGATCAGCGAGCTGCCGTACACCGTCGCCGTGGCCGGCCTGGAGCGCCCGGTCTGGATCCACGACTTCGGCATGGCGATGCCCGACGGCACCGAGATCGACATCAGCGAGGTGCGCGAGCTGTTCCACGAGGCCTATGCCCGGGTCTGGGCCGGCGAGATGGAGAATGACGGCTTCAACCGCCTGGTGCTGCGGGCGCGGCTGAGCTGGCGCAAGGTGGTGGTGCTGCGGGCCTACTGCAAGTACCTGCGCCAAGCCGGCATCCCGTTCAGCCAAGCCTACATGGAAGAGACGCTGGTCGGCAACGCGGAGATCGCGCGGCTGCTGGTGAAGCTGTTTCGCGTCCGCTTCGATCCGGCCGACCGCAATGACGTCGACGCGCGCGCCGCGCGGGTCAGGCAGCGGATCGAGACCGCCCTCGATTCGGTCGCCAATCTCGACGAGGACCGCATTCTCAGGCGCTACCTGAACGTGATCGACGCCACGCTCCGGACCAACTACTTCCAGGGCGCGCCGGAGGGCCGGGCGAAGCCCTATTTCTCCTTCAAGCTAGATTCGCGCGTCGTCGACGAGCTGCCGCTGCCGCGGCCGATGGTCGAGATCTGGGTCTACAGCCCGCGCGTCGAGGCGATCCATCTGCGCGGCGGCAAGGTGGCGCGCGGCGGCATCCGCTGGTCCGACCGGCGCGAGGATTTCCGCACCGAGATCCTCGGCCTGATGAAGGCGCAGATGGTGAAGAACGCCGTCATCGTGCCGGTCGGCTCGAAGGGCGG
>CAYJQC010000013.1:0-137372 GCA_964372215.1 uncultured Rhodospirillaceae bacterium
AAACCGGTCAGGTCACGAGCTACATAGCCAGGACAGATCACGAGCTAACTACACCGCCGCTTGTCACCCGCTTGCTGCGGCCCCCTGTTCGGATGCAGACTGCGCCGGTTCCTGCCATTCTGCCCTACGTCGATCCGGTCCGGACGGGAAAGCACCGTGAGTTTCCTGCAGCGCCTGTTTCGCCCGCGCTACGCCCTCGATCCCGAGCGCACCCTTGCGGCGCGCCGGGACTTCGACATCGAGCGCGGATTCGATCGCTACGCCGACTATTGCCGGAGGGCTCTCGCTCGGCCCGTTCCTGCCGGCGAAGACGCGATCACCAGGGACGGCGTCGAGCTTCTGCCGATCCTGAGCGAGACCCGGGCGGCGGAGGTGCTCGCGTCGATCACGGCCGCCAGCACCGGCGTCCAGCCGAACGACAAGGGCATCGACTATTCGGAGGTCTTCGCCTTCGAGCGCGCCGACGCGCTCCTGCCGGTGTTCGAGGAGGTGCTGAACGGCATCGTGGACGCCAAGCTGTTGCGCCGGTTCGGCAGCGAGTACCTGATCTATTCCTTCGCCGCGATCCGCACCCTGGCGAAGTCCGAGTCGCGGCGCTCGTTCCTGTGGCACTGCGACCGCGGACCGCAGGGGTTCCTGAAGATCCTGCTGTATCTGAACGGCAGCGAGGCCCATGGCGGCAACACCGAGTTCCTCGACCGGGCGACCACCCGGGGGTTCGAGCGCCTCGGTTACGTCTTCGGCCCGAACAAGCGCCGCACCGGCGACCTGGCGCCGCTCGCGCGCGACCACCGCCTCGCTTACAAGCCGTTGCTCTGGCCGATCAAGGCGGGCGAAGCCTTCCTGTTCGAGCCGGCCGGCGCGCTCCACCGCGGAATCATGCCGACCCGGGGCGAACGCTACCTGCTGTCGCTCATGCTGATGCCGAGCCCCATGCCCTGGCGCCAAGCCTTCGCCGAGACGGCGCGGACGCGGTTCTGCGAGACGAACGCCGGCGCCTGGCCGACCCATGCCTGCGACCTGCTCAAGGCGATCGGCCAGCCGGCCGACCCGGCGACGTTCGACGTCGCGGCCTGACCGGCCACCTCAGTCGAGTTCGAAGCGGTCCTTGTAGTCGAGCTTCAGCGCCGGATCCTGCTCCTCCTTGCGGAGGATGCAGTTGCCCACCACCAGCATCTCGATCTCCGAGCCCATGAAGCAGCGGAAGGCGTCCTCCGGGGTGCAGACGATGGGCTCGCCGCGCACGTTGAAGCTGGTGTTGACCACCACCGGGCAGCCGGTCTTCGCCTTGAAGGCGGTGAGCAGCGCGTGATAGCGCGGATTGGTTTCGGCATGCACGGTCTGCACGCGCGCCGAATAGTCGACATGGGTGACCGCCGGAATGTCGGAGCGCGGCACGTTCAGCTTGTCGATGCCGAACAGGGCCTGTTCCTCCGCGGTCATCTGGCGGCGACGATTCTTCACGACGTCGGCGACCAGAAGCATGTAGGGGCTGTCGCCGTCGAGCTCGAACCAGTCCGCCACGTCCTCGCGCCGCACCGAGGGCGCGAACGGGCGGAACGATTCCCGGTACTTGACCTTGAGGTTCAGCATCTTCTGCATGCTGGTTGAGCGCGGGTCGCCCAGGATCGAGCGTCCGCCCAGGGCGCGCGGCCCGAACTCCATGCGGCCCTGGAACCAGCCGACCGCCTTCTCCGCGACCAGGCCCTCCGCCGTCTCGGCGATCAGCCGCTCGTCATCGACCGTGTGGAACCTGGCACCGGCAGCAGCCAACCGCCGCTCGATATCGGCTTGCGCGTAGGCCGGACCCAGATAGGAACCTTCCATGCCGTCCAGCTTGCCGTTGAGCTGGCGCGGGCCGTCCTGGAACTGGTGATAGGCGTTGAGCGCGGCCCCCAGCGCGCCGCCGGCATCCCCCGCCGCCGGCTGGATCCAGAGCCGCTCGAAACTGCCGGCCCTGAACACCTTGCCGTTGGCCACGCAGTTGAGCGCCACGCCGCCGGCGAGGCACAGATTCTTCTGGCCCGTCTCGGCCGCCAGCGACCTGGCGAGCCGCAGCACCGCCTCCTCGATCACCGCCTGGACCGAGGCGGCCAGATCCATCTCGCGCTGGGCCAGGCGTTGCTCGGGCTTGCGCGCCGGCCCGCCGAACAGGGCGTCGAACTTCTCGTTCGTCATGCGAAGGCCGGTGCAGTAGTCGAAGTACGACATGTCGAGCCGGAAGCTGCCGTCCGGCTTCAGGTCCATGACGTTGTCGAGAATCGCCTTGGCGTATTTCGGCTCGCCATAGGGCGCCAGCCCCATGACCTTGTACTCGCCGGAATTCACCTTGAAACCGGTGTAGTAGGTAAAGGCCGAATAGAGCAGCCCGAGCGAATGCGGAAAGTGGATCTCGCGCAGGATGTCGAGCCGATTGCCGCGCCCCAGGCTGAGCGAGGTCGTCGCCCATTCCCCGACCCCGTCCATGGTGAGGATCGCCGCGTCCTGGAACGGCGACGGGAAGAAGGCGCTGGCGGCGTGGCTCTGGTGATGCTCGCCGAACAGCAGGCGGTTCTCCCAGTCGAACTCCGGCGCCTGCTCCTTCAACTCGTCCTTGAGCAGTTTCTTCTGGAACAGCTTCTCCTTGAGCCACAGCGGCATCGCCTTGACGAAGGACGGGAAGCCCCGGGGCGCGAAGGAGAGATAGGTCTCGAGCAGCCGCTCGAACTTCAGGAACGGCTTGTCGTAGAAGGCGACGTAATCGACATCCCCGAGCGCGATCCCGGCCTCCGCCAGGCAGTACTCGACCGCCCGGTGGGGAAAGCCGGAATCGTGCTTCTTGCGGGTGAACCGCTCCTCCTGCGCCGCGGCGACGATTCGCCCGTCCTCGACCAGCGCCGCAGCGCTGTCGTGGTAGAAGGCCGATAGTCCGAGGATGCGCAAGGCGAACAGGCTTCCCGATCAGAAGATGGTGTAGATGAACGGCGCCACCGCCGATCCCTTGGTCAGCACGACGAGGCCGCCGAACAGCACCATCATGATCAGGATCGGCAACAGCCAGAACTTCTTGCGGACCCGCATGAACATCCAGATCTCGCGCAGAAAGGATACCATCGGTTCTCCCTCGATGTCGTCGTTCAGAACTGGCGGCGCATGGACTCGGGCGCCGGTCCCGGCGGCTCGCGGCTGATCCAATAGGAATCGGCCTTGGCGTCGAAGCGCAGCCGGAGCATGTCCTTGCCCATCAGGCGGATGACGAACGCCATCGGCGTGATGCAGCCGAAAAACAGCAGGCCCATCACCAGCGGGTTCACCACCCGGTGCAGCAACAGCCCGATCTTGAGCCAGATCCGGTTGAGCGGTGCCAGCAGCTTCGGGGCCGCCAGCGCCAGCGCCGCAAACACCGCCGCCGCGATCAGCCCATAGAACCACCAGGAGCGATCGTGCCAATACCAGATCCCGGACAGGATCAGCGTCACGACGGCAAAGGTCAGCCCGAACGCCCGATCCGACGATCCCTTGACCGTTTCCTCGCGCGTCAGAACTTCGTGGATCTGCACCGCTGTCTTCGCCATCAGCAATGTCCGGATGCCTGGCCCTGCCGCTCCCCGTCGACTCGCTTGGCGCGATGCGCCGGCGGCCGGGGGGCAAGCCGGCGGGCAGCAATAGCGTTGCCGCGGAGCGCTGTCAATTACTGGAGCTCCCGGCCGGGTTGCCCGCGTCCGGCAGCAACCCGTTGGCCCGCAGCCCTCTCGCCAGCGCCTCCGCCACCACCCGATTGCCGGCCACCGTCCAGTGCTCGTCCTCGAAACCGAAGAACAGCGGGTTGGCGGCGTCGGCCGCGGCGGCCTGCATGTCCGGCAGTATCGGAATGAATGGGGCGCCGATCTCGGCGGCGAAGCGCGCGATCTCCCGGTCGATCTTGCCAACGTCGAGCTCGACACCCGGATACGCCGCGAGCACGCGCGCCTGGGTTGCCGGATCGCCTTGCAGCTTCGAGGTCGACACGAACAACCCGAAACGGGCACCCATCGCCTCGGACTGCGCCTGGATGTCGCGGATCAGGGCTTCGTTCACGGCCCAGGCCTCGCCCCACACGCGCTCGTAGTCGGCACGGGTGCGTCCGTCCGTCATGTACGCGTCGTCGAAATCGGCGAGATACGACCAGCCGAGGAAGATGTTCGGATCGACTCGCTTGTCGCCGGTGAATTTGTGGACGGCGGCCTTCACGAGCCTGACCAGCACCGTATTGGAGAAGAAGGCTTCGAACACGCCCGGCTCGCCCTTTTCGGCGCTGCGCTGGGCGGCCTCCTCGGCATAGTGGTAGTCGATCACCAGCTTTCCATCAGCGTCGAGCGCGGCGAACGGACGTCGCTGGCTCTTCTGGAACAGGCGCTGCAGCGGCTCGTAGTTGGTCTGGACGTCGTTGCCGGCCGCGAAGCCCAACAGCACGAGGTCCGGGTGGTACTTGCGGCCTTCCTCCATGAACAGCACGTACTCCTGGACCGTGCTGTAGGCGGCGACGCTCAGGTTGACGATCTCGACGTCGAGCGGCGCGAGGAGCCGCTCGAGCACCGCCGGCACCGTGTACGGGTAGTCGACCCCACTGCCGAACATGGCGGAGTCGGAGACGAACAGGATTCGAAACTTGCCCGGCGTCCGTTCATAGGGAATCTCGGGCCCGCGCACGCCGAGCGAATTGATCGATACCTCGGCGTTGAAATCCAGCTCCTGCTGGCGCGCGGTGATGCCGGGCCGCAGCGCCCAGCCGCGGGTCGCATGGGGCTCGTGGAAGGACTGGGAATAGTCGGGCTGCGCGAGGGAACCGTAGAAGAACAGCCGCAGCCCGAGCTCCACCGCCACCAGCGCGATGACGATCGACAGCACCGCCAGCAGCAGGTTGGCGAGGCCGCGGGACATGCCGGATCGGGCCATGAGGGGCAGACTCCAGGTGATTGACCGGCCGGCGCGGGTCCGGCCGGGCGCATGCTTACCCCAGGCGATTGCGGGCGGCAACCTCACCGCGGCGCCACCAATGCCGGTTTGACTTGACCGCCTGCCACGGCTACCAGTGGCGCCGCCCGCAACCCGGGCGGCGTTCCGTCCCAGCCACAACCGGCCTCCCGAACCATCATGCGCAGTGCATTCTCCGGGCTCATCGTCCTCGTCATCACCCTGGCGCTGTGCTTCGCCGGGCTCGAGCTGTACGTCCGCATCGCCTACAGCGACGGCGGCAACTTCGACATCGAGATGTGGCGCTACGCCAAGGATATCAAGCAGGTCAGCGCGATTCCCGGGGTCGGTCACGAGCATCGGCCCGGCACCTCCGGCACCTACATGGGCGTGCCCGTGACCATCAGTTCCCAGGGCCTGCGCGACCGCGAATTCAGCCTGGAGAAGCCCGCCGGCGTGGTGCGCATCCTGATGCTGGGCGATTCCCTCACCTTCGGTTGGGGCGCGCCGGTCGAGGGCTCGACCCCGAAGGCGCTCGAGCGCCTGCTCAACGCGGCCGGCGGGCCGACCCGCTACGAGGTGATCAACACCGGCGTCGGCAACACCAACACGGCGATGCAGACCGCCGGCTTCATGAACCGCGGCTACCAGTTCCATCCCGACGTCGTCGTGCTCAACTATTTCATCAACGACGCTGAAGAAACTCCTGAGAAAAAAGAAAACTGGTTCACCGATCATTCCTATGCCGCGGTATTCCTCGCGGGCCGGCTCGATATCCTGGAGCGGACCTATTTCGGCAAGGCCGACTGGCAGCAATACTATCGGGACCTCTATCGTCCGGAGGCCGCCGGCTGGCAGGAGGCGCGGCGAAGCCTGGATCGTCTGACGGCGTTCTGCGCCGACAAGGGCTACAAGCTGCTGATCGTGAACTATCCGGAGCTGCACGAGCTGGCGCCCTATCCGTTCGCCGATATCAGCGCCGAGATCGCCGGCCTGGCGCGCCAGCGCAATCTGCCGTTCCTCGACCTGCTGCCGTCGATCAGCGACCAGGAGCCCACCAGCCTGTGGGTGACGTCGACGGATTCGCACCCGAACGCCAAGGCGGCGGAGCTTTTCGCCCAGGCCATTGCCGGCGCGCTTCGGCGCGACTATCCGGAGCTGTTCTGAGCGCCGCTCCAGCGCCTTCGGCGCGCCCGGTTCGGGAGCGGCGAGGCCCCGGCATGGCCGGCGTTTTCGGTGGCAAGGTCATACCATTCCGCCTATGTCTAGGCCAATCGCGTGCCAGTAGCTTCGACCTGCCGTTCCGCGCGCCCGCCACCAGCGCGGTCGCCGGCTGTCTCAGAGGAAAGTCATGACCACGGCGCAGATGACGCATAGCAGAAGCAACCCGAGCCCCCGGTACCGGGAACTCCTCGCCCTGTACGGCAAGATGCATGCTGAGGGCGAGGCGGCCCGCAACCTGCCGCCGGAGGAGGTCTTTCCCGGCCGCAGCCTGCCGATCCACGCGATCCCGATCAAGGAATGGATCGACCGCTTCCAGGTCCGCACCATCCTCGACTACGGCGCCGGCAAGGGCATGCAGTACCAGTGGCGCGACATGGAACTGTCGGACGGCCGCCGGGTCGAAAGCCTGCAAAGCTTCTGGGGCGTCGACAGCATCGCCTGCTACGACCCGGCCTACGCGCCGTTCAGCCAGATCCCGGACGGCAAGTTCGACGCCGTCATCTGCACCGACGTGCTCGAGCACTGCCCCGAGGCCGACGTGCCCTGGATCCTCGACGAGATGTTCGGCTACGCGCGGAAGTTCGTCTACGGCAACATCGCCTGCCACAAGGCCAAGGCGACCCTGCCGAACGGCGAAAACGCCCATTGCACCGTGCGCCCCAAGGCGTGGTGGCGCGAACGCCTGGCCGAGGCCAGCCGCGCCCATCCCGAGGTGCGCTACAAGTTCATCCTCGAGCGGAAGTACCGCAACCTCATCGGGCAGAAAAAGCGGCAGCGGATTCCGGTCGAAGGCTAGATGAGCGCGGACTCGGCGACCGTGACCGCTCCCGGGCAGCGCCGTCGCCATTTCGGCACCCTTCGGATCTTCGCCGCCACCTCTGTCGGACGGCAGGCCACCGTGCTCGGCTGTCTGCTGGCGGCGAGTCTCGCCGAGGGGTTCGGGCTGGCATCGCTGCTGCCGCTGCTGACGGTTGCATCGGGCCCCCAAGTCGAGGCCAACAGCAGCTCCGCGGTCCACGACATGGTCAACGGTGCGCTCGCCGCGGTCGGCCTGCCGGCGGATCTGCTCGTGCTGCTCATGGTCGTCGTGGGCGGCATCGTGCTCAAGGCGGCGCTCACGCTGTTCGCCATGAACCATGTCGGCTATGCCGTGGCCGAGATCGCCACCAAGCTGCGGCTACAGCTCATCCAGGCGCTGCTCGAGGCGCGCTGGGGGTATTTCGCACGCCAGCCGGTCGGCCGCTTCGCCAATGCCATCAGCAGCGAGGCGACCCGCGCCGGCGACGCCTATCTCGGCGTCGCGACGGCCATCGCCATCGCCTTCCAGGCGATGATCTTCCTCGGCCTCGCCCTCTTGCTGTCCTGGAAGCTCAGCCTAGCCTCCATCGTAATCGGCAGCGTCATCGTGCTGTCGCTCAACCGGCTGGTCCGCGCCACCAAGCGGGCCGGGCGGCAGCAGACCCGATACACCAAGGAACTGGTCGCCCGGCTGTCCGACGCGCTGGTCGGGATCAAGCCGATCAAGGCCATGGCGCGCCATGCGCGGCTCGGCCGGCTGTTCGCCGCCGACGCCCACAGTCTCAACGACGCGCTGCGACACCAGGTGTTCAGCCGGCAGATGACCCGCAGCCTGCAGGAGCCGCTGCTCGCGCTGTTTCTCGCCCCGGGTTTCTATGTCGCCATCGAGTACTGGGCGATGCCGATCGCCGATCTCATGGTCATGGCGATCGTTCTGGGCCGGACGGTGACGATCCTCGGCAAGGTGCAGCAGACCTTTCAGACCGCCGTGCAGGCCGAGAGCGCCTACTGGGCGATCACCGACACCATCGCCGAAGCGAAGGCCGCGGAGGAGCAGTCCAGCGGAAGCCGCGCGCCGACGCTGGCGCAGGACTGCAGCTTCAACGGCGTGTCCTTCGCCTTCGGCCAGAAGCAGATCCTGGCCGACGTCGCCTTGACCATTCCGTCGGGCAAGGTCACCGCGATCACCGGCAGCTCGGGCGCCGGCAAGACCACCATCGCCGATCTCCTGCTGGCGCTCTACCAGCCGGACCGGGGCGAAATCCGGATCGACGGCGTGCCGCTCGCGGAGATCGACCGCCTCGCCTGGCGCGGCAAGGTCGGCTATGTCCCGCAGGAGCTGGTGCTGTTCCACGACACCGTGTTCGCCAATGTGACCCTCGGCGAAGAAGATCTTTCCAGAGCCGACGCCGAGGCGGCGCTCGAGGCGGCCGGCGCGCTCGATTTCGTCCGCCAGCTACCCGACGGTCTGGACAGCGTCGTGGGCGAGCGCGGCACCCTGCTGTCGGGCGGCCAGCGCCAGCGCATCGCGGTCGCCCGCGCCCTGGTCCGCAAGCCACTGCTGCTGATCCTCGACGAGGCGACCAGCGCCCTCGATCCGGAGACCGAGGCGTCGATCTGCCGCAACCTGCGAGACCTGTCGCACCGCACCGGCCTGACCATCCTGGCGATCACCCACCAGCCGGCCTGGGTCGAGGCGGCGGACCGGGTCTACCGGATCGAACGCAACCGGGTGCGCGAGCAGAGCGCCGGGACCATGCGCGCCGCGGCGTCGTCCTGAGCTGTCGGGACCCGGGCGGCTCTCATAGCGCAAATCAGGCGGCGGCTCGCTTGCGGCCGGCGCCGGCTTTGCGCTATGAGGGCCGCCTTGAACCAGCGGCGGGACGCCTGCCCGCCCCCGCCATGCCAATGCCGCGAGGCTCGCCGATCCCCGAGATGACACCGACCCCGACCACCAGCGCCAACCTGCCGTATCGCCGGGCCGACTTCGAATCCCTGCCCGAGGCGCTCGACTATGCCGCGCGCGGCCAGACCGGGTTCAACTTCCACAACGCCAAGGGCGAGCTGTCTTACGTGCTCAGCTTTGCCGAGCTGCGCGAGCGGTCGGTCGCCGTCGCCCGCGGGCTGATCCGGGCCGGGCTGGCGCCGCGCGCCAGGGTGCTGCTGATCGCCGACACCAATCCCGAGTTCATGGTCGTGTTCCTCGGCTGCCAGTATGCCGGCCTGCTGCCGGTGCCGGTCTCGGTGCCGACCACGCTCGGCGGCCGCGATTCCTACATCGCCGGGCTGCGGCGCCAACTCGCCGGCTCGGGCGCCGCCGCGGCGATGGCGCCGGCCGAGCTGGTGCCCTATCTGCAGGAAGCTGCGCAAGGGCTCGACGTGCCCCTGATCGGCGCGCCCGACGATTTCCTCGCCCTGCCCGGCGACGGCGCCGAGCTGCGCCCGTTCGGCAAGGACGACCCCTGCTATCTGCAGTATTCGTCGGGCAGCACCCGCTTCCCGCTCGGCGTCGACATCCCGCAGCGGTCGCTGATGGCGAACTGCTTCGCGATTTCCCACTACGGGCTGGAGATCGTCTCGGGCGATCGCTGCACCTCGTGGCTGCCGCTCTATCACGACATGGGGCTGGTCGGCTTCATGCTGGTGCCGCTGGCCACCCAGATGTCGGTCGACTACGTCGCCACCCGCGACTTTGCGCGCCGCCCGCTGGTCTGGCCGACCCTGATCACGCGCTATGGCGGCAGCCTGTCCTTCAGCCCGACCTTCGGCTACGACCTGTGCGCCCGGCGGCTGGGCCAGCGCGGATCGGCCGACGGCTCGGGTGCCGCATTCGACCTCAGCACCTGGCGCGGCGCCGGGATCGGCGGCGACATGATCCAGCCGGCGGTGCAGAGCCGTTTCGCCGCGGCCTTCGCGCCGTTCGGCTTCCGCGCCGGCGCCTTCGTGCCGAGCTACGGCATGGCGGAGACGACCCTGGCCATCAGCTTCTCGCCGCTCGACACCGGGGTCCTGGTCGACGTGATCGACCGCCACCGGCTGGCGGCCGACCATGTCGCCGCGCCGGCGCCCGACGACCACGGCGACAAGACCCGGGGCTTCGTGATCTGCGGCCAGCCGATGCCCGGCCACGCGGTCGCGGTGCGCGATCCCGGCGGGGCGCCGCTGCCCGATCGCCGACTCGGCAAGATCTTCGTCCGCGGCCCCAGCGTCATGGCGGGCTACTTCAACGAGCCCGAGGCGACCGCGGCGGTGCTGGCCGCCGATGGCTGGCTCGATACCGGCGACCTCGGCTACACCGTCGACGGCGCGGTGGTGATCACCGGGCGGCACAAGGACCTGATCATCGTCAACGGCCGCAATATCTGGCCGCAGGATATCGAGTGGGCGGCCGAGGAGCTGCCGGTGCTGCGGCGCGGCGACGTGGCCGCGTTCTCGATCGAGGGCGCCGGCGACGAGGAGCAGGTCGTCGTCCTCGTGCAATGCCGCACCAGCGAGCCGGCGGCCCGTGGGGACCTGCGCGAGGAGGTGGCCGGCGCGGTGCGGCGCGCCCAGGCGCTCGAATGCGCGGTGGTGCTGGTGCCGCCCCATGGCCTGCCGCAGACCTCGTCCGGCAAGCTCAGCCGCGCCCGCGCCAAGTCGAACTACCTCGCGGGCGCCTATGCCGCGCCCGACCAGGCGGCGCCGCTGTCCGCCACCGGCGGGACCTGACGCTTGGGCCGTACGGTCGCCGTCACCGGCGCCACCGGGTTCATCGGGAGCCATCTGGTCCGCCAACTCGTCGACGCCGGCTACCGGGTCCGGGTGCTGACCCGTCGCCTGCCGGTCAACCCGATCTTCGGTGCCCGGCCGATCGATGCGGTGATCGGCGGACTCGACGATGCCGCAAGCCTGGGCCGCCTGCTCGACGGCGCCGAGGCCGTGATCCATGCCGCCGGGCTGATCAAGGCAGCGTCGCGCGATGCCTTCTTCGCGGTCAACGCCGTCAGTGTCCGGCGCATCGCCGAGGCCGCCCGGGCCCAGTCGATGCCGCTGCGCTTCATCCTGCTGTCATCCCTGGCGGCGCGCGAACCGCGGCTCTCCGACTACGCCGCCAGCAAGCGGGCCGGAGAGACGGCGCTCAGCCATGCGGCCGGCGGCCTGCCCTGGACCATCATCCGTCCGCCGGCGGTGTACGGCCCCGGCGACCGCGAGACCCTGGCGTTCTTCCGGGCGGCGGCGCGCGGCTTGATTCCGGTGCCGGCCGGCCGGCCGGCGCGGCTTTCCATGATCCATGTCAGTGACTTGGTAGCTGCCATTCAAGCAACACTGGAAGCAGAGACGACGGTCGGCGCCACCCTCGAGGTCGATGATGCGCATGCCGGCGCCTATGGCTGGCCGGAACTGGCCGCGGCCGCCGGCGCGGCCCTGGGGTCACCGGCCAGACTGATCCGCATCCCCCGGCCGCTGCTGCAGCTCGCCGGCACCGTCAACGACCTTCGGGCCGCGTTCACCGGCCGTCCGGCCATGCTGACCGCCGGCAAGGCGCGCGAATTCTGCCACCCGGACTGGAGCTGCCGCGACCACGCGATTCGCGAACTTACGGCCTGGTATCCGCAATGGACCATCGAGGCCGGGTTCGCGGAAACCATCCGCTGGTACCGGGCAGAAGGCTGGCTGTAACAAAACGTTACAAATTGTGACTTCACCAACCGTATGGAATCGCTGACAAACGGGTAGCCGTCATCGAGGGTGACGGTCAGGGGATCATTGGAACACAAGGTGACCGGGCATGGGTGCCGTTGCGGCAAGGATCACGACAGGGCTGTCGGAGCACGAAGTCTTTAACGATGTTGTCCGGTTGCTGGAGCCCTTCCGCAAGACTGCGACGCCGATCTCGGACACGACCGACATTTCCCGGGACCTCAATCTCGATTCCCTGGCGGTGATGGATTTCATCATGGACATCGAGGAGAAGTTCGACATCTCGATCCCGCTCAACCTGGTGCCGGAGATCCAGACCGTCGGCGACTTGGTGACCACCATCGCCCGTATCCAAGAGGACGCGTAGCACATGGGTCTGTTCGACCGTTTCGAGTCCCTGCGCCAGCTTCATGGCCAGATCACGTCCTGCGGCGCCGATCCGTTCGCCGTCAAGATGGAGAAGGTGCTGTCGCCGACCGAGGCGGTCATCGAGGGCCGCAAGACGATTCTCGTCGGCACCAACAACTATCTCGGCCTGACCTTCGAGCCCGACTGCATCGAGGCGGCGATCCATGCCACGGCGCGGGAGGGCACCGGCACGACCGGCTCGCGGGTCGCCAATGGCAGCTATTCCGCCCACAAGGAGCTCGAATCCGAGGTCGCCGATTTCTTCGGCCGCAAGCACGCCATGGTGTTTACCACCGGGTATCAGGCCAATCTCGGGGTCATCTCGACCATCGCCGGCCCGGACGACTACCTGGTGATCGACGCCGACTGCCACGCCAGCATCTACGATGCGACCCGGCTCGGCACCGCCACCGTCATCCGCTTCAAGCACAACGACCCCGTCGATCTCGACAAGCGGCTGCAGCGCCTCGCCGACAAGCCCGGCAACAAGGTGATCATCTGCGAGGGCATCTACAGCATGCTCGGCGACACCGCCCCGCTCGCCGAGTTCGCCGAAATCAAGCGCCGGCACGGCGCCTATCTGATGGTCGACGAGGCCCACTCCATGGGCGTGCTCGGCGCCACCGGACGCGGACTCGCCGAGGCGCTCGGGGTCGAGGAGGACGTGGATTTCGTCGTCGGCACCTTCAGCAAGAGCCTGGGCGCCATCGGCGGCTATTGCGTGTCCGATCTCGACGGTTTCGAGATCCTGCGGGTCGCCTGCCGGCCCTACATGTTCACCGCCTCGCTGCCGCCCTCGATCATCGCGTCGGTCCTGGCGGCGCTCAAGGTGATGCGCGAGCGGCCGGAACTGCGCGCCCGGCTGCGGTCCAATGTCCGGGTGCTCTATGACGGGCTGGCGGCCGCCGGATTCCGCCTGGGACGGACCAAGACCCCGGTGGTCGCGGTCCATATCGACAGCCCGCAGCTCGCCGTCGCCACCTGGCTGGCGCTGCTCCAGGCGGGGGTCTACGTGAACCTGGCCCTGCCGCCGGCGACTCCGGCGGGCACCGCCCTGCTCCGCTGCAGCGTGTGCGCCGCCCATAGCCGGGCGCAGCTCGAGACCGTGATCGAGACCCTGACCGAGGTTGCCTACGCGACCGGCGTGCTGCAGGAGCAGAGCCGGGCCGCCGTCGCCTGACCGCGGCAGTGCCCTGGACCGAGAGCGGCCGGCCCCCGAGAGCCGGCCGCTGTCGTTTTGGGCCGGAGTTCCATCTGCACCTGCGCGTCTATCGGAATCCACCGCGGCGATAGAGCCGCCAGGCCAGCACCGGTGCCGCCAGCAGGGGATGCCGGCGCTGCCAGGGCGAGGCGGCGATCCGCACGCCGCTATGGCGCTCGACCTTCCACAGCACGTAGTCGACGGCGCCGCTGAAGGTAAAGGCGCCCTTGACCAGGCGCAGCAGGTTGAGGAGCTTGCCGAGGGGTCGGCGCAGCCGCCAGCGCCACCGCTCGCGCCGGCGCGCCTGGCCGGACAGCGCGGCGCCGCTTGCGTCGGCGGTCGCGGGCATGGCGAAGGCGGCGAGCGCAGGGGGCGTCAGCCGATCGTAGCGCGTCCGCTCCGCGGCATAGAGTTCCACGGCCCGCGCGGCGCCTTCGCTGCGCAGCTCGGCGCCATAGGTGGCGGCAAACCCGGCCTGCCACAGTTCGGCCGGAGTGAAGCGTTCGCCGACCAGGGCGGCGCTGGCGCCGACCATGGCGACCACCGCTTCGGCCAGCGCCGCCGCCGCCGCCGCGGCGGCGTCGTCGTCGCGGGCGAAGGCCAGGCGGGCCGGCTGGGCGAAGCGGGCCCAGAGCGACGACGGCAGGCTGCGACGGGAGGTGCCGCGCGCGAATTGCCGCAGCGAGATCACCGCGTATTTCGCCGCGAAGGTGCGCCCCTCCCAGACGAGTTCCGCGTAGAACACGTTGGGCGGCAGAATCGCATTGGCCAGGGCCGGCAGCGCGCGTCCGTAAAACCGCTGGTAATCGTCGACCAGCACGTAGAGGTCGAGCACGCCCTCGATCGGCTCGCCGCGGCGCAGGCAGGAGCCATAGAACAGGATTGCGGCGATGCCGCGGGGATGGCGCCGGCGGATCTCCGCGACCATCGCGCCCACCGCGGCCGGATACGCCTGGCGCAGCTCGTCGGCGATCGTCGCGCACAGCGTGTCGAGCCCGCCCGCCATGGCCCCTAGGCGCGCACGAAGGCGATCTCGCGGTCGACCCAGAGGGTGACCGGAAAGTCCCGCGACGCCGGAAAGTTCTCGCCATCCATGATGATCGGGCAGTCGGTTGCCAGGGTCAGCCGTCGCGCCATGCCACTGCGGTAGCCGGCACCGGCCATCCACGGCCGCGGCCGGCCGCGCAGGAGCGGCAGCAGCGCGTAGCGGAAGCGGCCCGGCGGGAACGCGATGCTGGTGTAGCGCAGGCCGTCCGCACCGTCACCCCAGAACGGCATGAGCCCGAGGATCAGCCGCTGCAGCGTGGTGCCGAGCACGATGAACTGCTCGGCTTCGGGCAGCGCGGCGCCATCGACTTCGACCGTCATGGGTTCGCCGCGATAGAGCGGGTTGTGGCCCTTGCGCCCGAGCAGCGCGCAGATCAGGAACCAGGCCAGGGACAGCCCGGCCGCGATGGATTTCTCGACCCCGAGCCGATGGACCTGATCGCGGGCCAGGATGGTGCCGCGATAGAACGCGGCGGTGCCGCAGAACATGCCATAGGCCGGCGCCTGATCGGCCGCATGGCGCATGCCGATCACGCGGCGGCGCATCTCGACCAGCGGCGCACCGGACTCGGCGGCCTCGACCAGGCGCGAGAGCGCCCGCTCGGGCCTGCCCTGGAGCCCGACATCGTGGGCGATCAGGTTGGTCATGCCCGACGGCAGGATGGCGAGACGCGGCAGGTCGGCGAACTGCCCGCCATTGAGGATCTCGGTCAGCACGCCCTGGACCGTGCCGTCGCCGCCGCTCACGATCACCAGCTCGGCGCCCCACTCGGCCATCTCGCGCACCGCGGCGGCGTTGTCGGCGCGGCCCAGCAGCTCGCGGTGGCGCACCCGGGGATGCCGGACGAGCTGTGCCCGGATCGCCGCCATGCGCCGCAGGTTCTGCCGGCTGCGCGGGTTGCTGATGATCCCGATACGGGTCACGGCGCCGGGCTCATGCCGCCGCTCCGGGCTCGCGTTCGGCCAGCCACGAGACCAGCTCCCGCCCGCGCGCCCTGTGGAGCGCGGCCTGGAAGACCTGCACGGTATGGAAAGCGAAGGAGAGCGCGGTCCAGACCGCGACCAGGCCGAAGCCCAGATCCGGCCGGCCCGCGAGCGCGGCGACGGTCAGGATGACCAGGTTCGGATTGCGCCGCGCCGTGATCAGGCGGAACAGCGAATCGACCTGCCGCCAGACATGCATCTCCATGCCGAAGCGCCAGATGAACAGCCCCTCCAGCAGCCGCTGGGCGACGTAGCCGCCGATCACCACCCAGAGTGTCAGCGACGATACCGCCCAGACCGCCGATGGAGCCGCTGCCGCCTCGCCGATCGCGGTCAGGCCGTACCACCAGGCCCAGTACCAGAACGGCGGATGAATGAGATCGATGCCGTGGTCGAACGCATTTCCCCAGCGCGACGAGGTCAGCGTCACCCGCGCCAGCTTGCCGTCGACGGTGTCGAGGAAGGTCATGATCCAGGCCGCCGCCAGCCCGGTCGCGAAATCGCCGACGGCGAACCGCCACAGCGCGATCAGCACGAAGGCGAGGCTGACAGTCGTCACCGCGTTCGGCGAGATGCCACAGGCGGCGCACCAGCGGGTGACGATCCGCGCCGGCGCCGGCCACAGGTACTTGGTGATCGCATCGGTGACGCCCTTGTAGGCGCCATCGAAGATCAGCCGCTCGATCCGCCGGGGCGCCGCGCTGGCGAGCGATACGGCATAGGGCCGCGCACGCTTGCGCAACGTCACGTCATGGCGCGAGCCGAGCTCCTCCGGCCCTTGTACCGCGAGACCGTCGAGCCGCGGATCGTCCGGCACCAGCCGGTCCGCGCGCAGCAGCGCGGCGACCGCGGGCGCCGACTCCGCCGCCACATGGGCCGCCGCGCCGACCCGCCCGCCATCCGCCTGCTCGACCGCGAGCAGGCAGCCGGGCTGCCCGGCCAGCGCCTTGACGAGCCCGCCGTCGAGCACGAAATCCGCCCGCACCAGGACCACGGAGGCGGCCGCGGGCCGGGCCGCCCCGTCGTCCCCGAAATCGTCGATCCCGACGCGGCTCAGACAGCGCCGCCAGCGCTCGGCCTGGGACAGGCTCCAGAGCCGCAGGTCGCAGCGCCCGACCATCCGCGCGGCCGGGCGGGCGGCCTCGGCGCCTGTGCGTGCGCTCGCTTGCATATGGCTTCGAACTGGCTCCCCGATGGGCCCGCCTGGCCGGGCCGGATCCGGCCCCGCATCCGGTTCCCCCGGCTCGCGGATTCAGGTCCTGGGGGTTACAGCCACGGGGCGACCGCTTATATAGAGCAACACCTGGAAAAACCAAATGTTCACGCTCGCCCATCTGTCCGACCCGCATCTCGGCGCCATGCCGCGCCCCAGCCCGGCGCAGCTGTTCGGCAAGCGGTTCTTCGGCTTCCTGTCCTGGACCCTGCGGCGCCGGGCGATCCATGACGGTCCGGTGCTGCCGGCCCTGGTTGCCGATCTGCGCGCCCAGAATCCGGACCACGTCGCGGTCACCGGCGACATCGTGAACATCTCGCTGCCGGCGGAGTTCGCGCGCGCCGCGCGCTGGCTGGAAGGCCTGGGAAGCCCGGCGGACGTCTCGGTGGTGCCAGGAAACCACGACGCCTATGTGGCGGTCGACTGGGACCAGTCGCTCGGCCAATGGGCCGAGTTCATGTCCGGGAAACGCGGCAATGGCGACAGCCGCCCGCCGCGCGATGCGGCGGATTTCCCATTCGTGCGCGAGCGCGGGCCGCTGGCCCTGGTCGGCGTATCGACGGCCCTGCCGATGCCGATCAAGAGCGCCGCCGGTCGCATCGGCGCGGCGCAGCTCGCGGCGCTTGGCGAGCGGCTGGCCGAACTCGGCTCCCGCGGCTTGTTCCGGGTGGTCCTGATCCATCATCCGCCGCTCGGCGGCGACATGGCGCCGCGCAAGCGGCTGCTCGACGCCGAGGCCCTGGCCGACGTGATCGCGGCAAATGGTGCCGAGCTGGTGCTGCACGGCCATACCCATCGCTCGGGCCTCGGCCGGATGGCCACCCCGGCCGGCCACGCGCCGGTGATCGGCGTTCCCTCGGCGTCGGCACGCCCGCACAAGGGCAAGGGGCACGCCCGCTACCACCTCTATCGGGTCAGCCGGGAAGCCGGGGCCTGGCGGGTGGAGGTCGAAGTGCGCGGCGTGGCGCCCGGGCTCGACCGCTTCCACGCCGAGGGCCGCTTCGCCCTGGCCGTCGCCGGCTAGGCCGCCCGCCTCGGGGCTTACCTGGGAAGCCGCGGGATGTGCTAGGTTGCCGCCAATTTCCGTCGCCCAGTGCCGCCGCCAGCGGCCGGCGGCCGAGGCCGACCAGAGGGGGCAGCGCGCGCGACCATGACGGAGATCGGTCCCGTCAATCAGACCATGCTGAGCTTCGGCTATCCCGACAGCGCCGTGGCGCAGTATCGCCATTGGGCGGTGCTGCTGCGGCCGCAGCAGGCGACGCTCGGCGCGCTGATCCTGGTCTGCCGCGAGCAGGCGACCGCGTTCTCATCGATCAGCCCGGCCGCCGCGGCCGAGCTGCCGAGCGCGATCCGCGATATCGAGCGGGCCCTGGGCGCCGCCTTCGCCTACGACAAGATCAACTACCTGATGCTGATGATGGTCGACCCCCACGTCCATTTCCACGTCCTGCCGCGCTACGCCGGGCCGCGCGATTTCGCCGGCATCGGGTTCACCGATCCGGGCTGGCCGCGGCTGCCCGATCTCGCCCACGGGGCGACGCTCCCCCGGGCAGACCGTTCCGAGCTGATCGCTGCGATCCGCGCGCATTGGGAGTCGGACCGATCCTGACCGCATGGCGCCGTCGGCGGCCGATCGAGGGAATGCGTCCGTGAAGACCTTCGACCGCTACGTCCTGAACAAGACCCTGTGGCCGCTGGCCACGGCGGTCGGCGTCGCGCTGGTGGCGCTGCTGCTGGAGCGCATGGTGCGCCTGCTCGACCTGGTGGTGAACAAGGGCGGCCCGTTCTACCTGCTGCTCAAGATGCTCGCGAACCTGATCCCGCACTACCTGGGCATCGCGCTGCCGGCGGCCTTCTTCATCGGCGTGCTGCACGCGGTGATGAAGATGAGCAGCGACAGCGAGCTCGACGCGATGCAGGCCTTCGGCGGCGGGCTTCAGCGCCTGCTGTCGCCGATCATGACGCTCGCCGTGACGCTGATGGTGCTGTCGGCGATCATCATCGGCTTCCTGCAGCCCTATACCCGATACGCCTATCGCGCGCTGGTCTACACCGTCACCCACAGCGCCTGGGACACGGCGCTCGAGCGCGGCACCTTCTTTTCCGGCTTCGGCAACAAGACCATCGTCGTCGACGACATCTCGCAAGGCGGTCGTGAGCTCACCGGGATCTTCATCCACGAGGAAACGCCGCCGAACGGCTCGATCACCACGACCGCGCAGCGCGGCCAGATCTTCCGGACCCCCGGCGATCTGCAGCTGATCCTGAATCTCGAGCAGGGCGTGCGGATCGAGGCCGGCGGCGTGAGCGGCCGTGCGCGCGTGCTCACCTTCGATCGGTCGGCCATCCCGCTCGATGTCGCGCTCGACACCGTGCCGTTCCGCGATCGTGGCGAGCGCGAGCGCGAGCTCACCCTGCTCGAACTCTGGCCGCTGCTCGACGCGCCGCCGGAGGGCATGACCTATGCCAGCATCGCCACCGAGATCCACGACCGCATCGTGCGGATCGCGACGGTGCTGGTGCTGCCCTTGTTCGCCATCCCGCTCGGCCTGGCATCGCGCCGCCGACGACGCGGCATGGGCATGGTGGTCGGGCTCGTCGTGGTCATTCTGTACCATCACCTGATGCGCTTCGGGGCCAGTCTCGCCTCGCTCGACCGGGTGTCGCCCTGGATCGGCCTGTGGCTGCCGTTTCTGCTGTTCACCGCCGTCAGCTTCTGGGGCTTCTACGCCGCCAGCTCGCGCCCGGGCGTCAATCCGTTTGCGCTCGCGCTCGAACAGATCGAGGCCCTGCTGTCACTGCTCAGGCCGCGACGGCTGCGCGCGCGGCAGGCGCACTAGATGCTGACCCTGGTCCGCTATGCCAGCCGGCTGTTCGCGACCCATGTCGGGCTGATGCTCCTGGGTTTCGTGTCGCTGCTGCAACTGCTCGACATCCTGAGCAACGCCGACGACATCCTGGCCCGGCATGGCGGCAGCGTCTCGGCGCTGCTCCACTACTCCTGGCTGCGGCTTCCGGAGATCGTCATTTACATGTTGCCGTTCTCGGTGCTGATGGGATCGATGCTGGCGGTCGCCCGGCTGGCGCAGAACAACGAGGTTCTGGCCCTCAAGGCCGCCGGCCTGTCGTTCTTCCGGCTGCTGCTGGCGTTCGTTCCCGCGGCGCTGGTGACCGCCGGCATCCACTTCCTGTTGTCCGACCATGTCGGGCCGACGGCCAGCCGGGCCATGACGCAGTGGGATGCCGATGCGAGCATCGACGGCGACGCGGCGGCGGTCGAGAGCGCCGGCATCTGGGTGCGCGACGGCGGGACCCTGGTGCGGGTCGCCATCGTCGCGGATGACGGGCGTCAGCTGCGTGGCGTCACCCTGTTCTTCCGCGACCGCCAAGGCAACCTGACCGAGCGGATCACCGCCGGCGCCGCGGCCTTCACCGCCGGCGAATGGCAGCTCACCGGCATCGAAAGGCTGACGATCAAGGCCGGCGCCGGCGGCACGTTCACCCGGGCCGACACCATGCCGTGGCGCACCGCGCTGTCGCCCGGGCATTTCTCCGATCTCGCCACGCCGCCCAGCGGGCTCAGCCTCAGCGAGCTGAGGCGGTTTGCGACCAACGCCGATGTCGGCAGCCGTCCCGCCTACTACTACGAGACCTGGCTGCAAAAGCGCATCGCCCTGCCGGCCGCCGTGCTGATCATGGTGCTGCTGGCCGCGCCGGTGGCGCAGGGGCTGCAACGCCATGGCGGAATCGTCGCCGGCCTCACCGCCGGCCTCGTCCTGGGCTTCCTGTACTTCGTGACCGACGGGTTCGTCCTGGCGCTCGGCGAAGCCGGGGCGATCCCGCCGGCCCTGGCGGCCTGGAGCGCACCCCTGATGTTCGCCAGCCTGGGCGGCGCCGCGCTGATCCGCTTCGAGGGCTACTGATGCGGGTCTGGATCGACGCCGGCCCGCGTCGGCCGGATGCGGCGGCGTTGCGCGTCTTCGGATTGACGCTGGTCGAGCGCCATTTGCGCGCCCTCGGCCGGATCGCCGACCGCATCGAAGAGATTTGCATCGACGGCGATCCGGGTCCGCTGCCCGGCGATCTGGCGCGCCGGTTCAAGCTGCGCTTCGAGCGTGCCGACGCTCCCGCCGGCGCGCGCCTCGCCGCCTATTCCGCGGCCTCCGAGCAGCCGGTGCTGGCGATCGCCGGCGACAGCCTGGTCGACGCCAGGCTGGTCGCCGCCCTCGCCGATGCCGCCGGCTGCCGCGTGGCGGAGGACGAGCGGGAGAACCACCGCACCGTGCTGGTGAGGCTGGAGAAAGGCGCCGCCGCCGCAATTCCGCCGGAAGCCACGACTCTCGCGGGGGTCGCCGACCGGCTGCTCGCCGGCGGGCAGGCCACGCGCTTCGCCCAGGACGAGTTCCCCGGCTTCATCACGGTGCTGCGCCGGACCCTGCCGTTCTACCTGTTCACCCTCGGCGACCGCGCGGCGGCGGCGCGCTGCGAGCGGTTCCTGTTTTGGTCGAACTACAAGGGCTCGACCGATCTGTTCACCCGCTATGTCTACCCGCCCTTGGTGTGGCTGCTGGTGCGCCCGCTGGCCCGCGCCCGCATCCATCCGAACGCGGTCACCCTCGTCAGCATCCTCTTCACCTTCGCCGCGGTGCCGCTGTTCGCGCTCGGCGCCTGGATTCCCGGGCTGCTCCTCGCCTATTCCATGAGCGTGCTCGATTCGGTGGACGGCAAGCTGGCGCGCCTCACCTTCACCGACTCGAAGCTCGGCAATCTGCTCGACCACGGGCTCGACATCGTCCACCCGCCGCTGTGGTATCTGGCCTGGGCCTTGGGTTTGGCGGGCGGGCCGGCCGGCGGCGGGACCGCGGCACCGCTGTTCGAGGCGGCCATCTGGATGACCGGCTTCTATGTCGCCGACCGCTTGGTGCTCGCGGTCTATCGCAATATCTTCAAGCGCGGGCTGCACACCCACGCGCCGATCGACGCCCGTGTGCGCAGCTTCATCTCGCGGCGGAACATCAACCTGCCGCTGTTCACCGTCGGCGTGCTGACCGGCTTCGGCGCCGAGGTGTTCTACCTGATCGTGGCCTGGCAGGCGGCGACCCTGGCGTGGCATGCCGGCCGCACGGTCTGGATCCTGGCCATCGAGAAGGCCCGTCCAGGCACCGCGCCGGCCCGGCCAGCCGGCACCTGACGGCGCCGCGTCGAAGCCTGAAGTTCCATATATTTCACAGTGTTACACGGACGTTGGACTTGCGCCGCAGGCCCGGCGTCGGTACAGTGCGGTGGAGTCGAGCCTGCCGGGCGTTCGCGGGTATCCGCGTGCCCAGGCGCATCCGATGACGGGAGTCCCTGCCGGCCATGCCGATCGGTTTCTGGAAGTCGCGCACCCACAACCTCTCGAAGATGGGGATGCGCGACCTGATCAAGGCGTATGTCGCCTATCCCACGATCCATGCCTACGCGATCCTGTTCGTCATCAGCAGTTGGGCGGCGTTCGCCCTGCCGCATGCCCTCCTCCGCGTGGCCGCCGCCGCACTGCTCGCCGGCCTGCTGTATCCGCTGGCCTGGTACCTGCTGCACCGCTGGGTGCTGCACGGCCGGTATCTCTACAAGTCGCCGCTCACCGCCGCGGTGTGGAAGCGCATCCATTTCGACCATCATCAGGACCCGCATGACCTGCGCGTGCTGTTCGGCGCGCTCTACACGACAGTGCCGACCATCGCGCTGGTCACCATGCCGATCGGCTGGCTGATCGGCGGCGCGTCGGGCGCCTTCGCGGCGTTCTCCGGCGGGCTGGCCGCGACCTGCTTCTACGAATTCTGCCACTGCGTGCAGCATCTGAACTTCAGCCCGAAATCGCACTATCTCCAGGACATGAAGCGCCGCCACCTGGCCCATCATTTCCACAACGAACAGGGAAATTTCGGCATCACCAACTTCTTCTGGGACCGCCTGTTCGGCACCTTCTACGACAAGGCCAAGGACGTGCCGAAGAGCGAGACCGTGTTCAATCTCGGCTACACCGCGGCGCAGGCCGAGCGCTATCCATGGGTCGACGCGCTGTCCGGCGGCACCCGCGGCGACGGCAACCCGCGGCGTTTCCGCGTCGGCGCCGGCGCCGCGCAAGAACCGGTATCCGGCCAGGGCACATGAACCCGGACGCATGGACTCGGCGGTCCGGACACCTGAGATGACCGGCGCCGCGGGGGGCGATCCGCTGCGCATCGCCGAGGTGTCGTCGACAGGCGATCTCGATCGCTTCATCGACCTGCCGAACCAACTCTATCACGGCCATCCGTCGTTCGTGCCGGCGCTCGCCCTCGAGCGCCTCGATGCCCTGAGCCCCAAGAAGAATCCCTATTTCCGCCATGCCCGTGTGCGGTTCTGGATGGCGAGCCGGGGCAACTCGCCAGTCGGGCGCATCAGCGCCCAGGTCGACGACATGGCGCTGGTCCGCCACGACAAGGCGCTCGGCCATTTCGGCCTGCTCGACGCCGCCGACGATCCCGCGGTGTTCCGGCTCCTGACCGAGACCGCCGAGGCCTGGCTCGAGGCCGAAGGCATGCGCCGCGCCCGCGGTCCCTTCAACCTGTCGATCAACGAGGAATGCGGCCTGCTGGTCGACGGATTCGATTCCCGCTCGGTGATGATGATGGGCTACGCGCCGCCCTATGCCGGCCCCCGGCTCGAGGCGCAGGGCTACGTGAAGGCCAAGGATCTCGTCGCCTACGACTACGATATCGCGGTGGCCAAGCCGATCGACCCCAAGGGCCTGCTCGCCCGGATGACGGCCGACGGTCGGGTGCGGGTGCGCCAGCTCGACATGAAGCGTTATCGCGCCGACCTGGCGCTGATCCTCGAGGTGTTCAACGACGCCTGGTCGGAGAACTGGGGCTTCCTGCCCTTCACCGAGGACGAGATCGTGCATGCCGCGGCGAGCATGAAGCCGCTGATCCGGCCCGACCTGGTGTGGATCGCCGAGGTCGATGGCGAGGTCGCGGCGATGATCGTCTGCCTGCCCAATCTCAACGAGGCGATCGCCGATCTCGGTGGCAGGCTCCTGCCCTTCGGCTGGCTCAAATTGCTGTGGCGGCTCAAGGTCAGCGGGCTGAAGAGCTGCCGCGTGCCGCTGTTCGGCGTGCGCAAGCAATATCACCGCACGCCGCTCGGCGGGGCGCTGGTGCTGCTGCTGCTGCAGGCGCTGCGCGAGAGCGCCACGCGCGCCGGCTTCGTCCATGCGGAGCTGTCCTGGATCCTCGAGGACAACGACGCGATCCGCAAGGTGATCGAGGGCATCGGCGGGCGGGTCTACAAGACCTATCGCGTCTACGAGAAGCCGCTGAAGTGAGCCGGGAGGTCGGCGCGGCCCGGTGGACGGCGCTGGTGCTGGCCGGCAGCCGCGGGCCGGCCGACCCGGTGGCGGCCTTGTGCGGCGTGTCCCACAAGGCGCTGGCGCCGGTTGCCGGGGTGCCGATGCTCGAGCGGGTACTGGCCAGCCTCGCCGCCAGCAGCCATATCGGGAACGTCGTGCTGTGCCTCGACGATCTCGCCCTGGTCGAGGGGCTGGCCACCGTCAACAAGCTCAGCGCAGCCGGCCGGCTCGCCACGGTGCCGACCGAGCCCTCGCCCAGCCGCAGCATCGACGCCGCGCTGCAACGTCTCGAGGCGCCCTGGCCGCTGCTGGTCACCACCTGCGACCATCCCTTGCTGACCGCCGAAATGATCGATTTCTTCTGCGATCGAGTGCCGCCGGCGGCCGACGTCGCGCTGGCCCTGGCGCCGGCCTCGGTGATCCGCCGCGCCCATCCCGATGCGGTGCGGACGTTCTATCGCCTGGGCGCCGAATCCTACAGCGGCTGCAACCTGTTCGCGTTCCGCGGCCCGTCGGCGCGGCGGGCCGCCGCGTACTGGACCGAGATGGAGCGCCACCGCAAGCGGCCATGGCGGCTGATCGCGGCGATCGGCCCGCTGACCCTGATCCGCTTCCTCTTGGGAATGCTGGATGTCGGCGCGGTCGAACGCCTGCTGTCGCGGCGCACCGGCGTCGCCATCCGGGCAGTCGAGATGCCCTTCGCCGAGGCCGCGATCGACGTGGACAAGCCGGCCGACCTGGCGCTCGCCGAGGAGGTACTGAGGCGCCGGGCCGAGGGCAGGACTGCATCGCCCTGAAACGGCGCGATGCGTGAGCCGTGCTCCGCTTCAATCAGCCAGACCAAAATTCACACTTGGAAACAATTCATTCCGAAGCGGCCCTATCCAGCGGCCACGGCCTGCGCGGCGGGCTCGCTCAGACGGTTCCCCGTTTCCTCGCCAGCAGGGGCTCGTGATCGGCGGGTTTCAGGCGACGGCCAAAACTGCCGCGAAGTACACGATCAGGCTCAGCATGTCCTGGAGCACGGTGGCGACCGGGCCGCTGCCATAGGCCGGATCCCAGCCAGCACGCGACAGCAGCCACGGGAAGATCAACCCGACGAACGCCGCGACGCTGCCGGCGGCGATGATCGCGATCGCCACCGCGGCGGCGAGACGCGGATCGCCGGTGCCGAACCAGACGGCCGGCAGAGCGAGCGCGCCGAGACCCAGCCCTATCATCGCCCCGGTCGCCAGCTCGCCGGCAAGCAGCCGACCCAGCGGGCGGTGGCTGAGCGACAGGCCCCGAACCGCGACCGCCTCGGTCTGGGTGCCGATGGCATCGGCCAGATAGACGATGGTCGGGATGAAGAAGGCGATCGCCACATTCCGCTGCAGCATCCCTTCGAACCGCGACATGATCACGGCGGCCAACATGCTGCCGACCAGCCCGACCAGCAGCCAGGGCATGCGACGCGCCGTGCGACGCCAGGGACTGGTCTCGAGCGCTTCGCGCGCGTGGTCCCCGACATGCACGATGCCGGCCAAGCGATGCAAATCCTCGGCATGCTCACGATGCAGAACATCGAGCATGGCCAGGGGCGGAACGACACCGAGCAGCCGGCCCTCGGCATCGATCACGGGAACGGCGGTCAGCTTGTGCCGGCGCGCCAGCGCCACCACCTTCTCCTGGTCCATGTCCGGATGCGCCGTCGGCGGCGCGCGCCGCATCGCCCGGCCGACAGGTGCGGCGGCCGGCAGCCTCAGCAGCTCAACCAGCGGCAGAGTACCGACCAACCGGCCAGCATCGTCCACGACGTAAATCGTTTCGGTGATGTCGTAGCGGCTACCGGGCAGGGCCGCCAGCAGCTCAGCGGCCGTGGTCGCCGCGGCGGTCGTGACGACATCGCGCACCACGTGCTCGAGCGCGGTTTCGACGATGTAGCCCGCTGCCTCGCCCATCACCCAGGCGGCTCCCCTGCTTGCACGTCGCCGTCGAACCTGACCGGCCGGGTCGGCCGCCCCGCAGGCGCGGTGGTGCCTGGCCGTGGCGATCGGCGGCCCGTTCTTGCCGTGGGGCTCTAGGTCACCGCGCGTAGCGTCGGGCGCTGGCGACGGTCCTGCTTCCATCCGGCGATCATCTTCTGCACATGCTGCAGGTCGGTCGGGTAGTCGATCTCGCCCCAGTCGAGGCCCTCGATCGATACCGTGCCGACGCCGCCCTCGCCGGCGAGCTGGCCGATCACCCGCAGGTACCACCACTTGAGGCCCTCCGGCGTGCGCATCGCCCGGTCCACCGCCTCGGCGAAGCGGCGCGGGCCCTCGCCCTTGAACAGCAGCATCCCGATCGATTCCCCGTCGACCTGGTCGAGCGGCAGAGTCTTGCCGATATCGATCAGGCGGCGGCCGGCGAGCACCACCTTCATGTCGTCGGGATCGTACTCGCCCTTGCGATCGATGGTGACGGTGATGGGCGTCTCGGCCTCGGCGAACAGGCGCGCCGGGATCGCCGACTCGAACACGGTGTCGCCGTTCACCACCATGAAGTCGCAATTCATCTCGTGGCGCGCCAGCCAGCAGCTTCCGAGATTGTCGGCCAGCTTGAAGAACGGGTTGTAGATTGTGCGGATCTGGAGACCAGGGCGCGCCAGGCGGGCCAGCACCGCTTCCACCTGCTCGGCATGGAAGCCGAGCACGACGACGACCTCGTCGACGCCGACCTTGTGCAGTTCCTCGATCTGCCACGCGATCACGCTGCGGGTGTCGTCGAGCGGCAGCAGGCATTTCGGCCGGTCTTCGGTCAGCGGCAACAGGCGCGAGCCTTGCCCGGCGCTGAGGATCAGAGCTTTCATGGACGAGCCGGTCTCCTGTGGCCGGTTCTGCCGCCCGCGGACGGGCACGGCGAAGCCCGGCAAGATGTTGAAACGGCCCCGCGGCGTCAACCGCCGCGATACCGCAGCGGCGGGCTGGTGGAGAACTGCGGAGAAGTCTAGGACATTGCGGGCCTGATTCGAAACCGCCGGTCGGGCGGGCCCGGGAAGCGGGGGCCGGTCCGGCCGGTTCCCCCCTTGTGCGAACCGGTGGCGGCGCTTCCCTGGAGCTCTGCAATGGGCCGGCGCACCGCACCCCGCGGGTTGGCCAGGCCAGGGATCGAGGCCGGCGAAACAGGCGTCCCAAGGCGATCTGACCCGCCGCGGCGAGCCTTCCCGGGCTCCGACCGCGCGGGGGAACCCACCACCGAGCCTGGCGCGGCCGTGGCTCGCCGGACGCCGGAGCACCACGGATCGCGGGAATCGCCGGGAAAGCGTGGAGGCAAAGGCGTTTGCGCCGGGGGTAAGGGTTTGTTATAACCCGCGCCGCCACATTGGCCGCGGCCTTGATCCCGGGTAGCTCAGTGGTAGAGCAGGCGGCTGTTAACCGCCTTGTCGGGGGTTCGAATCCCTCCCCGGGAGCCAATCCAGCTCAGGCGGCGACGGTCGGTCGGCCTCCCGACGCCAAACTTGCGCTTCCCCATACGGTCCCCTTCGAAGCGCCCTCGCATCCGCGGCCCGCGAACCGCGTGGTGGCGCGCGCCCTTGGGTCGCACGCGCCGTGCGACGGTTCGCGACGGTTTCAGGTTGAGTTCAGCGTTGAACGGTCAGTATTGAAGCCCAGGGCGGCCCGCCCGGACTATTCAGGAGACAGTTCAATGGCGCCTACCGGACAGCGCGATGTCGTGGTGTGGGATCCGCTGGTGCGGATCGCCCACTGGATCCTCGCGATCGCGTTCTTCATCGCCTACCTGACCGAGGACGAGGCGCTGCAGGTCCATGTCTGGGCTGGCTACGTCGTCGGTGGAATCGTGATCGTCCGCCTGCTCTGGGGCCTGGCCGGCTCGCGCCATGCGCGGTTCAGCGACTTCCTCTACGGCCCGGCCAAGGTACTCGGCTATCTCGGCGATCTCCTGCGGTTCCGCTCCCGGCGCTATCTCGGCCACAGCCCGGCCGGCGGCGCCATGGTGATCGCGCTGCTGCTGGCCCTGGCGCTGACCGTGGCCACCGGCCTGCTCGGCTATGCCGAATCCAGGCATGCCGGCCCGCTCGCCTCCCTGTACCCAGCCCCGGCCGTCGAGAGCGACGCCGGCGCGCCGCTGTTCCCGAGCCTCGACGACGAGGCGGCTGGCGGTTCCGACGACCGGGCCAGACCAGCCCGGCGCGAGAAGCCGGCCATGCTCGAGCTGCACGAAACCTTCGCCAACCTGACGCTGCTGCTGGTGATCCTGCATATCGGTGGCGTTGCCCTGGCCAGCTTCGCCAATCGCGAGAACCTGACGCGCGCCATGGTGACCGGGCGCAAGCGGGCAGACTGACGACGCCGCTGCCGGCGGGCGGCAGCTTGCCGACCTAAAGCTCGGTCACCCGGTCCGCCGACCGGCCGAAGGCCTCGCGGCATTGGGCCTGGCCCTCGGCGATGCAGGCCGCCGGTTCGGCGAACGGCCCGCCCATGTGGACTCTCCTGCCATCGCGCCACAGCGACCAGCGGTAGTCGACCCTGCCGGTCGGCCCCCGCCAGCGCTCGATCACGACTTCCAGCATCTGCCTGCCTGAACTCGGCCCCGTACGCCTAGCCATATGACGGGCCCGCCCACGAGAGGCTTATAACGGAATATCAACGATTGCGGCGCATACAATGTCCCCAAGGGGCTTACTGGCCGTACCGAGCCGAATTTTGGCGTCGGCTGCGGTCACTAGGCGGTGGGGACCATGTTTTATCCTGAAACGACCGAAGCGGCTCGCGATCGAGCGCTGATCGCCCTCGATCTGATGACTCGGCACGGGGTCGCGCCGAACCCGCTCAACTTCACCGTATGGTTCAGCTACGCCGGCAAGCGCGACCCGCAGCTGGTCAGCGCGATCGACGAGCGCATCCGCACCCGGATGCCGTTCAGCACGACGTACAACACCGAACTCTATGCCGCGTTCTTCGGGGTCGATCGCGAGGGCGAGGAGATTCGCGACGCCAGCCGCCGGCTGCAGGCCGCGGTCGACCAGATCCTGGCCTATGTCGCCGACGCCGGCGTCGACGCCTCGCGCAGCAGCAATCGCCTCGCCGCCTTCACCGGCGACCTGCAGAAAGGTCCGGACAGCCAGGGCATGCGCGAGGTCGTCAAGGGCGTGCTGGTCGAGTGCGAGCGACTGCTCGACCGCAGCCGCAGCCTGGAACAGCATCTGAAGCACGCATCAGGCGAGATCAACGAGCTGCGCGAGAGCCTCGAAACGGTGCAACGCGAGGCCTTGACCGACGCATTGACAGGGCTGGCCAATCGCAAGTTCTTCGACATGACGTTGCACCAGGAGTCGCGCAATGCGGAGAACTCGGCCGAGGAGCTCTGCCTGCTGATGGCCGACATCGATCATTTCAAGCGGTTCAACGACAGCTACGGCCATCCCATCGGCGACGAAGTCCTGAAGATCGTCGGCCGCACGCTCAAGGAAGCGGTCAAGGGTCAGGACACCGCGAGCCGCTATGGCGGCGAGGAATTCGCGGTGCTGCTGCCGCGCACCAACCTCAGCGGCGGCGCCACCGTCGCCGAGCAGATCCGGACCCGACTGGCGCGCCGCACGATCACCAATCGGCGGACCGGCCAGAGCTATGGCGCGGTAACCGTTTCCATCGGGGTCGCGCAGTACCGCTCCGGCGAGCCGCTCGACAGCTTCGTTCAACGCGCCGACGAGGCGCTCTATCGCGCCAAGAAGCGCGGGCGCAATTGTGTCGCCAGCGACGGCCCGGCGATCAGCGTGGTCAGCCGGCACGGCTGAGCCTCGGCTTCCCGGCGCCGCGCGGACGACCTTCCCGCCGGCCGGCCCCTGCCCCCGCCGAAGAAAGCAGGGAACCGGCTCCGCCGGGCAGTCCCGGCCGGATCAGAGCCCGGCCTTCACCTGCTCGAACAGCGTGACGTACTTCTCCTTGATCGTCGGCGGAACGTCCTCGAGGAACACCCCCTGGGCGAACAGCCCCACCGGATCGGTCAGGCCCAGATCGGTCAGCCGCTCGCTGCTCGCGATCTCGAAGGACTTCTGGTTCGAATGGCCATAGCCGAACTGCTCGATGAGGTTCTTGCCGCTCTCCGGCGCGATCATGGCGTCGATGAAGGCATAGGCCGCTTCCTCATCGCCGGGCGCATTGCTGATAAGCGACAGGCCGCAGACCCAGGTCAGAATGCCTTCCTTGGGATTCATGTAGGCGACGGGGACGCCCTCGCTCCTCAGCGCGTGGTACGAGCTGTTCCAGGCATAGGCGGCGACGATCTCGCCGCTGGCCATGCTCTGCTCGATCGCCGTGTTGTCGGTCCAATAGTAGCGCAGCAGCGGCTTCTGCCTCTGCAGCAGCTCGCGCACCTTGACCAACTGGTCGTCGTCCAGGGTGCTGATGTTCTTGAAGCCGAGCGCCAGGGCGGCCGAGGCGATCGCCCCGTCGACGGAGTCGTAGGTGGCCAGGCGACCGGCATACTTTTCGTCGAACAGCAGCATCCAGGAATCGGTGTTGCTGTCGACCAGATCTGTGCGGTAGAGCACCGACGAATTGCCCCAGTCGAATGGCACGAAGAAGGGCTGACCGTCAATCACCGTGCCGCCGATCGTCTTGAGCTGCGGGAAGATGTCGCCGTAGTGCAGCAGCCGCGATGCGTCCACCGGCTTGAGGATTCCGGCGTCGTGCCAGCGCATCACCGAATAGCTGCAGGGGTGCGCCACGTCCGGCGTGTAGCCGCTGCGGATCTTCTGCAAGGCTTCTTCTTCCTCGCCGAAAATGCTGTTGGCGACGGGATGCCCGTACTTCTCGACGAACGCCTGGTGGAACATCGGGTCTTCGTAGGAGGCCCAGGTGAAGTACTCGATCTCGCCACTTGCGGCAGCCGCGCGGCGCGCGACGACGGGCAGGGTGACCATGCCCACGCCCACGGCACCCAGTGCACGGCACAGGTCTCGACGGGTCAGCCGCTTCTCGGCCAGCCGGTCGGCGAACTCGTTCAGCTCCATGATGAGGTAACTCCCTGCAGTTGGCTGCCAGTCGCGCGCATGCGCCCAGCGACTGCTCTATTCGAAGCAGACCCCTGCATAATGCACAGCGGGAACTGGGGCGGCAATGCGACCTACTTTCCCGGCGCCTTCGGGAGTGACGGATGCCAGACCGGGCGACCACCCGCGCGACAGATGGCAAGGACGTGCCGACCGGCATCGCCGTTCATGTCCCCAAAGCCCTCCCGAAGGTTGCGGGATCACTGTCAGAATCTCTCCTAAACAAATGCAATATAGGCATTTTTCGCAGTCCGCAGGCTTAACCAAGGTTTAAGCGGGGTGCTGTTCAATCGCCGGGTATCCCCGGTCGGACGGCACAGCCGCAGCATGGTCGACTCCAAGCGCACCACCGAAACCTGGAAGAAACTAAAGCAAGGCGATCTCAACGAGATCATCGCCGCCCATCGGCGATTCCTGCTGGGCCAGGCCGAAGGCCGCCGGGCCTCCCTGACCTTCTGCGACCTCTCCGCCCTCGATCTGAGCGATGCCGATCTCACCAGCGCCGATCTGACCGGTGCCAAGTTGCAGCATGCGCTCATGGACCGGATCCGCCTGCGCGACGGCATCCTGTTCGCGGCCGATCTGCGGATGGCGAAGATCCGTCACGCCAATCTGGACCGCGCCGACCTGCGCGGTGCCTGCCTGCGCGGTGCCAATCTCAGCGACAGCTCGCTGGTCGATGCCGACATTCGCGAAGGCACCCTGGTCAAGTCGAATGCCCGTCGCGACCTCGAGCCGGTGTCGTTCGAGTCGATGAGCTCGCAACTCGCCTGCGTCACCGCCGTGCGCAGCAATCTGAGCAATGCCAAGCTGTCCAACGCCATGATCATCCAGTCGGACTTCACTGACGCGGTGCTGGTGAACTGCCAGTTGCGCAAGGCCGACCTGCGAAACAGCATTCTGACCGGCGCCCAGATGCGCGGCGCCGACCTGAGCAACGCCAACATGGAAGGCGTCTGCATGCACGGCACGGTGCTGACCGATGCGATCCTGGCCAACGCGAACTTCGCCGGCGCCGACCTGCGCGGCGCGATCGTCGACAAGAGCGCCGCGCAATCGTCGGAGCTTCGGGGCGCCAACCTGGTGCGGCCCAACGCCGAACTCACCGCGTCCCTGCAGCAGATCGTCGCCGCGCATGTCGAGTGGATCGACAGCTTTGGCAAGCAGGGCAAGCGCGCCGAGCTGAGCGCCGCACATCTCGCCGGACAGGATCTTCAAGGTGTCAATCTCGGCGGCGCCATGCTCGACTATACCGTGTTTACCGACGCCAATCTCTCGGAAGCCGAGCTGGCGATGGCCGATCTGTCGTTCTCGGACCTG
The DNA here is from genome assembly GCA_964372215.1 of uncultured Rhodospirillaceae bacterium. Taxonomy (GTDB): domain Bacteria; phylum Pseudomonadota; class Alphaproteobacteria; order Dongiales; family Dongiaceae; genus DAIMFL01. The sequence continues at coordinate 32,213 of CAYJQC010000013.1, forward strand.
CGCCGCTGCAATCTGCGCGAGGCCGATCTGCGCGGCGCCAAGCTGCATCGCGTCAATCTCGGCGAGGCCAATCTGAGCCGCGCCAATTTCGGCCCGATCAGCCAGAACGGGACCGAAAGCGCCGGCTGGGCGACCAACCTGGAGCACGCCAGGCTGGCGGGAGCCACGCTTGAACACGCCTCGTTCGTCGGGGCGCGCATGATCGGCGCCGACCTGACCGGCGCCGACCTGTACTGCGCGGACCTGCAGAACGCCGATCTGCGCGGCGCCGATTTCAGCGGCGCCAACCTGGAGGGGGCGAACCTCACCGGGGCCGACCTGCGCGATGCCAAGTCAGTCACCTTTCCGGCCACCGCGGTCGCCGACCCGGACCGCGCAAGCGTCTGATTCCGCTTGCGCCGGCCGGCCACGCCGGGCCGAAACCTTGACCTAGAGCGTGATCCGATCGAACCCGCTCGGTTCGATCGGTGAATTGCGCGCTACCCTATCGAAAGAAGGACACGATTCACCGATCAGGTTGAGTCAACCTGATCGGTGAATCGTGTCCTAGCCTCTTCCGCTGCCGGGCGATTCACGGCACAATCGCCCCCTGTTCGCGCCGCCGCCTGGTGGCGCGCCCGCAAGGAGACGACGATGGCACCCGACGGCCAGACGGCGCGTCCTTCCGCGGCTCCGGCCGCTGCCACGGCGGCACAGCCGACGGATCGCGACGACGCGGCGGAGCGGCTGCTTCGGATCGAGCTCGCGGCCTGCTATCGGTTGATCGCCCGCTTCCGCATGACCGATCTGGTATTCACCCATGTTTCGGTCCGCGTGCCCGGGCCGCAGCACCATTTCCTGATCAACCCCTACGGCCTGATGTTCGAGGAAATCACCGCCTCGAGCCTGGTCAAGATCGACCTCGACGGCCGGCCGGTCGGACCCACGAGCTACCGGGTCAACCCCGCCGGCTTCGTCATCCACAGCGCGATCCACGCGGCCCGCGAGGACGCCCGGTGCGTCCTGCATACCCATACCAGGGCCGGGGTCGCCATCTCCTGCCTTAGGGAAGGCCTGCTGCCGCTCAATCAGTTCGCCCTCCAGTTCCATGGCCGCGTCGGCTACCACGATTACGAGGGCATCGCGCAGCAGCTCGACGAGCGGCCGCGGCTGGTGCGCGACCTCGGCGACAAGGACGTGATGATCCTGCGCAACCATGGTCTGCTCAGCGTCGGCCGGACGGTCGGCGAGGCGTTCCTGCGGATGTACTACCTGGAGCGCGCCTGCGAGGTGCAGATCACCGCCCAGTCGACCGGCGCCGAGCTCGTGCTGCCCTCGCCCGAGGTCTGCGCCTATGTCGAGCAACAGTACAATGGCGCGGCCTGCGATCCCGAGGACGGCGACTGGATCGACCTCGCCTGGTCGGCGCTGATCCGCACTCTGGACCGCGAGGATTCCGGCTACCGCGACTGATCGCCCGGGCCGACACGGGGGCAGTGCGGCGTCCCTAGTTCTTGCCGCCGCTGCGGATCGACTGGACGACGTCGGCCAGCGCCATCGCCAACACCAGCAGGGTGATGACGTAGAACGGCACCGCGCCGATCGAGATGGCCAGCCCGCCGACGAACAGCGCGAGCAGCACAAAGCCCAGGATCGCTCCGACGGTATTGTCCATGCCGTTTCTCCGTCTCCCGCGGCGCCACGCCGCTCAGGTTTCGCACATCTTGACCAGCCACTGCGCGGTCCGCAACAGGCGGGCGTCGTCACCCTTGGCGCCGACCAGCTGAACCCCGACCGGCAGGCCGCTTGCCCCCCTGAGCAACGGCAGGGACAGCGCGGGAACGCCGCACAGGGTCCAGGCCGAGCAAAAGGCGGGGCTGCCGGTCGACGCGAGGCCGTGCGGCGCCTCGCCGGCCGTCGCCGGCGTGATGATCGCGTCGTAGTCGTGGAACAGCGTGGCCAGCTGCGCCGTCATCGCCGCCGCCGCGGTCACGGCGTCGTTATAGGCGACGGCGCTGACAGTGCGCCCGCGCTCGATCGCTTCGCGCAGCCGGGGACTGAGCTGGTCGCGGCCCCGGGCATACTCGCGGCGCAGGGCGCGGGCCAGGTCGGCCTCGTGGATCGCCGTGAGAAAGGCGATCGCCTGGTCGAACGGCCCCGGCAACGTCTCGTCGACCACGCGCTCGCCAAGATGGTCCACCAACTCGGCGAACCCGGCCCGGGTATCTTCGGCGGCGTCGGCCCATGGCGCCCCTCGCACGAAGGCGAGCCGCGGCGTCATCGGCGGTGCCTGCGCGGCGATCTGCGGCAGCCGCAGGGCGGCACGCGGCGCGGTATCCGGATCGCCCTCGTCGTGCCCGACCAGCGCCTCGCCGACCAGCGCCAGATCGGCGATAGAGCGGGCGAATACCCCGACATGGTCGAGCGCGCGAGATTGCTGCAGCATGCGGGACCTGGAGATCAGGCCGTGGCTTGGCTTGAAACCGTAGACCCCGCAATAGGAGGCCGGGCGGATGGTCGACCCGTTGGTCTGGCTGCCGAGCGCCGCCGGCACCATGAACGCCGCCACCGCCGCGGCCGAACCGCTCGAGGATCCCCCCGGGCTGTGCGACGGCTCGTGCGGGTTGGTGGTCTGGCCCGGGCTGAAATAGGCCATCTCCGTCGTCACGGTCTTGCCGAGAATCACCGCGCCTGCGGCGCGCAGCCGCGCGACCGCCGCGGCGTCATAGGCCGGCCGTCGCCCGGCATGGATCGGCGTGCCGTACTCGGACGGAAAATCGGAGGTATCGAAGATGTCCTTGATGCCGATCGGCACGCCGTGCAGCGGCCCCACCGCCCGGCCCCTCGCCCGCACGGCGTCGGCCGCGCGGGCCTGCGCCACGGCATGGGCGGGATCGAGATGCGTCCAGGCCCGGATCGTCGGCTCCAGCTTCTCGATCTGGTCCAGGCAGGCCCGGGTCAACTCCTCCGACGAGACCTTTCCGGCGGCGATCGCCTCCGACGCCTCGGCGGCACCCATTCGACACAGCGACATCGTCTGACCTTAACGTGCCGCTAACCGAACAGATAGACCGGCAGCCACTTGGCGATCGCCGGGAAGATGTAGATCAACACCATCGACAGTATCACGATCCCGAGATACGGCATGATTCCGCTGAAGATCTCCATCAGCTGCACGGTGTTGCCGGCCACCCCCTTGAGGTAGTAGGCCGACATCGCCATGGGCGGCGTCAGGAACGAGGTCTGCAGGTTGAGCGCCACCAGGATGCCGAAGAACAGCGGGTCGACATCGAACACCGGGAGCATCGGCAGGAAGATCGGCACGAAGATGATGATGATCTCGCTCCACTCGAGCGGCCAGCCGAGCAGGAAGATGATGAGCTGCGCCATGATCAGGAAGCCGACCTTCGACAGGTTCATCGAGGTCACCCAGTCGGCGATCAGGTCGTGCCCGCCGAGATAGGAGAACACCGAGGCAAAGGTCCAAGAACCGACGAACAGCCAGCACACCATGGCCGAAGTACGCGCGGTCAGGAACACCGCCTCGCGCAGGCGGTCCCAGGTCAGCGCCCGATACGCGACGGCGAGCACCAGGCCGCCCAGGGAGCCGACGCCCGCCGCCTCGGCCGGTGTCGCGATGCCGAGCAGGATCGCGCCGAGCACACACATGATGAGCACGGCGAGCGGCACGAACGAGGTCAGCAGCCGCCACATGATCTCCGGCATCGGCGGCATGTCCTCCTCCGCCGGCTTGGGCGCCAGATGCGGCTGCAGGCTTGCGCGCACGACCACGTAGACCATGTACAGCCCGGCCAGCATCAGCCCGGGAAACAGCGCCGCCGCGTACAGCCTGACCGGCGACTGCTGCGCCACCGCGGCATACACGATGAGCATGATACTGGGGGGAATCAGGATGCCGAGACAGCCACCCGAGCAGATCACACCGGAGGCGAATTTGCGGTCATAGCCGGCCTTGATCATCGCCGGGAACGCCAGCAGGCCCATCAGCGTCACCACCGCCCCGACGATCCCGGTCGCCGTCGCGAATATCGCGCAGGTGGCGAGGGCGGCGACCGCCATCGAGCCCGGCAGGTGCCGGGTCGCCAGTTGCAGGCTGAAGAACAGCCGGTCGACGATGTTCGCGCGTTCGACAACGTATCCCATGAACAGGAACAAAGGCACCGCCACCAACACGTCGTTCGACATCACCGAGAAGGTGTTCTGAACGAACAGGTCGAAAATCCGGTTGTTGAAGATGTTGTGGAGCTGGTCCGGCTGCGCATAGGCGTAGTAGCCGAAGCCCAGCCCCATGGCGACCAGGGTGAAGCAGATCGGAAAGCCGAGCAGCACCACGAAGATGAACAGGCCCAGCATCAGGATGGCGACCTGGGGGTCGGTCATGGCCGCCCCCCCGTTCCGCCGGCGCCGCCGTGGAGCTTCAGCTCATCCTCCTGCTGATGGGCCAGCATCGTTTCGGTTTCCTCGACGTCGTGCGCCCGCATCGGCCAGCGCCCGGTGCGGATGCAGATGACGCAACGGCAGGCTTCGGCGAAGCCCTGCAGCATCACCAGCGCACCGGACACCGGGATCAGCGTCTTGAAGAAGTAGATCTGGATGCGGGCCGGGCTGCTCCAGCTCACCTCCTTGAAGAACCAGGATTGGCTCGCGTATTTCGAGCCGTAGTAGACCAGCGCGAAAGTGCCCGGCAGCAGGAACAGGATGTACAGGGTGAGATCGATCGCCGCCTGGATGCGCACCGGCAGCAGCCGGTAGACGACGTCGCCGCGCACATGGCCGTTGCGCGACAGGGTGTACGCCCCCGCCATCATGAACAGCGCACCATACATCTGCACGCTCATGTCGAACGCCCACTGGGTCGGCGAGTCGAGCACGTAGCGTACGAACACCTCGTAGCATGTCGCGAAGGTCAACACGACGATGCACCAGCCGAAGGCCTTGCCGACCCACATGCTGATGCCGTCGACGAACGCGAGGAACCGGTCCATCGAGTATTCCCGCCGAACAGGGTGAATGCGATAGGTGGAGGATGCGAGCGGCACGCGGCCGGCCGCATCCTCCTTCAGTCAGTTCCGATCGAAGCTCCGTCGATCAGTACGGATTGCCGAAGTAGTGCTTGTAGGCCCCCGTGTAGTCCGGCGCGTTGGTGATCTCGTAGGCACCGACGCGCTTCGCCCACTCCTTCTGGGAGTCGACCACCTTGGAGAAATACGGGTCGGCATCGACCAGCTTCTTGATCACGACGTCCCAGGCATCGAGCTGCGCCGCCATGATGTCGTCGGGGGTGCGATGCACCTTGACCCCGTGGTTTTCCTTGAGGTCGATCAGGTCCTTGGAATAGCGGTCCTGATATTTCCAGGACATGTCGGCCGAGGCGGCCTCGGCGCCGTAGCGCAGGATCTTCTGGTCGCGCGGCGCCAGGCCTTCGTAGACACCCTTGTTGAAGATGATCTCGAAGCATTCCTGCGACTGGTGGAAGCTGGCCAGGTAGTACTCCTTGGCCACGTCCTGCATGCCGAAGTCCTTGTCCGAAGTCGGATTGTTGAACTCGGCGGCGTCGATCAGTCCGCGCTCGAGCGCCGGCTGGATCTCGCCGCCCGGCAGCTGGACGACCGCCATGCCCATCTCGCTGAGGACGTCGGCGGCGAGGCCGACGGTGCGGTACTTCGACCCCTTGATGTCGGCCACGCCGTTGATCGGCTTGCGGAACCAGCCGAAGGGCTGGGCCGGCATCGGACCCGACAGGAACCCCACCACCTGAAGCTGGAGCTTGTCCATCAACTCGTAGTACAGCGCCTCGCCGCCGCCGTGATAGAACCAGCCGATCATGTGGTTGGCGGTCCAGCCCCAGCACGGACCGGTGCCGAACAGCGACGCCGCCGGATCCTTCGAGTACCAATACGCCGTCACCAGATGCGCGGCGTCGATCACGCCGTTGTGGCAGGCGGTCTGGATCTCGGCGGTCTTCACCACCGAATCGACGTCGAGATAGTCGATGCGGATCGAGCCGTCCGCCATCTCGTTGACCCGGTTGACATAGTCGATGGCGAATTCCTTGAAGATGCCGCCGCCCCAGGCGCCCTGCATCTTGATGACTCTTGTTTCTGCGCGCGCTACGTGCGGCATGGCGAGCGCCGCGGCGCCGCCGGCCGTCAGCGCGGCCGCGCCGGTGAGAAAACGCCGACGCTCAGCGCGTTGACCTACGGGCTTCGTCCCCTCCTTGCGGTCCGACATGTATCAACCTCCCTTTGGCGTGTTGCTGACTTCGTCATCTTTGTGCGTCGCGTGCATCCATGGCCCGCCTCAACAATGGTCGCGGCAATCCCAGGAAGCATAGGGTCGACGCATTCCCCACGCTAGATTGGCGACCTGAGCCGGGCTTGGCAATCCTTGAAGCATCGCATTGCGTCAATCCCTGCAAACACCTGCCAGATCTGCCCGTCGTCTATGCAGTTCCATGTCGCCGCGCCCCGATCTAGCGGAGTTCCCGGCAGATCTTGCCGGGCCGGGCCCGGCAGGAACCGCCCCGGCTCCTTGCCGGCCCATCCTAAGCTCTTGATTCGCCTGACCCAAGACTTGGCGTGGCAATTGCTTGGGAGTCCCCGGGCAGGTACGCCCGCCCATTAGGCTCCGCCAGAATTCCACCATCTCGAGGGTCAGGCCCATGATGTTCGCCGCATCCACTCCCAAGAAATCAGCCCTCGGCCGCGACCGGCAGCATGAGCTGCTGGAGCCGTCCCTGTTCCGACGCAAGATGGAGGCGGCGAGCATTCTGCCGATCGTCCCGCCGGCCACCAAGGGCGAGGTCCACGACGACCGGCCTCGCAGCGAGCGGGTTCGCAGCCAGGCGCTGGTCAGCTCGGCCCTCCCGGCGCGTCCGAATGCCCGGCAGTATCTCCTCCACTTGACCGCCGATACGCGCCGGGTCAGCGAGCAGGAAGTGCGCAGCGCGGTGGTCGCGGTGACGCCGACCGAGGTCGAAAGGGTGGCCCGCGCGGTCGCCAAGCTGCGCGGTCGCTATCTCGCCCAGATCGTCGACGCGGGCACCGCGAAGCAGGGGGCCCCGAGCCGCGGCGAGGTCGAGCAGCTGCGCCACGCGAGAGAGAGCTACGAGGAACTGGAGTCGGGCTTCGCCACGCTGCGCGCGGCGATCGAGGCCGGCGAGATCCCGCTCGAGGGCGTGCGGCGCGACTGAGCGCCTTCTGCAGGGTGATCCGATCAGGCCGAATCGGCTTGATCGGTGGATCACGCTCTAATTTATTGAAAGAAGATCACGATTCACCGATCGGGTCGGTCCAACCCGATCGGATCGTGCGCTAAGCGGAAAGCGGCTCGAACAATGTGATGCGCCGGCGGTCGCTCGCGGTCGATTCGAGCATCAGCGACGACAGATCGTCGATCTCGTCGGTCCAGCGATGCGCCAGAAACACCGATGCTCCGGCGGCCTCCCGCTCCAATCCGGCGTCCTGCAGCAGCAGACGCAGACGCCGCAAGATGGCCTGCGCCTGCTGGCGATCGCCACCCGCCCCGGGCTGGCGCGGCCCGAAGAACGCCGCCAGCACGCTGCCGTCGCCCAACATGCCTGCGAGGCCGAAGGAATCGTCGAGCGCCTCGGTGATGGCCTCGGCCATCCCGCGGACCCGTGCTGCCGGGCCAGGGAGAACCACGCGCATCAGGGTGATCCGAACATGCGCGCCGCTCAGTCGCTGCAACATCCAGTCGAGCTGGCCCACGAAGCGATGGCTCACCCTCGGCTCGCAGCCGGCCCGACCGCCACCGTCGCTGCGGTCCCCGGCGAACCGCCCCGCTCCGCCCGGACCCGGTGCGCCACCAACGGGCACACCCTCCGGTACGTTCCGACGCCAGGGCACGGTGCCCGCATGGCGAGAGCGAAGCTGCAACTACTGGCCCTCCCGGCTCGGTCCGGCACGCGCGCTGCATTGCCGGTGGCACTATTATGTAGCCGGACTTGGCGGTTCTTCTAAGGGTCAAAGCTGTGACAAGAGAAATATCTCTTATTACATTGATATATAACACTAAACAAGGTTAATGAAAGATTCCGCTATCAGCTTGCCACGGGTAGTTCAAAATGTAGGAGAAGCCCGCCGGTGGGCACATTCTCGGCATGCACGCTGCCGCCGATCGCCTCCACGTTGCGGCGTACCACCCAGAGCCCGATTCCAGCATGAAGCGTGCCTCCGCCGTTGCCGGCGTCGCCTGCTCCAGCACTCGCCGGCGGTCGCTTGGAAAACTGGCGTTCGAAGATGCGGTCGAGATCTTCTTCCGGCACGCCGGCCCCCTCGTCCTCGATGACGATCTGTGCCGCCTTGCCGCGGCGCCGCAGCGAGATCGACAGCTCGCCGCCGCGCGGGGAAAAGCTGACCGCGTTGTCGAGCACGTTCTCGAGCACGGTTTCCAGGAGATCATCGCTGGCCAGCACCGCCACGTCGCGATCGATCGAGGTGGCAAGCCGTACCCCGCGCCCTTCGCACACGCCGGCATAGGCGACCGCCATCCGCTCCATCAGCTGCGACAGCTCGACCCGCTGGCGCGGCGGATCGAGCAGCTCGGCCATGGTCTCGTCCATGCGCCGTGCCGTCGACACCAGCTGGTCGAGCCGCTCGATCGAGGTCTCCAGCACGTGCAGCGCCCGACGGCCGCGACTCTCGGTTTCCGGCATCAGCCGCTTCAGGGGCTCGAGCGACTGCCGCATGATCGCGATCGGCGTCTTGTAGGCGTGGGCGTTGTCCTCGGCCGCGCGCCGGATGCTCTCGGCCGACGCCCGCAAGGTACGGACCAGGCGGTCGAACTCCTCGGCGACGCCGGTGAGCTCGGATACCTCGTTCTGCGACACGAACGAGCGATCGCCGGCGGTGCCGGTGCGCAGATCCCGGGCCAGCGCCCTGAACCGCAGGACGCTGCGCCGGATACTGAGGAACACCAGCAGGGTCAGCAGCGCCATCGCCAGATAGATGCCGGCGGCGACCCGCACCTCGAAGCGCATCCAATAGGGCTGCGCCAGCGTCGCGCCGAGCAGGCTCTCGAGGGGATGCGAGACGATGACCGCCCAGCAGCCGGCATCGGTCAGCACCGGGGTGATCGAGGTCAGGACCTCCTCGCGGCCTTCCGGGTCGCGATAGCGGTTGGCCAGCGGCAGATTGCCGGTACAGGTCACCGAGACGCTGTCGAGGATGCCCTGGCGCACCAGCTCGTCCCGCTCCTGCTGCAGGAAGGCGGTGGGCACCGGCGGCGCCGAGGCGACATAGTAGAAGCTCGCCACGTCGGCCTTGCCGGTCGGCCGGAACAGCACCTTGATCCGGGTGTTGCGGTTGGCGAAGCGGGCGAGCGATTCCCCCAGCGTCAGGAGCGGCGACGGGCTGCTCTGGCGCAGCAAGGGCTCGAGCCCCAGCGCGACCAGGCGGCCCTGTTCCTGGACATTGCCGATGAGCAGCTGGCGGCGCTCCAGGTCGGCCTGCAGGAAGGTGTAGTAGACCGCAATGGGAACGGCGACGAACACCACCACCAGCAGCACGAGCCTGCTGGTCAGCGAGCGTTCGCGCCGTCGCCTCTCAGCCGCCATCCCGGCCCTCCGGATCGTCCCCCTACTCGGGGTCGACCCAACGGTAGCCGAAGCCGGGATAGTTGCCGATGCAGGAGAAGCCGTCGTCGACCTCGCGGAACTTCTGGCGGATCCGCTTGATGAACGAGCGGACGTTCACGCGATAGCCGTCCTCGCCATAGCCGGCCACGAAATTCTTGCCCCGCACCAGGTCGTAGATCTGCCGATAGGAGACGTCGGCCTCATGGGTGCTGGCCAGCAGGCGGACGATGTTGAACTCGGTCAGCGTCAGGTCGACCCGCTTGTCATCGTAGAAGGCGCGATGAATGTCGAGGCGCAGCTCGAGCCGGCCGCGCCGCAGCACGGCCGACTGTTCCTCGGGCGCCTCGGCGGCGCCCGGCCGCTTCGAGCCCTCGGTGATCAGCCGAAGCCGCTGCAGGATGATCGACAGGCTGCGCGACTTGTCGATGAAGTCGACCGCGCCGCGCCGCAGCGCCGCCTCTTCGTAGATCTGGTCGCTCAGCACGGTCAGGAAGATGACCGGCATGCCGACGCCGCGCTCGCGCATCCGGCGCAGCACCTCGAGCCCGTCGATGCCCGGCATGCGCCAGTCCAGCAGGACCGCCTCGGCGTCGCCGCCGCCCTCGAAATACTCCAGAACGCTGGCGCCGTCGCCGAACTCGACGACGTCGTAGCCGTGCTCCGAAAGGTTGAGGCCGAGCGATTCGCGAAACAGCGGATCGTCGTCGACCACGGCCACCCGTTGACCCAGACCGTGGGTCTTCTGCTCCTCCGCCGCGCGGACGGTCATGCTCTTGCTGCTAGCTTGCATGTTCTCGGACGAGCTCCTCCAGACAGCGCCGCTTGGCTGCATCCGTCTTGACCTCCTCGTTGAATTCGTAGGTGAGCGCCTGAAACACCCGCGTGTTGATGTCGGGATAGAAGAAGATGCTCAGAACGCAGGCCCTGGCATTGTACGTCCAGACCTTGGCGGGCGGGCGCTCGTCCTGCAGGGCGGGGAGTCCGAGCATGGACTCGGTCTGGAAGGTGCTGAGGCCGATCAGGCGCTCGGGGTCGAGATCGGTTCGACTGGCCAGCGTGTCCGGCTTGCGCGTGGGCATCGGCAGCGGCTCCGCCGCGTCGGCAACGGGTTCCACGACCTCTTCCCGAGGCGGTATCTGGGTTGTCTGCGCCGGTGCCGTGGGAATCGGCCGACGGTCGAACTCGCTGCAGCCGGACAGCAGCAGCAGCCCAGCCAGGATGGCCCTCATCGTGCTCGGCCGCATGCATTCGCCCTCGTGCACAGCGTTGGACACGGCGCGTATTCTCGCTGCGGACCGCATACGGAGACGGTTGACTGCGGATTAAATCCATTTAATGCCACGGCCCTGGCGAGAATCCGCATTCAATGTTGTACCTGAGATTCGGCGCTCAACCGAATGTTTTCATTTGAAAGGAGTTCGAGAAAACATCCACTCAAACTGTGCCTGGAATCCGTGGCAAGATTGTGGCGCAATGCCCTGATTTCACCCATGCAAGTCGAGTTTCGGCTAGGCGGCGCGCGCCGGTCAGCCCAGGCGGATAAGGGCGTCGGCCGCCACCGCCCCCCGATTCGCCGGCCGGATCAGCAGCGGATTGATGTCGAGCTCGACCAGCGTCTCGCGATGGCCGGCGACGTAGCCGGCGACGGCCAGGACCGCCGCCACCGCCGCCACGAGGTCGCCGGCCGGCCGGCCACGATATCCGGCGAGGAGCCGGCCGACCCGCAGGCTGGCGATTGCCGCGGCCACCGTCTCCGCATCGGTCGGCAACAGCAGGGTCCGGCTGTCGGCCACCAGCTCCACCAACACCCCGCCGGAGCCCACCACCAGGACCAGCCCGAAGACGGGGTCCCGGGTCACGCCCACGATCAGCTCCACCACGGCGTCCGTCACCATCTCCTCGACCAGCACCGTCTCCACCGGGAGCTCGACGCCGCGCCGGCGCATCCGTTCCGGAAGGTCGGCGACAGCGGCGTCCACCGCCTGGGGACTGTCGAGGCCGAGCAGCACCGCCCCGGCCTCGGTCTTGTGCGGCAGGGCCGCGCTGACCAGCTTGAGGGCCACCGGGAAGCCGATCTCGGCCGCCGCCGCCGCGGCATCGACCGGCGCAACCACCCTGCCCTTCGGCACCACCAGGCCATGGGCGGCGAGCCGCCGCTTGCTTTCCGCCTCATCGAGAAGCCGGGGCGATGCCGGAGCCTGGCCGGCCGGGTCCAGCGGCGGCGGCATCGTCCCCCCCGATTCCAGAAACCTGCGCCGCCGGTCGCCGAAGGACGCCGCGGCGGCGATCGCCGCGCAGGCGTCCTCGATGCCCTGGAGCGGCGCCACCCCGGCGGCGATCAGGCGCCGCCGCGCCGGCTCGGGCAGGGATTCCGGAAACACGCTCGCCACCGCCGCCGGCAGGCCGCTCCGGGTCCCGGCGGCGATCACCGCGTCGCAAGTGGCGTCGTGTCCGGCATGGTTGCCGTCCGGGATGTCGAGACGCGGATAGTCGACCACGGCCATGGCAAGATCGGCGCCCTCGGCCGCCAGCACCGACAGGCAGCGGGTCAGCCCGACGCGATCGCCCCACAGCTTGGTCGTGAAGTCGAGCGGATTGCCGAGGGTGGCGAAATCCGGCAGCAGGCTTTTCAGCTCGGCGATCTGCCCTGCCGTCGGCGGCGACAGCACCAGTCCCGCCGCATCGGCCGCATCGGCGGCGATCTCGGCGTCGCCGCCCGAGCAGGTCATGACCGCGATCCGGCGGCCACGCGGAATTCCGGTGACGGCCACCAGCTTGAGTGCCTCCATGAAGCCGACGGCGCTATGCGCCCGCAGCAGGCCATAGCGGACGCACATCGCCTCGAAGCAATCGTCGGAGCCGGCGAGCGAGGCGGTGTGCGACAGCGCGAGCCTGGCGCCGAGCTCCGAGGTTCCGGTTTTCAGCACCACGACGGGGACGTTCTTCTCCAGCGCCTTGAGCGCTGCACGGCTGAACGCCGCCGGGTCCTGGATGCCCTCGATATGCAGGCCGATCGCCTGCACCCGGGAATCCGCCAGGAAGCCGTCGATCAGGTCCTCGGCATGCAACGCCGCCTGGTTGCCGACGCTGACCACATAGGCGAGCGGCACCGAGCGCTGCGCCATGGTCAGGTTGAAGCCCATGTTGCCGCTCTGGGTGACCACCGCGACGCCGTGCGCCAGCCGCTCGCCGCCGTGATCGGTCGGCCACAGCGTGACTCCGTCGAGGTAGTTGATCATGCCGTAGCAGTTGGGCCCGATCAGGGCCAGGTCCCGGGCGGCCTCGACCAGCCGCCGCTGCAGCTCGGCGCCCGCCGGGCCGGTCTCGGCGAAGCCCGAGGCGTAGCAGATGGCGCCGCCGGCGCCGCGCGCGGCAAGCGCCGCCACCGCCTCCAGGGTGAGCTCGCGGCGCACCGCGACGTAGCTGGCGTCCGGCGCATCGGGCAGATCGGCGATCGAGGGAAAACAGCGCTGGCCGGCGATCTCGGAGTATTTCGGGTTCACCACCCAGATCGGGCCTTCGAAGCCATCGGTGCGAGAGCGCCTCACCGCATAATCGAGGTCGCGCCCGCCGACGAAGGCGAGATGACGCGGCCGCAGCAGGCGCTGCAGATTGGCCAGCCGGGTAGCGCTCGGCATGGATCGGCCTCCGCCGCCTCAGCTCTTCTTCTTCGGTTTGAGCGCCTGCCAGTCGTCGTCGGTGAGCCGGCGCAGGAAGTTGAATTGCCCGGCGCCCTGCAGCCATTCGCCACCGTCGATCGTCACCACCTCGCCGTTGATGTAGCCGGCGCCGTCGCAGAGCAGGAAGCTCGCCAGGTTGGCGAGTTCGATATGCGCGCCGACCCGGCCGAGCGGATTCTGGGTCTCGAATACATTGGCGAGATCGGGCCGCGGCACCAGCCGCTCCCACGCGCCCTCGGTCGGGAACGGCCCCGGCGCCACGGCGTTGAGGCGGATGCCGCGCCCGCCCCACTCCACCGCCAGGCTGCGGGTCATCGCCAGCACGCCGGCCTTGGCCATGGCCGAGGGCACGACATAGGCCGAGCCGGTCCAGGCATAGGTGGTGACGATGCTCAGCACCGATGCCCTGCGGCCCTCGGCGAGCCAGCGCCGGCCGCAGCCGGTGGTGCAATAGGCGCTGCCGTGCAGCACGATGCCGAGCACGGCGTCGATCGCCCGCGGCGACAGATCCTCCGAGCGCGAAATGAAATTGCCGGCGGCGTTGTTGACCAGGGCGTCGAGCGGGCGCACCGACCAGATCGCGTCGAGCATCGCCTCGACCGCCTGCGGATCGCGGATGTCGCAGCCATGGGTCTCGACCCGGCCGCCGGTTTCGCCGCCGAGCTGCGCCGCCGCCTCCTTCAGCACCGCCTCGCGCCGGCCGCAGATCACCAGCTCGGCGCCCAACTCCAGGAAGCGCCGCCCCATGCTGAGGCCCAGCCCGGTGCCGCCGCCGGTCACCAGGATGCGCTTGTCCTTCAGAAGCCCTTTCTCGAACATGCCGCCTCGTTTCTGCCCTCTGCCCCCGCCCGGGATCGCTGCTGCGTTCACGCCTCGTGCGGGCGCAAGAGCTCGCGCGAGATGATGTGGCGCTGGATCTCGGAGGTGCCGTCCCAGATCCGCTCGATCCGCGAATCTCGCCACAGCATCTCCAGCGGCAGCTCGTCCATCAGCCCCATGCCGCCGAGGATCTGGATCGCCTTGTCGGTGACCCGCGCCGCCATCTCGGAGCCGAACAGCTTGGCCATCGCCGCGTCGCCGTTGGTCATGGTGGCCTGGGTGTACTTCCAAGCCACGTGCAGGGTCATCAGATCGGCGGCCCTGATCTCCGTCGCCATGTCGGCGAGTTGGAAGCTCACGCCCTGGAACTTGCCGATGGTCTGGCCGAACTGCTTGCGGGTCGCCGCCCACTGGGTGGCGATCTCCAGCGCCCGCTCGGCCTTGCCGCAGCAGTTGGCGGCGACCAGGATGCGGGTGTTGGACAGCCATTGCGCGGCGTTCTCGAAGCCCTTGTCGAGCTCGCCCAGGATCTGCCGCTTGTTGACCCGGCAGTCGTCGAAGGCGAGCTGGTAGTTGTGGTAGGTGCGATGGCTGACCGGCCGCGGCCCCCGGGTGATGTGGAACCCCTTGGTGCCGACGTCGACCAGGAACGAGGTGATGCGCTTGCGCGGCCCCCTGGGCGTCTCGTCGACACCGGTCACCGCGAACAGGATCACGAAATCCGGCTTGGTCACGCCGCTGATGAAATGCTTGCTGCCGTTGATCACGAAGTCGTCGCCGTCGGGCACGGCGCGGGTCTGGATCCCCATGGCGTCGGAACCGGCATTGGGCTCGGTGAGGGCGAATCCTTCCTTCCGCTCGCCGCGCACCGTCGGATAGAGATAGGCCTCGCGCTGCTCGTCGCGGCAGGCATTCAGGATCTCCGATGGGCGGCCGATCCAGCCCGCGAGGCCCCAGGTCGACTTGCCGATTTCGCGGTCCATCAGCGTCACCGACATGTAGTCGAGCCCGCCGCCGCCCGCCTCTTCCGGCATGTTGGCGCCGTAGAGACCCTGTTCCTTCGA
Organism: uncultured Rhodospirillaceae bacterium; assembly: GCA_964372215.1. GTDB lineage: Bacteria > Pseudomonadota > Alphaproteobacteria > Dongiales > Dongiaceae > DAIMFL01. Next base: position 47,374 of record CAYJQC010000013.1, read on the forward strand.
GCGCGCCTTGATCTGCGCCCCGAGTTCGTCCGGCACATGGCCCAGGCGCTCGGTCTCCCGCTCGTGCGGAAAAATCTCGCGCTCCATGAACTGGCGCACCGTGTCGACCAGCATCCGCTGCTCGTCGCTCGGCGTGAAGTCGTAGGCCATTGCCGTCACCGTCCCTTGAAGACCGGATCGCGCCTCGCGACGGCGGCCGCCATCGCCTCGGCGGCGTCCTCGCTGCGCCCGCAGCGCTCGCCGGCCAGGCGCTCCTCGCCGAGCTGTTCCGCCAGCGTGCGGCCGGAGGCCGCATCCATCAGCCGCTTGGTCTCAATCTGCGCAACCGTCGGACCGGCGGCGAGACGCCGCGCGAAGCTGTAGGCGGCATCGGCCAATTGGTCCGCGGGGTGAACCTCGCTGACCAGGCCGCGGGCCAGGGCCTCGCCCGCCGACCAGATCTCGCCGGTGAAGGCGAGGCGCTTGGCCGCCTCGAGCCCGATCAGGCGCGGCAGCAGCCAGGTGCCGCCGGCATCGGGGTTGTAGCCCATGCGCGTATAGGCGCAGACGAAGCGCGCCGTGTCGGCAGCGAAGCGGAAGTCGCAGGCCAGGGCGAGGTCGAGTCCGGCGCCGGCGGCGGCACCGTTCAAGAGCGCGACGGTCGGCACCGGCAGCGCGGCGACGTTGAGGATGAGCGCCTGGGCCTCGCCGACCCAGTCATAGTCGTCCCGCGGCCCCTCGGACTCGCTCGCGGCCCACTCGGCGACGTCGGCGCCGGCGCAGAAGCCCTTGCCGGCCCCGGTCAGCACCAGGCAGCGGACACCGTCCCGCCCGGCCTCGGCGAGCGCCGCCCGCAGCGCCTGCAGCAAGCCCATGTTGAGGGCGTTGCGGACCTCGGGCCGGTTCAGGGTGAGGGTCCGTATCGCGCGATCGTCAGTGATGGTGAGCAAGTCGGGCCTGTTCCTCGCAATGGCGGCAGAGACTAGCAAATGTGACCGGCCGTCCGCCAGTCGCCGCAGCGGCCGTTGCAACCGCGACGCAACTTGTCGGGCCCGATGCCGAATGCCGCGGCCCGGCCGAAGAAACCGGGTTACGCGCCCGGGGTGTCGAGCCTATAGTTCTCATTCCCGGGCATGTAGACAAGTCAAACCAGAGCTGGTGCCGACAGGGCAAAGAATAGGGGCGAGGCAAGCAAGGAGACGACGAAATGGATGCGAAGGAACTGATCCGTGGCGTGCGCGAACGGCGGCTGAGCCGCCGCCAGATCCTCAGCGGGCTGGCGTCGATGGGCATAGCCGCAACCATGATGCCGGTGTTGCCGGGCCGGGCCAAGGCCGCGGTCGACGTCAACTTCTTCACCTGGTCGGGCTATGACATCCCCGAACTGTTCACCAAATTCGCCGAGAAGTACGGCGAGGATCCGACATTCAGCGTCTTCGGCGAGGAAGAGGAGGCGCTGCAGAAGCTGCGCAGCGGATTCACACCCGACGTTTCCCACCCGTGCTCCAGCAATGTCAGGCGCTGGCGCGATGCCGGCGTGATCAAGCCGGTCGACACCTCGCGGATCGGCAACTGGCCGGACATGTTCCCGGTGCTCAAGCATATCCGCGGCGTGCAGCTCGAAGGCGAGACGTTCATGGTGCCGTTCGACTGGGGCAACACCTCGATCGCCTATCGTGCGGACCTCGTCGACATCGAGGAGGAGTCGTACTCCATCCTGCTCGACGAGCGCTACAAGGGTCGCATGTCGATGTTCGATTCGGCCGAGACCGCGACAGCCATCGGCGGTCTGCTCAGCGGTGCGCGCGACATCTTCAACATGAGCGACGAGGAGATCGATCGCGCCTTCGAGGTGGTGGCGAAAATCCACCAGAACCTGCGCTTCTACTGGACCGATCCGACCCAGATCGCCCAGGCGCTCGCCGCCGGCGAGCTGGTGGCCTCGACCGCGTGGAACGAGACCTCGGTGACGCTCAAGCAGCAGGGCATCGACGTGAAGTACATGAACCCCAAGGAAGGCATATTGACCTGGGTGTGCGGTCTCGCACTGGTCAAGGACGGCCCCGGCGACGAGCAGCAGAAGTACGACATGATCGATGCCATGCTCGAGCCGGAAGTCGGCGAGTTCATGATCAACGAGTACGGCTATGGCCACTCCAACGAGAAGAGCTACGAACTGGTCGACCCGGTGCGGATCGAGGAACTTGGCGTCGGCAATCCCGCCGCCTTGCTGGTGCGCACCAAGTTCTTCGACGAAATGCCCCAGCAAATGCGCGAGAAGGTCAACGCCAAGTTCGAGCAGGTGAAGGCTGGGCTCTGAACACCCGCTGACACCGACCGCAACGCTGCAGCCCCCGCCCAGTTTCGGGCGGGGGCTTTTTCGTGCCAGATCGCCGTCGCGTGGCCTCCTGAGGTTGATTGACCGTATATTCAATGGAACACAATTAACTACTGTTTTTCATTGCCTTAGGGCGCCGACTTAGATAGTATATGCCATCCATATCGGGAGACGATGCGCAGGATGGGCCGTTTTGACATCAGGGAGACCCGGCGGGTGCAACTGATCGAGGCGACCATCGCCTCGATCGCCAAGCGCGGCTTCGCCGAGACCACCCTTGCCCATGTCGCCGACGGCGCGAAGCTGTCGCGCGGCATCGTGAACTTCTACTTCCGGAGCAAGGAGGAACTGCTGGTCGAGACGCTGCGCCACATGGCGCAGGACTACCAGGCGCACTGGCAGGCCGCCGTCGCCAAGGCCGGCGATTCCGCCGCCGCCAAGCTGGACGCGATGATCGAGTCCGATTTCGACCTGTCGACCGCGAACCGCAAGAAGGTCACCGTGTGGTACGCGTTCTGGGGCGAGGCGCGCTGGCGGCCGGAGTACCTCAAGCTCTGCACCGAGCTCTCGGACCGCTACTTCGACCAGACCCGCGCCCTGTGCCGCGAGATCATCGCCGCCGGCGGCTACACCGACATCGACGCCGACGCGGTCGCGCGCGGCATCAACGCGATGATCGACGGGCTGTGGCTCGACATCCTGATCAATCCCAAGAGCATCGACCGGGCCGAGGCCAGGCGCACCTGCCGGATGTTCATGGCCCGGTTCTTTCCCAGCGAGTTCCCGGCGGCCGGTGGCGCCCGCAGCGCCGCCTGAGCCATGCCCTTGCGAGCCACCGACGATCGAATTTCCAGCCGAACGAGGACAACGCCATGACTGCCGCCGCCCGCAAGCCGATCGCCGCCACCGCTCGCGACGCATGGCGCCCGGATGGTGGATTCCGGACCGAGACCCTGCCGGGCTGGACCTACCACAGCCCCGAATTCTTCGCCCTGGAGAGGGAGAAGCTGTTCCTCCGCAGCTGGCAGTTCGTCTGCCATGTCAGCGAGGTGGCGCGGCCGGGCGACTTCACCACCCTCAACCTGCTCGGCGAGCGCGCGCTGGTGGTGCGCGGCGAGGACGGCACCCTGCGCGCCTTCTACAATGTCTGCCGGCATCGCGCCGCCGCGGTCGCCACCGGCGCCTCCGGACACTGCGACGGACAACTGCGCTGTCCCTATCATGGCTGGGTCTACGCGCTCGACGGTCACTTGAAGGCGGTGCCCGGACAGCAGAGCTTCCCGGAGATGGACAAGGCCGAATATGGCTTGCGCCCCCTCGCCATCGAGCTGTTCCAGGGCTTCGTGTTCGTCAACTTCGCCAGCGATGGCGGGCCCAGCGTGGCCGAACGCATGGCACCCTATGTCGACGAGCTGCTGCCCTATCGCCTGGGCGATCTCGAGCCGTTCGGCCGGCCCTACGGCGCCGACATCGCGGTCGACTGGAAGAACGTGATGGACAACTTCCTCGAGGGCTATCACGTCCCGGTCGGCCATCCCGGGCTGTATCGCCTGTTCGGCACCCGCTACGATTCCGAACTGGCGCCGCACGGCGTCTCGCGCGCCATCCACTGGCTGCGCGACAAGTCGTCCGAGAACTGGAGCGAGCGGCATTACCAGAAGCTGCTGCCCGAGCAGACTCACCTGCCGGAGGATCGCCGCCACGCCTGGGCCTATTACACCCTGCTGCCCAACGTCGCGATCGATGTCTACTGCGACCATGTCGACGTCTTCCACGTGATCCCGACCGGCGCCGGAGCCTGCCGCTATCGCGGCCGCGCCTATCGCCTGCCGGCGCCGTCGCGCGCGCTGAGCGCCGCACAGTTCCTGAACCGCCGGATCAATGCCCAGGTGCAGCGCGAGGACGAGGTCCTGGTTGCCTCGGTGCAGGAGGGCCTGGCGTCGCGCAGCTACGTCTCCGGGATCCTGTCGGAGAAGGAGATCTGCCTGCGCCAGTTCCACGACCTGGTGCGCGCCGCCCTGCCGGTCGCCGGACTGAAGCAGGCGCCGGAGCCGGGCGGCATGGCCCGGGCCGATGCCGCGCTCGCCGCGGCGAGCGCCTGACACACATCAACCACCAGCACTGACGGAACCGACCATGTCGTACCCGCTGACGCCGAGCGCCCGGGCCTGGCAGGCCAAGGCCCGCGAATTCATCGACCGGGACCTGATTCCCTGGGAAGTGCATGCCGAGATGCACAACGGCGAGATCCCGCCGGCGGAGCGGGCGAAGCACGCCGCCAAGGCGCGCGAACTCGGCATCTCCAACATGGCGGTGCCGAAGGCGCTGGGTGGCGGCGGCCTCAGCATGATCGAGCAGGCGGTGGTGCAGGAGCAGATGGGCCGCGTCACCAACGCGCTCTCCTGGTGCACCGGCAACGTGCAGCCCTGGATGCTGAACGCCTGCTCGCCCGAGCAGATCGAGACCTGGGTGAAGCCCAACATCGCCGCCAAGCGGCACGAGTGCTACGCCATCACCGAGCCGGGCGCCGGGTCGGACGTCGACGCGATCGAGGCGACGGCGCGGCGCGACGGCGATTGCTACGTCCTGAACGGCGAGAAATGGCACGTCACCAGCGCCAACCACGCCGACCATTTCATCTTCCAGGCCAAGCTCACCGACGGCGCCCATGCCGGCAGCCACAGCCTGTTCTTCGTCGACATGGACACCCCGGGGGTCGAGATGGTGCGTTCCCCCGCCTACTCCCACACTTATGCGGCGCACCATCCGATCTATCGCTTCAAGGACGTCAGGGTGCCCGCCGCCAATCGTATCGGCGCCGAGGGCGACGGCATGGGGTTCACCTACGAGTGGTTCCGCTACGAACGCCTGATGATCGCCGCGCGCTGCTGCGGCGCCGCCGAGCGGCTGATCTCCGAGGCCACCGGCTTCGCCCAGAAGCGCGTGCAGTTCGGCCAGAAGATCGCCGACTTCCAGGCGATCCAGTTCATGCTGGCCGACAGCATGACCGAGCTGTGGGCGGCGCGGCTGATGACCTACCGTACCGCCGAGGCCTGGGATGCCGGCGAAGACGTCAAGGTGATCCACGGCCAGTGCTCGATGGCCAAGCTCTATGCCTCCGAGATGGCGAACCGGGTCGCCGACCGCGCCGTCCAGATCTTCGGCGGACGCGGCTACATGCGCGAAAACGTCGCCGAGCGCTTCTTCCGCGAGCTCCGGGTCGACCGCATCTGGGAAGGCACCAGCGAGATCCAGCGGGTGATCATCGCCAACTGCCTCTACAAGCGCGGCCAGGCCCCGTACATCGCATAGGCCCGCATCGGAGGCCACGCCGGCGGCCCATTGCCTTGCGCCCACTTCCCGGCGAAGCTGTGCCCGGACCGCCGTCCCGGAGGGCCCTGGATCCTGATCGGAGCGCACCTGGCCCGTGCGATCGGTGACGCAGGCGCCAGCTCGGATAGCATGGAGTCGTATCGCTTCGGACCGGCGCGATGCGGGACGACACGGGTCGGGGAAGGGGCAGCTAGGCCATGCGCGCGGCGATCCAGCCGGTCATCCCGGTCCTCATCAGCGTCGCCTTCATCGAACTCGCGCTCGGCGCGCTGTCGCCGCTGGTCGGCGTCCAGCTGGTGTCCCGCCGAGTCGCGCCGGAACTGATCGGCTTCGTCACCTCGGCCTATTTTGGCGGCTTCCTCGCCGGCACCCTCACCTGCCACCGCATCATCGACCGGGTCGGCCATATCCGCGCCTTCAGCGTGTTCGCGGTGATCGCCAGCAACGGCGCCCTGCTTCATCTGGTGCTCGAGTCGCCCTACGCCTGGCTCGTGCTGCGCATGCTCATCGGCTACGGCGTCGCCGGGCAGTTCGTCATCGCCGAGAGCTGGCTCAACGACAAGGCCAGCTCGGACAACCGGGGCCGGGTGTTCGCGCTCTACATGGTGGTGTCCTGGGCGGTCAGCGGCATCGGCCCGCTGGGGCTCAACCTGCCCGATCCCGACGGCCGCATCCTGTTCGCCCTGGTCGCCTTCGCCATGGCGATCGCGCTGATTCCGATGGCGCTCACCGGGGTCGGCAATCCCGAGATCGGCCACCGCACGCATTTCGGCATCGCCCGGCTGTACCGGATCTCGCCCCTCGGCGTCTTCGCCTGCTTCGCGTCCGGCCTGATCAATACCGCGCTCTGGGGCCTGATGGCGGTCTACACCGCGGCGGTCGGCTATACCGAGCAGCAGCTTTCGGTGCTGCTCAGCGTCAGCGTCATCGGCGCGCTGCTGGTGCAGTTTCCCGTCGGCTTCATGGCCGACCGCTTCGGCCGGCGGCCGCTGATGCTCGCCATCGCCTTTCTCGGAGTCGCGCTGGCCGCCGCGATCGTGCTGTGGGGCGCCCAGTCGTTCGCCGCCCTGCTGGCGATGATCGTGCTGCTGGCCAGCGTCATCGCGCCGCTCTACGCCCTCGGCGTCGGCCAGACCAACGACTATATCGAGCGCAAGGATTTCGTGGCCGCCAGCAGCGGCCTGCTGTTCGCCTGGGGCGTCGGCGCGGTCGCCGGCCCGACCGTGGCCGGCGCGATCATGCGTCCGCTCGGCGGCAACGGGCTGTTCGTGTTCGTGATCGCGGCACTCGGGCTGGTCGCCGCCTTCGTGCTGTGGCGCATGGTGGTTCGCCGGGCCCTTTCCGCCCGCGAGCAAGGCAACTATGTTGCCGTGCCGGTGACCCAGGGCACCTATGGCGCGCCGGAACTCGATCCGCGGGCGCCCGAGACCCCGGAAGCAGCCAGGCCGGGCGCCACCCCCTGAACCATCCACCGAGCGGAGTTCCCATGCCTGCCGCGTATATCGACTGCCACTACGTCCGCACCGCCACGCCGACTGCGCCGCGCCCGCCGCTTGCCGGCGAGGTCGAGGCGGATGTCTGCGTGGTCGGCGGCGGACTGGCCGGGCTGTCGACGGCGCTGAGCCTCGCCGAGCGCGGCAGAAGCGTCGTCTTGGTCGAGGCGCAGCGCATCGCCTGGGGCGCCTCGGGACGCAACGGCGGCTTTCTGTCGCCGGGCTACGCCTGCGACATCTCGGGCATCGTCGAGCGCGTCGGGCTCGACCGCGCGCGCGAGCTGTTCGCCCTGTCAGAAGACGCGGTCGGCCGGGTCACCCGCCGGGTCGGCGAGCACGAAATCGACTGCGACCTGCGCGAAACCGGCGGGCTGCGGTGCTGGTGGACGCCGGACGCCGACGCCGCGCGTCGGGAACAGGAATACATTGCCGACACCCTGGGGCGCGCGGTCGAGTTCTGGCCGCGCGACAAGCTGCGCGAGCATCTGGTCACGACGCGCTATCACGACGCGCTGTACTCGCCCGGCCACAAGCAGTTCCATCCGCTCAACTACGCGCTTGGCGTCGCCCGTGCCGTCGAGGCCAAAGGCGGCCGCATCTTCGAATCCTCGCCGGTCACCGGCCTCGACCTGGACCGCGCCGAGAAATCCGTGACGACGGCGGCCGGCCGGGTGCGGGCGAAATCCGTGGTGATGGCCTGCGGCGGCTATATCGACGGGCTCGAACCCAGGCTGTCCGGCGCGCTTCAGCCGATCGCCACCTATGTCATGGTGACCGAGCCGCTGGGCGACCGGCTCGCGGAGGCGGTGCGCACCCAGGCCACGGTCATCGATTCGCGCTTCGACTTCGACTACTGGCGGCCGCTCCCCGACACCAGGCTGCTGTGGGGCGGCGGCGTCTCGACCCGCCGCACCGATCCGTCCAATCTCGCGCAGTTCATGCTGAACAAATTGCTGGCGGTGTTCCCGCAGTTCGCGGGCATCCGCGCCGAAACCGCCTGGGGCGGGCTGATGGGCTATCCCCGCCACAAGATGCTGCAGATGGGCGAGCTCAGCCCCGGCGCCTGGTATTGCATGGGCTTCGGCGGCCACGGCATGGCGACCACCACCCTCGCCGGCGAGCTGGTCGCCTCGGCGATCGCCGAGGGCGACGACCGCTACAGGCTGTTCGCGCCGTACGGCCTCGACTGGACCGGCGGCGCCGTCGGCCGCGCCTATGTCCAGGCGCTGCTCTGGTACTACGACCTGCGCGACAAGCTCAGATCATGAGCCGCGCCTCGGATCGAGTCGATCCTATCCACCACATGTCGAGACCAAACACCTAGTTTCGTTCCCGCAAGACCGGGCAGTTCAGTTCTTGATGATCATTTCCTCCGGGCCGAACGGGAAGTTGGTTATGTTTTCAGCGCCTGTCTCGGTGACGATGAAGATGTCGTGCTCGCGGTAGCCGCCGGCTCCCGGCTGGCCTTCGGGGATCATAATCATCGGCTCCATGGAGACAACCATGCCCGGCTTGAGCTCGGTTTGGATGTCTTCGCGCAACTCCACGCCGGCCTCGCGGCCGTAGTAGTGGCTGAGCACGCCGAAGCTGTGGCCATAGCCGAACGAGCGGTATTTGAGCAGACCCCAAGAGCGGTACATCTCATTGAGCTCAGTGGCAATCTCTGAGCATTTGACGCCTGGCTTGATGAGCTTCGCGCCAACCCGATGGACCTCGCAATTCTTCTCCCACAGATCGACATGGCCGTTGGAGGCGTAGTCGCAGAAGAGTGTGCGCTCCAGGGCGGTGTAGTAGCCGAAGATCATCGGGAAGCAGTTCAACGATAGGATATCGCCGGCCTGCACGGCGCGGTTGGTCACTGGATTGTGGGCGCCATCGGTGTTGATGCCCGATTGAAACCAGGTCCAAGTATCCATCAGCTCGACGAAGGGAAAGCCCTTGGCGATCTCGCGGATCATGGCGTTGGTCGAGGCAATCGCCACTTCGTGTTCCGAGACTCCCGCCTTCACCGCGGCCATGACGGCGCGACCGCCGACGTTGCAGATGCGCGCCCCTTCGCGGATCAGCTTGTGTTCCTCGGACGACTTGATCGAACGCATCCACATGGCCGGCTGCGCGATGTCCACTAGTTCGACGCCCGGCAGCGCGTCCTCGATCTGCTTGCGATAGTCGACCGAGATGTGATCGAACTCGACGCCAAGCCGCTTGGCGCCTTTGGTCAGCTGCTGAACGGCGCGGAAAAAATTGTCCTTCCGCCAGTCAGTGTAGGTGATGTTGTCGCCGAAACTCCGGCGCCAGGGCTGGCCGCCGTCGATCGCGGCGGTGATCGTGGTTGCGTCATTGGCGTTGATCACCATGCCGTACTTGCGGCCAAAGTAACAGTAGAGGAAACCGGAATAGTAGCAAATGTTGTGGTAGGAAGTGAGCAGCGCGGCATCGATTTTGTTCTTCGCCATGTAGCCGCGAAGATCGTTTTGCCTGCGGTTCATTTCCGCATCCGAAAATGGCGACCAGTCTTTGCTGCCGTTGTGCCATTTCACAATATGGATCAGTTCGTCGGGCATGCGTTTCCCCTCGGTTTCGATGTCGTTGTAGGTTCAGGCCGTCGCCGCGCGCCCCACGGGCAACGCGATGCCGAATTCGTCCCCCAACGCCCGGACGATTCCCTCGGTGCAGACCTTGAGGAGAATCTCGCCCTTCTCTTGCGAAGCATGTTTGGGTGACGACAGAGTGCCGCTTGCCGGAGTCCATTCAGGTTTGATGGGATAGACGTCGTATGGCGGGAAAGTCGCGGGCGCATGGTCCACGGCGCGGTCGAGATCGACCAGTTGCGGATAAAGCGCCAGCATCAGCGAGGTTTCCAGCACGCCGCCGTGCTCGACGGCCCAACCGTGGAATCCGTCGGGGTACAGACGATCAATTGTTTCCTGCGTGACAAAATCCCAATAAGAGAGAACCACGATCTTCACATCGGCGACGCTGTCCCAGCGCAGCTCGCGCAGAGCGAGATCGACGGCCTCGGTGATGAACCATGAATTCTCATAGTGGCCATTGACGATCGCGAAGCGCCGGCTGCCATGACGCGCGAATTCCTTGATTACGTCGCGCAGCACGCTGACCAGCGTCGCGCCATCGAGACTGATGGTTCCCGGCAAATGGTTGCCGCCGCCGCATTTCTGTTGCGATTTGTAGCCGTAGCTGAAAGACGGGGCGACAAGTCCGCCGATTTGTTGGGCGACCCTCTTGGCAAATTCCGTCGGCAACAGCACATCGACATGCAGGGGCATGTGGTGTCCGTGTTGCTCCATGGACCCAAGCGGAATGAGGATCGGCGTTTTTCCGTCTCGAACGGCGGCCTGATAGTCCGGCCAAGGAAGCTCTGCGGCGAAAGGGCTGCCTGACGACATCGCTCTACTCCGCGAATGGCTAGGTGTCAGCAGCACCGTATTGTAGCTTGTGACGATATGGGAAATTCATTTATGTTATTTTCGAATAAGTTTTTCTTTGGAGACATAAATGCGCGTCACAAACCTGCCGACCGACGTGCTCAGGACCTTTCTAGCGGTGATCGATCTTGGCAGCTTCACCAAGGCCGGTCAGTTGCTAAGCCGGACTCAGCCGGCGATTAGCTTACAGATCCGGAGGCTCGAGAAGCTCGTCGGGCTGCCCTTGATGGACACGAGCGGCCGTACGATCGCGCTGACACGCGATGGAGAAAGCCTATGTCGCTACGCGCGGCAGCTACTGGTGATGAACGACGAGATCGTGGCGCGACTGCAGAAGCGCGAATCTGAAGGAAGTCTGAGAGTTGGGCTGCCGACGGACTATGCCGTCGCATTCTTTCAAAAGTCGTTGGCGCATTTTTCCCGCCAGCACCCAGAGGTTCAGTTGTCGATCTACTGCGAGGTCAGCGAGCGGTTGTTGCCGATGTTCGCCGACAACGAGTTGGATATCGTCATTGCGATGTACGATGACCGGCCCGTTCCGGGCCTGATCTACTCCTGGGTAGAGCGGCCGATTTGGGCCGCCGGTCCGGACTCGGATGCAGAACGGCGCGATCCAGTGTCGATCGCCGCGCATCCCGACGGCTGCCATTACCGCAGCCGCATGATCCGCTGCCTCGACCAGATCGGAAGACCGTGGCGGATCACCTATTCGAGCCCCGGGGTCAGCGGGCTGCAGCAGGCCGTGCAGTCGGGCCTTGGGGTGACGGCGCTCACTCGCCGCACGCTGCTCCGGGGAATGCGGGTATTGACGGAGAAGGACGGATTTCCGCCGATGGCCGACATCCATGTCGGGCTGCACTTCAAGAACACAGGTGCGTCGACCGCGGCGATGATGCTCGTCAACTTCGTCATGCAGGCGCTGCATGACTCCGGACAGACCGACTTTGTCAGGCTCGAAAAGATCGGCGCGGCAACCGTCGCCGCATAAGAAAAAATCATTGTAGTATTTGAATCATCAATTTTCATAGAGAGCGGAACTGTGATTATCAAGGAGGTCCGCGGGCCCGGGCTTGGCAGAGCGGCTCGCGCAAGGGAGGAATTTCCATGGAACGCGTGACGTTTCTGAAGGCAAGCCGGCGCGATGTCTTGAAGTATGGGCTCGGCGTCGCGTCGGCCCTGTCGATGCCGTTTGTCAACCGCGCCTGGGCGCAGACCGTCGAACTCAACATGCTCGCTTGGTACGGTCACGGCGAACCCGATGTGGTGGCGGAGTTCGAGCAGGCCAACAATGTCAAGTTCAAGCCCAAATACTACGCGGGCGGCGACAACATGCTGGCCCTCATCGCTCAATCGCCGCCAGGAACCTACGACGTCATTCTGTCCGATGCCGAATTCGTTCAACAGCTCAATGAAGCGGGTTACATTGACGAGCTGAATGCGGCGGACTATCCGCTCGACGACTTCCTCTATGACGAATGGAAGCAGTTCCCCGGCCACTGGCGCGACGGCAAGCTCTACTCCATCATGGTTCGCTGCGGCCATCTCGGCGTCGCCTACAACACCAAGGCGATCTCGACCGAGGAGGCAATGAGCTACAAGTGCTACTGGAAGCCCGAGATCAAGGGCAAGGTCGGGCACTTCGACTGGCATCTGCCGAACCTCGGCCAGATAAGCCTCTTGGACGGCAATTCGAGCCCCTTCGATATCGACGGCGCGGCTTGGGATAAGGTCAAGGAGACCACCAAGTCGCTCAGGCCGCAGGTCGGGGGCTTCTTCGACTATGGCGGAACTTTTAACTCGCTCAAGAACGGCGAAATGCTGGCAATGGCCGGTATCGGCGACTGGATCACCGGCGTACTCCAGAAGGACGGCGCCGATGTCGCCTCGGTTGTGCCAAAGGAAGGCGGCATCCAGTGGACGGAGTCATGGTCGATCGGCAAGGGCACAAATAATGCCGATCTGGCCAGGAAATTCCTGCAATACATGCTGTCGCCCGAAGGGCAGGTGCACTCGGCACGCATGGCGGCCTATCCTGCCTTCGCCATCACCAAAGGCGGCCGTGTGCTCCTGAACGAAATGGATCCCAAGGAGGCGCAGCGCACCGGCCAGGTCGACGGCGCCGCCAACGACCCGGTCGTGCTGATCAAGGAGGGACGGATCAAGTATCGCGGCCTCCCGGCGCAGCAGAGTCTAGAAGTATGGAACGACTTTTGGTCAGAATACAAAGGTTCATGAAGCTGGATAGGCCCTATCGGGAATAGCGGCCAGCCCTCTCGCCATCATTGCGGTGAGAACGATCGGAGTTCGCAATTCGCTTCTCGTCGGGAGCATGACAATGGCGGCAGGCAGCAATCGGGATCTCTACGCGATCGTCTGGCGCCTGCCGCTCATTGTCTGGCAGCTACTCTTCTTCATCGTACCCCTGGGATTCATGTTCGTGATGAGCTTCTGGCTCGTCAAGAACTACCGCATGGTTCCCGCCTTCGCGTTCGACAACTGGGCGCGAATGCTGACATGGGGTATTTTCTGGAAGTCCTACGGATTCACGCTCGCACTGGCGAGTGCCGCCACAGCGCTCGCGACCATCCTCGCCTTTCCCGCCGCTTATGGCCTGGCCTTCAAGGTCAACGACACCGCGCGACGATGGGCCATCTTCTTTCTCATCATTCCATTCTTCACGAGCTACTTGGTGCGCGTCTATGCTTGGCAGGTGGTGATTGGCGGCAACGGCATCGTCAACGCCGCATTGACGTGGATCGGGCTCGGCCCGCTCGCCATGCTCAACACGCCGGTTGGCACGATCATCGGCTATCTGACCCTCGCTTTTCCGCTGGTCGTCATTCTGCAGACCATCTCACTCGCCAGCATCGACAAGACGCTTATCGAAGCGGCGCACAACCTCGGTTGTGGCAGGCTCAGGACCGTGTTTTCGGTCATTATTCCGGCGGCCAAGGTCGGGCTCATCGTGGCGGCTCTGTTCTGCTTCATCCTATCCTTCGGCGACTTCGTGAGCCCGTACTACCTGGGTGGCTCCAAACCGCCGACGCTTTCCATCATGATCGTCGATTCGACGAAGTCCGGCCAGCAGTGGCCGCGCGCGGCTGTGATCTCCGTGCTGATGATCCTCTCTCTTCTGACCGTCGCCTTCGCCGCCATCGGAGCGGCCTATAGGAGGCGGGGATGAGCGCGGACCGTTCGATCAAACTCGCGCTCTATGTCTACATCGTACTGGCATTCGCCTTTATTTTCACACCAATCATCGCGAGCGTCGTCTTTTCCTTCAACTCGGATCGGTTCCCCAGCCTTCCCCTCGGATCGTTCACACTCAAATGGTACGCGACAGTCTTGGCAAGACCGGAAGTTTGGGAAGCAGCGAGGATGAGTATCGTGGTGGCGCTCTCCTCCGCCGTCCTCTCGACTACCATCGGTTTCTGCACGGCCTACACCGACTACCGCTTCAACTTCGCTTTCAAGCATGCCTATCTCGCCCTCGCCCTTCTGCCGCCGACGATCCCCTTGATCATCATGGCGCTTGCCATGCTGTCGTGGCTCGCCCAGATCGGCCTCTCTGGTCAGATCGTTTCGATCATTATTTCCCACACGGTGTTGGGCGCGCCCTTCGCGATGGCAGTCATCAGGCTGAGACTGAACGACATGGATGCGAATCTCGAGGCCGCCTCATCGAACCTGGGGGCCTCGGAGTGGCGCAGCATGTGGGAAGTTGTCATTCCGTTCACCAAGCCGTCCATCATTGCCGCACTCTGTCTTACTGCGGCGGTCTCCTTCGATGAATTCACAGTGGCGTGGTTTGTCTCGGGACTGAACAAGACGATTCCCGTCGTCGTACTTGAAATCCTGCAAGGAAACGTCGATCCCCAGATCAACGCCATCGGGACATTCGTGTTTGTCATATCGATGGCTCTGATCGTCATTGCCCAGACGCTCATGATGTCCAAGGGACAGCGGGAGAAGGCCAATCAATGACCACGCCTCTGGTGGTTTTCGACAATGTCGAGAAGCGGTTTTCGGGCTTCGTCGCGGTCAAGCCGACAAGCTTTGAGATCGCCGCCGGCGAGTTTCTCGCGATTATGGGGCCGTCGGGCTGCGGAAAGACGACGACGCTGCGCATGCTCGCCGGGCTAGAGGTACCGACTGCTGGCGAAATCCGCTTCGAGGGGCGGGTTATGAACGAGGTCAAGCCGCATGAGCGCGATACGCCCATGGTGTGGCAGTCGCTAGCCCTGTTTCCCTTCCTCAATGTCAGGGAAAATGTCGAATTCGGTCTGAAGATGCGTGGCATGAACACCGCCAGCCGCAAGAAGAAGGCGCTCGACTGGCTGGAGCGGCTGGGCATCGGGCCGTTCGCCGAGCGCAATGTCGCAAAGCTCTCGGGCGGCCAGAGGCAGCGCGTTGCGCTCGCCCGGTCGCTGGTGACCGAACCGAAGATTCTGTTGCTCGACGAGCCACTCTCGGCGCTCGATGCGCATCTCGTGATCCGCATGCAAAGCGTGCTGACCAAACTACAGAAGGAACTGGGCATAACCTTCGTGTACGTCACTCACAGCCAGTCGGAGGCATTCGCGATGGCTGACCGGGTGATCATCATGGCCCAGGGCGAGATCGCGCAAATCGGCAAGGCCAAGGATATCTACCGCGCGCCGTCCAACAAGTTCGTCGCGGAGTTCGTCGGCCGCAACAATATTTTCGAAGGGAAGGTCAGCAAGGTGGGACCTACCGCGGTGAGCGTCGAAACGGCTCTCGGTACATTCACGGCTCCGGCATCGGAATCGCGAAAACTCACAAAGGGCGATCTCTTGAGTTTCGTCGTGTCGGCCGACCTCGTTCAGCTTTCGGCTGAGCGTCCGGTCACCGACAACGTCGTCGAATGCCAACTCATATCCGAGCAGTTCATGGGCACAACCGTGACCTTGTTCCTCGAAGCCAAGAACGGCACCGAACTCAAGGTGCAGATCGGGCAAAGAGAGCTTGAGACGATCGACTTCAAGGGCGCGACCACGCTCCACGCCAGCTGGCCCGCCGCCAGAGCCCACGTGCTGAACTCGTAAGACTGCAATCTGACTGAACGCACCCAGGGCAGTTCGCTGCGGCGTCGTCAAGCGCTAGCCGGTAGCTCCCGCCAGCGGCAGCTCGCGGCGGAACGGCACCTCGGCCCGACAGAGATCGTCGGCCGGCGCGTCCATCTCCCGCGCAGCGCGATGGCCGCCATAGACCGCCGCGGCGATGGTCGAGGGCGCATGGGCATCGCCGATCGCCGTCACGCCGGTGATGCCCGCGGCGGCGAGCGCCGCTTCGTCGCGTTTCAGATCGAGATACAGCGCCTCGTTCGGCAGCCGGCCGGACAGGGTCACGACCGCGCCGCAAGAATGTGTCGTTGACGCTCCGCCATAGACGCAGGCCAGCTCGACGTGGTCGCCGCGGAACGCCGTCACGGTCTTCTTCGTCAGCATCGTCACGCCGATTTCGATCAGCCGCTTCTGGATGCGCTCCATCTCCAGCATGTTCTCGGTCCAGGGCGAGACCACGGCGGCGGGCGTGACGATGGCGACCTCCCGCCCGTCGCGCCGCAGCTTCTCGGCGATCACGCCGCCGAGATAGTAGTAATCGTCGTCATAGACCACGACCGGCCCGTCCGGCGGCAGGCGGCCCGCCATGATGTCGTCGGGGGTGAACACGCCCGGCCCGTCGAAGCCCGGGACCGGCCAGAACAGCGCGCGCCCGACCCCGTCGCGCCGCCAAGTGGCGCCGGTCGCCAGGATCACCCGCGGAAAGCCGAACTCGCGCACCTGCGCCGCGTCGAGCCGGCTGTCGAGGTAGATCGACACGTTGGGCAGCTTCGAGAGCTGCTGGACCCGGTGGTCGCGCACCCGGATCCATTCGGCGAGGCCGGGCAGCTTCGCCTCCAGCGCAACACGGCCGCCGAGCTCGGTGCCGGCCTCCGCCAGGTGCACCTCATAGCCGCGCGCGCCCAGTGCCCGCGCCGCCTCCAGCCCCGCCGGCCCGGCGCCGACCACCAGCACCGCGTCGTCGCTGGCCTTGGCGGGAATGATCTCGGGATGCCAGCCCTTGCGCCATTCCTCGCCCATGGTGGGATTCTGGGTGCAGCGGATCGGCGTGATCGTGAAATCGCCGGAGACACAGATGTTGCAGCCGATGCATTCGCGGATGTCCTCGGCCCGCCCCTCCTCGATCTTCTTCGGCAGGAACGGATCGGCGATGGACGGCCTGGCGGCGCCGATCATGTCGAGCACGCCGCGGCGGATCAGCGACACCATGGTGTCGGGCGAGGTGAAGCGCCCGACCCCGACCACCGGCTTGCTGGTCAGCTTCTTGACGAACTCCACATGGGCCACCTGATGGCCCTCCGGCGCAAAACGGGAGGGAATCGAATCGTTCACCCAGGCGCTCAGATTCACGTCCCACAGATCCGGCAGCTCGGCCAGCATCTCCACCACCTCGCGCCCCTCGCCCGCGCCGGTGATGCCGTCCTTGCCCAGCAGCTCGTCGACCGCGAAGCGCACGGCGATGGCGCACCTGTCGCCCACCGCGTCCTTCGCTTCCTCGATGACCTCGCGGAACAGGCGGACCCGGTTCTCCAGGCTGCCGCCATATTCGTCGATGCGGTCGTTGCGGCGCTGCTGCAGGAAATGCATGGGCAGGGACAGGTCGTGCCCGGCATAGCAGTAGACGATGTCGAACCCGGCCCGCTTGGCGCGGATCGCGGCGTCGCGGTGCCAGCGGCGATAGTCGCGGATGTCTTGCCGGTCCATGGCACGGGCCTGGACCGGGGCGTAGCCGTTCACCGGCTGATGCGACGGGCCGATCGGTGCCTCGCGGCTGTATTTGTTGGAGCAGGACGGGCCGTTATGGACCAGCTCGCAGCCGGCCAGCGCGCCGTGCGCGTGCACCGCCTCGCACATCAAGGCCAGCGCCGGAATATCGTCGTCATTCCACAGCCTGGCCTCGGCATAGGGGGAAACGTCGCCGGTCGGGTGGATCTCGCATTCCTCGGTGCAGATCACCGCCCAGCCGCCTTCGGCCTTCATGCCGCGCATGGCGGCGTGGGAACGCGGCAACACGTGGCCCATGCCGTTGCAATGGGGCACCTGGTAAAATCGGTTCTTGGCGGTCACCGGGCCGATCCGGACCGGCTCGAACAGGATGTCGTATCGCGGATCGCGCGCCATTCGCTCTTCCCTCAGCTTTGTGTCGGCCAGGCCGACGGTCCGATCCCGGGGCGTGGATGGCAAGCCTCGGGGAAACCTGACGACCAATCCAGTATGATGGCGGTGCGCCCCCTGGGGCGTGGAGACCATTCCAGGGAGCCGCACCGCCGGTGGCGGCGCAGTCTATCGGCGCCGGCGCGGAGAGGGAACATGCGACCGACCCGATCAGGCGATTGCGCTTGGGGAGCCTGCAACCGCGCCCTGGCGGCCCTGGGCATCCTTGCCATCGCCGTCGCCGGGCCGCTCCCGTTGCGCGCGGAGGGCGCCGCAGCGTCCGAACCGCGGGCCACGATCGCGCTCAGCGAGACCTACACCGCCCTGCGCGCCCTCGACACCCACCGCCGGCCGATCGACGAACCGCAAACGCTCGCGGGCGTGACTCTGCCGTTCCGCTCCGTCGTGGAAGGCCTGCTGCGCCATGCCGGGATCGAGGTGCCGCGCGATCCCTCGCCGGAGGCCGGGGTCACCATCATCATCGAGTGCGAAGGCACCACCCGGGGCCAGCTCTACGACGCGTCGGTGCAAAGCCAGCGCATTCGCGAGCTGCGCTACACCGACGCCCGCGTCACCGGCTGGATCCGCATCGCCGCCGCCGACCGGATCGCCGAACGCGGCTTCGCCGGCGAGGTGGCGCTGGCCGTCAGCATCATCGGCATCGTCGACGGCCACGACCCGCGGCGCGATGCGATCTACGCGCCGTTCCACGAGGCCTTCGAGGCGCCCGGCGGGTTCCTGGACGCGCTCGGCGATGCCGCCCGCGAGATCTGGGGCGAGATGCCATTGCGCGCCGCGCTCGACGACCGCGACCCGCTGGTGCGCGAGGTGGCGCGCCGGGCCCTCGACAAGGCGCCGTGACGCCGGGCCGCCCCGCGCGCCCGTTCAATCCGGGTGTTCGGTCGTCCTGAGCCACACCCGCAGCGGCGCCAGCACCTCGAATCCGACCCTTTTCAGGGGCCCGAGCCTGTCGGCGCTTTCGTAGCCGACGATGGGCAGGCCGGGAAACGCGGCGGCGACTATGCCGACAGCCGATGCCCAGACCGTGTCGAGGGCCTCGGCCGGCCCGAACAGGTTCGACAAGCCGACCGCCCCGGCGGCACGGTTGGCGACCGCGCCGGCGACAATGGCGGCATCGTGGTAGGCGGCCAAGACCGCGATGTCCGGGTCGTCCAACAGCGCCGGGCGGAACAGCGGCGCCGGGCCAGCGCCCTCGGGATCGCCCGAAGCGCCCCGCCACGCGCCCTCCCAGGCAGCGAGATCGGCCGGGCAGCCAATGCGGGACCAGTGCGCGCCCGCCGCGTCGAGGGCCGGCCCGACGCCCAGTGGCGGATGGAAGATCCAGGTGGCCTCGAACAGGATCTCGAAGCCAAGCGGCGCGAGATCGAGGGCATGGAAGCTGTCCTTGACCGCGCAGCCGGCAATGCCGGCAACCAGGAGTTCCCGGATGCCTTGGAGCTGCTCGCGCGATCGCGCCGGGCCGGCGAGCGTCAAGGCATTCGGGTAGAGCGGCGGCACCGGAGCCAAGTTCAACCAGAGTCCATCGCGGAAGGTCCCCGGCGCCCCGTGCGATCGGCAGACCGCCTCGCACCATGCCGCGTTGTTCGCCGCCGCCACGGCTACCCGACCCGATTCCATTCTGGCCCCCCGCTGGCCGCCGGCAAATTCGGCGATGTCGGATTCGAGATACCGTCGAAAACGCCAATAATGCTAGTACTAACCGGGCTTTGCTCATGCAATGGGAGAATACGGATGTTGAACGCGACCGCCGACCGTCTGGCCGCCGAAAAGCCGCTGCACGAGGACCCTGCGCGCTCCTACACCCTGTCCTCCCGCTACTACATCTCGCCCGACATCTTCGAGCGCGAACGCGAGGCGATCTTCTGCCGCTCGTGGATCTATGCCGGTCATGTCGAGGAGCTGCGGGAGCCCGGCAGCTACATCACCGTGCCTGTCATCGACCAGAACATCGCGGTGATCCGCGGCAAGGACGGCCAGCTCAGGGCCTTCTACAACGTCTGCCAGCACCGCGCCCATGAGCTGCTGCGCGGACGCGGGCGCACCCCGGTCATCACCTGCCCCTACCACGCCTGGTCCTATCACCTGGACGGCCGGCTGCGCAGCGCGCGCGGCAGCGAAAAGGTCGACGGCTTCAATGCCGGCGAGTTCTGCCTAAAGGGCATCCAGGTCGAGGAGTTCGGACCGTTCGTGTTCGTCAACCTCGATCCCGAGGCCGTCCCGCTGGCCGAGCAGGCCGGCGACCTGCTGGCGGAGATCCGCCGCTACGTGCCGGCGCTCGACAAGCTGACCAAGGTCCAGACCGTGACCTTCGAGGTGAAGGCGAACTGGAAGGTCATCGTCGACAACTTCCTCGAGTGCTACCACTGCGATCCCGCGCATCCGGCCTTCGTCCAGCTCGTCGACATGGACACCTATCGCTCCACCACCCATGGCATCCATTCGACCCATGTGAGCCGCAGCGGCCGGCCGGACAACAAGGCCTACAAGTTCGATCCCCAATCGGAATCCCAGATCGGCGCCTTCTGGCACCTGTGGCCGAACATGAGCTTCAACGTGGCGCCGGGCGATGCGAACTTCGCCTGCTTCTACCTGCAGCCGCTGGGTCCCGAGCGCACGCTGCAGATCACCGACTACTACTTCGCCGACGCCGAGATGACCGAACAGCGCAAGGCGCGCCTCGCCTACGCCAACGACGTATTGACGATCGAGGACAACAATCTCTGCGAATCCGTGCAGCGCGGGCTGCATTCCAAGGGCTATGTCCAGGGCCGCTTCATCGTCGATCGCGAACGCACCCAGATCAGCGAGCATGCGGTGCATCACTTCCACCGCCTGGTCGCCAAGGCGCTCGGCGCCTGAACCGCGCGCCGATTTCAGCGGGACCCGCTCGCCGCCGCCGACGCCTTTGACAGGCATCGGCCCGCGGTGGCACGCTCCGTCCCGTCGAGGCACGCGGTCAGAAATGACAAAGAAGCTTGGGGAACGACGTGAACAAGGATGAACTGATCGACCGGATCGCTTCCGGAAGAATGACGCGCCGCCACTTCAACCAGCTGCTCGCGGCCATGGGATTGGGAGTCGTCACCACGGTCGGACGCAGCCCGGCAGCGCGCGCGGCGCCGCAGGATCTGCTGGTCTTCACCTGGGCGGGCTATGATGTGCCGCAGATGTTCCAGTCCTATACCACCAAGTACGGCGTATCGCCGCAGTTCAGCATTTTCGGCGGCACCGAGGAGGCCTTCCAGAAGTTGAACGGCGGCTTTGTCGCCGATGTGAGCCACCCCTGCGTCGAGGACGTGGTACGCTGGCGCGGCGCCAACCTCATCAAGAAGCTCGACACGTCCCGGCTCGAGCATTGGGACAATCTGTTCCCGGACCTGTTCAACCTGCCCGGCGCGACGCTGAATGGCGAGCACTGGTTCATCCCGGTCGACTGGGGCAACGGCTCCCTGCTCTATCGCACCGACATGGTCGAAATCGATGAGGAGTCCTGGGCGCTCGCCTTCGACGAGCGCTACAAGGGCCGTATCTCCATGTACAACGCGACGCCGACGGTCACGGTGGCGGCGCTCACCCTCGGCATCGACCCGTTCGAGTTCAGCGACACCGACGGCGAGCGGATCAAGGAGCTCCTGACCAAGCAGCGTGCGCTCGTCCGCTTTTATTGGGATGCGCCGGCCGACTACCAGCAGGCCATGGCCTCGGGCGAGCTTGCCATCGCCTACGCTTGGAACGACGGACTGGCGGCGCTGCGCAAGCAGGGCGTGCCGGTGAAATACATGCGGCCGAAGGAAGGCATCATTACCTGGACCTGCGGAGTGGTCCACATGGCAAACGCCAAGGCGAGCGACGACGAGGTCTATGACTTCCTGAACGCCATCACCGCGCCAGAGACCGGCAAGTTCCTCATCGAGGAGTACGCCTACGGCCATGCCAACAAGAAGGCATTCGAAATGGTCGACGCCGCGGTCCTGGAGAATCTCGGCTTCACCTCGCCGACCGAACTGTTTTCGACCGGCGTCTTCGAGACCGAGACCTCGCCCGAGATGTCGCAGAAGCGCAACGACATCTTCGAGAGCGTGAAGATGGGCGGCTGAGACGCCGCCGGGACCTGCCCCGCCGCTGGGCAGGTCCCCCACCCCGGATCCGTGTGACGAGGACGCCCATGTACCAGATCGATCCCGATCGCATCGATCTCGCCGAAGAGTTCCGCGAGACCATGTGCGGCCGCCACAGCGGCGAGCTGCAGCGCGTGCTGAACCGGATGCGCGGCGGCGAGAATGCCGGCCGCTACGTGCTGGTTGCCGACCGCGCCGGCGGCAACCTGACCCTTGCCCGCATGGGCGCCGGACGCGGCGACCCGCTGACTCTCGTGCCGGGCTATGCCTTCGAGTCGCTCGCGCAGGCCGAGTGGGTAGTATTCAAGCTGCGCTGGAAGGAACTGACCGGTCGCGACCTGCCGCTCGACTGACGCGCCGGCCGCGCCCGCGACCATCCGCCCCGAAGGATTCCAGAATGCTCGACATTGTCGGTTACTGCGATCGCTGGAGCCTGCGCGCCGGCGAGCCCCTGAGGGTCATGGTGAGCTGCGAGACCGGCGCCGAGAGCTTTCGCGCCGACCTGGTGCGGCTGATCTGCGGCGATGCCTCCCCGGCCGGCCCCGGCTACAAGGAAGAGGAAATTGCTAATCCCGCCAACGGCAGCTATCCCGGGCGACGCCAGCGCATCCATGCCGGTTCCTGTGTCGCGGTTCCGCCAGGAGCGGAACTCAACGCCGTGGAGAGCTTCACGCTCCAGGCGCTGATCTGGCCGACCATGCCGGAGCAGCAACAGCGTGCCATCCTCGGCCGTTGGTCAGACATGGCCGACGCGGGCTACCTGCTGATGCAGGACGGCGCCCGGGGCGCGGTGCTGGTGATCGCCGACGGCACCGGGCGACGCAGCGAAGTGGCCGCCGGCAAGCCGATGGTGGCTCGCGAGTGGTACCTGGTCGCGGCCAGCTACGACGCCGCCAGCGGCACCATGCGCGTGGAGCAGGCGCCGCTCGCCCCCTATGCCCGCGACGATTCCGCCGGCGCGAGCGAGGGCGCGTGCGACGTGCCGCTGCGGCCGATCGCCGACATCCCGTTCCTGATCGGTGCCCGCGCCGCCGGCGAAGACCATGCGGCGCTGATCACCCACGGCCATTTCAATGGCAAGATCGAGGCGCCGCGCCTCGCCCGCTCGGCGCTCGGGCGCGCCGACATCGAGACGCTGTGGCACAATCCGCTGGCGCCCGCCCTCGCCGACAGCCTGGTCGCCGCCTGGGACTTCTCCCGCGGCATTTCCAGCGACCGGATCGAGGATCTGTCGCCCAACCGCCTCGACGGGGTGGCGATCAACCTGCCGGCGCGCGGCATGAAGGGCCACAACTGGTCCGGCGAGGCGATGAGCTGGCCGCAGAAGCCGGAACATTACGCCGCCATCCATTTCCACCAAGACGACCTTGCCGACGCCGCCTGGCAGCCCGATCTCGAGGTCACCATTCCTGACACCGCGACCAGCGGGGTCTATGCGGTGCGCCTGCGCACGGCGGCGGGCGGCGAGGACTATGTGCCGTTCTTCGTCCGCCCACCGGTCGGCGCCCCGACCGCCAAGGTGGCGTTCCTGGCGTCGACAGCGACCTATATGGCCTATGCCAACAGCCATCACGGCTGGGACGATCCGCTGTCGGAGATCTGCTACGGCATGCTGCTTTCCCTGGGGCCGAGCGAGCTGTTCCTCAACGAGCGGCGCGAGTTCGGCCTGTCGACCTACGACATCCACGCCGACGGCAGCGGCTCCTGCTATTCGACCCGGCTTCGCCCGGTGCTCAACACCCGGCCGAAGCGCGGATTGTGGAACTTCAATGCCGATCTCCACATCGTCGACTGGCTGGAGGCGATCGGCCAGGGCTATGACGTCGTGACCGACGAAGACCTTCATGTCGAGGGCATCGCGGCCCTGGCGCCCTACCGCGCGGTGGTCACCGGCACCCATCCGGAATACCACTCGACGCCGATGCTCGCCGCCGTCGAAGCCTATCTGCAGCGCGGCGGCCGGCTGATGTATCTCGGCGGCAACGGATTCTACTGGCGCATCGCCTTCCATCCCGAGCGGCCCGGCATCATCGAGATGCGGCGCGCCGAGAGCGGGACCCGCACCTGGGCGGCCGAGGCCGGCGAGTACGCCATGAGCTTCAACGGCGAGATCGGCGGGCTGTGGCGCAACCTCGGCAAGCCGCCCCAGGCGCTGGTCGGGGTCGGCTACGCGTCCGAGGGATTCGACGCCTCGTCCCATTACCGCCGCCTGCCCGACAGCTTCGCCGAGCGGGCGGCCTTCATCTTCGAGGGCATCGGCAAGGACGAGATCATCGGCGATTTCGGCGCCGTCGAGGGCGGCGCGGCCGGGCTCGAGCTCGACATCGCCGACCGGCTGCTGGGAACCCCGCCCCACGCCCTGCGCCTCGCCGCCTCTGAGAACCACAGCAACGTCTACGTGGTGACGCCGGAAGAGCTGATTTCCAACTACCCCGGCACCGACGGCATCGAGAACCCCAAGGTCCGCGCCGACATGGTGTTCTTCGAGACCCCCAACGGCGGCGCGGTGTTTTCCACCGGCTCGATCGCCTGGGCCGGCGCGCTCGGACATGATGGCTACGACAACAACGTCGCCCGCATCACCGGCAACGTATTGCGGCGTTTCGTCGACGAGGCGCCGCTCTAACTCGGCGCGACGGATTTCCGGCCAGATAGGGTCACGGCAATCGAAGCCAGGCAAATCATCAGGATCGCGGTGGCGGTTCTCAGGTCGATGGTCTCCGCCAGCGCCACCACGCCGACAATCGTCGCCACCACCGGCTCGAACGACACCAGCACGCCGTACTTCCTGGCCGGCATCGACTTGAGCGCCAGGAACTCGAACAGCAGCGGTATCGCCGCGGAAAACACGGCAATTCCCAGCACCGCGACCACGCTGCCGGGATGCGCCGCCAAGCTGCCGAGGGCGCCGATTCCGGCCACTGGAAACAGCAGCAAGCCGCAGACTGCCATCGCCAAGGCGAGGCCGACCCCGCCCTCGGCTGCGCGGCCGAGGTGCCGACTGATCAGGATGAAGCAGGCCCACCCCGCGGCAGCGGCGAGGGCCAGGGCGACGCCGACCGAGTCGAGGCTGGTACCGATAGACGGCGTCAGGAGAGCGATGCCGGCTGCCGCCAGAGCGACGCAGGCCACGTCGGCGAGCCGTCGCGAGGTTGCCAGGGCGACGCCCAAAGGCCCGATGAACTCGATCGACACGGTGATACCCAGGGGAATCCGCGCCAGAGCCTCGTAGAACATTGCGCTCTGCACCGCCATCGCCAGGCCGAGCGCCAGAATGCCGAGCGGCGCCTGGCGCACAGCCCGCAGCAGCGCCGAGCGGAACAGCAGGCAGAGGAACACGCCGCCGACCGCCATGCGCAGGAACAGGATGCCAAGCGGCCCGAACACGGGGAACAGCGAGATGGCGAGGGCGGATCCGAGCTGGATGGAGACGATCGCCGACAAGACCATCGCGGTCGGCGGCACCCGCTCTAGAACCGCAACTTCCGCCTTCACCGCACCGCTCCGATACCCCTCGGGACCGGTCAACGCTGCTGCGGCAGGGCGGGTCCTGTCTCCGGCCGAGCGGTGAGACTAGACCAGCCGCCGATATCAGTCGAGAACGGTGTGGCCCTGCCGGGTGACGGTCGACGCGGCAGAACGCCAGCTCATGGCCGGGAAGCGAACCATCCGGCCCAGATCCTCGTCCCACAGCACGTAGCGCCACTGCATCAGCGCATTGCCGAGGGTCAGGGTCGGCGCGGCCCACAGGCCCGGGCTCGCCTCATGGCACGCCTGCAGGCGATAGTTCGGAATCCGCGGGTTCAGGTGATGCACATGGTGGAACCCGATATTCCCGGTGAACCACTGCAGGATTCGCGGCAGCCTCAAATAGGACGATCCCTGCAGGGCCGCCGCCTCGAATTGCCAGGCGGCGCCGCGCAGCCAGACGGTGTTTTCGAAGCGGTGCTGCACAGAGAACAGCCACACGCCGACGATCGCGGCGATCACCATGACGGGAAGCTGCACCGCCACCACCGATCCGAATCCGACCAGCAATCCCAGCCCGCCGATGACCGCGATCAAGGCGAGGTCGGTGCCGTAGACCGCCCGACGCTCGCGTCGCCATTCTTCCGGCGCATCGAACGGCAGCCGATAGAGCACGAGAAAAACCAGCGGCGGCAAGACTACGTTGGCGACCAGCGGGTGGCGGATCAGGCGATAGCCCAGCCGGCGCCAGTACCCCAGCGCGCGGTACTCGTTGACCGTGAGACAGGTCGAATAGATGTCGACGCCGCTGTCGCGCCGATCCAGGTTGTTCCAGATGCCGTGATGTCCGGCATGATGGCGACGCCAGCTGGCGTAGGGCGCAAGCGTGAACAGGCTGCACGCCATCCCGAGAATGTCGTTCGCGCGCCGGCTCCGGAAGAACGCGACGTGACCGCAGTCGTGCTGGATGATGAAGATCCGGATCACGAAGCCGGCGGCGAGCGGCGCCAGGGCGAGGGCCAGCCAGAACGAACGGTCGAACAGGAGATACATTGCGGTGCAAACCGCAAACAGGCCGCCGAACGACGTGACGATCTGCGCGAGGCTGCTGCCCAGATCGGGGGCCTGCGGGCTGCGGACCGATATCCCGCGCACCGAAACGGCCGGCTCCGAACCCTTGGCAGCGGCAATGTTCATCGCATCGATTGCTCCGACGCTGCACGTCCTGGGCAGCATCATGTTCGCCAAGCATAGTCGGCGACGCCACCCGCGAACGGCTTCGGCTTCCCACGCGCCGGAAGCGCCACTTTTTCCGCCGCTTAACTATTCATGGTGCTTCGGAAAGCCGTTTTCAATCCGAGCATGCCATTCCGCCCGGTCCGACGGAAGACATCCAGGCATCCGAAGCAAATCGCCGGCTCGCGGATCGGCCGACGATCACGACCCGCGCATGCTTGTGTCGCGCGATGGCGGCGCGTCGATTGCACTGGCGATGCCGCCGACTCCGCCGTCGGCGCCGCCTACTCCGCCGCGGCCCCGGTCACCACCGGCTCCACGGCCCGCAGCTCCGCCTCCGGGATGTGGCAGAGGATGCGATGGCCGGAGTCGGTCCGGATCTCCGGCGGCGGCTCGCTGTCGCAGATGGCGCCGATCTTGCGCGGGCAACGGGTGGCGAAGGGGCAGCCCTTGGGAATGCTGGTGACGCTCGGGATGGCACCTTCGAGGATGATGCGCTTCTGGTGCACGTCCGGATCGGCCACCGGCACCGCCGACAGCAGCGCCTCGGTATAGGGGTGGTAGGGCGGTGCGAAGACGTCCTCGACGTCGCCGAACTCGACGATCTTGCCGAGATACATCACCGCCACCTTGTCGGCGAGATAGCGCACCACCGACAGATCGTGGGAAATGAAGACCAGGGTCGCCTGACGCTGCCCCTGGATTTCCATCAGCAGGTTGATGATCGCCGCCTGGACCGAGACGTCGAGCGCGGAGACCGGCTCGTCCGCCACCACCAGGTCGGGATCGCCGGCCAGCGCCCGGGCGATCGCGACGCGCTGCTTCTGGCCGCCCGAAAGCTGGCGCGGCTTGCGGCCCATGAAGTCTGCCGGCAGATTCACCGTCTCGATCAGCTTGCGCGCCAGATCGCGCGCCTCGCGTGACGACACGTTGCGCAGGCGACGGACCGAGCGCTCGATGGCGTAGCCGACGCTGTGGCTCGGGTTGAGCGTGCTCTCCGGGTTCTGGAACACCATCTGCAGCTTGCGCTTGATGTCGGTGCCCCGGCTCTCCACCGACATCCGGCCGATGTCGAGGCCTTCCAGCAGGACCGCGCCCTCGGTCGCGTCCTCGAGCCCGGTCAGCACCTTGGCCAAGGTCGACTTGCCGCAACCGGACTCGCCGACGATGGCGAGCGTCATGCCGCGATCGGCATGCAAGCTGATGTCGTTCAGGGCCTTGACCTCGTAGCCCCCGCCGCCGGCGAAGATGCTGGCGGCCTGGAAGTAGGTCTTGCGTAGATTCTCGATGTCGAGCACCCGCTCGCCGTTCTTGACCGCGGTTGCCGCCGCTGCACCGTCCGAGCGTGCCCGCCGCCACGGATCCAGCTCCACGCTCCGCACGCACTGCACCCGGTGGTGGCTGTCGCCCGGCACCGCGCCGGTGGCGATGCGCGCCGTCGTGCAGCGCGACTCCTCGACATGGGTGCAGCGGCTGGCGAACACGCAGCCCTTCGGGCGATGCAGCGCCGGCGGCACCTGGCCGGGGATCGGCACCAGCGGCGCCGAGTGCTTGTCGGTGCCGAGCACCGGGATGCAGTCGAGCAGCCCGCGGGTGTAGGGATGGCGCGGGTTGCGGAACACTTCCTTGATCGGTCCTTCCTCGATCAGCTCGCCGGCATACATGACGCCGATCCGGTCGCAAATCCTGACCACCGTACCGAGATTGTGGCTGATGAAGACGATCGCCGAGTTGTGCTTCTGCCGCAGCCGCCGCACCAGGTCCAGCACCGCCGCCTCGACGGTCACGTCGAGGCCGGTGGTGGGCTCGTCCATCACCAGCAGCGACGGCTCCGCCATCAGCGCCATGGCGATGACCACGCGCTGCTGCTGACCGCCGGAGAGCTGATGCGGATAGCGCCCGAAGACGCTCTCCGGATCCGGCAGGTTGACCTCGCTCAGCATGTGGAGCGCCCGCTCACGCGCCTGCGTCTCGTCGGCGCCCGAATGAATGATCGGCACTTCCATGAGCTGCCGCCCGACCGGCATCACCGGATTGAGGCTGCTCATCGGGTCCTGGTAGACCATGGCCATCTTGCCGCCGCGGATCTGCCGGAGCTCCTCCTCCGACATCTCCGCCATGTCGCGGCCCTCGAACCGGATGCGGCCGCCGACCAGCTTGCCGACGCCGCCGAGATAGCGCATCACGGCGAAGGCGACCGTCGACTTGCCGCAGCCGGATTCGCCGACCAGGCCGAGCGCCTCGCCCTGCTCCAGGCGGAAGCTGACATCGGGCACCACGTTGATCTCACCCGCCCGGGTGAAATAGGAGATGCTGGCGTTCTCGACCTCGAGGACCGGCGTCCTGGCGCTCACGCTCATCCGCGTCCCCTCCTCAATCCCGCAGCGAGATTTCGCGCAGTCCATCGGCCAGCAGGTTGAAGCCGACCACCAGCGACGAGATCGCCGCACAGGGAATCAGCGACATGTGCGGATAGGTCGACATCATGCCATAGGTATCCTTGACCATGCCGCCCCAGTCGGGATCGGGCGGCGGCAAGCCGAGGCCGAGGAAGCCGAGCACGCCGATCTGGATGGTGGTGTAGCCCAGGCGCAGGCAGGCATCGACGATCAGCGGTCCGCGCGCGTTGGGCAGGATCTCGACCAGCATGATGTAGAGCGAGGACTCGCCGCGCATCTTGGCCGCCGCCACGAAATCGCGCTCGCGGATCTCCAGTGTCAGGCCGCGCACGATGCGGGTGATCTGCGGCGCGGCGATGAAGGTCACTGCGATGATGATGTTCAGCATCGAGGCGCCGAACACCACGATGATGAAGATGTAGAGCACGATCACCGGGAACGACAGGATGATGTCGGCGACACGCATCACCACGTTGTCGACCCAGCCGCGATAGTAGCCCGCGAACAGCCCCATCAGGCAGCCGACGACGTAGGCGCAGAAGGTGGCGATCGGCGCCACCACCAGCACCGTGCGCGAACCCCAGATCACGCGCGAGAGGATGTCGCGGCCCTGGTTGTCGGTGCCGAGCAGGAACTCGGCCGAGGGGGTCGGGTCGGCCAGGGCCTGATAGTTGTTGGCATTGGGATCATACGGCGACAGGACCGGCGCCAGGATCGCCACCAGGATCCAGAACAGCGCCAGGAAGGCGCCGACCATGCCGACAGGGGATTCCCGCAGGAGCCCGATGCGGCGCAGCCACAGGGGCATCGCGCTGCCGCGCCGGGCGCCTCCCGCAGAAGTCGCGTTCACGGCCATTTCCGCCCCTTCCCCTCAGGTGAACCGAATGCGCGGGTTGAGCAGCATGTAGCCGAAATCGCCGGCAATCTGCGCCGCCACCGTGATGAACACCGCGAACAGCGTCGCCGCCTCCACCACCGCCACGTCCTTGGCGAGCCCGGCCTCCAGCAGCATGCGGCCGAAGCCGGGATAGGCGAACACCGCCTCGACCACCACCACGCCGGCCACCAGGTAGTTGATCTGCAGCAGGATCACCGTGAACGGCGCGATCATCGCGTTGCGCAGCGCATGCTTCAGGATCACCTCGCGGAAGGTCAGGCCCTTGAGCACGGCGGTGCGGATGTAGGGGCGGGTCATCACCTCGATCATCGACGCCCGCACCATGCGCACGACATAGCCGAGGTCGTACAGCACCATGACCGCCACCGGCAGCACGAGCTGCGACCCGATCGACCAGCCGCCGCCGGAATCCAGCGTCGAGGTTCCCGGAAGCACCCCCAGCAGCACCACGAATATGAACCCCAGGAAGGCGCCGGAGGCGAACTCCGGGACCGACGTGGTGATGATGCTGGCGATGGACAGGGTGCGATCGAGCTTGGACGCCTCGCGCATGCCCGACGCCACGCCCAGGATGATCGAGGCGGGCACGATGATGGCGAAGGCGATCACCGCCAGGATCAGCGTGTTTCCGAGGCGGTCCCAGATGATGCTGTTGACGTCGGTCTTGTACAGCGAGGAGTAGCCGAGGTCCCCCTGCACGAGGTTCCCGACCCACTCGACGTAGCGGACGATCACGGGCCGGTCCCAGCCCATTTCCACCGTCATCCGTTCGACCTGGTTCTGGGTGGCGAAAGGACCCAGCACCTTGCGGGCGACGTCGCCCGGCGTCGCTTCCATCAGCCCGTAGACCAGCAGCGACACCACGAACATGGTGAGCAGCAGGTAGAGAAGTCGTTTTCCGAAGAATGCGATCATCGCTGGCCGCCGAGCCTCCCCATAGCTTGCGCCGCGTAGCCTCCAGCCGGTTCTTCCGCCCGGATGTTTCCGACCCCGCCGCGGATGCCCTCTTCCGCTCCGCGTCCAGCCGTCGGACGGCCTGACCGGTTTTTCACCTCAACAACGTCACAATAGCAGTAGCAGTCGTCGCCCCGAGATTCGGCCCGTCAGGCACTGCGCTGCGGCGATCGCAGGCGTCGCCACCGCGCGTCGATCGCGCACGCCGAACCCGCAGGAGCGCGCCGGAGGCGAAAGGGCGCCGCATGGCGGCGCCCATTCTCCCCGGCTCGATCACGCCTCGAGCGACCACTCCTCGCAGAAGAAGTAGCTCGTCGGATGGGCCTGGAAGCCCTTCAGCTTCTTGTCCATCGCCGTGAACACGGCGCGCCACAGCGGGATGGCGGCCGGGCCTTCCTCGAGCATCAGGGTCTCGATCTCCGCCATGACTACGCGACGCTTCTCGACGTCGAGTATTCCCTCGGCCTTCGCCAGCAGCGTGTCGAACTCGGCGTTCGACCAATGCGACTCGTTCCACGGCACGCCGGTCCGATAGGCGAGACCGAGCACCATCACGCCGAGCGGACGATGGGTCCAGGCGGTGAAGGCGAACGGATTGGTCGGCGCGTTCCAGACGTCCCAGTACTGCGCCGACGGCAGGACGTTGATCTTCACCCGAGCGCCGATCTGCTGCCACATCTGCACCATCGCCTGCACGGAGATGAACTCCCAGTCGGGGTCCTTCTTGCAGGTGATCTCGGTGTCGAAGCCATCGGGATAGCCGGCTTCGGCGAGCAGCGCCTTGGCGCCGTCGATGTCCTGCTTCATGAAGCCGACATCGGCGTATTCCGGATGCACCTTGGCGACGTGGTGATGCTCGCCGGGCAGGCCGAGGCCGAGATGGGCGATCTGGATCAGCTTCTCGGTGTCGAGCGCCATGCGCATCGCCTTGCGCACCCGCGCATCGTCCCACGGCTTCGCCGCCTGATTCATGCGGGCAACGCCGGTCTGGGCGGTGTTGACGGTGTGGATCTGGACGTTCTCGAGCTTCTGCAACGCGCCGTACTGGGTGGTCGAGGCCTCGTACATGCCCATGACCTGGCCCGAGGCCAGCGCGTTGATCGCAGCCGCCATGTCGTCGCCGAGGTCGATGAACTCGACGCTGTCGAGGGCAGGCGTCTGGCCCCAATAGCCGTCGCGCCGCTTGAGCACGGTCTTCTTGCCGACCTCGTACTCCTCGAGCGTGAAGGCGCCGGTGCCGATCGAGCCCTTGCCGAACACGCCGTTCTCGCTCGGGTGCAGGATCAGCGCCGGGTAGTGGAAGAGATGCTCGGGGACCGCGAGCTGCGGCGCCCGGGCATTGAGGCGGATCGTGTAGTCATCGACCTTCTCGATCGCATTGGCATCCCACAGCGCGGTGCCGTCCTCGTTCATCATGTAGCCCTGCATCAGGCCGAGGATCGACGAACCGACATCGGGATTGAGCCAGCGCGAAATGTTCCAGATGGCGTGGTCTGCGATCAGCGCGTCGCCGTTCGACCACTTGACCCCCTTCTTCAGGTTGAGGGTCCAGGTCTTCAGGTCGTCACTGGCGACCCAGTTCTCCAACAGCCAGGGACGCGTGACGTTGTCGAAGCCGGTGCGGGTCAGGTAGTCGCACACTTGGCGGGTCGTGTTCGAGTCATAGACCCATGAGTAGGTGGCCGGGTTGTCGAGGGCCGGCACGCGCATGGAGATGCGCGCGGTGCCGCCCGTCGCCGCCATCGCCGGTCGCACGTAGCCGCCGCCCGGCAGGCCGGCGATCGCGTAGGCGGCGGTCGCCGACAGGCCCAGCAGCGTCGAGGTGCGCAGGAACTCGCGGCGATCCACCTTCTTTTCTGCGAACTGCTCCGCGAGCTTCGGCAGATAGGGGTGAATCTTCTTGAGGTCTTCACTCATCGTTCAGTCTCCCTGTTAGGACGGACTCGTTGGGCGGTATCTGGCCTGCGGTCGCGGGGACCCAGAATAGCCTCCGCTCGCTGCCACCAGCCGCTTCATTATTATCTCTAGTTTTAGAGAAGCACCGATTGACATTCCTTTTCAAGGGTTTCCTGCCCAGAACCGCTGCCTCGACTGAAGAAAGGTCGATTTGCCGGATGAAGAAGGACGTTCCCATTGAGGCCCACACCAAGCTTGGTTGGGACCGACCCCATATTCACAGACAGCGACGGCTCCCGTCTATCCCCCGCTTTCGGCGTCGCGCGCCGTGGTCACGATCAGGTTCTTCGAGCTCAGTGTGCGGTGCACCGGGCATTTGTCGGCGATCTCCATCAACCGGGTGCGCTGCTCGGGGTCGAGCCGACCCTCGATCGCGATCTCGCGTGCCAGCCGGTCGATCTTGCCGTTCCGGCTCTCGCAGGTTGCGCAATCCTCGGCATGGATCTTGTCATGGGACAGGCGCACCGTGACCCGTTCGAGCGGCCAGCCCTTGCGGTCGGCATAGAGCCGCAGGGTCATCGCGGTGCAGGCGCCGAGCGCACCGAGCAGCAGGTCGTAGGGGTTGGGGCCGGTATCGCTGCCGCCCTGGGCGATCGGTTCGTCGGCGCCGAAACGGTGGCGGCCGAAGGCGATGCGCTGCGCCAGCCGGCCGCCGCTGTCCGCGCCCGCCTCCGCGACGGTCACCCGGCCGTCTGTCGCGCTCGGCCACGCCGCCTCGGAAGTCCCGGCGGCCCCGGCGGCGGCGGGTGCAATGTAGCGTCCGGCCCACGCCGCCAGCACCTCGGCGACGTACACCGCGTCCGCCGGCCGCGACAGCATGTGGTCGGCGTCGTCCAGCGAGATGAAGCTCTTCGGATGGCGCGCCGCCTCGAAGATCGCCCGCGCGTTCTCGATGCCGACCACCTGGTCGCGCGGCCCGTGGAACACCAGCAGCGCCTTGCCGAGCCGGGACAGCCCCTCCCGGCTGTTGCGGGCGGCCACGTCGTCGAGGAACTGCTTGCGGATGCGGAACGGGCGGCCCACCAGACGGACCTCCGCCTCGCCCTTCGCCTCGATCTCCGGGATTGCCGCCGTGAAATGGCTGGTGACGTGGGCGGCATCGGCCGGGGCGGCGATGGTGGCGACCGCCTCGGCCTCGGCCACCAGCGGTGCCGCCGCCAGCACCGCGGCGCCGCCCAGGCTGTGGCCGATCAGGATGCGCGGCGCCTGGTAATGCGCCCGCAGATGGTCTGCGGCGTACACGAGATCCTCGACATTGGACGTGAAGTTGGTGTTGGCAAAGTCTCCCTCGCTCGCCCCCAGTCCGGTGAAGTCGAAGCGCAGGACGGCGATGCCTCGGTCCGCCAGGGCCCGGGCGATGCGGGCGGCGGCGAACACGTCCTTGGTGCAGGTGAAGCAATGGGCAAACAGGGCATAGGCCAGCGGCTCGCCCTGGACCGGCAGCTCCAGCCGCGCCGCCAGGCTGGCGCCGAGCGAGCCCACGAAAGTCAGCTTCTCGAAGCGAGTCGGCACGGCGCACCTCCGGAAATACCCAGCCTTGCCGGCGGACGGGTCGCGGCTGGCGCGCGCCGGCGGGCAGCCATTGCAGCATTCGGCCGGCGCTCCGGCAACCTTGCCGGCGTCACGACCTGGTGATCCCCGCCTCTCCCGGCGGCGCCCGCGAAATGCTAGCCTGCCGGCCGCTATCCCGACACCGGCCCGACACCGACAGCGAGCAGCCCCCGACGATGACCGACCCGGACGTCGAGATCCTGGCGCACGAGACCTGCTTTCAGGGCTATTTCCGCATCGACCGCTACCGGCTGCGCCATCGCCTGCACGACGGCGGCTGGAGCGGCGAGATGACGCGCGAGCTGTTCGAACGGGGCCATGCGGTGGCGGTGCTGCCCTACGATCCGGCCGCCGACGCGGTGGTGCTGATCGAGCAGTTCCGGATCGGCGCGTACGCCGCCGGGTTCGCGCCTTGGCTGATCGAGATCGTTGCCGGAATCATCGACCCGGGCGAGACCGCGGAGGCGGTCGCCCGGCGCGAGGCCCAGGAAGAGGCCGGCTGCGTGCTGCGCGAGCTGGTCCCGGTCCATCGCTATCTCTCGAGCCCGGGCGGCATGAGCGAAAGCGTCGCCCTGTTCTGCGGCCGGGTCGACAGCAGCGGGGTCGGCGGCGTGCACGGGCTGGCCGACGAGCATGAGGACATCCGGGTCGAGGTGGTGCCGTGGGCCGAGGCGCGCCGGCGGCTGGACGATGGCGAGATCCGCAACTCCGTGACCATCATCGCCCTGCAATGGCTGGCGCTGCACCGCGATGCCCTGCGCCGGCGCTGGCTGGATAGCGCGGGTTGATCCCATGAAGCGGCTCGCCGTCGCCCGCCTGTGGCACGAAGGCAACTCGTTCTCGCCGGTGCCCACCGCACTGGCCGCATTCCAAGCCCGGGAATGGACCCAGGGCGCGGCAGCACGGGACTTCTACCGCGGCACTGGGGTCGAGATCGGCGCCGCCGTCGCGTTCGCCGAGGCGCGGCCGGACTGGCAGGTCACGTTTCTGCGCTGCGCCGCCGCGCCGCCCGGCGGACCGGTCCGCGACGACGATTTCGACGCCATGCGGGACGAGATCCTGGCCGGATTGGATGCCGGTCCCTGGGACGCCGTCTACCTGTCGCTGCACGGCGCGCTGGTCACCGAGCGGCGGCCGACGCCGGAGCTCGAGCTGCTGGGCGCGGTACGGGCACGAATCGGCAGGGCGCCGCTCGGCGTCAGCTTCGATCTGCATGCCAATATCGGCCCGGACGCGGTCGCCCTGGTCGACATCGCCGCCGGCTACAAGACCTATCCCCATACCGACATGGCGGAAACCGGCGCCAAGGTGCTGCGCCTGCTGGCCGACATCGCCGACGGCCGCCGGCGCCCGGCCGGAGCGCTGGTCAAGGCCGGGGTCCTGCTGACCAGTTTCAACATGCGCACTACCGACGGGCCGATGGCGGAAGTGGCGGCGCTGGCGCGCGCCTTGGAACGGCGCCCCGGCATCCTCGACGCCACGGCGTTCGGCGGCTTCGCCTATGGCGACAGCCCGGACGCCGGCGCCGGCGCCATGGTCTTCGCCGACGGCGACCTCGGCCTGGCGCAAACCGCCGCGGCCGAGCTGGCTGCCGCGCTGCGCCAGCGGCGCGACGCCTTCAGCGTGCGCCTCCCGGCCCCGGCCGAGGGCCTGCGCCGGGCCCTTGCCGCGCCGACCGGACCGGTCGCCGTGCTCGACCCGTCCGACAACCCGATGTCGGGCGGTATCGGCGACACCCCTGGCCTGCTGCGTGCGCTGCTGGCGGCGCCGCCGGCCGTCGCGACCGTCTTCGCGTTCCTCTGGGACCCGCCGCTGGTCGCGCGCGCCCACCAGGCCGGCATCGGCGCGGCGCTGGCGCTGCGCCTGGGCGGGCGGATCAGCGACGCCTTCGGGCCGCCGGTCGCGGCCTCGGGCCGGGTGCTGCGCCTGACCGACGGACGTTTCCGCAACAGCGGCCCGATGGAGGCCGGCCTGCCGGTCGAGCTCGGCCGCACCGCCGTGCTCGATGTCGGCGGCATCGGCATCATTGCGACCGAAAGCTGCCAGTCGCCCAACGATCCCGGATACTTCATCCTGCACGGCATCGACCTCGGCGCCACGAGGCTGCTCTGCGTCAAGGCCAAGAACCACTTCCGCGCCGCGTTCGGCCCGCTTTGCAGCGACATCATCGACATCGACGCGCCCGGACCGGCCTCGCCCGAGCTGAGCCATTTCCGCTTTCGCCACCTGCCGGCGGCGCTTTGTCCGGGCGGCGCCCGACGCCAGCCTTGATCGCGATGGCCGGGCGCGGCTAGTGTTCGCCATTCCTGGCGACGGCAGCGGTTTCGGGGGCACGGAGGACGGCTCCGCGCGCTCCGGCGTTGCCCGATGAAAATTGATCCCGGCTCCCGATGGACATTCGTGACGGCTTCCTCGACAGCATCGGCAACACCCCGCTGATCCGCCTCAAGGCGGCCTCGGCGGCGACCGGCTGCACGATTCTCGGCAAGGCCGAGTTCCTGAATCCCGGCGGCTCGGTCAAGGACCGCGCGGCGCTGGCAATCGTCCGCGACGCCGAGGCCAGCGGTCGGCTCCGGCCGGGCGGGATAATCGTCGAGGGCACCGCCGGCAACACCGGGATCGGGCTGGCACTGGTGGCGAACGCCCGCGGCTATCGCTGCGTGATCGTCATCCCGGAGACCCAGTCCCAGGAAAAGAAGGACATGCTGCGGCTGTGCGGCGCCGACCTGCGGGAGGTGCCCGCGGTGCCCTACAAGAACCCCGAGAACTACGTCCACGTATCGCGGCGCCTCGCCGAGGAGCTGGCGCAGCGCGAGCCGAACGGCGCGATCTGGGCCAACCAGTTCGACAACACCGCCAACCGCCAGGGTCACTACCAGACCACCGGGCCGGAGATCTGGCGCCAGACCGACGGCAAGGTCGACGGCTTCATCTGCGCGGTCGGCACCGGCGGCACGCTGGCGGGCACCGGCATGGCGCTCAAGGAGCGCAATCCGAAGATCCGCATCGGCCTGGCCGATCCGCAGGGGGCCGCACTCTATAACTTCTACAAGCACGGCGAGCTCAAGTCCGAGGGCAGCTCGATCACCGAGGGCATCGGCCAGGGCCGCATCACGAAGAACCTCGAGGACGCGCCGATCGACGAGGCCTACCAGATTCCGGATGCCGAGATGCTGCCGATCGTCTTCGACCTGCTGAAGCACGAGGGGCTGTGCCTGGGCGGCTCGAGCGGCATCAACGTCGCCGGCGCCATCCGCCTGGCGCGCGATCTCGGGCCGGGCTGCACCGTGGTCACCGTGCTCTGCGATTCCGGGACGCGCTACCAGAGCAAGATGTTCAACCCGGCCTTCCTGAAGTCGAAGAACCTGCCCTGGCCGGACTGGCTGGAGGACAAGCCATGACCGACGCAACCGCAGGCGAGGCGATCTGCCGTGCGGACGGCTACGCCTGGCGCTGCGACGCGGTGGTGGCCGCCGCCGACGCCGCCGGCATCCGCCTCGACCGCACCGTG
Organism: uncultured Rhodospirillaceae bacterium; assembly: GCA_964372215.1. Lineage (GTDB taxonomy): Bacteria > Pseudomonadota > Alphaproteobacteria > Dongiales > Dongiaceae > DAIMFL01. Next base: position 85,313 of record CAYJQC010000013.1, read on the forward strand.
TTCTATCCGTCCGGCGGCGGACAGCCCGGCGACAGCGGGGTGCTGCGCCTGGCCGACGGCAGCGAGATCCGCATCGTCGACGCGGTCAAGGCCGACGGCCCCGACAGCGTGCTGCACATCCCGGCCGAGGGTGCGTCCCTGCCGGCGCCGGGCACGAAGATCACCGCCGAGATCGACTGGGACCGCCGGCACCGGCTGATGCGCATGCACACCTGCCTGCACCTGCTCTGCGCCGTGGTCAGCGGCGACGTGACCGGCGGCCAGGTCGGCGACGGCAAGGGCCGCCTCGATTTCAACCTGCCCGACACCAGGCTCGACAAGGACGAGATCACCGCGGCGCTCAACCGGCTGATCGCCGAGGATCACGCCGTCAGCGTGCGCTGGATCAGCGACGCCGAGCTGGCGGCCAAGCCCGAGCTGGTGCGCACCATGTCGGTGCAGCCGCCGGCCGGCGCGGGCCGGGTTCGGCTGCTCGACATCGCGGATGTCGATCTGCAGCCCTGCGGCGGCACCCATGTCGCACGAACCGGCGAAATCGGCGCCATCGAAGTGACCAAGATCGAGAACAAGGGACGTCAGAACCGCCGCATCAACGTCGCGTTCAAGGACTAGCCAGTCCGGTACAATCCAGCAGGGACGGAAACCGTCGACCATGACTTATGCCAATCCAGAAAGCCTGGTCAGCACGGCGTGGCTGGCAGATCACCTGAGTTCGCCCGACATCCGCATCGTCGACGCCACCTACTATCTGCCGATGCAGAACAAGGATGCGCGCGCCGAGTACAGCCAGCGGCACATTCCCGGCGCGGTGTTCTTCGACATCGACGAAATCGCCGACACCGGCGTCGATCTGCCCCACATGCTGCCGAGCCCCGAGAAGTTCTCCGCCCGCATGCGCAAGCTCGGCCTCGGCGACGGCAACCGCATCATCGTCTATGACGGCCAGGGCCTGATGAGCGCGGCGCGGGTCTGGTGGGCGCTACGCGCTTTCGGCCACAAGGACGTCGCCGTGCTCGACGGCGGCCTGCCGAAATGGCTGGCGGAGGGACGGCCGGTCGAGGACCTGCCGCCGATGCCGCGCGAGCGCCATTTCACCGCGCGCGTCGATCATTCCAAGGTGCGCGACATCGGCCAGGTCCGCGCCAACCTGACCGGGCGGCGCGAGCAGCTGCTCGATGCCCGCAGCGCCGGCCGCTTCGACGGCACCGAGCCGGAGATCTGGCCGGGCCGGCGCAGCGGCCACATCCCCGGCAGCCTCAACCTGCCCTACACCGACCTGCTCGATCCCGCCGACAAGACCTTTCTGCCGGCCGAACGCCTGCGAGAGAGATTCCGCGCCGCCGGCGTCGACCCGAACCGTCCGGTGGTGACGAGCTGCGGGTCCGGGATCACCGCCTGCGTGCTCGCCCTCGGCCTGCATCTCATCGGCCACAAGGACGTGGCGGTGTATGATGGGTCCTGGGCCGAGTGGGGCCTCCCCGGCGACACCCCCGTGGAACCCTGACCGACCGGCTCCGCGCGATGCAGATCAGGACCTATGTCGACGCCGATTTCGACGCCGTCGTGGCGCTGTGGGACGTCGTCGGGATCAGCGTTCCCTACAACGATCCGGCGGCCGACATCCCGCGCGCGACCGCATCGCCGAACGCGCGGCTCTATGTCGGCGAGCGCGACGGCAGGCTGGTGGGCACCATCCTGGTGGGCCATGACGGCCATCGCGGCTGGCTCTACAAGCTTGCGGTCGCGCCCGATTACCGCCGCCAGGGGCTCGGTCGCAAGCTGGTCGCGCAGGCCGAAACCTGGCTCGCCGCCCAGGGCATGCCCAAGGTCGAGCTGATGATTCGCGACAGCAACGCCGCGGTGCGCGATTTCTACGTCCGGCTGGGCTTCATGGTGGCGCCGCGCATCGTCATGCAGAAGGGCCTGTGGCGGAGCCACGCCAATCCGATCGGGGACAGGCTAGAAGTCGTCATCACCCATCTGGAAATGCTGGCGCGACCGCGGCATCCTAGCCGGCCGCATCCACCCGGCAAGCACGCGCTGCTGCGGGCCGAGATGCCGAGCGTGGCGTTCTATCGCTTTCTCTACAACACGGTCGGCGAGCCTTGGTTCTGGTACGAGCGGCGGCGCATGAGCGACGAGATTCTTTCCGCCATCGTCACCGATCCGAAGGTGGAGATCTTCGTCCTCTACGCCGAGGGCACGCCCGCCGGCTATGTCGAGCTCGACCGCCGCAAGGACCCGGAGATCGACATCGCCCTGTTCGGCATTATGCCGCAGGCGATCGGCCGCGGCCTCGGCTCGTTCCTGCTCGACTGGGCGATCGCCCAGGCCTGGAGCTACGAGCCGGCGCGGCTGACCGTCAACACCTGCACCCTCGACCATCCCAAGGCATTGCAGGTCTACCAGCGCGCCGGCTTCGTGCCGGTACGGCAGGAGCGCAAGGTGATCGACGACCCGCGCGCCCTCGGCCTGATCCCCGCGCATATCGAGCCGCGCCGGCCGTGACCGATCGGCCGCGGCAGGGGCAGCTGAGCCGCCTGGCCGAGGCCGGGCGGCGGCCGGTCCACATCACCATCGACGGCCGCCCAGCGGCCGCGCTCGACGGCGACACCCTGCTGACCGCGCTGCTGCTCGCCGGGCGCCGGATCCGCGAGTCCGAGTTCGGCGACGGGCCGCGCGCCGGGTTCTGCCTGATGGGCGCCTGCCAGGACTGCTGGGTCACGCTCGCCGGCGGCGGCCGCGTGCGCGCCTGCTCGACCTATGTGCGCGATGGGCTGGCCGTGCTGACCGGCGGGACGCCGGAGGGCTGATGATGCCGCGCGTCCTGATCGTCGGCGCCGGTCCGGCGGGCACGCGCGCCACCGCGACCCTGGTCGCCCACGGCGTGATGCCGATCGTGGTCGACGAGGCACCGCGCAGTGGCGGCCAGATCTATCGCCGGCCGCCGCCCGATGCCGGCTTCGTGCGGCCGGCCGGCGCGCTCTACGGGCACTCGGCCGCGAAGGCGACGGCGCTGCACGCGGCCTTCGACGGGCTCGCCGGGCGCATCGACTATCGCGCGGCCACGCTGGTTTGGAACATTGCCGAGCGTTGCGCGCACACCGTGCGCGACGGCAAGTCCGAGGCGGTCACGTTCGACCGACTGGTGCTGGCGACCGGCGCGATGGACCGGGTGATCCCATTCCCCGGCTGGACCACCCCCGGCGTGTTCACCCTGGGCGGCGCGCAGATCGCGCTGAAGCATCAGGGCTGCGCCGTCGGCCGGCGGGTGGTGTTTCTGGGCACCGGGCCGCTGCTCTATTTGGTCGCCTGGCAGTACGCCAGGGCCGGTGCAGAGGTCGCCGGCGTTCTCGACACCGCGCCGTTCGCGCGGCGCCTCGCCGCCCTGCCCCGGCTGCTCGCCGGTGCAGGCCACCTGCTGCAGGGTGCCCGGTATGTCGCCGCGCTGCTGGCGCGCGGCATCACGGTCGAGACCGGGATACGGCCGATCGCGGTGCAGGGCGGCGACAGCGTCGCCGCGCTCACCTATCGCGACGCCGGCGGCGCCACGCGGGACCTGCCCTGCGACGCCGTCGCCTTCGGCTACGGCCTCGAGCCCGAGACCCAGCTCGCCGACCTCGCGGGCTGCCGCTTCGAGTTCGACCCGGTGACGATGACATGGCTGCCGCAAGCGGACGCCGCGGGCCGCGCCATCGGGGCGGCGGGGGTCTATCTCGCCGGCGACGGGGCGGCGATCGGCGGGGCCGATGTCGCCGAACTCGCCGGCGAGCGCGCGGCGCTGGCGCTGCTCGCCGATCTCGGCCGCCCGGTATCGACGCGACGCCATGCCGCCATCGACCGGCGGTTGCGCCGGCTGGCGCGCTTCCGCGCCGGGCTGGACAGCGCGTTTCCGTTTCCCGCCGAGCTTGCGGCGGCGATCGAAGACTCCACCATCCTGTGCCGCTGCGAGGCGATCCGGGCTGGCGACCTGCGGGCGGCGGCGCTGGGTCCGTTCGCCGGCGACGAGATGAACCGCGCCAAGGCCCTTACCCGGGTCGGCATGGGCCGTTGCCAGGGCCGGGTCTGCGGGCCGGCGGCCAGGCTGGTGCTGGCCGCCGCGCTCGGGCGGCCAGTCGCCGAGGTCGGCCGTTTCAGGCCGCAGCCGCCGATCAAGCCGATTTCTGCCGCCGTCCTGGCATCGGCGGCGCCGACGGCGACCCCATGAGCGCGCCGGAGACGACCGAGGTCTGCATCGTCGGCGGCGGCATCGTCGGCGGCGCCGCCGCCCTGTTCCTGCGCCGCCGCGGCGTGCCGGTGGTGCTGCTCGAACGCGATCGCTGCGGCATCCGGGCGAGCGGCGTCAATTTCGGCGGCGTGCGCCACCAGGGCCGCGACCTGCGCGAGATCCCGCTGTCGCTGCGCGGCCGCGATATCTGGCGCGACCTGCCGGCGCATATCGGCATCGACGGCGAGCTGACCCGCAGCGGCCATCTGCGGCTGGCGCGCGACGACGCGCACATGGCGGTGCTCGAGCAATATCGCGACGCGGTTGCCGAGTTCGGCATCGAGCTCGAGCTGCTCGACCGCGCCGCCCTGGCCGGGCGCTTCGCGTGGATCGGACCGGCGGCGTTCGGCGGCTCGCTCTGCGCGCTCGACGGCCACGCCAATCCGCGGCTGGTGAGCCCGGCCTTTGCCGCCGCGGCGCGCGCCGCCGGTGCCGAGCTGCGCGAGGGTGTCGAGATCGCGGCGGTGGAACGCGATCGCGGCGGATTTCGCCTGACCACGTCTGCCGGATCGACGCTCGCCTGCCGTGTGCTGGTCAACGCCGCGGGCGCCTGGGGCAACCGCATCGCCGCCGCGTTCGGAGAGGCCGTGCCGATGCGGCCGGAGGTGCCACAGATGATGGTGACCGAGCCCGCGCCCCATCGCGTCGCGCCGGTGCTCGGCGTCGTCGGCGGCGATCTCTATCTGCGGCAGATTCCGCGCGGCAACGTCATCTTCGGCGGCGGCGAGGGCCAGGCCGACGGCAACGATTTCCGGCGCAGCCGGCCAGTGCCCGAAACCGCCGCGCGGGCGGCCGCCATGGCGGGGCGGATCGTGCCGTTCGTTGCCGATCTCGCGGTCATCCGCCTGTGGAGCGGCGTCGACGGCACCACCGAAGATGGCTGCCCGGTGGTCGGACCAAGCCGCACCGCCGCCGGCCTATTTCACGCCTTCGGGTTCTGCGGCCACGGATTCCAGCTCGGCCCTGCCGCGGCGCTTGTGCTCACAGAACTGATCGTGGACGGTGCCACCTCGACGGCGATCGACGGATTGGACATCGGGCGCTTTGCCCCATGACAATCCGCGGTGCCCCTGCGACATTCGCGCGAAATGCCCCGGCCCCGCGAGACTGCTTGACCGTCGGCCCGAGATGCTGGATAGGCTCATTGGGCATCGGTAAGCCGATGCGGACAATGACCTCGATCGCCGCGCCGGTATCGCCGGGCGGACCGATCCGCAGCCCCTCACGGCCGCAGGTGACCTCGTTTCGATGACCTTCGACCTCAGCTATCGGCGAATACAACCCGCGGAGGTTGTGCACCCTGCGATCCTCGGCGTCGCCAAGTACGTCGACGCCAAGCGCTGCGACCGGCCGTTTGCGACGCGCCGCGACATCCTGCCCGAGGAAATCGCCTTCGCCCTCGGGCGCATCATCATCATGGATGTGAAGTACGATCCCCTGGATTTCGTCTATCGCCTCTACGGCAGCGAGATTTCCCACGGCGATCACGACGAGGTCACCAAGAAATCGGTCCACGACCAGCGCCCCGACCGATATCGGGAAAGCTTGCTGGCCTGCTATTCAGAGGCAGTCACCGCACGCGAGACGGTCTATCACGAAATGACGGTGAGCGATGGCCAGCGCCTGGTCAGCTACCAGCGCGGACTGATTCCGCTGTCCGACGACGCCCAGGTGGTCAACATGCTGCTCAGCGTCACCTGGTGGAACAGCGACCTCAACGTGCTGTGGGACGAGTTCCTCGCCCAGGGGTGATGCGCCCCCGCCTCAGTGGTGCAGGATCTGGCTGAGGAACAGCCGGGTGCGCTCCGATTTCGGATCGTTGAAGAACCCTTCCGGCTCGTTCTGCTCGATGATCTCGCCGCCGTCCATGAAGATCACGCGGTTGGCGACCGTGCGCGCGAAGCCCATCTAGTGGGTGACGCAGATCATGGTCATGCCGCTCTCGGCCAGCCCGATCATGACGTCGAGCACTTCCTTGATCATTTCCGGATCGAGCGCCGAGGTCGGCTCGTCGAATAGCATGACCTTCGGGTTCATGCACAGCGAGCGGGCGATCGCCACGCGCTGCTGCTGACCGCCGGAGAGCTGGCCCGGAAACTTGTCCGCCTGCTCCGGGATCTTCACCCGCTCGAGATAGTGCATTGCCGCCCGATCGGCTTCCGCCTTCGGCATCTTGCGCACCCAGATCGGCGCCAGGGTGAGGTTCTGCAGAACCGTCAAATGCGGAAACAGATTGAAGTGCTGGAACACCATGCCGACTTCGCGGCGGACCTGCTCGATGTGCTTGAGGTCGTTCGAGAGCTCGATCCCGTCGACCACGACCTTGCCCTTCTGGTGCTCCTCCAGCCGGTTCAGGCAGCGGATCAGGGTCGACTTGCCCGAGCCGGAAGGACCGCAGACCACGATCCGCTCGCCCTTGTACACGCTGAGATCGATGTTCTTCAGGACATGGAACTGCCCGTACCATTTGTGCAGCCCGACGACCTCGATCATCAGCTCGTCCGAGATCTCCATGGCGGGGCGGGCGGCTTGCGCGACGTTCGTCATCTGTCTTCTCCTCAGCGCCGCTTGTGGCCGGTGTGCAGCTTTTGCTCCAGATAGACGCTGTAGCGCGACATGCTGAAGCAGAACATGAAATACACGAGGCCGGCAAACACGAAGCCCTCCTTCGACAGCCCGGCCCAGTTGGCGTCGCGGGTCGACTGCTGCACCGTGCCGAGCAGTTCGAACAGCCCGATGATGAGGACCAGGGTGGTGTCCTTGAACAGGCCGATGAAGGTGTTGACGATGCCGGGAATCGAGATCTTGAGCGCCTGGGGCAGAATGATCAGCCCCATCATCTGCCAGTAGCCGAGGCCGAGCGCCATCGCCCCCTCGTACTGTCCGCGCGGGATCGCCTGCAGGCCGCCGCGCACCACCTCGGCCATGTAGGCGGCGCCGAACAGGGCGATGCCGATCATCGCCCGCAGCAGCTTGTCGAAGGTCACGCCGGAGGGCAGGAACAGCGGCAGCATCACCGAGGCCATGAACAGGACGGTGATCAGCGGCACCGCGCGCACGAACTCGATGAACGCCACGCACAGCATCCGGATGACCGGCAGCTCGGATCGTCGACCGATCGCCAGCAGGATGCCGAGCGGCAGCGAGAACACGATGCCGACGATGCCGAGGATCAGGGTCAGCATCAGCCCGCCCCAGAGCGAGGTCTCGACCGTCGGCAGGCCGAGCCCGCCGTAGAACAGGAAGAACGAGATCACCGGCAGGATCAGGAACACGAAGCCGGCCAGGTACTTCTTGCCCGGCACCTTGTCGACCAGGAGCGGAACCGCGGTCGCGATGAACAGGATGAAGGCCAGGTCGACGCGCCAGCGCTCCTCGATCGGATAGCGCCCGTAGATGAACTGGCCGAAGCGGGCCCGCACCATGGTCCAGCACGCGCCTTCGGCGACACAGACGTCGCGCGACGTTCCTTCCTGAAAATTCGCCGAGACCAGCGCCCAATTGATGAAGGGCGGCACGACGAGATAGACGATGTACAGCGCCGCCAGCGTCAACGCGGTGTTGAAGGGCGACGAGAACAGGTTCTGGCGCAGCCAGCCGACCACGCCGACCGTGCTGCCCGGCGGCGGCAGGTTCGGATGCTGGCCGGGCGCGTAATGCTCGGAGACTGTCTGATCGGTCATGCTCAGCGCTCCACCAGCCGGACCCGCCGGTTGTACCAGTTCATGAACAGCGAGATCGACAGGCTGATGGTCATGTAGACCGCCATGGTGATGACGATGACTTCGACCGCCTGTCCGGTCTGGTTGAGCACGGTCCCGGAGAACACGCTTACCAGGTCGGGATAGCCGATCACCACCGCCAGCGACGAGTTCTTGGCTAGGTTCAGGTACTGGCTGGTCAGCGGCGGCACGATCACCCTGAGCGCCTGCGGGATGATGATCAGGCGCAGCGTCGTCGACGACTTGAGGCCGACAGCGAGCGCCGCCTCGGTCTGGCCATGGCTGACCGACTGGATGCCGGATCGCACGATTTCGGCGATGAAGGCGGCGGTGTAGAGCGAGAGGGCCAGCAGCAGGGCCATGAACTCGGGCAGGACGCGAGTGCCGCCGACGAAGTTGAAGCCCTTGAGCTCGGGATACTCCCAGCTCAGCGGGAACCCGGTGACGATCGCCGCCAGCAGCGGCAGCGCGACGATCAGCCCGATCGCGGTCCAGATTGCGGGGAACTGCTGCCCGGTCCGCTCCTGGCGCAGCCTCGCCCAACGATGGATCGCGACCGAAGCGACGACCGCCACCACCAGGGCGATCGGGATCAGCGAAAATCCCGGCTCCGGAATCAACGACGGGACCGACAACCCGCGCTGATTGAGATAGACGGCGTCGCCCAGGACCAGGCTCTGGCGCACGCCGGGCAGCGCCGAGATCACGCCGAAATACCAGAACACGATCTGCAGCAGCAGCGGCACGTTGCGCAGGGTCTCGACATAGACGGTCGCCAGCTTGGCGATCAGCCAGTTGCTCGACAGCCGCAGCACGCCCATGACGAACCCGATCAGGGTCGCCAGCACGATGCCGCAGGCGGAGACCAGGAGCGTGTTGAGCAATCCGACCAAGAAGGCGCGGCCATTGCTCGATGTCAGATTGTAGTCGATCAGCGTGATGCCGATGTCGAAGCCCGCGGTGTTCTCGAGGAACCCGAAGCCGGAGGCGACACCGAGCCTGGCGAGATTGGTCGCCGTATTGTGAATGATGTAGGCGAAGAAGCCGATCGTCAGGGCAAGGGCGACGACCTGAAGGATCCGGCCGCGGATCCGCACGTCGTTCCAGAAGGCGACCTGACTGGCCGACGAGTGACCCTGGGTATCAACCGCCATCGGTCCCTCTCAGCAATGACAAAATCGGAAATAGCGACGACAAGCCCCGACCCGCCGGATCGGGGCTTGTCAGCCTTTCACATGCGTGCCGCGATCAACGGAACGGCGGCGCGTACAGGATGCCGCCCTTGCTCCAGAGCTGGTTCAGGCCGCGGGCGAGACCCAGCGGAGTCTTGAGCCCGACATTCGCCTCGAAGCTTTCGCCGTAGTTGCCGACCTGCTTGATGATGTTGTAGGCCCAGTCGTCGGACAGCCCCATCATCTCGCTCATCTTGTCTTCGACGCCGAGCAGCCGACGGATCTCGGGGTTGTCGGAACCCTTCATGTCGTCGACATTGCCCTGGGTGATCCCGAACTCCTCGGCAATGATCATCGCGTTGAGGCTCCAGCGCACGATGTCGCCCCAGTTGTTGTCGCCGTGGCGCACCAGCGGGCCCAGCGGCTCCTTCGAGATGATCTCCGGCAGGATGATGTGGTCGCCGGGAACGCTCAGCACCGAACGTTCGGCAGCGAGGCCCGAGGCGTCGGTGGTGTATGCGTCGCAGCGGCCCTCGTCATAGGCTTGGCGGGCCTGCTCGTTGGTCTCGAACACCACCGACTTCAGCTCCATGCCGCTGGAGCGGAAGTAGTCGGCGAGGTTCTTTTCAGTGGTGGTGCCGGTCTGCACGCAGACCGAGGCGCCGCCGAGTTCGAGCGCACTGGCGACGCCGAGCGACTTGCGGACCATGAAGCCCTGGCCGTCATAGTAGTTCACACCGACGAAATCGAAGCCGAGATCGGTGTCGCGCGAATAGGTCCAGGTGGTGTTGCGGGCCAGCAGGTCGACCTCGCCGGACTGCAGCGCGGTGAAGCGCTCCTTGGCGTTGGTCGGAACGTAGTTGACCTTGGTGTCGTCGCCGAGGACGGCCGCGGCGACCGCCCGGCACATGTCGACGTCGAGGCCCTTCCAGTTGCCCTGGTCGTCCGGCGCGGCGAACCCGGCAAGACCGGTGGTCACGCCGCAATTCAGCTTGCCCCGGGCCTTGACGTCGTCGAGCGTCGCTGCGCTCGCCGCCGCCGCGACAGTCATGGCTGCCACGAGAGTGCCGGCGGCAAAGATGTTCAGAGATTTCATTGAGGTCACCTTCCCTGCTTATTGATGGACGTTGCTCATTGAATGGCACGTCGATAATGCGGTCCCGCCAGCAGCCTCGGTGTCTAGCCGGTCTCGCCGGAGTACCGCATGTAGCTGACCTCCACCTTTAACATGGGCCCATAGAGCCCGACAAGCGCTAGCGACCTCGGCATGCGCCCCTGTATTGTCCGCAGATCGTCCGTGCTATGCGGTCGCTTCCCGCCGGAGTCATCGATGTCCGATCTCCCCTTCAAGGACGACACCCTGATCGGCCATGCCGGCAACCGGCCCTGGGCGCATCGGGGCGTCGTCAATCCACCGGTGTATCACGCCTCCACGATCCTGTTTCCCACCATGGCGGAGATGGAGGAGTCGATCCGCCACATCAACGAGCCCGGACGCGTGCATTACGGCCGCTACGGCACGCCGACAACGTTTGCCCTCGAGGAAGCGGTGGCCCGCCTGGAAGGCGGCGAGCAGGCGATTGCCCTGCCCTCCGGCCTGGCCGCGATCACCGTCGCCCTGACGGCCTTCCTCGGGTCCGGCGATCATCTGCTGATGGTCGACACCGTCTATGGGCCGGCGCGCAAGTTCTGCGCCGGCGCGCTCGCCCGCTTCGGGGTCGAGACCACCTTTTACGACCCGCTGATCGGCGCCGGGATCGCCGATCTGATTCGTCCCAACACCCGGGTGGTCTATCTGGAATCACCGGGTTCGCTCACCTTCGAGGTCCAGGACGTGCCGGCGATCGCCGCCGCGGCGCACGCCGCCGGCGCCCGGGTGATGATCGACAACACCTGGGCAACACCTCTGTATTTCAAGCCGTTCCGCCATGGCGTTGATGTTTCGATTCATGCCGCAACCAAGTACATCGTCGGCCATTCCGATGCCATGCTGGGGGTGATCGTGACCAGCAGCGAGTTGTTCCCGACAATCAAGTCGACGGCCCATGGCTTCGGCCACGCCGCCGCCCCCGACGACTGCTATCTGGCCCTGCGCGGCTTCCGCACCCTGTCGGTGCGGCTGCAACGCCATCGGGAAACCGCGCTGACCCTGGCGCGCTGGCTGCAGGCCCGGCCCGAAGTCGAGCGGGTGTTGTACCCGGCCCTGCCGGAGGATCCCGGCAACCTGCTGTGGCGACGCGATTTCACAGGCGCCACAGGACTGTTCGGCGTGGTCCTGAAGCCGTACCCGAAGCACGCCGTCGCCGCCCTGGTGGACGGCATGACGCTGTTCGGCATGGGCTTCAGCTGGGGCGGCTATGAGAGCCTGATCCTGCCGACGCATCCGGAGACGATGCGCAGCGCGACGCGCTGGCCGGCGCAGGGCCCGACCCTGCGGATCCACGCCGGGCTCGAGGACCCCGGCGACCTGATCGCCGATCTGGAGCGCGGCTTCGAGCGGCTGAACGCCACCGCCGCGGTGCCTGCCCCATGAGCCCGCCCCCCGCCTCCACTGCCACCGACCCGCTGCTCGACAGCATCGCCTTCGACCGCGACGGGCTGGTGCCGGCGATCGCCCAGCAGCACGACAGCGGCGAGGTGCTGATGATGGCCTGGATGAGCCGCGCGGCGCTGGCCGAGACCCTGGCCACCGGCCGGGTCTGCTACTGGTCGCGCTCGCGGCGCGCCCTGTGGCGCAAGGGCGAGAGCTCGGGCCAGGTGCAGCATCTGGTCGAGCTGCTGGTCGACTGCGACGGCGACACCCTGCTGCTGCGCGTCGACCAGACCGGCGTCGCCTGCCATACCGGCCGCCGTTCCTGCTTCTTCCGCGCCGTCCGTGACGGGCGCCTCGAGACCATCGCCGAGGTGATCGTGCCGCCGGATCGACTCTACCTCGCCTGACCGGCCGGCCATGGCCAAGCCTTCAGCCCGCCCGGCCCAGCGTCCGCGCCTGCGCATCCTGCTCGGGGCCGCCATTGCCATCGGCCCCGGCAAGGCCGACCTGCTCGACGCGATCGACCGTTGTGGCTCGATCTCCGGCGCCGCCCGCGCGCTCGGCATGTCCTATCGCCGCGCCTGGCAGCTCACCAACGTGATGAACCACGCGTTCCGCGAACAGGTCGTCGCGGCCGGTTCCGGCGGGGCACGGGGCGGCGGCGCCAGGCTGACGCCGTTCGGCCGCGAGGTCCTGGACCGCTATCGCGCCATGGAGGCGAAGGCGGCCAGAAGCGTCGCCGCGGACATGCGGCGGTTCCAGCGGTTGCTGGCCGATGATCCCGCGAACTGACCGGGCGGAGCCCGCCGCCAGCAGCCGACTTGCGTCGGTCGTTATGTTTGATCGAATATAGCGCGAACTATCGGGAGTCGCACCCATGGGCCATCTCTGCCTTCGATGCCGCCGCACTGCGCTGCGGCTGCTAGCCGCCGCGGCCATCGCCGGGTTCGCGGCCTTGCCGGCACGCGCCGCCGAGGACGCCCCGCCGGTGATCGCCGCCGCCGCCGATCTGAAGTTCGCCCTGGAGGAGATTGCCGCCCAGTTCGGCGAGCGGACGGGGCTTGCGGTTTCGCTGACCTTCGGCTCGTCGGGGAACTTCACGAGCCAGATCGAGCAGGGCGCGCCGTTCCAGATGTTCCTGTCGGCGGACGAGAGCTATATCGAGCGCCTGGCGGCCCATGGCTTGACCCGCGACCAGGGCACGCTTTACGCCCTCGGCCGCGTCGTCCTGTTCGCGCCGCACGGTTCTCCGCTGGTCGTCGATGCCGGTCTCGACGGCCTGCGCGCGGCCCTGGCCGCGGGCCGTGTCAGCCGCTTCGCCATCGCCAATCCAGAGCACGCGCCTTACGGGCGCGCCGCCGAACAGCTGTTGCGCAGCCAGGGCCTGTGGGACGCGCTGAAGCCGATGCTGGTGCTGGGCGAGAACGCGGCCCAGGCGGCGCAGTTCGCCGGCTCCGGCAATGCCGAGGGCGGCATCATTCCTTATGCGCTGGCGCTTGCCCCCGCGGTGACGCGGCTCGGCAGCTATGCGCTGCTGCCGTCGGAATGGCACGCGCCGCTGCGCCAGCGCATGGTGCTGCTGCGCGGCGCGGGCGCCACCGCGTCCGCCTTCTACGAGTTCCTGCAACAGCCGGCGGCGCGCAGCATCCTCGAGAGATACGGCTTCCTGCTGCCGGGCGAGACGAGCTGAGGCGATGGACTGGACCGCGCTGCGCCTCTCGGTCGAACTCGGCATCCTTACCGTTCTGCTGCTGCTGCCGGTCGGCATTCTGGCGGGGCGCTGGCTGGCGACCTGGCATTCCCGCGCCCGCAGCCTGATCGAAGCGCTGCTGGCGCTGCCGCTGGTCCTGCCGCCGACCGTATTCGGCTATTACCTGCTGGTCACCCTCGGCAGCGGCTCGGCGATCGGCCAGGCGTATCAGCAGGTGTTCGGCCGTCCGCTGGTGTTCACCTTCGAAGGTCTGCTGCTGGCCTCGGCGGTCGTGAACATCCCGTTCGCCATCCAGCCGATGCAGCGCGCCTTCGAAGCGATCCCGCCGATGGTCCGCGAGGCGGCGGCCTGCGCGGGGATGCCGCCCTGGAAGGTGCTGCTGCGGATCGACCTGCCGCTCGCCTGGCCGGGCATCCTGTCCGCGATGGTCCTGACTTTCGCCCACACGCTGGGCGAGTTCGGCGTCGTCCTCATGGTGGGTGGCAGCATCCCCGGCCAGACCCGGACCATTTCGATCGCCATCTACGACCGGGTCCAGGCCTTCGACAATGCCGCGGCCGGCGCCATGGCCGCAACCCTGCTGGCCCTGTCGGTCCTGGCCCTCGGCGTCACCTATCGGCTCGGCGGCGGCCCGGGACGGACCCATGGCTGATGCCGGGCGGCTGTCGGCGACGCTGGCCCAGCGCCAGCCGATCCCGCTCGACGCGGCCTTCGATTGCGGCGCCGGCGAGGTCGTCGCGCTGGTCGGTCCGTCGGGCAGCGGCAAGTCGACCGTGCTGCGCTGCATCGCCGGGCTCCATCACCCGGCGGCGGGACGGATCTCCTGCGACGGCGAGATCTGGTACGACCGCCAGGAGCGGGTGAACTGGCCGACCCATCGGCGCCGGGTCGGTTTCGTGTTCCAGGATTACGCCCTGTTCCCGCATATGTCGGCGCTCGGCAACGTCGGGGCGGCGCTGGCCCATCTGCCGCAGGATCGCCGCGCCGGCCGGGCCCGCGATCTGCTGGCCCGCGTCAATCTTGCCGGGCTCGAGCATCGCCGGCCGGCGACGCTGTCCGGAGGCCAGCGGCAACGGGTGGCGGTGGCCCGCGCCCTGGCCCGCGATCCCAAGGTGCTGCTGCTGGATGAGCCGTTCTCCGCGGTCGACCGGGTCACCCGGTTGAAGCTCTACCGCGAGCTCGCCGAACTCCGCCAGGGCTTGAAGATTCCGATGGTCCTGGTGACGCACGATCTCGAAGAGGCCGCCTTGCTGGCCGACCGCATCTGCATCCTGCATCGCGGCAAGACCCTGCAGGCCGGGCCTCCGGCGGAGGTGATGCACCGGCCGTCCTCGGTCGCGGTCGCGCGGCTGGTCGACCAGCGCAACCTGTTCGCGGGACGCCTGGTCGAGCACCGCCCCGAGCAGGGCCACAGCATGATCGAATGGGGCGGGCGTCTCATCGAGGCCCGCCACCAGCCGGCATTCCAGCCCGGAGATCCCGTCGCCTGGGTCGCGCCATCGGGATTCATCGTCCTGCACCGGCGCGACCGGCCATCCCGCGGCGAACACGAGAACCCGGTGGCCGGACTGGTCGAGGGTCTGGTCACCATCGGCGAGACCGCCATGCTCACCTTGCGGCTCGACGACGATGCGCGCCACCCCCTGCACCTGTCGGTGCCGGCGCATGTCGCCAAGCGCAACGGCCTGGATACGGGGGTCCGTGCCACGGTGTCGCTGCTGGCCGAGGGCATCCACCTGATGCCGCCGACCGACGGCGACGAGGCGTGAGACGAATCGCCTACTTGGACAGCCGCAGCTGCGACAGGTTGGAGGCGATCTGCTGGAACGCGGCCTGCAGCTCCGCCGTGGTCGGCGCGTTGTAGTAGTACGGCGCGTTCGGCTCGGTGGCGACCGCCTGCAGCAACGCGGTCAGCGTCGGGCTGTTGTTGTCGAACTGGATGACGTAGAGCTTGATGCCCTGGGCCTTGATGTTGGCGGCCAGCCGCTTCAGCCGGTTGTTCAGGTTGTTGCGGGTGTTGGCGGCGTCCGGCGGCGCCGGCAGGTAGCCATGGGCCGCATTGGTGGTGGTGCCGGCGCCGGTGCCCGAGCCGAAGCGGCCCTTGTAGGCGTCGCCGTTGCCGCCGACGATCTCGCCGTCGGTCAGCAGCACGATGGCGCGCTGGCGCGGAAACGGCACCGCCTCCACCGCCTCGGTGAACGGCACGCCGGGCATCAGCACTTCCCAGGCCCAGGCCAGGCCCTGGGGGATGTTGGTATTGCCGCCCGGACTCAGGCTCTGGATGGCATCGATGATCGGTTGCTTGGCATTCTGCAGCGGCAGCAGGCCGATCGCGGGACAGGCGGTGCACTCGTTGCTCGAGGCGTTGTTGATGGTCGGCGCCGAGGTGTTCCACCAGGCCGGCTTGTCCGGCACCGCGACCGGGTGGTTCGGATCGGCCAGGTTGTCGTTCCAGTAGGCGCCGTAGCAGTTGCGGTTGTTGTGATACCAGGATGAACCCGACGGCTCGCCGTCGCTGCCCGTGTTCCAGGTTCCGCTGCGCGGCTCGCCCTCGAGGGTGGGGATCGGCTCCCAGGCCAGCCACTCGGCGCCGCCGACGGTGACCGGCCCGAGCGACATGTCGGCGTCGTTGGTGTTGCTGCCGTCGCCGGTATAGCGCGCGTAGACGCAGCCCGGCCAGTTCGAGACCGGCGGCGAGAGCAGCGGCACCGGCGAGTTGTTGGCGTAGTAGATCGTGGTCTGCGCCGCACCGGTCACCGGATTGATGAACTGGGGCACGGTCGTGGAGGTGGTCGAGGCGCTGTCGAAGGCCTGGCCGATCACCGTGACGTTGGCCTTGGCGTTCCAGTTGACGATGCCGATGTTCAGCAGGTTGTAGGTGGTGCCCGCGACGGTGATGGTCGGCGACACCGCATTGTCCCCGAACAGGATATCGACCAGGTCCTCGGCGGCGTCCTGGGCGTCCTCGATCTTGCTCATCGGCGAGCCCATCGAGCCCGACGTGTCGACGCTCAGCACCAGGTCGAGCTGGTCGACCTGGCGGCTGACCTCGGTCTCGGCCGCGACCGTCATCGTCTCGAAGCCGAGCACGCGCATGAAGGTGGTCTCGATGGTGGCGCTCGCGCTCACCCCGAGCTTGGTCTTGTCGGGATTGTCGGTGATCACCAGCGGCGTGATGGTCGCGCCCATCAGGCCCGGCGGAAAGTTCGCGTCGAAGAACATCTGGATGTCGTCGTCGCGCTCGGCCGAAAAGATGTTCTTGCCACCGGCCAACGCGGCGGCGTCGAGCGCCTGGGACAGCCTTGCCTTGAGCATGTAGCCGCGCGCCGTGTCGGTGGCGAGGCCGAGCGCGGCGACCAGCGGGATCACCGCGGCGGCGACCAGGACCGCGACCGCGCCCTCGTCGTCGCGGGAAAACGCGCGCAGCCGCGCCATCGCCGACCGGAGGACGGGAAGCTCGAGTGCCCTGCGTAAATGACTGAACGGCGGCAAATCTGGCCCTTTGAAAGATTCCTGCCGGGATATCTTCCGTATAGGCGCCAAAAATGAACAAAACATAAAGTCGACGCGCGCGACCGAGATAAACTCGGCAGCCATACAATATTCGCAATGTAATTATACTTGTATGCGTACTTAAGTAAAATTGTGGCATTCGCAAGACGGCGCATTCCCGCAATGCAATCAGGGTATTGTAATGACATCCGGCGGACTGGCCGGGTGATTTCTTGACTTTTCCGGCACCGTCACCGCTTGAAATGTCTCCTTTAATCCACCGTTAAGACCTCTGCGGTTTGATCTGAGGGCGACTACTGCTTTCGGTCAGGGCCCTGACTTCCGGCCGGACGAACGCCTTCTCCGCGTCGCGGGCGCCTCCCGCCGAGGCTTCCCGCCGTGGACCCCTCCGCGCCGGGCCGACAGGGTGCGCTGCCGGATCGGTACCGGAGTGCCACATGAATGCCACGACCCGCATTAACGGATTGCCAACCGTTGCCGCGTTAACTATCGCGGCGCGCCGGAAGCATGGGTCTGGAGCCGCCGGCCCAGCGGCTTCAGACGCAGCCGCGCCGCCCTTCCCGAGGCGTCGCGGGAATCAAGCTGCGAACCGGGCCCGAGGATGATGTCGCACGTGATTGTTAACGAGATCGCGATCCTGTCCTTTGCCGCCCTGCTGGTTGCAGCGGCGGTCGAGGACGTGCATCGGCTGATCATCCCGAACCGGATCCCGCTCGGCATCATCATTCTGTACCCGGCCTTCGTGCTGACCACGGCGACCCCGATCGACTGGATGGGCGCCAGTCTGCTGGCCGCCTGCGCGCTCGGCGTCGGGCTCGTCCTGTTCGCCTTCAAGTTCACCGGCGGCGGTGACGTGAAGCTGTTCGTCGCCACCAGCCTGTGGGCGGGCCCGGCGATGTTTCCGGCCTTCGTGCTGGTCACCTCGCTGGTCGGCGCGGCGATCGCGGTCGGCATGCTGGTCCATCGCCGCTTCTACGGCGCCTCGCGCGGCCAACTGGCCTCGGCCAGCGGACCGGATGTTGCGCAGCGGGAGGTTCCGGCAGCGCAACGCCGGCGCCGGCCGACCCGCGATCTGCCCTATGGCGTCGCCATCGCCGCCGGCGGCGTCCAGATCATCGTCCATCTGTTGGCTGGAGCCTGACCCATGAACGCCCGCAGCCTGCTCATCATCGTCGCCGCGCTGCTCGTCGCCGGGGTCACGGCCTTCCTGGCGCGCGGCTGGCTTTCCGCCGAACGCAACCAGATCAACACCCAGCAGGTCGTCGTGCAGCAGGCGCCGGCGCAGTCGGTGCTGGTCGCCGTCGCCAACCTGCCGATCGGCATGTTCCTCAAGGAGGAGCACCTGCGCTGGCAGGCGTGGCCGACCGACGCCACCGACCCGAACTACATGGTCAAGGATACGACGGACATCGCGAAGCTGGTCGGCTCGGTCGTGCGCCACAGCATCTCGGCCGGCGAGCCGATCATCGCCGGCAAGATCGTGAAGCCCGGCGACCGCGGCTTCCTGGCGGCGGTGCTGAAGCCGGGAATGCGCGCGGTGACCGTCGGAATCAGCGAGACCAGCGGCGTGTCCGGCCTGGTCTTTCCGGGCGACCGCGTCGACATGCTGCTGACCCACGCGCTGCCCGGCAGCGAGGGCGAATCCTCCTCCGATCGGCGCGCCGCGGAAACCGTCCTCGAGAACGTACGGGTGCTGGCCATCGGCAAGCGCCTCAGCGATCGCAACGAGGAAGCGCTCGACGGCAAGACGGCGACCATCGAGGTCAGTCCCAAGCAGGCCGAAATGGTCGCGGTTCTGGTCGAGCTCGGGCGGGTGTCCCTGTCGCTCCGCAGCCTGGGCAATCCGGAGCTGGCCGAGACCGGAAACCTCGTCATGAGCAGCGCCGACACCGCGACCGACGGCGCGCCCGGCACGATTCCCGGCGGCGCTCCCGGCGCCCTGCCCGGCGCCGCGGCGAACCTGCAGCCCGCACCGCTCGCCGACGCCGACGCCACCGCGACGGCCGACGCCGGCGCCACCGCCGGTGCACCTGCATCCGACGACATTCCCGCGCCGCCCGCCGACGACAATCCGCCGCCGATGCGCGGCCAGACCTACACCCTCGACAGCGAGGTGAGCCGCCTGTTGACGCCGAGCGGCGGACTCGAGGTCACGGTCCATCTCCAGCGCGGCGGCGAGTCCAATGTGATCACCTTCAAATGACCGCTGCCAAATGACCGCTGCCAAATGACCGCTGCCGCGCGCAATGTGAGGACGATTCCGATGAGGCTCAAGACGGCCCTGCCGACCCTGCTGGTCGCTGTCCTGCTCGCCCTGGCGGGCGGGACTTTCCCCGTTTCGGCGCAATCCGAAGTGATCGCCGCCACCGGCGGCACGATCACGGTCGAGCTCAACGAAGGCAAGCTGGTGCGGATCGACGACCCGGCGGCCTCGGTGTTCGTCGCGAACCCCGGCATCGCCGACGTCGCGGTGAAATCGCCGCGCCTGATCTACGTGTTCGGCAGGCACCCGGGCGAGACCAGCCTGTTCGCCGTCGACGGCGACGAGAACGTGCTCCTCAGCGTCAATCTCTCGGTGACCCACAACCTGACGCGCCTGCGCGGCGCCCTGCAGAGCCTGCTGCCGACCGAGACCATCGATGTGCAGTCGATCGACGGCGGCATCGTGCTCGACGGCTATGTCGAAACCGCGACCCAGTCGGCCGACGCGCAGCAGCTTGCCGGGCGGTTCATCGGCGACGGCGAGGAAGTGATCAACCGGCTGCTGGTGACCGAGCCCAACCAGGTCAATCTGCGGGTCCGCGTGGCCGAAGTGTCGCGCGACGTGCTGCGCCAGCTCGGTATCAACTGGAGCGCGGCGCTGAATGGCAGCAGCATCGCCTTCGGATTCATCAGCCAGGGCTTCGGCGCCAGCAACTCGCTGCTTGGCAACGCGCTGCAATCGGCCGACCAGGGCTTCGTCAACGCCACCAAGGGCGATTTCAACCTCAACTCGCTGATCGACGCGCTCGCCCAGGAGAGCCTGGTATCCCTGCTGGCCGAGCCCAATCTGACCGCTCTGTCGGGCGAGACGGCGAGCTTCCTCGCCGGCGGCCAGTTCCCGGTGCCGGTCTCCCAGGAGGCGGCGAACGGTAACGCCGCGATCACCGTCGAGTTCAAGAACTTCGGCGTCAGCCTCGGCTTCACACCGACCGTGCTGAGCAGCGAACGCATCAGCATGCGGGTGCGGCCCGAGGTGAGCGCGCTGACCGACCAGGGTGCAGTGCGGCTCGGCAATTTCGTGATCCCCGCCCTGACCGTGCGCAGTGCCGAGACGACGGTCGAGCTGGCCAGCGGCCAGAGCTTCGTGATCGCCGGCCTGATCCAGAACAACGGCACGCTGAGCGCCTCCAAGATCCCGGGCCTCGGCGACATCCCGATCCTCGGCGAGCTGTTCCGGTCCGACAGCTTCCAGCGCCAGGAGACCGAGCTGGTGATCATCGTGACGCCCTATGTCGTCAAGCCGGTGCCGGCACCGCTGATCGCATCGCCCACCGACGCCACCACCGGGCCAGAGGGCAGCCAGCGCATGGCCTATGGCGGCGGCACGACGGTGCCCGGCAGCGCGGCGACCGATGGCGGCCTGGTTGGCCCCGTCGGATTCATGATCGAGTAGGTAGCGCCATGACCCAGCCCATTTCCCGCCACGTCCGCCTGGCCCTGCTCGGCGCCGCCGTCCTGCCGCTGTTCCTCGCCGGCTGCGCCGACCCGGACCAGCCGCGCTGGAACACCTATGCCACCTGGAAACAGGCCGAGCCGGTGCCGCAGCCGCAGCTCGCCCAGGTGCCGGTCCATCACAGCGTCGCGTTCGCCGGCGCCGGGATCGAGCTGAGCGACACCGAGCGCGAGGCCCTGTCCCTGTTCCTGCAGCGCAACGCCATCGCCCCCGGCGGCCGGGTCACCCTGTCGGCGGCGCTGCCGAGCAACGGCGATGCCACGACGCTCGGCGCGCGGCTCAGCGCCGTGCGCGGCGCGCTCGCCCAGCTCGGCTACGGCGCCGCGACCCTGCCGCCAGGCTCCTCTGCGGGATCGACGCTGCCGCCGGACGCGATCGTGGTCACCGGCCGCGTGCTCGCAGTGCTGCCGCCGGATTGTCCCGGCTACAACCAACCGCTCCAGTTCGATCTCGAGCACCGGCCGATCCTTTCGCCAGGCTGCGCCAATGCCGTCAATCTCGGCCTGATGGTAGCCGACCCGACCGACCTGCAGGGCACCACGCCGCTGGCGCCCGCCGACGGCGCCGCCGCCGCGCCGTCGATCCAGCGCTATCGCCAGGGCGAGGTCTATCCCCAGTCGCAGCCGTCCTCGACCGTGCCGCTCCGCACCTCGACATTCTAACCGGGCAGCCATGAGCGCCGTAGCCAAGTTCGACGACGACGATCAGGCCGCACGCCTTAAGGAGTTCGCGCCGGGGCCGATCCAGGCCCCGGATTGCGTCGCCTTCGTCGCCGACAACCAAACCCATGGTGCCGTGGTGGCCGTCTGCCAGACGCGCTTTCCCGGCTTTCGCGCGCGCGACGGCGGCAGCCGCGAGGCGCTCGAGTTCCTGGCCGACGGCACGCCGCCCAAGCTGCTGATCGTCGATGTCTCCGACTCGCAGAGCCCGCTGACCGCGCTGTTGCCGATCATCGCCGCCTTCGCCGACAAGATGCGGCTGATCGCCATCGGGACCGCCAACGACATCACCTTGTACCGGGAGATGATCGAGGCCGGCGTCGCCGAGTACCTGGTCAAGCCGGTGACCGAAAAGGCGCTGATCGGTGCGCTTGCCCGACTCGACGAAAAGCCGGCCGAGGCCGCCAAGTCGGCCGCGCCGGAACGTCGTCCGGTGATCGCCGTGGTCGGCACCCGTGGCGGCGTCGGCGCCAGCACGATCGCCATCAACTGCGCCTGGCTGGTGTCGCACGAGTTCAAGCGCCGCGCCGCCCTGCTCGATCTCGACCTGCAATACGGCACCGTCGCGCTCGCCCTCGACGTCGAGCCGACCCACGGCCTGCGCGAAGCACTAGAACATCCGAGCCGCATCGACAGCCTGTTCATCAGCAGCGCGACGGTGAAGCTGGGCGAGCGCCTGGCGATCCTGGCGGCTGAAGAGTCGATCGACAGCGAGCTGGTCTACGACCCCACCGCCATCGACCTGCTGATCGACGAGCTCGCCCGCCAGGCGGACTGTGTGATCGTCGACGTGCCGCGCGGGCTTGCCGCGGCCCGCGTGCGGGTGCTCGCCAACGCCACCGAGATCCTGCTGGTCACCGATCTCAGCCTGGCCGGACTGCGCGACGCCATCCGCATGCAGGGGCAGATCCAGATTCTGGCGCCCCACGCCAAGGTCGTCTATGTCGCCAATCACCTCGGCGGACATTCCGGCGGCGTGCCGCGTGCCGAGTTCGAGCGCGCACTCGGCCACAAGATCGACGTCGTGATTCCCGACGATCCCAAGGCGGCGGCGGCGGCGGCCAATGGCGGCAAGCCGATCGTGGCCATGGCGCCCGGCAGCAAGGTGGCCGCGCCGCTGAAGTCGATCGTCGCCAAGTTCTGTGAAGACGCCGACGGCAGCGCCAAGAACAACCGCCGACGGCTCTGGCCGCTGCGACGGAAGTAGCGGCTCATGGCCGGCGCGACCAGCAGAGATCCCGTCGTCCCGATCCGGCCCGGCGCGGCCGAGAGCCGACCGATGCGGCCCGAGCTCGCCGCCGCGTTCGAGCGCCTGCGTCCGCGCGTCATCGAGCGCCTGCCGGTCGCCGATATCGCCGGCCTGCCGCGCCAGGCGATCGCCGCCCGGATCGGCGAATTCCTCGCCAGCGAGCTCGAGGGCGGCCAGGGCATCAACCTGGTCGAGCGTCGCGTGCTGGTCACCGAGCTGACCGACGCCGTCATCGCCACCGTTCCGCCGGAGTCCCCGCCCGACCTGCCGCAATCCGCGGAGCCGGCTTCGGCCGCCGAGGAGGAAGCCCCGGCGCGCGCGCCTGCGCCGCCCGCGCCCTCGGGTCCGCGCGACATGGCGGCCACGCCGCGCCCCGCTCCGATCGGGGCCCGCAGCATCGGCGCGCTCGGGTCCTCGAACAGCGGCAAGTCGATGGAGGGGCTGAGCGCGGCGAGCCGCGCCAGCGTCGAGGAAGCCAAGAGCACGATCCAGCCGCTGGTGGTCGAGCGCATCGACGTCGCGGCGGCAGCCCGCCTCGACCGCGACGAACTGCGCCGTCAGCTCGCCGAATTGGTGGCCGACGTACTGCGCGAACAGAAGCTGCGCCTCAACCAGAAGGAGCAGCAGGGCGTCGTCGACCTGCTGCTCGACGACATGCTCGGCCTCGGTCCGCTCGAGCCATTGCTGGCCGACGAGTCGATCAACGACATCATGGTCAACGGGCCGCACCAAGTCTACATCGAGCGCAAGGGCAAGCTGGAGGCGACCGACGTCACCTTCCGCGACAACCAGCACCTGCTCAACATCTGTTCCCGCATCGTCTCACAGGTCGGCCGGCGCATCGACGAATCGACCCCGCTTTGCGACGCCCGCCTGATGGACGGCAGCCGGGTCAACATCATCATCCCGCCGCTCGCCATCGACGGGCCCAGCATCTCGATCCGAAAATTCGCCAAGAAGGGCATCACGCTCGACGTGATGATCAAGCAGCGCAACATCTCCGAGGGCTGCGGCACGGTGCTCAAGGTGGCGTCGCGCAGCCGCCTCAACATCCTGATCAGCGGCGGTACCGGTTCGGGCAAGACCACCCTGCTCAACGCCATGTCGCAGATGATCGATTCCGGCGAGCGCATCGTCACCATCGAGGACGCCGCCGAGCTGCAGCTGCAGCAGCCGCATGTCGTGCGGCTCGAGACCCGGCCCGCCAATCTGGAGGGCCACGGCGAAGTCACCATGCGCGATCTCGTGAAAAACGCCCTGCGTATGCGGCCCGACCGCATCATCCTGGGTGAGGTTCGCGGCGCCGAGGCGGTCGACATGCTGCAGGCCATGAACACCGGCCATGACGGCTCGCTCGGCACCGTCCACGCCAACCGGCCGCGCGAGGCGCTGACCCGTCTGGAGAACATGTTCGGGCTCGCCGGCATCAACCTTCCCGCCAAGGCGGTCCGCACCCAGATCGCCGCCGCCATCGACCTGATCGTGCAGGTCAGCCGCATGCGCGACGGCATCCGCCGAATCACCCATGTGACCGAGGTCGTGGGCATGGAAGGCGATGTCATCACGACCCAGGACCTGTTCACCTTCGAGTACGAGGGCGAGGACAACGACGGCAAGCTGCGCGGCACCTTCAAGTCGTCCGGTCTGCGGCCCCACTTCACGCCCAAGGCGGCGTATTTCGGGCTCGACCGGCTGCTGATGGAGGCGATGTCGTGAATCTGCTGCTGCGCCTCGTCGAGGGTGGCACCAGCCTGGCCGAGCTGGCGGTGGCGGCGCTCGCGCTATGCACCGCCATCGGCCTGGTGATCGTCTTCCTCGTGCTGTCGGCCCGCCAGGGCAACCAGCGTGCCCGCCGGCTGGAGCGCGTGACCAGCCAGGGCCCCGATGCCGCGGCCGCCATCAGCGTGCGGCGTCAGACCGCGTACAGTTCGGTTCCGATCATCGACCAGCTGATCCGCCTGCTGCCGAACTCGGCCAAGCTCAGGGATCGCCTTGCGCGCACCGGCCTGCGCATCTCCATCGGCAAGTATCTCGTCGTTTCCGGGCTGATCGCCGCCGGCGCCGCCACGGGACTGTGGCTGGCCTTCCACCTGCCCGCCGCCGCCAATGTCGCGGTCGGCGTGATGCTCGGCGTCGGCCTGCCGCATTTCGCCGTCGGCTTTCTCGGCGCCCGTCGGATCCGCCGCTTCGGCGACCTGTTCCCGGAGGGAATCGACCTGATCGTGCGCGGCCTGAAGTCCGGGCTGCCGGTGACCGAGTCGGTCAAGGTGGTCGGACAGGAGATCAAGGACCCGGTGGGCGAGGAGTTCCGCCTGATCAGCGATTCCATCAAGTTCGGACTGTCGCTCACCCAGGCGCTGTGGGCGGCGACGCCGCGCATCAACACGCCGGAATTCCGCTTCTTCAACATCACCCTGTCGATCCAGCAGGAGACCGGCGGCAATCTCGCCGAGACGCTGGAGAACCTGAGCACGATCATCCGCCGGCGCCGGCAGATGAAGCTCAAGATCAAGGCGTTCTCGTCGGAGGCCAAGGCGAGCGCCTACATCATCGGCTCCCTGCCGTTCATCATGTTCGCGATGATCATGATGATCAACTACAGCTACGCCATCACCCTGTTCACGGATCCGCGCGGCGTGCTCATGGTGCTCGCGGGCTTCTGCTGCTACGCGATCGGCATTGCCGTGATGGTCAAGATGATCCGGTTCGAGATATGACGCTGGCCGACATCCTGCCAAAGGGCGTGCGCCCCGAGGACGCGATCATCGCGCTGTCGGCGTTCTCGGCGTTCGTTACCGTGCTGGCGGTCTGGTACGGCCTGCTGGCGCCCCATACCAGTACCCGCCGGGTACGCGAGCTTGCCGCCCGCCGCGACCAGCTCCGGAGCGGCATGCTGGCGCCGCGCCGGCGGGCGCGCGACCGCGCCATGTCGACCGGCTTCATGCGCCGCGTCGTCCATCGCCTGAACCTGCAGCGCACCAAGCAGACCGAGATCATCGTGCGCAAGCTGGCCCGCGCAGGCTGGCGCTCGAACGACGCATTGGTGCGCTATCTGTTCTTCAAGGCGGTGCTGCCCTTCGTCGCCGGCGCCGGCGCCGCCTTCGCATTCTATGTGCTGAAGCTGACCGACCTGACCCCGATGCTGCGCCTCGGCGCGACCGTCGGCGTCACCCTGCTCGGCGCCTTCCTGCCCGACATCTTCATCAAGAACGCCACCGACAAGCGGCGCGATCAGGTCCGCAAGGGCCTGCCCGACGCCCTCGACCTCATGGTGATCTGCGCCGAGGCGGGACTGAGCCTCGACGCCCTGCTGAAGCGGGTCGCCGACGAGTTCAGCAGCTCCTGCCCCGAGCTGGCCGACGAGCTGTCGATCACGTCGCTCGAGCTGGGATTCCTGCCCGACCGCCGCCAGGCGCTGCTCAACCTGGCGCAGCGCACCGATTCGCCGGGCACCCGCGGCCTGATCAACAGCCTGCTGCAGAGCGACAAGTACGGCACGCCGCTGGCGCAATCCCTGCGCGTGCTGGCCGCCGAGTTCCGCGAGGAGCGCATGTTGCGGGCCGAAGAAAAGGCGGCCCGGCTGCCGGCTCTGCTGACCGTGCCGATGATCGTCTTCATTCTGCCGCCGCTGTTCGTGGTCCTGATCGGGCCGGCGGTGCTGCAGATGATCGACGCCCTGCGACACATGTACTGAGGAGCACCGGCGATGCCGCCTCGGACCAGACAAAATGAAAACGGGCCGGTGGCGCGGCAGCGCCATCCGGCCCGTCTTGCCGGGCTGGGATCGCCGGAGTCAGGAGCCGTCGTCGGCCGAATGGGTGCCGATGGCGTGGGCCGTCATGCTGCTGTCGTCGGCCTGGCGCAGCAGATCGTAGTAGCTGAGATTGTGGGCGACCGCGGCGCCATCGAGATCGCGGGCGGCAATCCGCTCGGCCTCGTCGCGCTGCCCGGCCAGGCCATAGGCGAGCGCCAGGTTCTGTCGCACCCGCGGGGTTGCCGCCGGATCCTCGGTCGCGCGCTCCAGCATCGCGATCGCGGCGCCATAGTCGCCGTTCAGCGCCAGCGAGAGGCCGTAGTTGTTGGCGATCTGCAGGTTGTTCGGGGCAAACTCGAGGCCTTCGCGGTAATACACCTGGGCGGCCGCGTGGTCGCCCAGCATGTCGTAGGCGACGCCCAGCGAATTGTAGATCCGGTGGTCCTTGGAAATGTCGAGCGCCAGCTCGAGCTGGGCAATGGCGTATTCCGGCTGGTCGATCTCGATCAGGCAGGCGGCGAGACCGCGCAGGGCCGCGACATTGCGCGGCTCGAGGGTCAGGACCTGGCGGTAGGCGTCGCTCGCCGCGGCCGGGGCATTCAGCTTGCGCAGGGTGTCGCCAAGGGCGAGCAGCGGCCCAACTTCGGCGGGCGACAGCTCGTGCGCCCGGCCGTAGATCCCGGCCGCGGTGGCGTATTCGCCCTGGGCGCTGGTGGTCTCGCCGACCCGCATCAGGGAGTCCGCGGTCACCGCCGCTTCGTCGCCCGAGCCGCCGACCAGGGATGCCAGCCAGCCGTCGCTGGCGCAGGCGCCGAGCGGCAGCAGCAGTCCGACCGCCAGCAGCCGCGCCGCGGAGCGGCGGGCTGGCTGGCGGAACCGGAGATTCGCGAGGTTTTGCATGGGGGCACTGTAGGTCCGGCTTGGTTATCGAAAGGTAAACGGCGATGACGCTAACACCGAATTGCCACGGCCTGATCCGGCGCCTCGCCGACTGCCGCGAGGGGGCCACCGCGCTCGAGTTCGCCTTCGCGCTGCCGGTCGTGATGGTGCTGATCGTCGGCATGCTCGAGGTGGCGATGATCATGTTCGTCTCGACCTCGGTCGAGGGCGGCCTGCGCCAGGCCGCCCGCTACGGCATCACCGGGCAGACCCCGCAGACCGGCACGCGCGAGGAGGCGATCATCGGCATCATCGGCAGCTACACGCTGGGCTTCGTCGACCTCGACGCCTCGGACGTGACGTTCATGACCTATGACAGCTTCAACGACGTCGGCCAGCCCGAGCCCTGGACCGACACCGACGGCAACGGTGCATACGATGTCGGCGAGGCCTATGACGACCTCAACGGAAACCTGCAGTGGGACGCGGATCGCGGCAGCGCCGGCGTCGGCAACGCCGGCGAGGTGGTGCAGTACAAGATCGACTACGACTGGTCGCTGCTGACCCCCTATGTGTCCAATCTGCTCGGCGATAACGGCATGCTGCACATGACCGCCAGCATCGCCGTGCGCAACGAGCCCTATCAGTTCATCAACAACGGCGGTGGAGGCTGACCATGCGACGCACGATCCGCCTGCTGCGAAGATTCGTCGACGATCGCGAAGGCGCCGCCCTGATCGAGCTGGCCTTCGCGGTGCCGGTCCTGGTGGTGGTCCTGCTCGGCTGCTTCGAGGCCACACGGTTTGTGCTGCTGCACCAGAAGCTCGACCGCGCCGCAACCTCCACGGCCGACCTGGTCGCGCAGGCCAATGGCATCACCCAGGCCCAGATCGACGACTTGTTCGATGCCGCCTCGCAGATGATGGAACCCTACGACATCGGCGCCAATGGCCGGTCCGTGGTGACCTCGGTCTATCGGCCCGACGCGAATCCCGCCGCGGTCATCTGGCAACGGCTGAGCAACACCGGCATCAACATCGCCAGCGAGATCGGCGCCACCGGCGCCCCGGCCGCGCTGCCGACCGGATTCACGGTCCGGACCGGCGAGAACGTCATCATCGCCGAGGTGTTCTACGACTACACCCCGTTCTTCCTGTCGGCGCTGTTCGAGCCGGCGCAATTGCACCACATCGCCTACAACCGGCCGCGCAACAGCAACCTGACCCAGGTGAACTAGACCAAGATCGCCTCGGATTGAATCAATCCGAGGCGTGATTCTCGGTCTACCTCATTGAAGTAGAGCATGATTCACGGATCGCACTGTTTCGGTGCGATCCAATCATGCTCTAGGGGCGGAGCCCGGGCGGACCGACCCAGCCCGCTCGGCCAATCCCGCCCCTCCAAGGCGGCACGCGCTTGCGGGCGCTCGCCCGCATGGGATTGCGGGGCGGAAACGCGCGCTGGCGCGCCCGGCAGGACTTGAACCTGCGACCTGCCGCTTAGAAGGCGGCTGCTCTATCCAGCTGAGCTACGGGCGCCCACGCGCGGTGCAGGCGGCGGAGTCGGGGCGCGGGCCGCCGGCTCAATGGGTCCAGCGGTCGATCCGATCGTAGCGGAAATTCTCCGCATAGCTCTTCGGCCGGATCCTGCGGTCTCTCGGCTCCTCGACCGCATAGGCGAAGCCGTTGCGCTCGGCATGCGCCACTGCCTCCTCGCGGCTGTCGAAGTAGATCCGGAGCTGGCGCCTGGTGTCGGACGAGCTGGTCCAGCCCATCAACGGGTCGGCCTCGCGCCGGACCGAGGGCTCGAATTCGAGCACCCAGCGCCGCGTATTGGCCCGCCCGGACTGCATCGCCGTCTTGGCCGGCTGAAAGATCCGCACCCGCATCTGCCCTGCCTGCTCCCCTGCGTACGGCGCCGCGCCGGGCGGCGCCCGCGGCACCGGCGGACCCGCCCGATGCCGCTGACCTGGTCGGGGCGACTGGATTCGAACCAGCGACATCCTGCTCCCAAAGCAGGCGCTCTACCAGGCTGAGCCACGCCCCGCGCCGCGGAAAATAAGGGGTTTGGCCCGGTGCCGCAAGCCGCCTCGGGAGGCCTCCCCCGGCCGCCATCGCCGCCCGCCCCCGCCCCCGGTCCGGACAGCGACCACGGGTCACGCACCGCTATCGCGGCGCGCCCGAGAAAGTGATAGACAGGGTTTTCATGGCGCGCGCCGGCAAGGCGCGCGCCTACGCAGGTAGCATCGATCGGTGGGCCACGACATGCTTTCGTCACTCAAGCGCAAACGCGACGCTGAAATCGCGGTCGGTCAACGCTATCGCAAGCGCGATGCCCAGCTGATCGTATGGGAAGTGACTACGCTGTTCGTCGGAACCGACGGCATGCCCTATGCCGGCATCGTGCGAGTCGACGACCACACCATGCGCAAGACCGTGGCCTCCGCCGCGCTCGAGCGCGGCCCCCAGTACCAACGCATCCGCTAGACCAAGACCCCCTCGGACGTCCTCAGCGGGCGTCGGCCAGCACCTCGGCGAGCTTGGCCCCGGGCAAGCCGGCCTGGGCAAAGGCGGTGTCGCGCAGATCGACGTCGCGCAGCAGCGCGCCGGTGAAGTCGGCGTGGGTCACGCTCGAGCGGCGGAAGCTGGTCAGCACCTTGCGGCCCGCCGACAAATCCAACCCGCCGATCCGCGCCCCGGAAAAGTCGGTATGAAACAGGCTGGTTTCCTCGAGCCGGCAGCCGAGCAGCACGGTCTCCCGGAAGCTGGCGTGGCGCAGGTCCGAGCGCGAGAAGTCGACGCTGTACAGGATGCCGGCCGCGAAGCTGGCGCCCAGCAGATTGCAGCGCGTGAAGGCCACCATCGTCAGGCGCTGGCCGGCGAAGTCCCCGTTCGAGAAGTCGATCCCATCGAACGCGGCGCGCTGCCCCTCGCGGCCGCTGCTGGCCAGCCAGCGCTCGTGCTCGGCAAGCCGCCGCCTGAGCTCACCGGGACTGATCCGCTCGACCGTCGGACCGTCGGAATCGAAGCAGGCATCCGGCGCCCAGGGGCGCAATGTGCGTGCGTCCTCGGGATCGAGGCCGGTCAGGTCGGCACCGCTGAACAGGGTCTTGTCTATGGAAACGCCGGCCATCCGCGCCCCGCGCAGCCGGGCCCCGGTGAAGTTGGTGCGGCCGAGATCCGCGCCCCGCAGATCGGTGCCGCTCAGATCCGCGCCGGCAAAATTGGCGTCGTGCATCTCGGCATTGGCGAGATTGGCGCCGTTCAGATGGGCATTCCGGAAGACCGCGCGCGACAGCTTGGCGTTGGACAAGTCGGCGCGCATGAAATTGGTGGAGTCGACTTCGGTCAGGGCCACCATCTCCATCCGCCCGTCGCGGTTCGCCCCCTCGTGGCGATAGAGAATCCCTTCGCGCAGATCGGCATCCTGCAGGACCGCCCCCTCGAGATCGGCGGAGCGCAGGCGGACCCCGCGCAGATTGGCCTTGGTGAGCTGGGCGTGGCGCAGATTGGCGCTGTCCAGATTGGCCCCGAAGAAATCGGCCTCGCTGAAGTTGCCGCCGGCCAGCTTGGCCGAGGCGAGATTGGCTCCCGACAGGCCGATTCGGCGCAGGTCGATCCGGCTCAGGTCGACCGCCGGCAGGTTGCAGAACGACAGGTCGCCCTGGCGACCCCGCGACGGCGACTTCAGCCACAGCAGATGCGCCTGCAGCGCTGCGCGCAACTCCTCCGACGAAATGTTCCTCAGTTGAGGCATGCCGTCCTTCCGGGCAGGCCGCGCCGACTGGCGGGGCCGCATCCTTGCAACTGGACCGTTCCGGGGTCCCTAACCTCCCAGAATTGGCATCGGCAGATGACAATTTGGTAAATGCAACGCAAAGACACTCGCTTTTTCCGGGGGATCAAGAGATTCTTCACCAATCATGATCAACTAATGACTTCAGAGCCCTGGCGTACCGGGCGGGATGCCCGCAGCCCATTGCTGCCGACCGTGGTCGGCATTGTCCTGTCTGGTCCCGCCAACGGACACGGCAGCGCGGCGCGGGTGCTCGGATGGGGAGGTCCGGGAATGCACCGGAGGAGCAGCCGTTGACTTTCCTGGCCGACCGTTCAGCCAGGGACGTGCCCGCGCGCAAGGCCGTCGACGACCGCCTGATCCGTCAGCTCGCCGAGCTGGCGCCGTTTCCGTTCATCCTGAGCCGCACCGGCGATCATACGATCGTTCTCATCAACCAGCGGGCCGCATCGCTGTTGAAGGTGCCGGTCGCCGCGGCAATCGGCCGCCCGGCGACCGACTATTACGCCGACGAAGATCTGCGCCGCGCGCTCGTCGATCGGGTCCGCCGCGACAGGCCGATCACCGATCTCGCCGCCGAGCTGCGCGATGCCGAGGGCCGCGGCTTTCCGACGCAGCTCTCCGCCGCGCTGATCGATTACGGCGGCGAGCTCTGCCTGGCCATGACCGTCACCGATGTCGGCCGCCAGGCCCGCATCGAGGCGGCGCTGAGTGCCAGCGAGGCCCGCTTCCGCCGCTTTGCCGAGGCGACCTCGGAGGCGGTGCTGCAGCATGTCGACGGCCGCATCGTCGACGCCAGCTTGGCGGCCGGCGGGATGTTCGGCTACGACTCGCTCGAGCTGGTCGGGCTGCCCTTGCAGAAGCTCCTGGCAAGCGCCGCACGGGACGATCTCAGTGCCCGCCTGCAGGACGGCACCGACGCTTCGTTCGACAGCATCGGCCGCCGCAAGGACGGCGCCCGATTCCCGATCCGCGTCGTGCTCAAGGACTCCCGCACTGCCGACCGCTCGAGACTTGCCGTCGTGCGCGACCTCTCCGAGCGCCGCCGCACCGAGGAGGCGCTGCGGCGCAGCGAGGTGCGGTTCCGGTCGCTGATCGAGAACCTGCGCGACATCGTCTTCTATCGCGGACAGCCGAGCGGCGAGGTGCTGCTGTTCGGCCGCGACGTCGATTCGCTCGCCGGCACGCGCCAGGCCGGCGGCACCGCCGACATGGAGAAATGGTACGCCAGCATCCATCCCGACGACATCGACCGCTACATGGAGCTCGAGCGGCAGCGGCGGAAATCCGGCGAAGGCTACACGATCGAGTTCCGCATCCGGCATGCGGTGACCGGCATCGAGCGCTGGGTGCGGGAGCGCGCCTACGTGGTCCATGACTCCGATACCGGCGAGCAGTTCAACGACGGCTACATCATGGATATCGGGCGCGAGAAGGAGGTGCAGGAGCAGCTGCGCGCGGCCAAGGAAGAGGCCGAGGTCGCCAACCGCACCAAGACCCTGTTTCTCGCGAACATGAGCCACGAGCTGAGGACGCCGCTCAACGCCATCATCGGCTTCTCCGAGATCATCCAGAGCCAGATCTTCGGTCCGGTCGGGTCGGACCGCTACCTGTCCTATGCCAAGGACATCCGCGACAGCGGCAAGCATCTGCTCGACATCATCAACGACATCCTCGACCTCGCGAAAATCGAGGTCGGCAAGTTCGAGCTGCACGACGAGGATTGCGACGTCGCGGCGGTGATCCCCAGCGCCCTGCGCTTCGTGCGCGATCGCGCCCATACCTCCGGGCTCAGGGTCGAGGTGCAACTTCCGGCCAGCCTGCCGATGGTCCGGGCCGATCAGCGCGCGCTCAAGCAGATCCTGCTCAACCTGCTGTCGAACGCCATCAAATTCACCCCGGGCGGCGGCCGCATCGAGATCGGCGCCGGGGTCGCCGAGGACGGCAGGTTCTTCGTCAGCGTGTCCGACACCGGCATCGGCATGTCGCCGGAGGACGTGCCGCGCGCGCTCGAGGCGTTCGGCCAGATCGACAACTCGCTGAGCCGCAAGTACGAGGGCACCGGCCTCGGGTTGCCCCTGGTCAAGGCCTTCGCCGAACTGCATGACGGCACGATCGAGATCGACAGCACCCCGCTGGTCGGCACCACCGTGCGCGTGCTGTTGCCGAAGGACCGCGTCCTCCCGTCGTCGCGGGCGGAGGCTGCGACCACCGCTTGAGGGCCGGCGCCACGGCGGCTATACCGACGGGCGACTTGAAGGAGGCGCCCCCATGGCCAATCGATCCCTGAGCATGACCGACGCGCTGCACGGCTATCTCGTGCAGGCGACCCTGCGCGAGCCGGCGATCCTGGCCGAGCTGCGCGCCGAGACCGCGCGGCTGCCCGCGGCGATGATGCAGATCGGCCCCGAGCAGGGCCAGTTCATGGCATTGCTGGTGGAACTGATCGGCGCGAGCCGTACCCTCGAGATCGGCACCTTCACCGGCTACAGCGCGCTCTGCGTCGCGCTCGCCCTGCCCGCGGACGGACGAATCACCGCCTGCGACATCAGCGCCGAGTACACCGCCGTCGGCCGCCGCTACTGGGCCAAGGCCGGGGTCGCCGGCAAGATCGACCTGCGCCTCGCGCCGGCGGTCGAGACCCTGGACGCCCTGCTCGCCGAGGGCCTGGCCGGAACCTATGATTTCGCCTTCATCGATGCCGACAAGACCGGTTACGACGCCTATTACGAGCGCTCGCTCAGCCTGCTGCGGCCGGGCGGCCTGATCGCCGTCGACAATGTGCTGTGGGGCGGCGATGTCGCCGACCCGGCCAAGACCGACGCCGACACCGTGGCGATCCGCGCCCTGAACGCCAAGATCCAGGGCGATGCCCGGGTCTCGATGAGCCTGATCCCGGTCGGCGACGGCTTGCTGCTCGCCCGCAAGCGGCCCTGATATCAGGCCACCTGCGCCGGTTCAGCCTTGCGCCGGTCACGGGATCGCTTCGGCATGAAAATCAGACCGACGAAAAGTGGCGCGTCCGAGTCGCTCTCCCAGGCCGCGTTAATACTCGTTTAGGAAAGTGTTAAGCAGGTATTCAGTCTGGTCCTTCAAACTGTCTCCAAGCCCGGTGTCAGGTGCCGGACGGTTTTCGGCCCTCCAGGCAAGGAGATCGAACATGCTCAAGACAGCCCTCTTCAGCGCCGCCGCCCTGCTGATCCCGGCGACCGCGATGGCCGCCCCGATGGCCTGCAGCCCGCGCCAGGACGTGTTGGGCCAACTCGCCGACAAGTTCAAGGAAGCGCCGGTGGCCGTCGGCCTCGCCAACAACGGCGGGCTCCTGGAAGTCCTGACCGCCGGCGACGGCGCGACCTGGACCATCATCATCACCATGCCGAACGGCGTCAGCTGCCTGGTGGCGGCCGGCGAGTCGTGGCAGGGCCACCAGCCCGAGACGGCCCAGCAGGATCCGCAGGCCTGATTCTGACCGCTCCGGGACCCGCACGGGTCCTGGAGGCCGCAGCGGCCGGCGGCACCGGTCTCAGCCGCCGCCGAACAGCGGGTGGCGCACCAGATCCCCGACCCGGATGCCGAGCCGCGCGGCGGTACCGGCATTGAGTTCGATCACCGCCCGGACCGGCCCGGACGACGCCACCACCGCCTCCGAGAACGGCACCGTATCCACCGCGATGTCGACGATCCGGCCATCATTCGCCACGAACAGCATGTCGAGCGGGATCAGCGTGTTCTTCATCCACATGCGGATCTGCTGCTCGGCCGGATAGACGAACAGCATGCCGGCATCGTCGGCCATGTGCTCGCGAAACATCAGCCCGCGCGCGCGCTGCTGCATCGACAACGCGACTTCGACATCGAAGCGATAGGCGTCGCCGGCCGCGGTCTCCACCACCAGTTCGGAGCGCGCGAAGCTGACCGCCTGCTCGGCCCGGGCCGCTGCGGCCACGAAGACCGTCAAGGCGATCGCCGCCCATTTCCACCAGCCGCCCATCGCCCCTGCCCTGCTCTCGCCAGCCCTCGGGAATCCCTGCTGCGCGGCGCCATAGGGCCGCAGCGGCCCGGCCGCGGTCAAGGCGCCAGCGCAATCTCGGCAATCGCGCGGATCTCGTCGCGCACCGGCCCCGGCCGCGGCGAATCGGCGATGGTGGTCAGCCAATGGGCCGGCGGATCGCGGCCCTGGCGACGGTTCCAGGTCAGCCGTGACAGCACGTCGAGCGCGGCCGGCGTCGGCGCGACCGCCGGATCGATGCCGGCCAGAGTCGCCCATACCCCGGCCCAGCAGCGCCCGACCGACCAGGGATTGTAGCCGCCGCCGCCCAGCACCAGGAACCGCGGAGCGAGGTCGGCGAGCCCGCGCACCACCGCCCACAGCGCGCGGTTGGACAGGGCCAGGCCGCTCATGGGGTCGTCGTCCAGGCCATCGGCGCCGCATTGCAGCACGACCGCCGCCGGCGCCAGCTCCCGCCCGATCGGCAGCACCACGCGCTCGACCAGGTAGGCCAGCTCGTCGTCGTTGAAGCCCGCCGGCACCGGCAGGTTGCGCGCCATGCCGCCGGCGCGATCGTCGAGCCGTCCGGTGCGGGGCCAGCGGCCGTTCTCGTGGATCGACAGGGTGAACACCCGGGACTCGGCGGCGAACGCGTCCTGCACGCCGTCGCCATGGTGGGCGTCGACATCGACATAGTAGATCGGCGCCAGCCCGGCATCGAGAAGACCCAGGATCCCGAGGGCCGGATCGTTGAAGTAGCAGAACCCGCTGGCCCGGTCGGGGCGGCCGTGATGGGTGCCGCCGGCGGGATGGAAGACCGTGCCGCCCGCCGCCAGCAGGCCGACCGCCGCCAGCGTGCCGCCGCAGGCGGTCGCCGGGCGGCGGAACATCTCGGGAAACACCGGATTGCCGTTGCAGCCGAAA
The DNA here is from genome assembly GCA_964372215.1 of uncultured Rhodospirillaceae bacterium. Classification (GTDB taxonomy): domain Bacteria; phylum Pseudomonadota; class Alphaproteobacteria; order Dongiales; family Dongiaceae; genus DAIMFL01. Next base: position 121,254 of record CAYJQC010000013.1, read on the forward strand.
TTGTAGCGTCGGCAGGTCTCGGCATCGGCCCGGCCGGCACGCTCGGCGGCGATCAGCGCGGCGACATAGTCGGCGGCGTGAAACCGCGTGAGCTGCGCCGGGGTCGCGCGCGGACTGTCGACATAGCGCGCCTCGTCGAGCCAGCCCATGGCGCGGATCAGGTCGAGTGCCGACGGCACCCGCTGCACCGCGAGCGGATGGCGCGGCCCATAGGACGAGCCGCGATAGATCTCGCTGCCGATCAGCCAGGGTCGAACGGTCATCGCCTCATCGTAGCCAGAAAGCGCTGCCATGTCGGCCATCGCTACCCGACGCCGCGAGCCGGCTGCTATGCTCGCGCCGCAATGACTTCGATCGTGATGTTTGGCGGCGGCCTGCTGCTGGCCGGGCTGGGCGGCGAACTGTTCGTGCGCAGCGTGCTGGGGCTGGCCGGGCGAACCCGCATCCCGACCGCGATCGTCGCCGCCACCCTAGCGGCGTTCGCGACCTCGGCGCCCGAGCTGGCGGTGTCGGTCAGCGCCGCCCTCGATGGCCGCCCGCAAATCGGTCTCGGCAACGCGATCGGCAGCAATGTCGTCAACATCGCGCTGATTCTGGGCCTGGCCCTGGTGATCGCGCCGATTCCGGTACGTTCCGAGAGTCAGCGGCGGGATATTCCCATCGCGCTACTCGCGCCGGTCATCACCGGCTTGCTGCTGATCGACGACGTCCTGTCGCGCCTCGACGCCCTGACCATGCTGGCGGTGTTCGCAGCCTGGCTGGTCGCCCATGGGCTCGATGCCCGGCGCCATCGCCGCGCCCAGGATCCGGTCGCCGGCAACCTGGCGGTGGCGCTGAGCTTCGCGGCCACCGGCCTGATCTCCCTGGCGGTCGCCGGGCAGCTCATTATCCTCGCAACCCGCCAGATTACCGGCGCGCTGGGGGTCGACGGCTTCTTCATCGGCAGCACGCTGGTCGCGCTCGGCACCACGATGCCCGAGTTCGCCACCACCGTCATCGCCGCGCTGCGCGGCCGTTGCGAGATCGGGCTCGGCATGCTGCTCGGCAGCAACATCTTCAACATCCTGCTGATCGTGCCGGTGGCCGCGCTGATCCACCCGATCGAGGTGCCGCCCAGCGAAGCCGTCGTCGGGCTCGGCTTCGGATTGGCTGCGGTGCTGGTGCTCCTGCCGGCCCGCGACGTCGTCATGCGGCGGCGGCGGGGCGCGCTGCTGGTCGCCATGTACGGCCTGTATCTGGTGGCCCTGTTCGCGGTCGCGACGGCGGCCTGAACTGGCGTCTGCGCCGCACTTGCCAGCGGCACGGTTTGGCCGTACACCGGCCTGCAGCAGCGGGGGGAGCCGGCTCGAGTTTCCGGCTGAGAGGTCGCGACAGGCGCGACGACCCCTAGAACCTGACCCGGTTCGTACCGGCGTAGGGACGCGTTCCATGATTCTTCCGGCCGTCTCGGCCCCGATCTCCATCCATCTGCATGCCGGCCGCGTGACCTATGGCGGCGCGCCGCTGTTCGAGGCCCTCGACCTCGAGCTGCCGGCCGGGCGCTGGACCTGCCTGCTGGGCCCGAGCGGCGTCGGCAAGTCCACCCTGCTGCGCCTGGTCGCCGGGCTGGAGCCGGCGGGCAGCGAGACCCGGATCCGCTGCAGCGATGGCGGGGCGCTCGCCGGGCGGGTCGCCTACATGGCCCAGCAGGACCTCCTGCTGCCCTGGCTCGACACCCTCGGCAACGTCACCCTGGGCAGCCGCCTGCGCGGCGAGCTGGACCGCACGGCGCGGCAGCGGGCGGCGGTGCTGCTGGCCTCGGTCGGCCTCGCCGGCCAGGAAGCCAAGCCGCCGGCACAGCTCTCCGGCGGCATGCGCCAGCGCGTCGCCCTGGCCCGCACCCTGGCCGAGAACCGGCCGGTGGTACTGATGGACGAGCCGTTCTCGGGCCTCGACGTGCCGGCCCGGCTGCGGCTGCAGGAACTGGCGGCGCGGCTGCTGGTCGGCCGCACCGTGCTGCTGGTCACCCACGATCCCCTGGAGGCCCTGCGCCTCGGCCATCGCATCCATGTCCTGGCGGGGCAGCCGGCCCGGCTCGACGCGGCGCTGGAGCCGCCGGGCGCGCCGCCGCGCGCGGTCACCGACCCGGCCCTGCTCGCGCTCCAGGGCGAGCTTCTGAAGCGCCTGGCGGCGGCCGCGGAGGCGACCGCATGAGCCGCGTAGCGCTGCGCGCCGCGATCGTGCTCGCCGGACTGGTCGGGCTGTGGCAGGCCGCGGTCTGGCTCACCGGCGTGCCGGCCTACATCCTGCCCGGCCCGGCGGCGGTCGGCGCGGCGCTGGTCGACCGCGCCGGGCTGATCGGAGTCCATGCGCTGCGCACGCTCGCCGAGATCCTGCTGGGTCTCGGCTGCGGCGCGGCGCTCGGCGGCGCCACCGCGCTCGCCATGAGCTATTTCCGGCCGGCGCGCCACTGGCTGCTGCCGGTGGTCGTGGTCAGCCAGGCGATCCCGGTGTTCGCGCTGGCGCCGCTCCTGGTGCTCTGGCTCGGCTACGGCATGGCTTCCAAGGTCGCCATGGCGGTGCTGGTGATCTATTTCCCGGTCACCGCGGCGTTCTTCGACGGGCTGCGCCGCACCGATCCGGGCTGGCTCGACCTCGCCCGCAGCATGGGCGCGTCGCGCTGGGCCATCCTCGTCCGCATCCGCCTGCCGGCGGCGCTGCCGGCGCTCGCCTCCGGCCTCCGGGTCGCCGCCGCGGTGGCGCCGATCGGCGCGGTGATCGGCGAGTGGGTCGGCGCCAGCGCCGGCCTCGGCTACCTCATGCTGCACGCCAACGCCCGGGTGCAGATCGACCTGATGTTCGCCGCGCTGGTGACCCTGGCGGCGATCGGCGTCGCGCTCTACTTCGCGACCGACGCCGTGCTGCGCCGGCTGGTGCCGTGGCAGCCCGAGACCCTGTTTTCCGAAGACTGACGGCCCGCAAGGAGTTCCCGATGACCTGCCTCCGCCCGATCCGCCCGCTCATGCTCGCGCTCGCGCTCGCGCTGGTCCTGCCGTCGTCTGCCCAGGCGGCCGAGCGGCTCACCGTGCTGCTCGACTGGTTCGTCAACCCGGATCACGGCCCCCTGGTCGTCGCCCAGGAGCGGGGCTTCTTCGCGGCGCATGATCTCGAGGTCGAGCTGGTCGCGCCCGCCGATCCCAACGACCCGCCGAAGCTGGTGGCCGCCGGCGAAGCCGACCTCGCGGTCTCCTATCAGCCGCAGCTGCACCTGCAGGCCGCCGCCGGCCTGCCGCTGGTGCGCATCGGCACGCTGGTGGCGACGCCGCTCAACGCGCTGGTCGTGCTCGCCGACGGCCCGATCGGGACCATTGCCGATCTCAGGGGCCGCCGCATCGGCTATTCCGTCGGCGGCTTCGAGGACGCGCTGCTGCGGCAGATGCTCGGCCAGTACGGCGTCGGCCTCGACGAAGTCACCCTGATCAACGTCAATTTCGCGCTGTCGCAGGCGCTGCTGTCCGGCCAGGTGGACGCGGTGATCGGCGCGTTCCGCAATTTCGAGCTCAACCAGCTCGCCATCGAGGGCCGGCCCGGCCGCGCCTTCTACCCCGAGGAGGAGGGCGTGCCGGCCTATGACGAGCTGATCCTGGTGGCCAATGCCGCTCGCCTGGACGACGCCCGCCTGCCCCGCTTCCTGGCGGCGCTCGAGCAGGCGGTCCAATTCATGCTCAACCACCCGGACGAGTCCTGGCGGCTGTTCGTCGGGGCCCATCCGGATCTCGACGACGAGCTGAACCGCCGCGCCTGGCGCGATACGCTGCCGCGCTTCGCGTTGCGGCCCGCGGCCCTCGATGCCGGCCGCTATGAGCGGTTTGCCGATTTCCTGGCGGCGCAGGGGCTGCTTTCCCGGGTTCCGCCGGTCGGCGAGTATACCGCCGTCCTGCGCTGAGCCCGCCACCCGCCCGCGGCGGGGTCCGATTCTGCTGGCGATGGCCGCGGCAGGGCTTTAGGTTCCCCCCGGCTGGGGATTCCGGCTGCAAGATCGGGCAAACCGACGCGAAACGAAAGAGGTGTCAAGTGGTCCACGCGATCAGCTTGGCCGCTGTATTGGCCGGCCTGTGGATTCTGCTGTCGGGGCATTTCGAGCCGCTGCTGCTCGGATTCGGCGTGCTGTCCTGTGCCGTGGTCGTGGCGATTTCCCTGCGCATGGACGTGGTCGATCACGAAGGGCACCCGATCCATCTCGGGCCCACGGCGTTGTCCTACTTTCCGTGGCTGCTGCTGGAGATCGCCAAGTCGAACATCGACGTGGCGCGCCGCATCCTCGATCCGCGCCTGCCGGTCACGCCGACCCGGATCCGGGTCAAGGCCAGCCAGCGGAGCGAGCTCGGCCAGATGATCTACGCCAATTCGATCACCCTGACCCCGGGCACCGTCTCCATGAGCATCGACGACGGCTTCATCGACGTTCACGCGTTGACCGCCGACGGCGCTGCCGCGCTCGCCGCCGGCGAGATGGACCGGCGCGTCACCGCCATGATGGATGAGAGCGCCGGCTGATGTTCACCGCCGCCACCATCGCCATTCTGGTCACCATGGCCATGGCACTGGCACGCGCCTTCATCGGCCCGACGGTCTATGACCGGCTGCTGGCCGTCAACGTGTTCGGCACCAAGACCGTGCTGCTGATCGCCGTGCTCGGGTTTCTGGCGGGCCGGCCGGAGTTTCTCGACATCGCGCTTGTTTACGCGCTCATCAACTTCATCGGCACGATCGCGGTGCTCAAGTTCCGGCGCTATGCCAAGCCGACCCGGGACGAGCGGCCGGACGAAACCGACGAGCGGGAGAGCCTGATCTAGATGGCACTGGTCGTCGACATTCTGAGCTGGGCCCTGCTGCTCGGCGGCTGCGCATTCATGGTGATCGGCGGGATCGGCATCCTGCGCCTGCCCGACGTCTTCACGCGCCTCCATGCAGCCTCGCTCACCGACACGGCGGGCGCCGGACTCATCGCCCTCGGCCTCATGCTGCAGAGCGGGTTCACCTTGGTCACCGTGAAGCTGGCGCTGATCCTCGCCTTCCTGTTCTTCACCAGCCCGACATCCACCCACGCGCTGGCCCGCACGGCGCTGGCGAGCGGCTTTCGGCCGCGCCTCGCACGCAATTCCGGGGACGAGGGCCGGGCATGATCGATTTCGTCGACGTGGTCCTGCTGATGTTCCTGGCCAGCACCGCCATTGCGGTGGTCGTGCTGCGCAACCTGTTCGCTGTGGTGATGCTGACCGGGATATTCAGCCTGTTGTCCGCCGGGTTCTTCGTGGTCACCGACGCGGTCGACGTCGCCTTCACCGAGGCCTCGGTCGGTGCCGGCATCTCGACGGTGCTGATGCTGAGCACCCTCGCCCTCAGCTCGCGCAAGGAGAAGAGCGCGGGACCGCCGGCCCTGCTGCCGCTGGGCGTGGTGCTGGTCACCGGCGCGGCGCTGATCTACGGCACCCTCGACATGCCGCATTACGGCGATCCCGCAGCCCCGATCCACCGGCACGTGGCGCCGCGCTACCTGCAGGACTCGGCCCGGGAGGTCGGGCTGCCGAACGTGGTGACCTCGGTCCTGGCCAGCTATCGCGGCTATGACACGCTCGGCGAAACCACAGTGATCTTCACCGCCGGCATCGGGGTGCTGCTGCTGCTCGGCGGGCGGCGCCGCAAGGGCCCCAAGGTCGGCCCGCGATGAGTCATCACTTCATCCTGCGCATCGTCGTCAAGCTGCTGTTGCCGGTGATCCTGCTGTTCGCGTTGTACGTCCAGTTCCACGGCGACTACGGGCCGGGCGGCGGCTTCCAGGCCGGGGTGATCTTCGGCGCCGGCTTCATCCTCTACGCCATGATCTTCGGCCTGAGGACCGCGCAGCGCGTCGCCCGCCCCTGGCTGATCCGCGCCGGGGTTGCGCTTGGCGTGCTGCTCTATGCCGGCGTGGGTGTCGCGGGCCTCGTGCTCGGCGGCAACTTCCTCGACTATTCCGTGTTCGCCCATGAGCCCGTGCACGGGCAGCATCTCGGCGTCCTGCTGGTCGAGCTCGGCGTCGGCACGACCGTCTCCGCCACCATGGTCGCCATCTACTTCGCCTTCGCGGGACGCGCCTGAGCGATGGAGCAGTTCCTCGGACTCTACAACTACTGGATCGTCGTCGTGCTGATGATGCTCGGCTTCTACGTCGTCATCGCGCGCGGCAACCTGATCAAGAAGATCGTCGGGCTGAACATCTTCCAGACCTCGGTGTTCGTGCTCTACATCAGCATGGGCAAGGTCAGAGGCGGCACCGCGCCGATCCTGGATCCCGGCTTCGAGGTCTATTCCAACCCGCTGCCCCACGTCCTGATCCTGACCGCGATCGTCGTCGGCGTGGCGACCACCGCCCTCGGCCTGGCGCTCGCGGTTCGCATCCGGGAGGAGTACGGGACGGTCGAAGAGGACGAGCTGCAAGCTCTCGACGGAAACCCGTGATCGCCGCCCACCTTCCCATCCTCCAGGTCGTCGTTCCGCTCCTGGCCGCCCCGCTCTGCGTACTCCTGCGCCAGCGCCAGGCGGCATGGGCCCTGGCGATGCTGGCATCCTGGCTCGCCTTGCTGATCGCGGTGCTGCTGCTCCGGCAGGTCGCCGAAGGCGGGCCGATCTCCTATGCCATCGGCGGCTGGGCGGCACCGTGGGGCATCGAGTACCGGATCGACGCGCTCAACGCGCTCTTGCTCGTGATCGTCTCGCTGATCGGCGCGGTCGTGCTGCCCTATGCCCGGGTCAGCGTCGCCGCGGAGATCGATCCGGAACGGATCTATCTGTTCTACAGCGCCTTTCTGCTGTGCCTCACCGGCCTGCTCGGCATCGTCGCCACCGGCGACGCCTTCAACGTCTTCGTGTTCCTCGAGATCTCGTCGCTGTCGACCTATGCGCTGGTCAGTATGGGGCGCGACCGGCGTGCCCTGCGCGCCGCCTACACCTATCTCGTCATGGGCACCATCGGCGCGACCTTCATCCTGGTCGGCATCGGCCTCGCCTACATGGTGACCGGCACGCTCAACATGGCCGATCTCGCGGAACGCCTGGTCGCCCTCGAGGGCAACCGCACGGTTCGCGTCTCGCTCGCCTTCCTGACCGTCGGCATCTGCCTGAAGCTGGCGCTGTTCCCGCTGCATCTCTGGCTGCCGAACGCCTACACCTACGCGCCCTCCGCGGTCAGCGCCTTCCTGGCCGCCACGGCGACCAAGGTGTCGGTCTACATGCTGCTCAGGTTCCTGTTCGGGGTGTTCGGCGTGGCCTTCGCCTTCGAGGCCATGCTGCTCGACCGCGCGCTCATGCCGCTCGCCCTGCTCGGCATGGTCTTCGCCTCGCTGGTGGCGATCTTCCAGCACGATCTCAAGCGGCTGCTGGCCTATTCCAGCGTGGCGCAGATCGGCTACATCGTGCTCGGCATCTCGTTCGGCAGTGTCGACGGGCTGGCCGCCGGAATCCTGCACCTGTTCAATCACGCGCTGATCAAGGGCGGCATGTTCCTGGCGCTCGGCTGCATGGCGCTGCGCCTCGGCAACACCCGGATCAGCAACGCCCGCGGCCTGGGACGCGACATGCCGATCACCATGGCGGCGTTCCTGGTCGGCGGCCTGGGCCTGATCGGGGTGCCGCTGACCGCCGGGTTCATCAGCAAGTGGTATCTGGTGCGCGCGGCACTCGACGGCGGGCTGTGGCCGGTCGCGGTGCTGATCCTCGCGAGCTCGCTGCTGGCGGTGATCTATGTCTGGCGGGTCGTCGAGGTGCTGTGGTTCACGGCGCCCGAGGAAGGACGCGGCCCGGTGCGCGAGGCGCCGATCTCGATGCTGGTACCGACCTGGCTGCTGATCGGCGCCAGCATCTGGTTCGGGGTCGACAGCAGCCTGCCGGTGACGATCGCCCGGCAGGCCGCCGCCCTGCTGCTCGGGGCGGCGACTGGGCTGGGACCGGCGGCGGCGCCATGAGCCCGGAGACCCTGGTCACCCTCGCCCCGCTGGTGCCGCTCGCCGGCGCGCTGCTGATCGCGCTCAGCGGCCGGCGGCCCAACTTGCGCGAGGCGGTCACCCTGATCACCGCCGGCGCCGCCTTCGTCTGCGTGGCCGCCCTGCTGCCCGGGGTCATGGCCGGCGCGCGGCCGGCGGCGACCTGGTTCGAGCCGGTGGCCGGCCTCGCCATCGCCTTCCAGGTCGAGCCACTCGGCATGCTGTTCGCGCTGATCGCCAGCTTCCTGTGGATTCCGAACTCGCTCTACTCGATCGGCTACATGCGGGCGCATCACGAGCGCAACCAGACCCGCTTCTACACCTGCTTCGCCATCGCCATCGGCAGCGCCATCGGCATCGCCTTCGCCGGCAACCTGCTGACGCTGTTCGTGTTCTACGAAATTCTGACGCTCTCGACTTTTCCGCTGGTGACCCATGCCGGTACCCAGGCGGCGGTGCGCTCGGGCCGGATCTATCTCGGCATCCTCATGGGCACCTCGATCGGCCTGCTGCTGCTCGCCATCATCTGGACCTACAGCCTCACTGGAACCCTCGATTTCCGCAGCGGCGGAATCCTGGCCGGAATCGCGCCAGGCCTGCTGCCGGTCTTGTTCGCCCTGTACATCTTCGGCGTCGGCAAGGCCGCGATCATGCCGTTCCACCGCTGGCTGCCGGCCGCGATGGTGGCGCCCACCCCGGTCAGCGCCCTGCTGCACGCCGTGGCGGTGGTGAAGGCCGGCGTGTTCACCGTGCTCAAGATCGTGATCTACGTGTTCGGCCTCGACCTGATGCAGTCGGCCCGCCCGGGCGAGTGGATCACCTGGATCGCGGCCTTCACCGTGCTGGCCGCCTCGCTGATCGCCTATACCCGCGACAACCTGAAGGCCCGGCTGGCCTACTCCACGGTCAGCCAGCTCTCCTACATCGTGCTCGGCGCCCTGATGGCGACCAGCAGCAGCGTGATCGGCGGCGGACTCCACATCCTCATGCACGCCTTCGGCAAGATCACCCTGTTCTTCTGCGCCGGCGCCATCATCATCACCGCCCACAAGCAGAAGGTGAGCGAGCTGCGCGGCATCGGCCGGGCCATGCCGTACACCATGTTCGCGTTTCTGCTCGGCAGCCTGAGCATCATCGGCCTGCCGCCGTTCGGCGGCAGCTGGAGCAAGTGGTACCTGATGCTGGGAGCGCTCGACGCCGGCGAGGTCGTGCTGATGACGGTGTTCATGGCGAGCAGCCTGCTCAACATCGCCTACCTCCTGCCGATCGCCGTGCGCGCCTTTTTCCCGGGTCCGGCGCCGACCGAATTCGATGGCGGCATCGCCGAGGCGCCGTTGTTATGCTTGGTGCCGCTGCTGTTCACCGCGCTCGCCGGCGTCGTCCTGTTCGTCTATCCCGACCCGTTCTACCGGCTGCTGGCGCAGCTCGTAGCCCCCTGAGAGGGAGCCCGCCATGGCAAGACACGACGACCCCAAGCGCTGGCTCGACCACCCCCGCAACGTGCGCAAGATCCTGTGGGCGCTCTACACCGTCTGCGGCCTGCTGCTGGCCGTCGACCTGATCTATCACCGCCACACGGACTTCGCCTTCGAGGACTTCTTCGGCTTCTACGGACTCTATGGCTTCGGCGCCTGCGTCGCCCTGGTGCTGATTGCCAAGGAGCTGCGCAAGGTGCTGTCGCGCCCCGAGGACTATTACGGCGAGGCGCCGGATGATCGGTGAGCTGCCGCCGCCCCTGATCTTCGCGCTCGGCGCGCTCGGCGCCGCGTTCCTGCGCGGCCGCCTGCTGTCGGCCTGGTCGATCCTGGTGCCGCTGGTCGGCCTCGCCAACCTGCTCGCCCTGCCACACGGCGTCCACTGGCAGGGCCGGATCCTCGATCTGCCGCTGACCTTCGGCCGGATCGACGACCTGTCCTTCCTGTTCGCCCTGCTGTTCCACATCGCCGCGGCGATCGGCGGCCTGTTCGCCTTCGGCGTGAACGACCGCGTGCAGCATGTCTCGACCCAGCTCTACGCCGGCGCCGCGGTCGGCGCAGTGCTGGCCGGCGACCTGGTGACCCTGTTCATGTTCTGGGAGGTGATGGCGGTCGCGTCCGCCTTCCTGGTCTGGGCGCGGCGCACCGAGCGCGCCAATCGGGCGGGCATGCGCTACATCCTGGTGCAGGTGAGCTCCGGCCTGCTGCTGCTCGCCGGGACCCTCCTGCTGCTGCACCAGACCGGCACCACGCAATTCGACCAGATCGGGCTGGGGACCCTGGGCGGCACCCTGGTCTTCTTCGCCTTCGGCATCAAATGCGCCTGGCCGTTCCTGCATAGCTGGCTGGTCGACGCCTATCCGGAATCGACCCCGAGCGGCACCGTCTTCCTCTCGGCCTTCACCACCAAGGTCGCGGTCTACGCCCTCGCCCGCGGCTTCGCCGGCACCGAGGAGCTGATCTATATCGGCACCGCCATGGCGGTGTTCCCGATCTTCTACGCGGTAATCGAGAACGACCTGCGGCGGGTCCTGGCCTACAGCATGATCAACCAGATCGGCTTCATGGTGGTCGGCATCGGCATCGGTTCGGCGCTGGCGCTGAACGGCGCGGTCTCGCACGCCTTCAACGACGTGCTGTTCAAGGGCCTGCTGCTCATGACCATGGGGGCGGTGCTGGAGCGCACCGGGCGGATCAACGGCTCGGAGCTGGGCGGGCTCTACAAGTCGATGCCGATCACCACCGTGCTGTGCATCGTCGGCGCCGCCTCGATCTCGGCCTTTCCGCTGTTCAGCGGCTTCGTCAGCAAGTCGATGGTGATGGCCGCCGCCGCGCAGGAAGGGCACACGGTGGTATTCCTGCTGCTGCTGTTCGCCTCCGCCGGCGTGTTCCATCATGCCGGCATCAAGATCCCGTACTTCGCCTTCTTCGCCCATGATTCCGGAATCCGGACCCGCGAGGCGCCGGTCTCCATGCTGCTGGCCATGGGCGCCGCCGCGGCGATCTGCATTTTCAACGGCAGCTATCCCTGGCTGCTCTACAGCCTGCTGCCCTGGCCGGTCGACTACGCCCCCTATACCTGGACCCACGTGATCAGCCAGACACAACTGCTGCTGTGGTCGGCGCTCGCCTTCGCGCTGCTGATGAAGACCGGCCTGTATCCGCCCGAGCTGCGGCTGATCAACGTCGATGCCGACTGGCTGTATCGGCGCCTGATGCCGGCGATCGTGCGCCGGGCCGCTTCCCTGGTCGCCCATGCCTGGCGCCGCACCGAGCAGCGGCTGTACGGCAGTACCCTGGCGCTGATCGCCGGGGTCTATCGCCACTATGGCCCCCAGGGCGTGCTGGCGCGCACCTGGCCGACCGGGAGCACGGTCTTGTGGGTGGCGGTGCTGCTCGCCGGGTTCCTGCTGCTCTACCTCTACCAGTGACTGGCTTGAGGGCGCGGCGTCCGACCGCTACGCTGACCGAAACACCGCGTACCCTGCTGCCCCAGGAGACATCGCCATGGACATGACCGGCGAGCACCGCATTCCGGCCCCGCGCGACACCGTCTGGCAGGCGCTCAACGATCCCGAGATCCTGAAGCAGGCGATTCCCGGTTGCGAAGAGGTGGTGAAGCTGTCCGACACCGAGTTCACCGCCAAGGTGACCAGCCGGATCGGCCCGGTCTCCGCCAAGTTTGCTGGCAAAGTCACCCTGTCCGATCTCGACCCGCCCAACGGCTACAAGATCAGCGGCGAGGGCCAGGGCGGCGCCGCCGGGTTCGCCAAGGGCGGCGCCGAGGTCAAGCTGGAATCGGGAGCCGGCGACCAGGAAACCATCCTGCGCTATACCGTGCATGCCTCGGTCGGCGGCAAGCTGGCGCAGATCGGCTCGCGCCTGATCGACGGCGCCGCCCGCAAGACCGCGGAGCAGTTTTTCGGGCGCTTTGCCGAGATCGTCGGCGGTGCGGCGGCGGCCGGCGCTCCGGTTGCGGCGGCACCGGCGCCGCCCAAGCCGGCCGCGGCGCCCGGCGCGGGGCTCAGCCCGCGGGTCTGGATCATCGCGCTGATCGTGGTGGTGGCGCTGCTGCTGGCGGTGTTCGGGCTCGGCCGCTGATCCTGTTACGGGCGCCGACGTGTCAACGTAACGCCATGCGCTGCGCACTTGACCTCGACGCCCCGGCAATCGAGACTTGCGGGCGAGACCGCCCGCCGCCCGCAATGACGGGCGGATAAAAAGATCGTGCTTCGATCGGCCGCTTGAAGCGCCGCCGGGTCGAAGCGAAAGACAGGGAACGCCGCCTCCCGGCGTTCCGGCCACAGGGGAGGATGTGATGCCCACCGTTTCCATGACGGTGAACGGCAAGCCAGTGTCGGGCGAGGTCGAAGCCCGATCGCTTCTCGTTCACTTCCTGCGCGACAAGCTGTCGCTAACCGGCACCCATGTCGGCTGCGACACCAGCCAGTGCGGCGCCTGCGTCGTCCATGTCGACGGCAAGTCGGTGAAGAGCTGCACCCTGCTGGCGGTCCAGGCCGACGGCGCCAAGGTCACCACCATCGAGGGCCTGGCCAAGGGCGACGAGCTGCACCCGATGCAGGCCGAGTTCAGCGAGCATCACGGACTGCAATGCGGATTCTGCACCCCGGGCATGGTGATGAGCGCGGTCGATCTCGCGCAGCACAACGCCAGCCCGAGCGAGCGGGACGTGCGCGAGTGGCTCGAAGGCAACATCTGCCGCTGCACCGGCTATCACAACATCGTCAAGGCCGTGCAGGCCGGCGCCAAGGCCATGAAGGGGTAGGACAATGCCAGACACCGGAATCGGCGCCTCCGTCCGGCGCACCGAGGACTACCGTTTCCTGACCGGCCGCGGCAAGTATCTCGACGACATCAACCGCCCGGGACAGACCTACGCCGTGTTCGTGCGCTCGCCGCACGCCCACGCCAAGATCAAGCGGGTCGAGACCGCCGCCGCCGCCAAGGCGCCGGGCGTCGTGGCCGTGTTCACCGGCGCCGACACCACGGCCGACAAGGTCGGCGGGCTGATCTGCGGCTGGACCGTGACCGATCGCCACGGCAGCCCGCACAAGGCACCCGGACACCCGGTCCTGGCCACCGACAAGGTGCGCTATGTCGGCGACCACGTCGCGGTGGTGATCGCGGACTCGATCGCCCAGGCGCGGGACGCGGCCGAGCTGGTCGAGGTCGACTACGACGTTCTCCCCGCGGTGGTGGACCTCGCCAAGACGGTTCAGCCGGGCACGGCCCTGGTGCACGACGATGCGCCCGGCAATCTCTGCTACGACTGGGCGCTCGGCGACAAGGCGGCGACCGACGCGGCCTTCGCCAAGGCGGCCCACGTCACCAAGCTCGACCTCGTCAACAACCGCCTGATTCCGAACGCGATGGAACCGCGCGCCGCGATCGGCGAGTACGACGAGGCGATGGACAGCTTCACCTGCTACTCGACCTCGCAGAATCCGCATGTGCTGCGGCTGATCCTGTGCGCCTTCATCTTCGGCATGCCCGAGCACAAGCTGCGGGTCGTCGCCCCCGATGTCGGCGGCGGCTTCGGCTCGAAGATCTTCTGCTACGCCGAGGAGACCGTCTGCGTCTGGGCCTCCAAGAAGGTGCGCCGTCCGGTCAAGTGGACGGCGGAGCGCAGCGAATCCTTCCTGTCCGATGCCCATGGCCGCGACCACCTGAGCCATGTCGAGCTGGCGATGGACAAGGACGGCAAGTTCCTGGGCCTCAGGGTCAGCACGATCGCCAATCTCGGCGCCTATCTCTCGACCTTCGCGACCTCGGTGCCGACCTATCTCTACGCCACGCTGCTGGCGGGCCAGTACGCCACCCCGGCGATCTTCGCCGAGGTCAAGGGCGTGTTCACCACGACCGCGCCGGTCGACGCCTATCGCGGCGCCGGACGGCCGGAGGCGAGCTATGTCATCGAGCGCATCGTCGAATGCGCGGCGCGCGAGCTGAAGATGGATCCGGCCGAGATCCGCCGGAAGAACTTCATCCAGCCCAGCCAGTTCCCGTACCAGACCCCGGTCGCGCTGATGTACGACATCGGCGACTACGACAAGGCGCTCGACGCGGCCTTGAAGATGATCGACTACAAGGGCTTCCCGGCTCGCAAGGCCGAGGCCGCCAAGCGCGGCAAGCGGCGCGGCATCGGCTTCTCCGCCTATATCGAGGCCTGCGGCATCGCGCCGTCGGCGGTGGTCGGATCGCTCGGCGCCGGGGTCGGCCTGTGGGAATCCGGGCAGATCCGTTTCAACCCGACCGGCAGCGTCAGCATCTTCACCGGGTCCCACAGCCACGGCCAGAGCCACGAAACCACGCTGGCCCAGGTGGTCTCCGACTATCTCGGCGTGCCGATCGAGAACATCGAGGTGGTGCACGGCGATACCTCCCGGGTGCCGTTCGGCATGGGCACCTACGGCTCGCGCAGCTTGGCGGTCGGCGGCTCGGCCCTGGTCAAGGCGGCCGACAAGATCATCGCCAAGGGCAAGAAGATCGCCGCCCACCTGATGGAGGCGTCGGTCGACGACATCGAGTTCTCCAAGGGAGTGTTCAAGGTCGCCGGCACCGACAAGCAGAAGACCATCGGCGAGGTCTGCTTCACCGCCTATGTCCCGCACAACTACCCGCCCGACGTCGAGCCCGGCCTGGACGAGACCGCGTTCTACGATCCCGCCAACTTCACCTACCCCTCGGGCGTCCATATCGCCGAAGTCGAGATCGATCCCGACACCGGCATCACCAAGATCGTCGACTGGGTCGCGGTCGACGATTTCGGCAACGTGGTGAACCCGATGGTGGTCGAGGGCCAGGTCCATGGCGGCATCGCCCAGGGCATCGGCCAGGCGCTGCTGGAAGGCGCCGTGTACGATGCCGACGGCCAGTTGCTCACCGGCTCCTACATGGACTACTGCATGCCGCGCGCCGACGACCTGCCGAGCTTCCGGGTCGGTCTGGTGAGCACGCCTTGCACCCATAATCCGCTGGGGGTCAAGGGCTGCGGCGAGGCCGGCGCGATCGCCTCGCCGCCGGCCTTGATGAACGCCATCACCGACGCGCTCGGGATCATGCACATGGAGATGCCGGCGACGCCCGAAAAGGTCTGGCGCGCCGCGCAGGCCTCCAAGGCCGCGGCCGAGTAGGGGGAAACGAGTCATGCACAACTTCGCATTTCACCGGCCGTCCTCGCTTGCCGACGCGGCCACGGCGATCCAGGCGGCCTCGGACGGCAAGCTGCTGGCCGGCGGTCAGACCATGATCCCGACGCTGAAGCAGCGCCTGGCCGCGCCGTCGGACCTCGTCGACCTCGCCGGGATCGCCGAACTCAGGGGCATCAAGGTCGACGGCTCCGGCGTCACCGTGGGTGCCATGACGGCGCACGCGGCGGTCGCCCACTCGGCCGAGGTCAAGGGCGCGATCGCCGCCCTGGCCGCGCTTGCCGAGGGCATCGGCGACCCGCAGGTCCGCAACTGCGGCACCATCGGCGGCTCGATCGCCAACAACGACCCAGCCGCCGACTACCCGGCGGCGGTGCTCGGCCTCGGCGCCACGGTCAAGACCAACAAGCGCGACATCAAGGCCGACGATTTCTTCAAAGGCATGTTCGAGACTGCGCTGGAACCGGGCGAGATCATCACCGCGGTAGTCTTCCCCAAGCCCGAGAAGGCTGGCTACGCCAAGTTCCCCAACCCGGCCTCGCGCTATTGCATGGTCGGCGTCATGGTGGCCAAGACCGGCGGCGGCGTGCGGGTGGCGGTGACCGGCGCCGGGCCCTGCGTGTTCCGGGTGCCGGACATGGAGAAGGCGCTGGCCTCGAACTTCTCGGCCGACGCCGTGAAGTCGATCAAGGTGCCGGCATCCGGGCTCAACAGCGACATGCACGGCAGCGCCGAATACCGCGCCCACCTGATCTCGGTGATGGCCGCCCAGGCGGTGGCCTCGGCAAAATAGGGCGCGACGGGGTCGCCGCGACCCGCTCGACGCGCCAAACCGCACGCAACTTCGCGAGCCGGGGCGGGGGGGGGGCCCCCCCGCCCGCGCGGGGGGGGGGCGCCGCCCCCCGCCGCCCCCCCCCCCCCGCCGCCGGGCTGTCGGCGTTCGGGTTCAACCTCCCCGCCGCCATCCGCCTCGTG